>NZ_JBILJW010000006.1:0-156063 GCF_044377035.1 Silanimonas sp.
GTGATCCCGGGCACCGGCTTCCTGCTCAACAACGAGATGGACGACTTCTCGGTGAAGGCCGGCGTGCCGAACGCCTTCGGCCTCGTCGGCGACGACGCCAACGCCATCGCGCCGGGCAAGCGCCCGCTGTCGTCGATGACGCCCACGATCGTCGTGGGCGACGACCAGATCGCGGTGCTCGGTACGCCGGGCGGCAGCCGCATCATCAGTATGGTGATCCAGGGCGTGCTGGCGCTGGATGCCGGTGCCTCGGCGCTCGAGGCTGCGGCCGAGCCGCGCGTCCACCACCAGTACCTGCCTGATGAAGTCTCGATCGAGAAGGACGCGCTGTCGCCGGAGCTTCGTGCCGGCCTCGAGGGCCGCGGCCACGTCATCAAGGAAGAGCCGCGCACCTGGGGGAACATGCAGGTCGTGACCTGGGACCTCACGGATGGTGATGTCGAAGCCGGCGCCGACCCGCGCTGGAAGACCGTCGGCAAGGGCAGCACGCAGGACGGAGGCATCTTCCGGTGAGTGCGACGAACGGCATCCGTCTTTGGTCGATCCTCGGCAATTCGCAGCGCCTCGACGGCGGCGCGATGTTCGGCAACGTGCCGCGGGCGATGTGGTCGCAGTGGATCGCGCCCGACGAGCAGCACCGCATCCCGTTGGCCTGCCGTGCGCTGCTGGCCAAGGGCCTCGCCGGCAAGACCGTACTGTTCGAAACCGGCATCGGCGCCTTCTTCGAGCCGAAGATGCGCGAGCGTTTCGGCGTGGTGGAACCGCAGCATGTGCTGCTGGATTCGCTGGCCGAGGCCGGCGTCTCGCATGAGGACGTCGATGTCGTCGTGCTCTCGCACCTGCACTTCGACCACGCCGGGGGCCTGCTGGCGCCCTGGGCCGAAGGCCAGCCGCCGCGTCTGCTGTTCCCGAACGCGACGTTCGTCGTCGGCGCCGCGCACTGGGCGCGGGCGAAGACGCCGCATCCGCGCGACCGCGCCAGCTTCATCCCGGAACTCGGCGCCCTTCTCGAAGCCAGCGGCCGCCTCGAAGTGGTCGAGGGCGACCACAGCCGTGCGCTCGGCGCCGCCGTGCGCTTCCACCACAGCGATGGCCACACGCCGGGCCTGATGCTGGCCGAGATCGTCGGCGAAGGCGGGCAGGGTGGCGTGGTGTTCTGCGCCGACCTCATCCCCGGGCGGCCGTGGGTGCACCTGCCGGTGACCATGGGCTACGACCGTTCGCCCGAGACGCTCATCGACGAGAAGCGCGGTTTCCTCGACGACATGCTGAAGCGCGACGTCCGGCTTTACTTCACCCACGACCACGGCTGCGCCATGGCGCGCGTGGCGCGCGACGACAAAGGCCGCTACGGCACCCGCGACGAGCTCCCGGTGCTCACCGGCGCGCCTTTGCCCCATTGACCGTTCCTCCCACCCAAGGATTCCCCATGCGCACCGCTCCGTTCCGCCTCGCCGCCGCGCTGCTGCTCTCGCTGTCCCTTTCGCCGCTGGCCTCGGCCGCGTCCTACGGGCAGCCGATGCCCGACGGTGACGCCATGCCGGTCACCGAGCTGCTCGCCCACGCAGAGCACCACAGCGGCCACACGATGAAGTTCAGCGGACGCATCACCCAGGTCTGCCAGGCCAAGGGCTGCTGGGTGATGCTCGACGCCGGCGGTACGGGCATCCGGGTGAAGACCGGGCACGAATTCTTCCTGCCGAAGGACGCCAGCGGCACCGCCGTGGTGTTCGGCGAACTGAAGCCGGTCGAGCTCAGCGCCGAGCAGGCCCAGCACTACAACGAAGAGAGCGGCGGTGGCATCGAAGCCGGTCGCGAGTGGCAGATCCTCGCCACGTCGATCGTCATCGAACCCTGATCCACTGCGGATTCCGCCCATCGAGTCTTGACCCATGCGTCCCGATCCCGTCCTCGCCCGCCG
The DNA here is from genome assembly GCF_044377035.1 of Silanimonas sp. Lineage (GTDB taxonomy): Bacteria > Pseudomonadota > Gammaproteobacteria > Xanthomonadales > Xanthomonadaceae > Silanimonas. Next base: position 1,922 of record NZ_JBILJW010000006.1, read on the forward strand.
TCGCTTCCTCGCGCTCTCCGCGTCCACCGTCGGAGCTGCCGCGCTGGGGCTTTGGCCGTTCGGCCGGCTGCTCGCCCATGCGGGCCTGCCGGCGGGGCGTATCGCGGGCTTCGGCCCGCTGTCCCCAGTTGCTGATGCCACGACCGGCCTGCCGTTGCTGAAGCTGCCGGCCGGTTTCAGCTACCGCAGCTTCGGCTGGTCGACCACGCCGATGAGCGATGGACGGCCGACGCCTTCGCACCACGACGGCATGGGCATCGTGCATGCGGACGGTTCGCGGCTGACCCTCGTGCGCAACCACGAATGCGACGGTGATCGCGGCACCTTCGGCGACGCGCCGATGACCTACGACCCGGACGTCGACGGCGGCACCACCACGATGGTGTTCGATGCCGACAAGGGCGAATTGCTGGAATCCCGCGCTTCGCTGTCCGGCACGCTGCGCAACTGCTCGGGCGGCATCACGCCTTGGCACAGCTGGCTGTCCTGCGAGGAGCAGGTGCTGGACCGCGGCCGCGCCGTGTTCGATGAGCGCGTGGTCGACCTGAAGCACGCCCACGGCTTCGTGTTCGACGTGCCGTTCGACCGCGCCTCGAACGCCGAGCCGCTGGTCGCGATGGGCCAGCGCGTGCATGAGGCGGCGGCGGTGCACGAGGCGAGTGGCGATGTGTACCTGACCGAGGATGCTGATCCGTTTGCTGGCTTCTATCGTTTCGTCCCGACGGTGAAGGGTGAACTGGCCCGTGGCGGCACGCTGTGGATGCTCAAGGCCGAAGGTGCGGCCGACCTGCGCCGGGGCCATCGCAACGGCGACCGCTTCAAGGCGACGTGGGTGGCCATCGAGCATCCCGAGCGTGGCATCGGGCCATCGGGCAAGACGGACGGCAACGTCCGCGAGGGCCTGGCGAACGGCGGCAGCGCGTTCATCCGTCTGGAGGGCTGCTATGCACAGGGCGACACGATCTATTTCACGTCGACCAGCGGTGGCGACGCGAACAGCGGGCAGGTCTGGGCCTATGACGCCAAGGCCTCCGAACTGCAGCTGGTGTTCGAGTCGCCGGCGCAGGAAACCCTGTACTACCCGGACAACCTGGCGATGTCGCCGCGCGGTGGCCTGATCCTCTGCCAGGACAGCTACCGCAAGGAGGCGCAGTCGCTGTTCGGGCTGACACCGGAGGGCGGGCTGTTCCAGTTCGCCGAGAACAACGGCATCTACGAGAATTTCCACGGGCTCACCGGCGACTACTCCAACAGCGAGTTCGCCGGCGCCTGTTTCTCCCCGGACGGCCGCTGGCTGTTCGTCAACGTCTACACGCCGGGCTTCACCGTCGCCATCACCGGCCCCTGGAAGGAAGGATTGCTCTGATGATCACCGGCCTCTACGCCGCCCTGTGTGCGCTACTCATCCTCGCCCTGTCGTTCCGGATCGTCGGCCTCCGCCGTCGGTTGAAGGTGGGCATTGGTGATGGCGGCGATGCCGGGCTCGCCCGTGCCATTCGCGCCCAAGCCAACGCCGTCGAGTACGTGCCCCTGATGCTGGTGATGCTGCTGGTGGCGGAGAACAACGGCGCTGGCGTGGTGTTCGTCCACGTTTGCGGCGCGGGGCTGGTGCTCGCCCGCGTGCTGCACGCGGTGGGCCTCTCGGGTTCCGCAGGCACGAGCTTCGGGCGCTTCTGGGGCACGCTGGGCACGTGGATCCTGCTGCTGGTGCTCTCAGGCCAGCTGCTCTGGGGCTATTGGGCCGCGGTCCAAGCGAGCTGATCGCCGAATGGCATGAGGGCATGGGCCAGGCGCCTTTGCCCTCGCGTGATGTCCGGAGTGGAATAAGGGCCATCGCCGCATCGCCACCGTCCTTTGGGCGGTTCCTTCGCTGATGCGGCCGATCGAACCCGTTTCGAAGCCCCGGCCGTCGCTCGCCCCTCTCCCCCGGACCGCGTGGCGGCCGAGGCTTCGCTTTTTCCGGAGCCTCCGTGTCCCCGACCGCGCCCTCGGCCTCGCCGCCGTCCTTCCTCGCCCTCTCGCCCCTGCTGCTGTTCATCGCCTTGTTCTGCGGCGTCGGCTTCACGCTGACCGCGCTCGGCGAGGCCAACGCCTTCTACCAGCTTCCCGCCGCGGTGGCCCTGGTGCCGGCCTTGGCGCTGGCCCTGTGGCTGGCGCATCGCCGCGGCGCGCCGGCTTTCGATCGGCTCTTGGCGGGCATGGGCGACAAGGACGTGCAGCTGATGCTGCTGATCTTCCTGCTCTCCGGCGCCTTCACCGCGGTGAGCCGGGCCACGGGCGGTGTCGAGGCCGTGGTCGCCTTGGGCCTGTCGGTGATCCCGGCGGCGCTGATCCTGCCGGGCATCTTCCTGCTGGCCACGGCCATCGCGCTGGCGCTCGGCACCTCGATGGGCACGATCGCCGCCGTGGCGCCGATCGCGCTGGGCCTGGCCGATGCCGCCTCGCTCGACAAGGCCCTGGTGCTCGGCGCCGTGCTCAGCGGTGCCACCTGCGGCGACAACCTGTCGCTGATCTCCGACACCGCCATCGCGGCCGCGCGCTCGCAGGGCACCACCGTGCGTGCCAAGTTCCTCGAGAACCTCAAGTTCGCCGTGCCCGCAGCGCTGGGCACGCTCGTGCTGTTGGCCTTCGCCGGTGACGCGCAGCCCGTGCCCCCCGCCGACCCGCCGAGCGCGTGGCTCGCGCTGCCCTACGTCGCGGTGCTCGGGCTCGCCGTGCTCGGCGTGAACGTGCTGGCCGTGCTGGCCATTGGCGTGCTGCTGGCCGGCGCCTTCGGCCTCGGCTTCGCCGACTACGGCGTGCTCGGCTTCACTGCCGATGTCCACAAGGGCTTCCTGTCGGTCACCGACACCGTACTGGTCTCGCTGTTCGTCGCGGGCTTGGGCGCGTTGATCCGCGCCGACGGCGGCTTCGCGTGGTTCGTCGCCCGCATCGAGGCGCTGGCGCGTGGCCGCAAGGGCCCGCGCGTGGGCCAGCTCGGCATCGCCGGCCTCGTCGCCGGCAGCGACGCGCTGCTCGCGAACAACACGGTGGCGATCCTGCTGTCGGGGCCGATCGCCAAGGACATCGCCGCCGAGCACGGCGTGTCACCGGCTCGTGCAGCGAGCCTGCTCGACATCTTCGCCTGCGTCACCCAGAGCCTGCTGCCTTGGGGCGCGCAGATCCTGCTGGCGGCCTCGCTGGGCGGTATCTCGCCGCTGGATCTCGCTGGCAGCCTTCATTACTGCTGGCTGCTCGGCGGGCTGACGCTGGCGTGGGTGCTCTTCGAACGCCGCCGCTCAGGCGCCGAGGATCCCGCGCAGGTCGGAGAGGTACTTCTCCAGTGACCCCGTGTTGACAGCGACCACGCGCTCGCCGCGCTTCAGCAGGCCGCGATCGAGCAGCTGAGGCAGGGCCGCGAGGCAGGCCGCGCCCTCGGGGCTGATCCAATGCTGGCGCTCGCGCCATACGCGCTGCAGCTCGTCGGCAGTCTCGGCTTCGGATACCGCAATGGCTGCACCGCCACTGGCGCGGATGATCTGCAGCACTCGGAAATGCCCGACGCCGCCGGGCACGTTCAAGCCCGTCGAGATCGTCTTGCCGGCGGGCAGGGCCGTGGTGTCGTCGGCGCCCGCGTCGAACGCGCGCACGAGCGGCGTGGTGGCCTCGCTCTGCACGCAGTACATGCGTGGGCGCTTGGCGTCGATGAGGCCGAGCGCTTCGAGTTCGTCCCAAGCCTTCCACATGCCGAGTACCCCGGTGCCGCCGCCGGTGGGGTAGATCACGGCATCAGGCAGCGACCAGCGCGTGCTGTCGTCCTTGGGTTCCGCCATCTCGAGGCCGAGGGTCTTCTTGCCTTCGATGCGCCAGCCCGGCTCCTGGAAGGTGGCCACCGAGAACCAGCCCTCCGGGATGTAGCGCTCTTTCAGGAACGCACCGGCCTCGCGGATGGTCGGGCCGACCAGTTCGAGCGTGACGCGGCCCGGGTGCTTCTTCGCCGCCACGGCCACGCTGCCCATGATCGGCAGCGGCGTGTCTTCGGGCATCGCCACCACGACGTCGAGTCCGCCGGCCAGCGCGTAGCGCACCAGCGCATCACCCGCGTTGCCCTGCGTGGGCACAGCGAGTTTCTTCAGGCCCAGACGGCGCGCTTGCGCGACGGCCATGGCCATGCCGCGGTCCTTGAAGCTGCGCGTCGGGTTGCCGCCGAAGCCGGGCCAGTGCTGGCCTTCGTCCTTCAACCACAGCGACAGGCCCGCGGCCTTGGCCACCGCGTGGTCGCGGTAGTCGAGCTCGGGCGTGTGGCCTTCGCCGAGCGCGACGATGTGTGCGGCATCGTTCGGATCGGAGATGTCGAGGGCGAGCAGGCCGCCGAAGCGCCACAGGTCATTGCGGCGCGGGTCGTACCACGCGGCATCGGGTTTCTCGCGGGCGAGGCGCTCGATGTCGAGCACCATCTCGACCGGCCGACCATCGGCCGGGTCGAGATTCATCGGCACATCAGCGGAGTACTCGATTCCGGAAGCAAGGCCACGCAGGCAGCGAACGTAGGACATGACAGGGCGTACGTGGGGGAGGGCGCCAGAGTGTGCCTCAGGACGCCGACCACTCCGCGCGAAGAATCGCCGCCAGCGCCTCGCTGTCGACCGCCATCGCGTCCGCTTGCGCCGGTTGCGCGAGCAGCGCCGCGAACGCGGGCGGCACGGCGGGCGCGCTCGACAGCAGCGGGCCCACGACGTCGAGGAACTTGCTCGCGTGCGCGGTGGCGGCCACGGCCCAGTCGCGGGTGTCGCCGGCAGCGCGGAGGTCTTCGAGCACCGCGAGGCCACAGGCGGTGTGCGGGCAGGGCGCGACGCCGTGCCGGGCTTCGGCCGCGGCCACCGTCGCGCGGATGCGCGCGTCGTCGACGCGCTGCACGCGGATGAGCGAGCGCGCCGCGGCTTCGTCCCCGCCGGCCAGCCAGAACAGGCGCTCGACATTGCTCGGTGCACCGACGTCCATCGCGTTCGCCAGTGTCGGGATCGCATCGCGGCCGCGGTACGGCGCGCCGTCGAAGAACTCCGAGAGCGTCGGGTTCGCGTTGGTCGCCAGCACCACCTCGCCGATCGGCAGGCCCATCGAGCGGGCGATCAGTGCGGCCACGGCATTGCCCAGGTTGCCGCTCGGCACGATGAAGCCCAGCGGCCTGCCGTGGCGGCGCTGGAAGCGCAGCGCGTGCATGGCGTAGTAGCCCATCTGCGGCAGCAGGCGGCCGAGGCTGATCGAGTTCGCGGTGAGCAACGGCACCTCGGCACGCAGCGCGGCATCGCCCAGCGCCTGCTTCGCCAGCCGCTGGCAGTCGTCGAAGCTGCCCGCCACGCGCAGCGCGCGCACGTTGCCGCCGAACGCGCCGAGCGAATGTGCTTGTGCCGGCGAGACCTTGCCGTCCGGGTAGAGGATCAGCACGCGGAAGCCTTCGCGGCCGTGGAAGGCCGCGCCGACTGCGGCGCCGGTGTCGCCCGAGGTCGCGACGAGAACGGTCTGTATCGGCGCGTCCGGCGCGCGCAACGACGAGAGCGATGCCGCGAGGAAGCGCGCTGCCAGGTCCTTGAACGCGGCCGTCGGGCCGTGGAAGAGCTCCAGCAGGTGGTCGCCGCTGCCGCGCAGCGGAAAGAGCGGCACCTCGAAGCTCGCCGCTTCCGCGCACAGTGCATCGAGGCGCGCGGCGAGCGGGTCGTTGCCGAGCAGCGGCCGCAACAGCGCGGCGAGCGTGTCCGCAAGGCGCCCGTCGGGAATCGCCTCGATGTCGCGGGCATCGAGGCGCGGCAGGCGCTCGGGCACATAGAGGCCGCCATCGGGGGCGAGGCCGGCGCCGAGCGCGGCGCCGAAGGGCAGGGCGGGCGAGGCCCCGCGGGTGGAAACGAAACGCATCGGTCAGTCCTGGGAATCGACAAGGCCCGCGGCGGGTCCGGCCACGGGTGACACAAGAAGGGAGGTGGCGAGGCCGGCATCGGCGAAGGCGCGCTGCATGGCGGCGCCGCCGGCTTCGGCGGCCGAACGGCCGCGGAACCAGCCGAACACGCTGGGGCCGGCACCGGAGATGCTGCTGCCGAGCGCGCCGGCGTCCAGCGCTGCGCGCTTCACTGCGGCGAAGCCGGGGATCAGCGCGGCGCGCCGGGGTTCCACGAGCACATCGTCGAGCCCTTGGCGGACCAGCGCCTCGTCGTCGCGTTCGAGACCGAGCAGTAGCGCGGCGAGATGGTGCGTCTGCTTGACGATGCTCTGGATCGGGTAAGGCTCGGCCAAGGCGGCGCGGGCCACGCGCGTTTCCAACACGACGGCCGGATGCACCACGGCGGTGAACAGCCAGTCGGGTGCCCGCAGCCGCACCGGCGGCGCGCGCGCGGGGTCGAAGGCCGCGACGAGGCCGCCCAACAGCGCGGGGGCGATGTTGTCGCCGTGCCGGCTGCCGCTAGCCACGGCTTCGCCGTCCAGTGCGAAGGGGTAGAGCGCCTCCGCGGGCAGCGGCGCGTCGAGCAGGGCGTTCGCGGCGACCACGGCCGCGACGGCGGATGCCGCCGAGCCGCCCAGCCCCGAACCCAACGGAATGCCTTTGCGCAGCCGCACGGCGAAGCCGAAGGGCAGCGCCAGCGCTTTGCGCATCGCGATCAGCGCGGCGCCGGCGGTGTTGTCCTCGGCGCGCGCCGGGAGTGCGGTGACCACGCCTTCGATGCCTTCGATGCGCACCTCGGGCGCGTCGATGCGCCGGACCGTCGCGTGGTCGCGCCAGCCTTCGAGGCTGTGCCCCAGCAGATCGAACCCCGAACACAGATTGGCACTGCTGGCCGGCGCGAAGGCCGTTGCTTCGCGACGCGTCACAGCTTCGCCCCGAGATGTGCGGCGATCGCGAGGATGTCGCCGAACACGCCCGCGGCCGTCACGTCCGGGCCGGCGCCCGGGCCTTTCACCACCAGCGGACGCGTGTGGTAACGCGCCGTGTGGAAGGCGAACAGGTTGTCGGTGCCTTGGGCGGAGGCCGCCGGATGCATGGCCTCGACGGCGCGCAGCGCGACGGTGGCGGTGCCGCTGGCGTCCACTTCGGCGAGGTAGCGCAGCACCTGGCCCTGCGCCTTTGCCGCCGCGAGGCGCTCGGCCATCGGCGCATCGAACTCGCCGAGACGCTGCAGGAACTCGGGCAGCGGCACGTCGCGCAGTTGCGAGGGCACGAGGTTCTCGACCTCGACCTGGTCGAGCGACAGCGGCCAGCCCGCTTCACGGGCCAGGATGACCGCCTTGCGCGCCACGTCGGTGCCCGAGAGGTCGTCGCGCGGATCGGGCTCCGTGTAGCCGGCGGCGCGGGCCTCGGCCAGCAATTCGGAGAACGGCCGCGAACCGTCGTAGTGGTTGAACAGCCAGGCGAGCGTTCCGGAGAACAGGCCGGCGATGCTGCGCGGCACGTCGCCGGTGTCGATGAGGTTGCGCAGCGTCATCACCACCGGCAGGCCGGCGCCGACCGTGGCCTCGTAGCGGAAGCGCGCGCCGGATTTCGCACCGGCGCGATGCAGCGCGGCCAGCCGTTCGGAATCACCGCTGCCGGCGTGCTTCGAGGGCGTCACCACGTGGATGCCCTGCGCCAGCCAGCCCTCGTAGCGCTCGGCCATGTCGGCGCGGCCCGAGCAGTCGACGATCAGCGCGTGCGGGATGTGCTCGCTCTTCACGTGCTTCGCGAAGGCGTCGAGGTCGAGCGCCTCGCCGCGTTCGAGGTCGAGCGAGGCCAGCGTGGTGTCGGAACGCAGCATCTTCCGCGAGTTCGCCACCACGCGGATGCGCAGATCGAGCTGGCGCTCGCGCTTCAGGCGCGGCTGCGCTTCGAGGATCTGCCGAAGCAGGGCGCCGCCGACGTTGCCGGGGCCGATCAGGCCGATCGACACCGTTTGCGCGCTGAGCCAGAACGCCGTGTGCGCCACGCGCAGCGCGCGTTCGGCGTCGGCTTCGCGGACCGCCAGCGAGACATTGCGCTCACTCGAGCCCTGCGCGATGGCCCGCAGGCTGATGCCGGCCTTGGCGATCGCGCCGGAGAGCCGCGCGACGATGCCGGGCGTGCCGATCATCCCGTCGCCGACGGCCGCCAGCACGGCGAGGTCATGCTCCAGCGCGATGCCCTGCACGTGGCCGCCGGCGATCTCGTCGGCGAACTCCGCGCGCGCGGCGGCGAGGCCGGCCTCGGCCTGTTCGCGGCGCACCAGCGCGCAGATCGAATGCTCGCTCGAGGCCTGGGTGATCATCACCACCGAGACTCCGGCGCGATGCAGCGCGGCGAAGAAGCGCTCGGCGCTGCCGGGAACGCCCATCAGGCCCGAGCCCTGCAGCTCCAGCGCCGCAAGCCCGCGCACCAGCGAGAGCCCCTTGACCGGGTTCGCCGACGGCGCGGGGTTAGCCACCACGCGGGTGCCGGGCTTCTCGGGCTGACGCACGTCGCGCACGTTGAGCGCGATGCCGGCCGCCATCGCCGGGGCCAGTGACTGCGGATGCAGGGCCTTGGTGCCGAAGTAGGCGAGCTCCATGGCTTCCGCGTAGCTCAGCTCGGGCAGAACCACGGCCTCGGGTTCCAGCCGCGGATCGGCCGACATCAGGCCGTCCACTTCCTTCCAGATCGTGAGTTCCCGCGCCTTGAACAGCGCCGAGAACAGCGCCGCCGAGTAATCGCTGCCGTTGCGCCCAAGCGTGGTCGCGGTGCCGTCGGCGAGTCGCGCAAGGAAACCGGTGGCGACGAGGCTGGCTTGCGGGTGCGCGCGGCGCCAATCCGCCAGCGCGGCCTTCGTCGCCGGTTCGTCGAGGCGGGCGCCAAGCTCGCCATGGGTCACGACCAGCAGGCGACGCGCATCCAGCCACGCCCAGTCGCGCCCCAACACGGCGGCAAGCAATCGGCTCGACCACACCTCACCGGCGCCGCTGATACGTGCGGCCTGTCCGGCATCGGCGCGGCCGGCGCGCAAGTGCGCGAGGTCGGCTTCGAGTTCGGCGAAGTCGGCGTCGAGCAGATCGCCCGCGAGGCCGAGGGGCGCAAGCAGCGCGCGGTGCGCCGCAAGCAGGAAGGGCAGGTCCGCGTGGTCGCGGCCGGCCTGCGCACTCTTCAGCGCGGCGACCAGACGGTCGGTGGTGCCGAAGGTGGCCGAGACGATGGCGAGCTGCGGGCGCGGTGCACCCGACTTCAGCAGCGCGGCGGCGCGACGGAAGCCGGCGGCGTCGGACAGCGCGGCACCGCCGAATTTGTGGGCGTCAGGCGCGAGCGTCGCCGACCAGTGGGCGTCGGCGGGGGCATCAGCGAGAGGGGCGGCATCCATGAAGGCGACTCCTGGGAGGAGGCCGGTCTTGGATGGGAAACCCCGCGTCCGTGACCGGCGCGGGGTGGTGGATCAGTTCGGCCACCCCGGCCCTTTCGAGGTGCCGGTCGTGGTGGTGACACCCGCGACCGGCACGCGAATACCGATAACGCCGCCGAGGGCGGTCGTCGTGACGGTGAGCGTGAGCAGGTCGTGGCGCATGGCCCCACTTGAACCCGCCGCCGTTGCCTTTGTCAAGGCGGCGTCAAGCCGTTTCGTCTGAAACGACGCGATTCCGGCCGCCTTGCTTGGCGCGATACATCGCCGCATCGGCGCGGGCCAACACACCGGCGAAATCCGGATCCGCGTCGCGCATCTGCGCCACGCCGATCGAAATGGTGACACGCAGGCCGGGAACCACGTCGTCGAGATCCAAGGACTCGACACCGGTACGAAGGCGCTCGGCCACCTGCCGCGCGGCCGGCTCGGCCGTTTCCGGCAGCAGGCCGGTGAACTCCTCGCCACCGATCCGGCCCATGAGGTCGAGCTTGCGCAGCGTGCGCTGGCATTCGCGGCCCACGCGCTGCAGCACGGTGTCGCCGACCGCGTGCCCGTGCGTGTCATTGACCGCCTTGAAGTGGTCGATGTCGATGGCGAGCACGCAGAACGGTTGGGCGGTGAGCCGGGCCATCTTGAAGGCCTCGCTGCCGCGGTAGTCGGTATGGCGGCGGTTGGCGAGCCCGGTGAGCGGGTCGGTCATCGCCAGCAGGCGCAGTCGGCGGGCCTTGGCGATCTGGCGTGCCACCACGACGAGCAGGACGATCACCAGCACCACGGCCAGCGAGATCGCGGTCCACTGCCAGCGGCGTGCGGCGTTGAGGCCTTCGATTTCCTGCAGTCGCAGGGCTTCGCGGGCCTTCAGTTCGGCGTTCTCGACCTCGCGCCGCGACGCGTCGAACTGCTCGCGCATGAAGTCGGTGCGCTGCTCCGCGCGCAGGCGATCGTCGTTGGCGTGCGATTCGATGAAACGCCGCAGGTCGGCGACGGCGTCGGCTTCGCGTCCGAGTCGTTCCAGCAGCCGCGCGCGCTCGGGGAGCGCGAAGGCGAGGTAGCGGTCGTTGCCTTCCGTGGTCCATGTCGCGACCGCCCGGTCGAGCAGGGCCAGGGCTTCCGCATCCCGGCCGAGCCGGGCCATCGCTTGCCCACGCACCAGCGCCACCATGGTCGGATCTCCGGGGTCACCGGACTCGGCGAAGTCCGCTTCCGCCTGTTCGAGCGCCGCCAGCGCGCGGCGCGGCGCGCCGTCGTTGACCTCGACCCCGGCGAGCCCCACGCGGGCATACCCGCAGTCCGAATGGCTCTCTTGGTGTTGGCACAGCTCGATGGCGTCGGCGAGCATGCGCCGCGCCTCGTCATATCGCCCGCTCTCGTCGTAGAGGTAGCCGAGCTGCAGCAGGGAGACCATCTGGTACGCCCAGCGCGCGCGGATCTCCTCGTCCTCGAGGCTGCGTCGCAGGTACTCCTCCGCGCGCGCAGCCTCGCCCATGCGCCGGTAGGCGATGCCCACGTTCTGCAGGTTGGCGGCGATCGCGAACGGCTCGCCCGAATCGTCGAGCACGTCTTGGGCGGCCAAGGCATCGATCAACGACTTCGCGAATTCGCCCGAGAGGGAGTGCGCACTGGAGCGCAGTGAGAGCAGCTGCCCGAGCAACATCGGGTCATTGCTGCGTTCGGCCGCTTCCACGGCGGCGTCGTAGGCGCTCTCCACGATGGCCGTGTCCGTGCCAAGCGCGAGGTAGGCGGCGCGGCAGGCGTACAGCAGGGCGAGGCTGGTGGGGTCGGGCGAGGGTCGCGCCTGTTCGGCGGCCAGGAGCGTGTCGGCCTTGGCGAGGGCGGCCTTGCGATCGCGCTGTGCGGCACCGCAGGCCATCGCATCGAAACGGTGGCTCCGCAACGCGTCGTTGGCGGGCAAGGTGGCCCGCAGTGCTTCGACGGCGGCCGTGCCCTCCGCCGGCGTCGTGCCCATGCCCTCGCGCAACGCCTTGGCGAACGCGGCGTCGAAGGCGGCGGCCTGCGGTTGAGCGGGGCCATCGGAAGCCCACGCGGTTGCCGACGCAAGCAGCAGGCCGAGGGTCCATCCGTGGCGGAGCGTTCGGGGCATCGGTGGGCCGGCAGGATCGATGCGCGGATGATGAACGCTTCCCTCCTGAAAGCAAGACGCCCCGCGGGGGCGGGGCGTTGCATCCGGTCAATCCGCGTCCTGCGTCACGCCCTTCGGCGTGGCGCCGTGGTCAGGCGGCTTCGGCCTCGGCCAGGCGCGGCCCGTGCAGCAGGGCCTGGCGCACGGCATCGACGATCAGGTCGGACTCGGCGCTGGAGATGCCGAACACCGGGGTGAAGCGCAGGGAGTTCACGCCGCCGTGGATCACGTTGACCCCCTTCTCGCGGATGAACTCCTCGGTGCTGGTCGTGCCGTAGCACTTGAAGTGCGTGGCGATCTCGCAGGAGAACAGCAGGCCGGTGCCCTGCACCTTGGTGATCGTGCCGTGCGGCAGTTCGGCCTTCAGGGCTTCGAGCTTCGCGAGGAACTCGGCGCCGCGGGCACGGATGTTGGCGCGCAGCTCCGGCGTCAGCAGCGACAGCGTCGCGGTGGCGGTGTCCATCGCGCGCGGGTTCGCGGTCATCGTGTTGCCGTAGGTGCCGCGGCGGTAGAGGCCGGCGGTGCGCTCGGTGACGGCGAGGATCGACATCGGGAACTGCGCGGCGTTGAGAGCCTTGGAATAGGTCTCCATGTCCGGCGCCTCGAGGCCTTCGAAGCCCGGATAGTCGACGATCGAAAGCACGCCGTGGGCGCGGATACCCGCCTGGATGCTGTCCACCAGCAGCAGGGTGCCGTGTTCCTTGGTCAGGCGGCGGGCCTCGGCGTAGAAGGCCGGCGGCAGCGCGCGGCCCGGGTCGCCTTCGCCCATCACCGGCTCGATGAACATGGCTTCGAAGTACCAGCCATTGGCCTCGGCATCGGCGAAGGCTTGGCGCAGCGCATCGATCGAGTAGGGCTCGATGGTGATGAGCTGGTCGGCGTGGTGCTTGTGGCTGGCGAGGTGCTGGGCGTAGGTCTTGCGGCTGGAATCCGAGTACAGCGCCGGCAGCTCGGTGCGGCCGTGGAAGGCGCCCTTCACCGCGAGGCGCTTCACGCGCTTGCCGGCGTGGCGGCCGCCCGCGTCCGTGTGGAGCTTCGTGTTGACGTCCGCGATACGGCCGGCGAGCGAGACCGACTCCGAGCCGGAATTCAGCGCGAGGAACTTGGTGTAGGGGCAGCCGCCGCGGGTGTGGCCGATCTCGGCGCGCAGGGCGCGGTCAAGGCGCAGGTGGGAGAGGCTGGGCGTCATGATGTTCGCCATCACCTGCGGCTTGGCCATGGCCGAGAGCACGGCGAAGGGCGTGTGGCCGAAGCCGAGCATGCCGTAGCCGCCGCAGTCGTAGACCACCGCACCCTTGAGCGTGACCACCCACGGGCCGCGCGCGGCGACCGCGATGTACGGGTTCACCGCGTCGTCCGGGTAGAAGTTCAAGAAGCCGGCCTGGGCGATGCGCATCTGCTCGGCTTCGTCGAGTTCCAGCAGTTCGGGGAACTCGGCCTTGATGGCCTCGAAGGCCTCGAGCGCCGCATCGATCGCGGCGCCGAGCTGCGGGTGCGTGGCGCCGAAGCGCTCGATCACGTCGTCGGCGAGGCCGGTGGTGCGGACGTGGCCAGCGTGGGCGCGAAGCGGATGAAGGCGGGCGGCGAGGCTCATGGAAACTCCGGTCGGTGAAAAGAAAACAGCGCCGCGGCGGTGCGAGGCGCTGTTTTTCTCTTTGGGAACAACAACTTGGGTCCGATGCTAGCACCGGGCCCGAATGCCCGTAACCCCCGGTGTTTCAAACGCCTGTCACAGGCTCCGCCGCGGTGCTGGTCTCGGTGGCGACGTCCTCGTCGGGCACGAACTTCAGCACGTTGCCGTTGATGCAGTAGCGCTTGCCGGTGGGCGGTGGGCCGTCGTGGAACACATGCCCGAGATGGATGCCCGAGCTGGCGCTGCGCACTTCCGTCATCACGCCGGCGAGGCTGAGGTCGCCGTGATAGGTCACGGCGCCGGGCAGCGGCTGGAAGAAACTGGGCCAGCCGGTGCCGCTCTCGAACTTGGTGTCAGTGCGGAACAGCGGTGCGCCGGTGATCGGATCGACGAAGGTGCCGGGCCGGGTTTCGTCGAGATGCGAGCCGGTGAACGGCCGCTCGGTGCCGCTCTCGAAAGCGATACGACGCTGCTCCTCCGTCAGCAGGCGGAAGCCGAGCCATTGCCAGAACCGGGCCTTGTCGCCGTTGTATCCGGTGTAGCGCGAGACCTCTTTGCCGCTCTCAAAGAGGACGATGGTGGGCGTGGCGAAGAGGGGCTTCTCCAGCGCCCAGCCGTCGGGCTCGCGGGGGTCGAGCGTGTGCACGATCGGCACCGGCGACTGCCAGCCGTCGCTGATCTCGGCGCGGAACTTCGCGCAGAAGGCGCAGTCGGCGGCTTCGAATACGACCAGCTGGCGCGTGGCGTCGAGGTTGGCGCCGACGAGGCGTGTGGGCCGCGCATCGTTCGCGTCGGAAGGAGCGCTCGCCGCCGGAACCGCTGCGCCAAGACGGGCCAGCGCCGCGGCCGGGAACTTCACTCCGGTGCCGCCGAGGCCGCAGTAGCCGTCCGGGTTCTTCACCAGGTAGTCCTGGTGGTAGTCCTCCGCGGCGATGTAGCGCGTGAGCGGCTGGATCTCCGTGGTGATGGTGCCGTAGCCCTCGGCCGCCAGCGCCGTCTGGAACGCCGTCTTCGTGGCCTGCGCGATCCGCAGCTGGGCGTCGCCATGCGTGTAGATCGCGCTCCGGTAGTTGCTGCCCATGTCGTTGCCCTGGCGATCGCCTTGCGTGGGGTCGTGGTTCTCCCAGAAGCCGGCGAGCACGGCGGCGAGCGTGGTGGCGCGCGTGTCAAAGACAACCTTCACCACCTCGGCGTGGTTGCGCTTCTCGGTGAGCCCGAGTTTCCGCGCGCGTTCGGTGTTCAGCACGTCGCTGTAGGTGCCCGGCACCTCGCCGTTGGCATAGCCGCTTTCGACGTCGATGACGCCCGGCAGCGCGCCCATCCGGCGTTCCGCACCCCAGAAGCAGCCCATGCCCAGCACCACGGCGTCGAGATGCTCGCGCGGGACGTCCGGCTTCGGCGCCATTGCGCTGGCGAGCGCGGGCGTGACGGGGGCCTGGCCGCAGGCGGCGAGGGCGCCGGCGAGCAGGGCGGCAAGGGTGAGGCGGGTGGTGGAGGCGGTGTTCATGGTGATCCGGAGCAAGAGGGGCCGAACGTGGATTCGAAAGCCAAGGCGCCCGCGTTACAGCCAGCGGGATGACAGATGTCAGGGCATTCAGCTGACGCCCGCGACTGCGCGCGCAGCGTGAACGCGGCGAGGCTGTCGTCACGGAGGACCCTATGACCGCAACCCCATCTCCCATCGTCGCGCGCCTTGAGGGCGTCACCCACCGCTACGGCGGTCTCGTGGCGCTGGATGGCGTCGACCTCGACATCCATTCCGGGGAAGTCCTGGCCCTGCTCGGTGCGAACGGTGCCGGCAAGACGACCGCGCTCGGTTTGCTCACCGGCCTGCTTCGGCCGCAGCAGGGCCGCGTCGAGCTGTGCGGCGGGGATCCTCGGGCGGCCTCGTCCCGCCGTGCGCTGGGCGTGATGCTTCAGGAAGCCCGCTTGCCCGAGACCCTGCGCGTGGGCGAACTGGTCCGCCAGTTCAGTGCGGCTTACCCGAGCGCCCGTCCCGAAGCGGAAACGCTGGCCTTGGCCGGCCTCCACGGACTGGAGCGGCGGCCCTACGGCGCCCTTTCCGGCGGCCAGCAGCGCCGCGTGCAGTTCGCGCTGGCCATCTGCGGGCGGCCGCGCATCGTGCTCGTCGATGAGCCCACCACCGGCCTCGACGTTGAAGCGCGGCGCGCCTTCTGGGCCGTGCTGCGCGGGTTGCGGCTCGAAGGGGCGGCCCTCGTGCTGACCACCCACTACCTTGAAGAGGCTGATGCCCTGGCCGATCGCGTGGTGGTGATGCATGCCGGCCGCACGGTCGCGGAAGGCACGCCGATGCAGCTGAAGGCACGCAGCGGCGGCACGCGCGTACGCTGCCGCAGTGCCCTCGGTCTCGACGAGGTGCGGATGCTCCCCGGGGTCAGCGAGGCGCACCGCGAAGGGGAGCGGCTCGTCCTGCGCTGCAGCGATGCCGATGCGGCGATCCGTGCGCTGCTGCGCCGCGATCCAACGCTGGCCGATTTTCAGGTGGTTCCTGCCAGCCTCGAGGACAGCCTCCTCGAACTCACCCATCGGAGTGCCGCATGAGCGCGCAGGCCACATCGCTGTTTCGCCTTCAGGCCATCGAGACCGGGCACGCGCTGTTGCAGGTCTGGCGCCTGCCGGCTTTCAGCGTGCCGACGTTGCTGTTCCCGCTGATGTTCTATGCGCTGTTCGGCCTGCTGCTGCCATCGAAGACCGGGAACGCCGCGCCGGCGCACTACCTGCTTGCCACCTACGGCGCCTTCGCCGTGATCGGGCCGGCGCTGTTCGGATTCGGCGTTGGTCTGGCCCTCGACGAGGAGATGGGCTGGCTGCGCCTGAAGCGCGTGTCGCCCATGCCGATGGCGGTGCACTTCATCGCCCGCGTGCTTACCAGCATGGTGTTCGCGCTCGCCGTGGTGCTGGCGCTCAGCGCCCTCGCGGCGTTGGCCGGCGGCGTCAGGCTGGAGGCGTGGCGATGGCTGCTGCTGTGGGTGACGCTGACGCTCGGGGCCTTGCCGTTCTGCGCGATGGGGCTGCTGATCGGTTCGCTGGTGCCCGCGCGCGGGGCCGTCGCCGTGGTGAACCTCGTGTACCTGCCAATGTCGGTGCTCTCCGGCCTGTGGTTCCCGATCACGATGTTCCCCGAGGTGATGCAGCGCTTCGCCCTGGTGCTGCCCGCCTTCCACCTCGGCGATCTCGCCCTCACCATCGTTGGCCTGCGTGGCGCGAACGTGCCGCTGGGCATCGCCGCACTCGTCGGTTCGGGTGTGCTCTTCATCGCGCTGGCGCTGGCCGTGCAGCGTCGGCGCGCCCGCTAGACTGGCCGCCATGCGCACCTCATCGCCTGAAGCCACCGCCCGCGATCCCAACGCCGCCGCGCCGACGGCCACGCTCCGCGCCGCCATGGCGGCGGAGCCCGGCGATGCGTCGCAGCGCGCGTGGCGGCGCCTGAACCTCGTCTACCTGATCTTCGTCTTCCTGCCGCTGGTCTGGGTGGGCGAGGACCTGCCGCTCGCCGTCGGCCTCACTTTCGCAGCGCTGGCGGTGTTCCTGCCGATCTACTGGAAGAGTTTCCTCTTCGAGGGTCGCATGGGGCTGCTGGCGGCGCTGGCCATGGCGGCCACGGGCTTCGCGCTCACGCCCTGGAACCCCGGGGGCAACACGCTGCTCATCTACGCCTTCGCCTCGCTGGGGTTTTCGCAGCGCTGGCGGGTGGCCGTTGGGTTCGCCCTTACCCTGCTCGCCGTCTACGCCGGCTGGTTGTGGGTGCTTGCGATGCCGATGCCCTTCCTCGTCGCGCCGGGACTGATCGGCGGTGCGGTGCTGGCCGGTGCCATCCTCGGCAAGCGCGAGATGCAGCGCAACGAGCGCCTGCGGCTGACGCAGGCTGAGGTCGACCGCCTCGCCCGCGTCGCCGAGCGCGAGCGCATCGCCCGCGACCTGCACGACCTCCTCGGCCACACGCTCAGCGTCATCGCGCTGAAAAGCGAGCTGGCCCGCAAGCTGGCCGAGCGCGACGGTTCCGCCGCTGCGACGCACATCGGCGAAGTGGAGCAGGTGGCGCGCGACGCCCTGAAGCAGGTGCGCGAGGCCGTGAGCGGCATGCGCTCGGCGGAGCTCGCGAACGAACTCGTCAGCGCTCGACTGGCCGCGGTGGGGGCGGGCCTCGGGTTCGAGGCGCAGGTCGATCCGCTGCCGCCGCTCGAGGCCGCGCAGGAGAACGCGCTGGCCATGGGCCTGCGCGAAGCCATTACCAACGTGCTGCGGCATGCCCGTGCCGGGCAGGTACAGGTGCAGATCCGCCGGCAGGGGCGCGCCATCGAGCTCGAAGTGCAGGACGACGGCGCGGGAACGGTGGGGACGCCGGGCAACGGGCTCTCCGGCATGCGCGAGCGCGTCGAGGCCCTCGGCGGGCAGCTCATGGTCGATAGCGCCGTGGGTGCCGGCACGCGTCTCCGCCTGCTGTTGCCGCTGGACGGGACCGGTCGTCGAAGCTAGCGTCGCGGGATGATCCGCATCGTCCTCGCCGAAGACCAAGCCCTGCTGCGCGGCGCCCTGGCCGGCCTGCTCGCCCTTGAATCCGATATCGACGTCGTCGCCGAGGCCGGCGATGGCGACAGTGCGTGGAAGGCCGTGCAGCAGCACCAGCCCGACCTGCTGCTCACCGACATCGAGATGCCCGGCCTCACCGGCCTCGACCTCGCCGCCAAGGTGCAGGAGGCGAAGCTCGCCACCCGCGTCGTCATCGTCACTACCTTCGCCCGCGGCGGCTACCTGCGCCGCGCGCTCGACGCCGGCGTGCGTGGCTACCTGCTGAAGGACGCGCCCGTCGACAAGCTGGCGCAGGCACTGCGCGACGTCCATCGCGGCGGCCGCGCCATCGCGCCCGAGCTTGCCGTTGACGCCTGGCGCGAAGAGGTGGATCCGCTGACCGACCGCGAACGCGCCGTGTTGCGCCTTGCGGGTGACGGCCTCAGCTCGCAGGACATCGCCGAGAAGCTGCACCTCTCGAACGGCACCGTGCGCAACTACCTCAGCGAGGCGATCGGCAAGCTCGGCGCCGCGAACCGCGTCGAAGCGCATCGGCTCGCGCGGCAGAAAGGCTGGCTGTAGCGGCGCGGCGACGCGCGCCCGCCGTCAGCGCGGGAACACCACCACGTGGGCGAGGTCCGGGCGCACCTGGACGCGCTCGCCGATGGCGAAGCGGCGGTGGCTGGGCGCGAGGGCGCTGAGCTCGGTGCCGTCGTCGAGGCGCAGGCGATGGAGCGAGTCCGCGCCGTGGAAGGTGATGTCGACGACCACGGCCGGCGTGTCGCCCTCGCCGACGAGGACATCGTCCGGACGCAGAAGCAGCAGGCCTTCGCGGCCAGCATCGACGGGCAGGGCATCAGCGGGGCGCGGCACGGCCAGCGGGCCGAACGGGGAGTCCACGCGGTCCGCGTCGAGCCAGCGCACCGGCAACAGGCGGCCGTCGCCGACGAAACGGGCCACCTCGGCGCTGGCCGGACGGTGGTAGAGCTCGTAGCCCGGCGACCATTGCGCCAGCCGGCCGTCGAGCATCACGCCTACGGTGTCGGCGAAGGCGAAGGCTTCGTCCTGGTCGTGCGTGACGAGCAGCGCCGCCGTGCCTTCCGACTTCAGGAGCGCCCGGAGTTCATCGCGCAGCTTCGGGCGCAGATCGGCGTCGAGGCTGGAGAGCGGTTCGTCGAGCAGCAGCAGGTCGGGTTTCGGCGCCAGCGAGCGGGCCAGGGCTACGCGCTGCTGTTGCCCTCCGGAGAGTTCATGGGGATGGCGCGCGCCGAGGCCATCGAGGCCAGTGCGCGCCAGCAGATCGGCTACGCGGGCCTCGCGCTCTGCCCGAGGCCACGCTGAGAGGCCGAAGCCCACGTTCCCCGCCACGTCGAGGTGGGGAAACAGCGCGAGGTCCTGGAACACGAAGCCGACGCCGCGCTTCTCCGGCTTGAGGCCGGCGGCGTCGGTGCCGCGAAGGCGCACCACGCCCGCTTCGGCCGCGTGCAGGCCGGCGATCACGCGCAACAAGGTGGTCTTGCCGGTGCCCGAGGGCCCGAGGAGCGCGGCGATGCCGCCGCGCGCCAGTTCGAACGACACGCCCCCGAAAACGCGCCGGCCGCCGTGGGCGGCGGCCAGCGATTCGATCGAGAGCAGCGCTTCCGCCATCAGCGCATCTGGCTGGCGACGAAGTCCCAGTTGACGAGGTTCCAGAACGCCTCGACGTACTTGGCGCGGGCGTTGCGGTAGTCGACGTAGTAGGCGTGCTCCCACACGTCGCAGGTCAGCAGCGCGGTGTCGTTGCCCGTCAGCGGGGTGGCCGCGTTCGAGGTCGAGACCAGGGCCAGCGTGCCGTCCGGACGCTGCACCAGCCAGGCCCAACCCGAGCCGAAGGTGGTGAGTGCGGTCTGGGTGAACTGTTCCTTGAAGGCCGCGAACGAGCCGAAGGCCGCGTTGATGGCCTCGGCCAGCTTGCCCTTGGGCTCGCCACCACCGGCAGGCTTCAGGCAGTTCCAGTAGAAGGTGTGGTTCCACACCTGCGCGGCGTTGTTGAACATGCCGCCCTGCGACTTGCGGATGATGGCCTCGAGGTCGAGGGCTTCGAACTCCGTGCCGGCGATCTGCTTGTTGAGGTTGTCCACGTAGGTCTGGTGGTGCTTGCCGTAGTGGAAGTCGATCGTCTCGGCCGAGATGTGCGGGGCGAGGGCGTCGCGGGCGTAGGGCAGGGCGGGCAGGGTGATGGCCATGGGGCTCTCCGTGGGGATGGCGAACGGGCGATGCGACGGCGGGACCATCGCAAGGGCTAGAATTGTAGCCCTGCGGCACCGTCCCACGGTGCCAGCGTCGTGAAACCAGCGAGGAATCCCATGGCGGCGATGGAGCGGATCAAGGCCCAGCTCGAGGCCCATCCGATCGTGCTCTTCATGAAAGGCACGCCCGAGGTGCCGATGTGCGGCTATTCGAAGCGCGCCGTCGATGCCTTGCGCGCGGCGGGCGCCACGCGCCTGCACACCGTCAACGTCATGGCGGATCCCGAGATCCGGGCCAACCTGCCGCGCTATGCCGACTGGCCGACCTTCCCGCAGCTGTTCGTGCAGGGCGAGCTGATCGGTGGTGCCGACATCGTGGCCGAGCTGGCCGAGGCCGGCGAGTTGGCGCGCATCGTTGCCGAGGCCGAGGCCGCATGAGCGAGTTCGTCGCCTTCCCGACCGTGGCTCCGCGCCCCCTGAAGGACCGTGTGATCCTCGTCACCGGCGCCCACGGCGGACTTGGCGCGGAAGCCGCGAAGGCCTGCGCGCAGGCCGGCGCGACGGTGGTGCTGCTCGGCCGCAAGGTGCCGAAACTCGGCCGGGTCTACGACGCGATCAAGGCCCTCGGCCCCGAGCCCGCGCTGTATCCGATGGACCTCGCCGGCGCCGACCCTTCCGATTTCGAAACCCTGGCCGACACCGTTGCCCGTGAACTGGGGCGGCTCGACGGCGTACTCCATTGCGCCGCCGATTTCGCTGGCCTCACGCCGCTGGAAAACACCCCGCCCGAGCAGTTCGCCCGCCAGGTGCAGGTCAACCTCAACGCCCGCTGGTTCCTCACCCAGGCCTGCCTGCCGCTGTTGCGGAAGTCCCCCGATGCCGCGGTGGTCTTCGTGCTCGACGACCCGGCCCGCGTGCTGCGGCCTTATTGGGGGGCTTACGGCCTCACCCAGCTGGCGGGCGAGGGCCTCGTGCGGATGCTCCACGCCGAGACCGACACCACCACCGTGCGCGTCAGTGGCCTGCGCCCCGGCCCGATGAAGACGCCGCTGCGCAGCCGCGCCTTCGTCGACGAGGCCATGTTGCGCGTGCCCGGCCCCGAGGCCTACGCCGCTGCCTGCGTGATGCTGCTTTCCGCGGAGGGCGCCGCGCATCGCGGCAGCGTCCACGCGCCCACCGCCGCCGAGACGGCCACCGCCTGAGACCGCCATGCAGGATTCCAGCCTCCTCGCCGCCGCCATCCTGCTGTTCCTGATCCTCGACCCGCTGGGCAACGTCCCGGTCTTCCTGAGCCTGCTGAAGCCGGTGCCCGAGCACCGCCGGCGCCGGGTGCTGGCCCGCGAGCTGGTGATCGCCCTCGGCGTGCTGTTCCTGTTCCTGTTCTGCGGCCGCTACATCCTGGAGTTCATCAGCCTGCGGCAGGAGTCGGTGAGCATCGCCGGCGGCATCATCCTGTTCCTGATCGGCTTGAAGATGATCTTCCCGGCCCCCGAGGGCATCTTCGGCGACACGCCGGAGGGCGAGCCCTTCATCGTGCCCATGGCCGTGCCCCTGGTGGCCGGTCCCTCGGGCATGGCGGCCGTCATGCTGATGGGCTCTAAGGAGCCGGACCGCCTGCTGGACTGGAGCCTGGCCCTGCTGATCGCCTGGGCGGCCACGGCGGCCATCCTGTTCTCGGCCACCAAGCTGTACCGCCTGCTCGGACCCCGGGCCCTGACCGCCCTCGAGCGACTGATGGGCATGGTGCTGGTGGCCATTTCCGTTCAGATGACCCTCGACGGGATCGCCGCCTATCTGGGCCGCGCCGGCGGGTGATAACCCGCCCCGAACGACGGTCGCCGCGCGCCCCGCGGCGTCTCGCCGTTCAGTGAGATGACAGTCATCGAAACGTCATCTGGTCTCATTACGCTGTTAAACTGTCGTTAGGCTGTCATTGCCCATCCGAAGCCCGTCAGCAGCCGACGGCGGCCACAGCGAAGTCCTTCGCCGCATCGCGGCGGAACTCGTCATCCGGGGCGGCACGTGCCGCCATCGTCTGTCTCCGCAAGAAAAAACCAGAGCAGGTCCACACATGAATTATCGCAGCAAGGTGCGCTACTCGAAGCTCGCGCTCGGCTTGGCCATCGCCCTCGCCTCGGCGCCCGCCATGGCGCAGAACACGACCGCCAACATTGGCGGCCGCGTCACCGCGGCCAACGAGGCGATCGTCGCCGGTGCACAGGTCACGATCACGCACGTGCCGTCGGGCACGGTCTCGCAGGCCACGACCGACGCCAACGGCCGCTATGCCGCCCGCGGCCTCCGCGTCGGTGGCCCGTACCTCGTGACCATCACGAAGGACGGCCAGACCGAAACCATCGAGAATGTGTTCCTGCAGCTCGCCGAGACCACGCAGGTCAACGCCGAGATCGGCCAGGCCGAAGCCACGCTCGACACCGTCGAAGTGACCGCCGACAACCTCGGCTACTCGGTGTTCAGCTCGACCGCCGTCGGCGCCGGCACCACCGTCTCGCGCGAGCAGCTCGAGACCTTCGCCTCGATCCAGCGCAGCCTGCAGGATTACGCGCGCCTCGACCCGCGCATCTCGCAGACGGACAAGGAGCGCGGTGAGATCTCGGCCGGTGGCCAGAACACCCGCTTCAACAGCATCACCGTCGACGGCCTGAGCATCTCCGACTCGTTCGGCCTCGAAGCCAACAACCTGCCCACGATCAAGCAGCCGATCTCGATCGACGCCATCGAGGAAGTGCAGGTCAACATCTCGAACTACGACGTGACGCAGCGCGGCTACACCGGCGCGAACATCAACGCCGTCACCAAGTCGGGCACCAACGACTTCCGCGGCAGCGTCTACTACGTGTTCCGCGACGACAAGCTGTCGGGCGACCGCTACACCGCCTCGACCGACACGTACTTCGCTCCGCCGCCGTCGGAAGACACCACCGCCGGCTTCACCTTCGGTGGCCCGATCCTGAAGGATCGCCTGTTCTTCTTCGCCACCTACGAAGACACCAAGTCGACCCGCGTCGGCACCGAGTTCGTGCCGCTGGGCGCCAACGGCAGCCAGGTGTTCATCACCCCGGCCCAGATCGACGCCGTCCGCAGCCTGGCCCAGAGCCGCTACGGCATCGACATCGGCGCGGTGAACGCGCCGTCGCAGGTCGAGCTGACCGTCGAGGACATCCTCCTCAAGCTCGACTGGAACATCACCGACAACCACCGCGCCAACTTCCGCTACACCAAGACGGAAGAAAGCAACCCGATCTTCCCGGGCTTCAACACCACCAATCTCAGCCTGACCTCGCATTGGTACGCGCAGGACAAGACCATTGAAGCCTGGACGGCGCAGTGGTTCGGCGACTGGTCGGACAACTTCTCGACCGAGCTGCGCGCCTCGCGCCGCGAGTACTTCAGCGAGCCGATCAACAACAGCAACCTGCCGCAGATCGCCGTCCGCTTCCAGGGCGGCACGCCGCCGGCGGGCGTCAATGGCGGCAACCGCTTCCTGAACTTCGGTACCGAGCGCAGCCGCCACTTCAACCAGCTCGGCACCACCTCGGACGAGCTGTACTTCGCCGGCAACCTGTTCATGGGCGACCATGAGCTGAAGTTCGGCGTCGACTGGTCGAACCTCGACGTGTTCAACGCCTTCCTGCAGGACACGCGCGGCAACTACACCTTCGGCTGCCTCACGACCGCGGAGTGCGCCAACAGCTTCGAGTCGGGCCGCCCGCTCAACTACTCGGTGCAGGTCGGTCGTCCGGGCTTCGCCGTGGCTGACGGCGCCGCCAACTGGGAACTCGAGAACTTCGGCGCGTTCATCCAGGACACCTGGGCTGTCAACTACAACCTGACCATCGTTGCGGGCTTCCGCGTCGACCTCACCGGCATGCCGGCGTCGCCGGCGTTCAACGCCGCGGCCGCCGCTCCGATCGGCCCGACCGTCGTCACCTCGGGCCGTCCGCGCGCCACCGGTGGCTTCGGCCGCAACAACAGCAACACGCTGGACAGCGAGATCCTCTGGCAGCCGCGCGTGGGCTTCAACTACACCTTCGACAGCGACCGTCCGACCCAGCTGCGCGGCGGCGTGGGCCTGTTCCAGGGCGGCGCGGCCAATGTGTGGCTGTCGAACCCGTACTCGAACACCGGCGTCGTGACCCAGGTCATCGGTTGCGGCATCACCGGCTTCGCGGCCTGCCCGACCACCGGCACCGGCATCTTCACGCCGAACACCGGCGCGCAGCCGACGAGCTTCGCCGGCGCGGTGCCGGCTTCGAACGTCGACTTCCTGGACGAGAACCTCGATCAGCCGTCGGTGTGGAAGGCCAACCTCGCGCTCGAGCATGAGCTGCCGTGGTGGGGCGCCGTGCTGTCGGCCGAAGCGATCTTCACCCAGGTGGAAGACGGCTTCTACTACGACCACATCAACCTCGGCGCCCCGACGGCGACCGGCCGCGACGGCCGCCAGCTGTTCTGGAGCCCGGGTGGTTACAACACCGCCTGCTGGAACAGCAACGGTGGCTCGATCGTGGGCGGCACCTGCACCACGGCGGGCGGCGTCGTGTCGCGTTGGCAGAACAACGCCAACTTCGCCAACGTGCTCGTCGCGAAGCCGACGGACAAGGGCGGTGGCGAGAACTACACGCTGGCCATCAGCCGTGGCCGCCAGAACGACGCCTGGTCGTGGTCGGTCGCCTACAGCTACACCGATGCCACGGAAGTCAGCCCGCTGACCTCGTCGGTCGCCAATTCCAACTGGAACGGCACCAACGTGTTCAACCCGGGTGAGAACGTCGAGAGCCGCGCGAACTACCTGATCAAGGATCGCCTGATCGCCACGCTTGGCTTCCGCCACTACTTCTTCGACGGTTACGCCACCGACTTCGGCCTGTTCTACGAAGGCCGCAAGGGCAAGCCCTACAGCTGGACCTACATCAACGACCTGAACGGCGACGGCGTGGGCGGCAACGACCTGATGTACATCCCGACCGCGTTCGGTTCGGGTGAGGTCGTGTTCCGCGGCGGCGCGGCGGAAGAGCAGGCGTTCTGGAACATCGTCAACCAGTACGGCCTGAACCGCTTCGCTGGCAGCGTCGTCGAGCGCAATGTCGACTTCGCCCCGTGGGTGAACAACGTCGACATCCGCATCAGCCAGCAGCTGCCGGGCTTCATGAAGGACCACCGCACCGAGATCTCGTTCGACGTCCTCAACGTCGGCAACCTGATCAACAAGGAGTGGGGTCGCATCGAGGAAATCGGCTTCCCGCTGAACCGCAGCTTCGTGAACTACCTCGGTACGGACGCCTCGGGCCGCTACATCTACGGCCTCGGCACCTTCGAGAACGCGATCGTCCGCCAGAACCGCGGCGAGTCGCAGTGGGCGGCCCAGCTGACCCTGCGCTACCGATTCTGATCCATCGCTTCATCGCGTAACGCAAACGGCCGGGGAAACCCGGCCGTTTGCTTTGGTGCCGCCATCGATGCGAAGCCCGAGCGCCGCAGGGCTCCGGGCAAGCGCCTCAGGCGAAATCGGCGTCCAGCACGATGCGGTAGCGAGCCTTGCCGCTGTGCAGGCGTTCGAAGGCGTCGTTGATCTTCGACATCTGGAAGCGCTCCACCTGCGGCGCGATCTCGTGGCGCGCGCAGAACTCCAGCATCTGCGAGGTCGTGGCCGGGCTGCCCAGCGGCGATCCGCTCACGGACTTCTGCCCGCCGATCAGGGCGAACGCTGGCACGGGAACGGGCTCGAGCACCGCGCCGACGAAGTGCAGGCGACCGTTCGGCGCGAGGGCGCCGAGGTACGCGCCCCACGGCAGGGTGACGTTGGCGGTGACGAGGATGAAGTCGAACTTGCCGGCCTCCTTGGCCAGCGCCTTCGCGTCGGTGCTCACCACCGCGCGGTGCGCGCCGAGGCGGATGGCTTCCTCGTGCTTCGATTCGCTGGAGGTGAAGGCCGTGACCTCGCAGCCCCAGGCATTGAGGAACTGCAGGGCGAGGTGGCCGAGGCCGCCGATGCCGACCACGCCCACGCGGTCGGTGGGCTTGATGCCGAAGTGGGCGATCGGACCGAACACGGTAATGCCGCCGCAGAGCAGGGGGCCGGCGCTTGCGGCATCGACGCCCTCGGGGATGGGCGTGGCCCAGACCCAGTGCGCGCGCACGCGCTCGCCGAAGCCGCCGTAACCGGAGACGATCAGGCCGCTCGATTTGCCGCACACGTTGTGCTGGCCGGACAGGCATTGTTCGCAGGCCATGCAGCTGCTCTGGTACCAGCCGATGCCCACGCGGTCGCCGACCTTGACGCGCTTGGCTTCCGGTCCGACCGCGACGACGCGGCCGATGGCTTCATGGCCGGGCACCAGCGGGTAGCGGGCATTGCCCCAGTCGTTGTTGACCATGCTGAGGTCGGAATGGCAGAGGCCGCAGTGCTCCACCTGCACCTCGACGAATTCCGGCGGCAGTGGACCGGCGTCGTACTCGAAGGCCTGCAGGGCGCCCTTGGAGGCGGTGGCGGCGTAGGCACGGATGGGCATGGGCGTCACTCGTTGTGGGGACACGCGGGAGTCTGCGCCTCGCCGATGGCAATGCAAGCGACCCCGTGCCCCAGCTTCCGGCACTGGAGCCGTCGGGGCCGTCCGGTGACGCTTGTCGGAGTACCGCTGTTTTCCTTTTCGGGAGCCATGCGATGAAAATTCTGTTGGTCATGCTGGGCGTTGGCTTGGTGCTTCTGGTGTCGGTCGTCGTGCTGGCGAAGCGGCGAAGGGCGCCGGCGTCCCAGTCCGGCGGGCAGGCCGATGCCTTGCCAGCGATCGGCGCGACGAGTGCGTCCTGCGGCCGCGGAAGCGATGGCGCCTGCAGCGGCGACGGTGATGGCGGCGGAGGAGGCGGCGGGGACTGAACAGCGGGCGCGGCCCGGGCACGATGCCCCGCAGCCGCGCGTACAATCACGCCCCCGCGCCGCGAGGCGCCCGCTGGAGGGCCGGCCTGTCAAGCCGATCCGATGAAGAAGTCCGATTTCCATTACGACCTGCCGCCGGAACTGATCGCGCAGGCCCCGCTGGCCGAGCGTTCGGCCTCCCGCTTGCTGCACGTGCCCGCGTCGCCCGCCGCACTGGTCGACCTGCACGTGCGCGACCTGCCGTCGCTGCTGCAGCCCGGCGACCTGCTGGTCTTCAACGACACGCGCGTGATCCCGGCGCGCCTTTACGGGAAGAAGGCCACCGGTGGGCGCGTCGAGGTCCTGCTCGAACGCGTGACCGGCGCGCATGAGGTGCGTGCGCAGGTTGGTGCGAGCAAATCGCCGAAGCCCGACAGCACGATCACGCTCGACGACGGCACCGTGGTGACGGTGCTCGGCCGCGACGGCGAGTTCTACCGCCTGCGTTTCGAGACCACCGAGCCGCTGGAGAAGGTGCTGCTGCGTGCCGGCCGCATGCCGCTGCCGCCCTATATCCAGCGCGAGGCGGACATCAGCGACGACGAGCGCTACCAGACCGTGTTCTCGAAGCACGTGGGCGCCGTGGCGGCGCCGACCGCCGGCCTGCACTTCGACGAGTCCTTGCTCTCGGCCTTGCAGGCGCGCGGCATCGAGTTCGGGCACATCACGTTGCACGTGGGCGCCGGGACGTTCCAGCCGATGCGCGCCGAGCACGTGAAGGACCACGTGATGCACCGCGAGTGGCTGAATGTCGGCGCGGAACTGTGCCAGCAGATCCGCCAGACGAAGGCCCGCGGCGGCCGCGTGATCGCCGTGGGCACCACGGTGATCCGCGCGCTGGAGACGGCATTCCGCGACGGTGAGGTGCTGCCCTTCGCCGGCGACACACAAATCTTCATCACGCCGGGGCATCGCATCCGCTCGGCCGACGCGCTGTTCACCAACTTCCACCTGCCGGAATCGACGCTGATGATGCTGGTCAGCGCGTTCGCCGGCTTCGACCGGATCATGGCGGCCTACCGCCACGCGGTGCAGCAGCGCTACCGTTTCTTCAGCTACGGCGATGCGATGTTGCTGTGGCCTTCGGCGGAGGAGGGCGCATGAGCCGCATGACGTTCCAGAAGCTGGGCTCCGACGGCACGGCACGCCGCGGCCGGATCACTTTCCCGCGCGGCACCATCGAGACGCCGGCCTTCATGCCGGTGGGCACCTACGGCACGGTGAAGGCCATGCGGCCGGCCGAGGTCGAGGCGCTGGGTGCCGAGATCATCCTCGGCAACACCTTCCACCTGTACCTGCGGCCCGGCCTCGAGGTGATGGAAGCCCACGGCGGCCTGCACGGCTTCACGAAGTGGCAGAAGCCCATCCTCACCGACTCCGGCGGGTTCCAAGTGTTCTCGCTGGCGCACAAGCGCAAGATCACCGAGGCCGGCGTGACCTTCGCCTCGCCCGTGGATGGCCGCAAGGTCTTCCTTGGGCCCGAAGAGAGCATGCACATCCAGCGCGTGCTGGGCTCGGACATCGTGATGATCTTCGACGAGTGCACGCCGTACCCGGCCACCGAGAAGGTGGCCCGCGCCTCGATGGAGCTCAGCCTGCGCTGGGCCGAGCGCTCGAAGAAAGCCCACGAGGGCAACGACGCCGCGCTCTTCGGCATCGTGCAGGGCGGGGTTTACCCCGAACTGCGCACGCGTTCGGCGGAAGGGCTCAAGGCCATCGGCTTCGACGGTTACGCGGTGGGCGGCCTCGCGGTGGGCGAGCCCGCGGCCGAGCGCGAGCACACGCTGGAGGCCATCTGCCCACAGTTGCCCGAGGACAAGCCACGCTACCTGATGGGCGTGGGCAAGCCGGAGGACATCGTCGAGGCGGTGGCCCGTGGCATCGACATGTTCGACTGCGTGATGCCGACGCGGAACGCCCGTAACGGCCACTACTTCACCGATTTTGGCCAGGTGCGCATCCGCAACCAGAAGTACGAACACGACCTGCGCCCCATCGAGCCCGGCTGCGACTGCGCCACCTGCACGGGCGGCTTCACCCGCAGCTACCTGCGCCACCTCGACAAGTGCAACGAGATCCTGGGTTCGATGCTGGCCACCACCCACAACCTGCGCTACTACGTGCGGCTCATGGAGCGGATCCGGGTGGCCATCGAGCAGGGGCGGTTCGCCGAATTCCGTGAAGGCTTCTACCGCGCCCGGGAGGCCGGTGAGCCGGCCTGAACGCCCGCCGTGGCATACTTCGCGGCTGTTTGGCCTTCTGGAAGCCCCAAGCCCATGTCCCTGCTCGACCTGCTGATCCCCGCCGCCCACGCCCAAGCCGCCGCCGGTGCTCCCGCCCAGCCGAGCCCCTGGCCCAGCGTCATCATGCTCGGCGCGGTGTTCGTGCTGATGTACTTCATGATGATCCGCCCGCAGATGAAGCGGCAGAAGGAACACCGCCAGATGGTGGAAAAGCTGGCGAAGGGCGACGAGATCGTCACCAGCGGCGGCATCGCCGGCCGCATCGACGACGTCGGCGAGAGCTTCATCACCGTCGAGATCGCCGAAGGCACCAAGGTGAAGCTGCAGAAGGGCGCCATCAACGCCGTCCTGCCCAAGGGCACCTTGAAGTCCCTCTGATCGCCCCCATCACGCCGGCTTCATGCCGGCTTTTTGGTCGGCGCCCCGCCGGCCTGAAGTGACGCCATGCTCGAATACGCACGCTGGAAATACGTCGTCGCCCTGATCGTGCTGCTCGCCAGCACGCTTTACGCGCTCCCCAACCTCTACCCGCAGGACGCGGCGGTGCAGATCACCGCGAACCGCGGCTTCGCCGTCGACGACGCGCTCGACGCCCGCGTCGAGGCCCTGCTGAAGGACGCCGGGGTCGCGACGAAGTCGGTGCAGAAGGAAGGCGAGAGCCTGCTGGTTCGCCTCGATGCCGCTGACCAGCTGCGCGCCGCCGAGCTGCTGCGCCCCGCGCTGGAGCAGGGTTACACCGTCGCGCAGAACCTCGCGTCGACCGTGCCGGATTGGCTCGACATGTTCGGCGCCAGCCCGATGCGCCTCGGCCTCGACCTGCAGGGCGGCGTGCACTTCCTGCTCCAGGTCGACCAGAAGGCCGCCCTCGAGAAGCGCGAGAACAGCTACGCCGAACAGATCCGCGTGGTGCTGCGCGAGCAGAAGATCCCGTCGCAGGAAGTCACGGTTCGCCCGAACGACATCCTCGTGCGCCTCTCCCGCGCCGAGGACCTGTCCAAGGCGCTGAGCGTTGTCGCCGTGGACGCCCCCGAACTGCAGCTGCAGCCGCTCCGTGGCAGTGCCGGCCCAGGCTTCACCGCCAGCATCGCGCCGGCCGCGCTGCAGGCCCTGCTCACCGAGACCATCAACCAGAACGTTTCGATCCTGCGCAATCGCATCAACGCGCTGGGCGTGGCCGAGCCGATCGTCACCCGCCAGGGTGATTCGCGCATCGTCGTTCAGCTGCCCGGCGTGCAGGACACGGCCCTGGCCAAGCGCCTGATCGGCTCGACGGCGACGCTGGAGTATCGCGCCGCCCTGTTGACGGCCACCGACGCGATCGAAGCCGAACGCAGCGGCCGCGTGCCGCCGGAAGGCCGCATCTACTACATGCGCGAGCGCAATCCGGACGGCAGCCGCATCCCGGTGGTGCTGGCCAAGCGCGTGATCGCCGCCGGCGACCAGCTCGTGGCCGCCACCTCGATCACCGACCCGGAGTCCGGCACACCGGGCGTGTCGGTCACGCTGAACGCCTCGGCCGGCCAGCGCATGTTCGACTTCACCTCGCAGAACGTCGGCAAGCCGATGGCGGTGGTGTACATCGAGCGCGTGCCGGAAGTGCGCATCGTCGATGGCCAGGAAGTGCGCGGCACCAAGGTGACGGAAGAGATCATCAGCCTCGCTTCGATCCGCGGCGTGTTCAGCCGCAACTTCCAGACCACCGGCCTCGAGAGCCCGCAGGAAGCCCAGCAACTCGCCCTGCTGCTCCGTTCGGGCGCGCTGGCCGCGCCGATGGAGTTCGCCGAGGAGCGCATCATCGGCCCGTCGCTGGGCGCCGAGAACATCGCCCGCGGCCTCGAGTCGATCGCCGCCTCGTTCGTGCTCGTGCTCGTGTTCTTCGTCATCTACTACCGGATGTTCGGCGTCATCACCAACATCGCGCTGCTGCTCAACCTGCTGATGCTGGTTGCGGTGATGTCGATCGTCGGCGCCACGCTGTCGCTGCCCGGCCTCGCCGGCATCGCGCTCACCGTCGGCCTGTCCGTCGACGCGAACGTGCTGATCAACGAGCGCATCCGCGAGGAGCTTCGTGCCGGCAATACGCCGCTGAACGCCATCGCCACCGGCTACGAGAAGGCCGCCGGCACCATTGCTGATGCCAACGTCACCGCGCTGCTCGCTGGCATCGCGCTGTTCGTTTTCGGCACCGGCCCGGTGAAGGGCTTCGCCCTGTCGCTGATCATCGGCATCCTGACCTCGATGTACACCGCGGTGTCGGTGTCGCGCGGCGTCGCCACCCTCATCTACGGCCGCCGCCGCAAGCTGGCCGGCCTGGCGATCTGACCGGAGTTTCCCCGTGTTCCGACTCATCCCGTTCGATACGAACTACGACATCCTGCGCTGGCGCCTGCCGTCGCTGGCCATCGCCCTTGCGCTGATGGTCGCGGCCCTGGTGCTGATCCCGATGAAGGGCTTCAACTTCGCGCTCGACTTCACCGGCGGCACCGTCGCCGAGCTGAAGTTCGAGAAGGAACCCGACCTGGAGCGCGTCCGCGCGGCCCTCGAAGGCGCCGGCTACAGCAACCCGGTGGTGCAGACCTTCGGCGCGGCCAACGACATCGTGGTGCGCCTGCAGCCGCGCGAAGCCGAGGCGGGCGAAGCGGCGCTCCAGGAAAGCGCGGCGGCGACCGGTGGCGCGATCGCCGACCTGCTCGGCGAGCCCGGCAACAGCGTGACGGTCGTGCGCTCGGATTTCGTCGGCCCGCAGGTGGGCAAGGAGCTGGCCGAGAACGGCGTGTTGGCGATGTTCTTCGTGATCGTCGGCTTCCTCGTCTACATCACCTTCCGCTTCGAGTGGAAGTTCGCCGTGGCGGCCATCATCACGACCCTCCACGACGTGGTGCTGGTGGTGGGCTGGTTCGCGCTGACGCAGCACGAGTTCGACCTGATCGTGCTGGCCGGCGTGCTGTCGGTGATGGGCTACTCGATCAACGACACCATCGTGGTGTTCGACCGCGTGCGCGAGAACTTCCGTGGCCTGCACCATGTCAGCGCCAATGAGGTGCTGAACCGCTCGATCAACCAGACCCTTTCGCGCACGATCATCACCTCGGTGGTGGCGTTCCTGACCGTGCTGGCGCTCTACCTGTACGGCGGTGCGAGCCTCGAGGGCATGGCCGAAGCGCAGATGCTCGGCATCATCATCGGCACGCTGTCCTCGATCTTCGTGGCCTGCCCGCTGTTGATCTGGCTGAACGTCACCAAGCAGGACCTGCTGCCGAAGGCGAAGGACGACAGCGAGCTCGATCGCCGTCCCTGATTCGTTGCATGGTTTCGCATTCGAAGGCCGCGGAGCGATCCGCGGCCTTCGTCGTTCCGGGTACAGTGACGCCCTCGGCGCAGAGGGGAGCGAGGATGACGGGACGCTCGGCGTGGTCAGGTGGTTCGGAGCGATGGGGCGTGGCGCGGCGCTTGCCCGCGTGGCGGCATGCGCTCCGTGGCCTGGTCCTCGCGTTCGGTCTCATCGGCGTTGTTCCGTCGGTCTCTGCGTCGGTGGCCCCGGCGGCCCCGCTGATGTTCGAGCGCGTCGGCGACGTCGAGCAGGTGCCGGAAGGGGTCGTGACCGGCCTCGCGCAGGACGGGCAGGGCCTGCTGTGGATCGCCACCACCGGTGGCCTCGTGCGTTACGACGGCTACCGCTTTCGCCTCTACCAGACACAGCCCGACGACCCGTCCAGCCTTCCGGGCAACGTGGTGCGCGTGGTGCACCGCGCCCGCGACGGGCGCATCTGGGTGGGCACCGAGTCCGAGGGCGTGGCACGGTATGACGCCGCGACGGATCGCTTCGAACGCTTCGGCGAGGCGGAAGGCGTTCGCCTGCTGCCCATCCGTGCGCTGGCCGACGATGCCGAGGGCGGAATCTGGATCGGTTCGACGGGCGGCGGTCTGACCCGGCTCGATCCGAGCACGCGCCGCTCGGAAGTCTGGCGCCACGACCCGACATCGTCGATCTCCTTGCCCGATGACCGCATCTCGGCGATGCATGTCGATCGCGACGGCCATCTCTGGGTGGGGACCTGGCGGGGCCTCGTGCGACGCCGAGCGGGGACGGAAGTCTTCGAGCGGGTGCTTTCCGACGAGGGCGATCCACTGGGCTTCGCCAATGCGCGCATCCGCGCCATCGCCCAGATCGCGTCCGGTGACCTCTGGGTGGGGGCGCAGCAGGGCCAGGTCGCGGTGCTGCCCTACGCGGTGGTCACCGCTACCGGGGCGCCGTCTCCGGGGGTAGTGCGGCGCTGGTTGGGCACCGGCATCAGCTCGGTGGCCGAGCCGCTGCCGGGCGAGGTGTGGGTGGGTCACCCCGGCGGCATCGATGTGCATGCGGCGGAGGACGCGCGCTTGCTGCGGCCCATCCGCGCCGTGCCGGGCCAGGCCCTCGGGCTGGATCCGGCCGAGGTGCGCGCGCTGCTGGTCGACGACTCCGGCCTGCTCTGGGTGGGCAGCTTCGGTGGCGGCGTGCAGCGCACCGATCCGCGACCAAGGGGGCTGCTGAGCCGGCGCTACCAGCCCGGGGTCGATCCCGCGATGGCCCAGTTCAACGTGCTGACCATGGGCGAGGACAACGACGGCGGGCTGTGGCTCGGCTTGGCCGGCGTGGGCGTGGTGCGCATGGGCGCCGATCTCGCCTTGCGCGAGCTCCTGCGGCCGGGCGGCTCCGAGGCTGGTGCCTTCGAGGGCGACCAACCGTCGGGCGTGGCGGCCGGGGTGGATGGCAGCCTGTGGGTCGGGACCGAACGCGGGCTCTTCCTGCGTCGCAGCGGCAGGTCGGAATTCCAGCGCGTGGCGGGCCCCGAGTTCCTCGAGGGTTCGGCGGTGCGTCGCTTGTGGCCGGCTGCGGACGGCGGCCTCTGGGTGGGCACTGCCGATGGCCTGTTCGCCGTCGATGCCCAGGGCGGCACGCCGCAACGCATCGGCGACGCGGACGATCGGCGCGTCGAAGGCAGCGT
The DNA here is from genome assembly GCF_044377035.1 of Silanimonas sp. Classification (GTDB taxonomy): domain Bacteria; phylum Pseudomonadota; class Gammaproteobacteria; order Xanthomonadales; family Xanthomonadaceae; genus Silanimonas. The sequence continues at coordinate 35,959 of NZ_JBILJW010000006.1, forward strand.
CGAGGCAATGGCCTTCGATGCCGGCGGAGCGTGGGTCGGCGGCAGTTCCGGCCTGTTCTGGCTGGATACGGTGCAGCGGACGCTGCGCCGCGTCGAGACGCGCTTGGACGGCGAGGCGCACGCGTTCGACGTCAATGGGGTGCTCGTCGATCGGCAGGGCCGGCTCTGGGTGGATGCCGACGGACTGCACCGTGCCATCGGCCGGGCGGACGCTGCCGTCGATTTCGAGGCCATCAGCGCCCGCCACGGCGAGGGCGGCGTGAGCTTCGGCGCCAACCTGCTCGACGATGCGGACGGCCGGATCTGGAGCCAGCGCGCCCTCTACGATCCGGCCACGGACCGGTTCCGTCAGCTTTTGCCGATCGATGGCGCGCAGGTGGGCACGGGGTGGTTCCGCTCCTACGCCCGCTTCGGCGACGGCCGCCTGGCGTACGGCGGCCGCGAGGGCGTGCTGGTGGTGAGGCCGGAAGCCTTCGTGCCGTGGTCCTTCGCGCCACCGGTGGTGGTGACGGATGTCTACGTCGATGGCCGCCGACAGCCGGTCGGTCCGATGGCCGGCGAGTTCCGCGTTCCGGCCGGCGGGCGCGGATTCACCATCGAGTTCGCCTCGCTGGACTACAGCGCCGCCACGCGAAACCACCATCGCTATCGCCTCGAGGGCGTGGACCGGGAGTGGGTGGAGGCCAACCATGAGAGCCGCGTGGCCGCGTACGGCAACCTCTGGCCGGGGCGCTACCGCTTCTTCGTTCAGGGCGGCAATCGCAGCGGCGAGTGGAGCGAGGCACGGGAAGCCTTGACGATCGTCGTCGAGCCGCGCTGGTGGCAGACGCCCGCATTCGTGCTGCTCGCCTTCGCCCTCGCGGCCCTCGCGACCACCCTGCTGGTGCGCTGGCGCACGCGGGCCCTCGAGCGGGCACGCATGACGCTGGAGCAGGAAGTGGAGCGGCGCACGGCGGAGCTGCGTGTCCTGTCGGAAGCGCTACGCGTGCGGACCCGCGAGTTCGAGGAGGCCAGCCTCACCGACCCGCTCACGGGCCTGCGCAACCGCCGCTTCATGTCGCTGCAGATGGCTTCGGAGATGGCGCTCTGGGTCCGACGGAAGGCGCACCCGCCCGCCACCGAAGCGGCGAACGACATGGTGGTGTTCCTGATCGACGTCGATCACTTCAAGGCGGTCAACGACCGCCACGGCCACGCGGCCGGCGACGAACTGTTGCGCCAGTTCTCGGAGCGTCTGCGCGCCGTGTTCCGGTCGAGCGACCACCTGGTGCGCTGGGGCGGCGAGGAGTTCCTCGTGGTCGCTCGCGACACGCAGCGTGAGCGTGCGGCCGAGTTGGCGGAGCGGGTCCGCGATGCCATCGCCGGGGAGCCCTTCATCCACAACGGCACGCCACTGCCGCTCACCGCGAGCATCGGCTGGGCGCCGCTGCCGTGGGATGCAGCCTCGCCGCAGGCGCTGGGCTGGGAAGCGGTGGTGGCCTTGGCCGACCTCGCCCTCTACACGGTGAAGCAGGGGGGGCGGAACGGCTGGCTGGGCCTGCTGCCGAACGTCCCGCTACCGCCGGACGCCGACCTTGCGTGGGTGATGAAGCGCATGCCGAGGATGCTCACCTCCGGCGAGCTCCGTCTGGCGAGCAATCTCAACACCGACCGCCTCGCGCACCTGATCGCCTCGCAGGCGCGCTGAGGCGCGGCGCTCAGGCCGCGGCGTCGGGGTTCAGCGGCGGCGGCGCGAAGCTGGCGAGCCAGCCGGATTCCTGCACGGCCTTCTGCACGGCATCGACGACCTTCATCGAGCCGGCGATGCACTGGCCTTCGAACAGGATCTTCTCGTTGCGGCCCTTGAAGTCGCAGGCGCGGCCACCGGCCTCGCGCACCAGCAGGATGCCGGCAGCGATGTCCCAAGCCTTCACGCCGGCCTCGAAATAGCCGTCGGAACGGCCCGCGGCGACCCACGCCAGGTCGAGCGCCGCGGAACCGGTGCGGCGCACGTCTTCGGCGTCCTTCAGCAGCATCTCGATGCACTTCAGCTGCGGACCGATGCGCTTGCGCTCGCGCGGCGGGAAGCCGCTGATCAACACGGCGCCACCGATCTCGCGCTGCGTGTTGATGCGGATGCGACGGTCGTTGAGCACGGCACCGGCACCGCGCGAGGCGCAGAAAAGTTCGTTGCGCAGCGGGTCGTAGATCACCGCGTCGGTCGGCTCGCCGTTGTCCACGAGGGCGATCGAGACGCAGAAATGCGGGATGCCGCGCAGGTAGTTCGAGGTGCCGTCGAGCGGATCGACGATGAAGGTGTAGCGGCCCTTGCCGGTCTGGCCGGTTTCCTCGCCGAGGATGGCGTAGTCGGGGTAGGCGCGCTTGAGCTCGCGTATGATTTCGCGCTCGGCGAGGCCGTCCACTTCGCTGGCGTAGTCCTGGCGGGCCTTCTCGACGACGTTGAGGCTCTCGAGGCGCGACATGTTGCGCAGCAGGACGTTACCCGCGGCACGCGCGGCCTTGACCATGACATTGACGACAGGGTTCTGCATGCGCTGCCCGCCTCTTTCCGCTGGATTGTGTGAAGAACGATGGACCGGTCGTTGCCGGGCCGGCGCGGAGTTTAACCGATTCCCCGGAGGCAACCTTGCGCGCGCTTGAACGGGTCCGCATGGTGCTGGTGGGCACCCAGCATCCGCGCAACATCGGGTCTTCGGCCCGCGCGCTCAAGACCATGGGGTTCGGGGCGATGCACCTCGTGGCCCCGGAAAAATTTCCGCATCCCGACGCCTCGGCGCTGGCCGCGGGCGCCGATGACCTGCTCGACGGGGCATGCATCACCGCGACGCTGGCCGAGGCCGTGGCCGGCTGCACGCTGGTGCTGGGCAGCACCGCGACGCAGCGCGCCGTGCCGATGCCCGAGCTCACGCCTCGGGAGGCGGCCGTCCGGCTGCTGGAGGCCTCCCGTCACGGCGAGGTGGCCCTCGTGTTCGGCCCGGAACGCACCGGCCTCGAGAACGCCGAGCTGCAGCTCTGCCACGCATCCGTGTGCATTCCCACCGATCCGGACTTCAGTTCGCTGAATCTCTCGCAGGCGGTGCAGGTGCTGGCCTACGAGCTGCGCTTGGCCGCGATGGCCGAAGCGGGCGTGGACGCCGTGCGCGATCCGCTCGACGAGCGCCCGCCGGCCACGCACGACGAGATGGAGCGCTTCTTCGCGCACCTCGACGAAGCCCTACACGACATCGACTTCCACAAGGGCCGTAGCGGCATGACGGTGATGCGTCGACTGCGTCGGCTGTTCCTGCGCGCGGCGCCGGACGAGCGCGAGGTGCGCGTGCTGCACGGCATCCTCGCGGATGCGCAGCGCATGGCACGACTGGCCGGTGCCAAGAAGTCACAATAAACGTCAATCCGTGTCAGACTCGGCGGGTTACACGGTGTCAAGGCTGAGGATGGACGGGCGTAAACGGTTTCGTGCAGTCGCTGCGATGGTGTTCATGGCTTTGGCGCCTCTCGCCGCGGCCGATCCCGGCGTCCTCGTCCTCGGACGCATCAGCGACGATCCCCAACGGCATTACGACCAGCTGAAACCCTTGCTCGACTATGTCGTGCCGCGCATGGCCGACGTGGGCATCCGCGAAGGTCGCATCCTGATGGCGCGCGATACGTCGCGGATGACGAGCTACTTGCGCCACGGGCGCGTCGACTGGGTGACCGAGACCGCGGCCACCGGCCTCACCCTGATCAACCGCGCCAGCGCCCCGGTGCTGCTTCTGACTGAACGCAACGGCGTGAGCCATTACCGCTCGGTGGTCTTCGTCCGCAACGATTCGCCCATCCGGACGATCGGCGACCTGCGCGGCTATCGCCTGGCCTTGCAGAACCCGGGCTCGACAAGTGCCTACCTGCTGCCCGCGATCACCCTGCTCGATGCCGGCGTGCCGATGGAGATCCTGCCGTCGCCGACCGATCGTCCGCGCAGCGGCGGCGTCGGCTACGTCTTCGGCAACACCGAAGCCAACATCGCCACGTGGGTGATGAAGGGCGTCGTCGATGCGGGCGCGTTCAGCGACGTCGACTTCGCGGAGCTTCAGGAGCGCGATCCGCGCGCAGCCTCGCTGCGCGTCGTGGGCCGCAGCATGAGCGCGCCGAGGGCCATGGAGATCGTGCGCGCCGACCTCGATCCGCGCGTGCGCGACCGCCTGCGCACCGTCCTGCTGCAGGCCTCGGTCGACCCGGATGCCGCGCCCGCGCTGCGGCGCTTCTTCGGCACCACCCGATTCGTCGAACTGACGCCCGAGAATGCCGCGGCACTCGACGTGCTGTCCGAAGCCGCCCGCCGTACCCGGGAGGCGATCGAGTGACGTTCCGCTGGACCTTGCGCGCCCAAATGCTTGGCTGGGTCATGCTCTGCGTGGGCACGATGGCCTTGATCTTCGCCGGTTTGATCTGGCGCGAGCAGCGCAGCTTCGTGTCGATGCGGGAGGGCGGCGACGCCCTCGTCCTCGACGTGGTGCGCGATGGCTTGCAGCAGCGCGGTTCCGCGCTGGCCAACCAGCTCGCCAACGCAGTGGCCAACCCGCTGTACTTCCTCGACCTCGAGCGGATCGGCGAGTACGCACGCAACACCGGCCAGCAGGCCGACGTCGAATACGTGCTCGTCGCCGACGCGCAAGGCCGGATCGTGCATGACGGCAGCCGCGACATCGCGCGCTTCGGCGAGTCGCTGCCCGAACTCGCACCCGTGGGGGGCGCGCCCGCGGAGGCTCTGCGCGGCGGAATCGAGGCCCACTGGGCCGATGGCCTGCTGCACCTGAGCGCGCCGGTGCGCCTCGGCGAGCAGCGGGTGGGCTGGGTGCGGCTGGGGCTTTCGATGGACGAGGGCGCGCGCGCCGCCCAGGTCTGGAGCCGGACCGTGGAAACCCGGTTGGCGGAAACGCGTGCCGCCCACGTGCGCTGGCTGCTCGGCGGCCTGACCCTGATCGCGAGCTTCGGCCTGATCGGGTTGTATTCGTTGCGCCGGAACGTGCTGAAGCCGATCCGCGCCCTGGCCGAGGCGGCTCTCGCCGTCGAAGGGGGGCGCTACGCCGAGGCGCGGAACCTCGCGGCCCGCGACGACGAGATCGGCGACCTGACCAAGGTCTTCTCGCGCATGGCGGAGTCGGTTGCGCGCCACGAACGCGACATCCGCCGCATCGCCTACACCGATCCGCTCACCGGCCTCGGCAACCGGCTGGCCTTGAGCGAATCGCTGGAGTCGCGGCTGCTGACCCTGCAGGCCAGCAGTGGCGAGCTGGCGCTGATGTTCATCGACCTCGACGACATCAAGCGCGTGAACGACACCCTCGGCCACCATGTTGGCGACGAGCTGCTGGTCGACGTCGCCGCGCGCATCCGCAGCGCCTGCGCCGAGGAAGGCATCGACGGCGCGGAACTCGCACGCTTCGGCGGCGACGAGTTCGTGGTGCTGTTCCCCGAGGCGGACGTCCGCCAGCGCGCCGAGTCGCTCGCTGGTCGCATCCTCGCGGCGATCAGCGCGCCGCTCACCCTGCAGGATCGCGATCTCGTCGTCTCCGGCTCGATCGGCATCACGGTGTTTCCCGACGATGCCGCCTCGGCGGCGCAAATGGTGAAGAACGCCGACATGGCCATGTACCAGGCCAAGGCGGCGGGCAAGGGCTGCTTCCGCTTCTACTCGCTCGCGCTCGACGAGGAAGTGGAACGGCGCGTGCGCCTCGAGCACGACCTGCGCGGCGCTTGGGAGCGCGGCGAGATGAGCCTCGCGTTCCAGCCGATCTTCGACCTCACGGATGGGCGCGCGGTCGGCGCGGAAGCATTGTTGCGCTGGACGCATCCGGAGCTCGGCCTGGTGCCGCCTTCGATCTTCATCGGCATCGCCGAGGACAGCGGCCAGGTCGAGGTGATCGGCCACCGCGTGCTGGAGGAGGCGATGCGCGCGGCCACGCGCTGGCCCGTCCCGCACGGCACGCGCGCGCCGTTCGTGGCGATCAACGTCTCGCCCCGCCAGCTTTCGCTCGGCAACCTGCCGGAGACCGTGGAAGGCGCGCTGCAGCGCACCGGCCTCGATCCGAATCGCTTACACCTCGAACTGACCGAAACCGCCATCCTGCGCGACGAGGCCCAAGCCACCGCGGCGTTCACCCGCCTGCGCGCGCTCGGCGTCGGCGTCTGGCTCGACGATTTCGGCACTGGCTTCTCCGGGCTCTCGCACCTCCGCCGCGTGCCCGTCGACGGCGTGAAGATCGACCGGAGCTTCATCACCGACCTGCTGCGCGACCCGAACGACCTGGCCCTCACCAGCGGCGTCATCGCGATGGCGCATTCGCTCGGCGTGACGGTCGTGGCGGAGGGCATCGAGAACGTGGGGCAGCACGATCTGCTGCGCGAACGCGGCTGCCCGCTGGGCCAGGGCTTCTACCTCGGGCGTCCACTGCCCGCCGAGGACGTGGGCCGGCTGTTCGGCTGAGCGCCGCGACCGCCGCGCCGAAGGGCGCCGCCGCTCAGAACCAGGCGGCCACGCGCTCGCCGAAGCTGAGCAGCAGCTTGGCGACGTCGTCGACAAACAGTGCGACCAACAGCACCTCGATCACGCCGAGGGCCCACGCCATCGCCAGCGTCCGCCCATCGCGTTCGATCAGGGCCACCGCGAACACCAGCAGCACGAGGCCGAACGGGTAGTTGGTGAGCGGGATGGGCAGGGCCAGCAGCCCGCCGAGAACCACCAGCAACAGCCCACTGGTGGCCTTCGCCGCCGGGTGGTCGATCATCGCGGGCCAGCGCGGACGGCTCACGTGTTCCAGCCAGGCCAGAGGTCGCGCCAGCCGCACACGGAAGCGGTCCAGCGAAGCCGTGGACACCGGCCGCCGTTGGAGCCAGCGCGGCAGCCACGGGTGCTCGGCCTGGGCCAGCAGTTGCAGCCCGGCCAGTGAAACGAGCGGGCCGCTGATGGCACCGGCACCGGCGGGCAGCGGGAGGAAGGCAGGCAGGATGGCCAACAGCAGGAACAGCCCGAAAGCGCGCTCGCTGAAGGCGTCGAGCAGGTCGGCGAGGGGCAGGGTGCCGGGATGGTCGCGCGCGATCCGCTCGAACAGCCGCTGCGTGGTCAGCCCGTCATCCATGCGCCGCGGTCAGGCCTCGGCGCTTTCGTCGCGCTCAAGGCGCTCCACCAGCAGCTTGTCGATGCGGGCGCCGTCGCGGTCGATCACTTCGATGCGCCAGCCTTCCCAGGTGAAATGCTCGCCAGCGTCGGGGATGCGGCCGAACTGCGCCATCACCATGCCGGCGATGGTGTGGAAATCGTGGTCTTCCTCGCCGGGGAGTGCGCTGACGCGCAACAGCTCGCGCGTCTCGTCGCTGGGCAGGCGGCCGTCCACCAGCCAGCTGCCGTTATCGCGCTGCACGAGCAGCGGCTCTTCGTCGCTGGCCTCGTGCGGGGCTTGGCCGCGGCCCATCACGGCGCCGAGGAGGTCGCTGGCGGTGACGGCGCCGATCACTTCGCCGTATTCGTCGACGACGAGCGCCATCGTCTGCTGCTCTTCGCGGAAAATTTCCAGCAGGCGCATCGACTGCGTCGATTCCGAGACGAACAGCGCGGGCTTCAGCGTGGCGAACAGATCGACGCTGCCGCCCTGGCCGAGACGCCCGGTGAGGCTTTTCACTTCGAGGATGCCCAGCACCTCGGCATCGTTGCCGCGATACACCGGATAGCGCGAATACGGCGTCTCGCGCATGGTGGCGAGGTTGTCCTCGAGCGGCAGGTTGGCGTCGAGCCAGGTGATGCGCGTGCGCGGCGTCATCAGGCTGGCCGCGCTGCGGTCGCCGAGGCGAAGCACGCGGTTCACCATCGCCTGCTCGTCGGCATCGATGATGCCCTGCTCGTGGCCTTCGGCGACCAGCAGTCGGATCTCTTCCTCGGTGACGCGGTCGCCGTCGCTGCGATCGGCGCGCAGCAGCTTCAGCAGTAGCTTCGTCGACGTCGCGAGGATGAAGACGAACGGCTTGGCGACCATCGTCATCACGCCCATCGGCAGCGCGACGAGGGCGGCGATGCGCTCGGGATACAGCGTGGCGACGCGCTTCGGCACGAGTTCGCCGAACACGACCGACCCGTACAGGATCACCGCGAAGCTCACGGCGTAGGCGATCCACTCGGCCCACTTCGGGTCGAGGCCCGATTCGAGCAGCGGCGGGCGCAGGTGCACCGCGAAGGTCTCGGCGCCGAAGTGGCCGAGCAGCAGGCCGAGCAGGGTGATCCACACCTGCACCGAGGACAGGAAGCCGTCGGGATGCTCGGCCAGCTCCAGCGCCTTGCGCGCGCCGCGGCTCTCCTTCGCCAGCTGCTTGAGACGCCCCTTGCGCGAGGTCATCACGGCCATTTCGGACATCGCAAAGAAGCCGTTCGCGAGGGTCAGGACGATGATCAGCAGGAACTCGATCACGGGCGCGGCTCCGGGGTCAGCGCCAGGAATCGTCGCAAGTCAGGGTCGTCGGGCATGGTGGGGCGGGAGAGGGACGGGCGGGGAGTCTACCAATGGGGCTGGCGCCGGGCGTTACAGCAGGTCGCCGCCGGCCGAGAGCAGGCGCTCCATGCGATCGCCCTGGCCGCCGATCTCGAGGACCAAGCGGTCCAGTTCTGCGCCGTCGAGGCCGGCGTAGGGGCGGTTCTCGCAGAGCTGCAGGTAGGGCACGCCGTCAAGTTCGCCGATGGCCAGCCAGCCCACGCGGGAGTGCCAGTTGTAGGCGAGCATGCGGCGCGCGTCGATGCCGGTGATCGGCGCGATGATGGTGCTGGCGCGCAGCAGCCGGCGGCCGTCGTCGTCTTCGAGTTCGGCCAGGAACACGCTCTGGTGCCGCTTGCCGGCGTCCAGCGACAGTTCGACGCAGAGCACGTACGGGTCGTTGGTGGTGATACGGAAGTGCGACTGCACGTGGCCGCGGATCTGTTCGAAGTTCTGCATGGCGGGTTCCTTGGGTGCGGGTATCGTACCGCCATGACCATGACGACGAACGCCAAGGCCATCCTCGCGGTGATCCGCCGCATCCCGGCGGGCGAGGTGCGCGGCTACGGCGAGGTGGCTCGCGAGGCGGGCTTCCCTCGCGGTGCGCGGCTGGTGGCGCGGGTGCTCAGCGAGAACACCGACCCGGCACTGCCTTGGCACCGGGTGCTGCGCTCGGATGGGCGCATCGCGATGCCGGCGGACAGCCCCGGCTTCGCCGAGCAGTCGGCGCGGCTGCGTGCCGAAGGGGTGGTCGTGGAGAACGGGCGCGTCCGCAGCCCGCGGCGCACGGCGGCGGAAACGCTGGATGCCCTGCTTTGGGCGCCGCCGGCCGCGACGCGAACGAAACGCTGACGCCGGTATCATCCGGGCGTCTTCACCACTGCCCCGAGGGCCCTGTGCCGCGCCTGCCTCCCGTCACGCTGTACTTGTTGTGGATCCTGACCGGCACGTTCGCCCTGCAATGGCTGGTGGGCGAGCCGATGGTGCGGTGGTTCGCCCTGTGGCCGGTCGGCAGCGAAGGCTTCGGCGGCGGTGGTTTTCTGCCTTGGCAGCTCGTCACCTACGCAGCCCTGCATGACGACTTCATCCACCTGTTCTTCAACGCCTTCATGGTGTGGATGCTGGGGGCGATGCTGGAGTCGCAGTGGGGCACGCGCCGCTATGTGCAGTTCGTGCTGGCCTGCGTCCTCACCGCCGGCGCGGTGCACCTGCTGTTCGGACTCGCCGGTGTGTTCCCGCCCGGCCCGGCGCTCGGCATCTCGGGCCTCGCCTACGGCCTGCTGCTGGCCTACGGCCTGATGTACCCCAACCAGCAGCTGATGCTGCTGATCCCGCCGGTGCCGATCAAGGCGAAGTACCTGGTGATGATCCTCGCCGGGCTCGCACTGTTCATGGGCTTGAATTCGCCGGGCGGCGTGGCGCACTTCGCCCACCTCGGCGGCATGCTCGGCGCCTGGCTGGTGATGCGTTACTGGCGCGGCGATCCGCCGTTCGGCAAGCGTCGGCCGACGCTGCGCTCGGTGCGCTGAGGCAGGACAGCACGACCACGGCGCCGAAGCACGGCGTCGTGGCTTGGCGCGCTAGCGTCGCAGCAGCAGGAAATCCGGGCTGGTGATCAGCCGCACCGAGTCGAGGCGCGGGCGCGCGCCGGGCAGGGCGGCCAGCACGGCCTCGCGCTCGTCGCGCAGGGCCTGCACGTCGGACTCGCTGACGGCCGGGTTCACGCGGGCCAGCGATTCGAGGCGGGCGAGTTCGCCGCCCAAGCGCGTCTCGGCGAGTTCGGCTGCTTCGGCGATCACCGTCGCGGCATCGCGGCGAGCGCTGGTTTCGCAGGCGCCGAGCATCGGCGGCACGAGGCTGTTCATCACCTTGCGCATCGGCGAGAGGTCGAACTGGCGGTCGGACGCCTTCGCCACCGAATCGGGATCCGGCGCGAAATCGTCGCGGCGCTGCAGGCGCGTGTCGACGATGGCGCGCAGCGGCGTGGGCGGCAGGAAGCGCGCGATGTTGAGCTTGGCGTCGGTGATGCACTCGAGCACGTAGATGGCTTCGAGCAGCGCCGTGCGCGGTGGCAGCGTTTCGTCGATCAGCAGGCAGGCGTTGCCGAGCTCGGAACTCAGCATCAGGTCCTGCGCGCCGAGGATCAACGGGTGGTCGGCGCGCAGGTAGAGCAGGTCGTCGCGCGACAGGGCCAAGCGACGGTCGCAGGTGGCCTCGCGGGCGCCGCCCTTCAGCGCGTCGAAGCCGTCGACGGTGAGGTACTCCGGATCGAGCAGGAAGCGGCCTTCACCCAGTGGCTCGTTCTCGACGCCGAAGGCTTCGAGCAGTTCGAGCATGGCCTCTTGCGAGACGAGGTCGGCGTCGTCCTCGGCGAGGGCGGCGCGCAGTTCATCGGCCTCCGCACGCTGGCTGGCGCGTTCGAGCAGGCGGTCGCGGCCGCGGGCGATCTGTTCCGCGAGCTCGGCATGCGCGCCGCGGGTGTCGGCGATGAGCTGCTCGAGCGCGGGCTCGCGGCCGATGGGATCGGCTTCCGCCAGCGCGACGAGTTCATCGACGCTGCGACGCAGAAGCTCGCGGCCGTCCGGCACCACGCCGCGGAAGGCGTCGAGGCCTTCGTGGTACCAGCGCAGCAGCACCTCCTGCGCACTGCCGGTGACAGCGGCGGCGTGGATGTGCACGTCGCCGGGCTGGCCGATGCGGTCGAGGCGGCCGATGCGCTGCTCGAGCATGTCGGGGTGCAGCGGCAGGTCCCAGAGCACCAGATGCTGGGCGAACTGGAAGTTGCGGCCTTCGGCGCCGACTTCCGAGGCGATCAGCACACGCGCGCCGTCCGGGTCGGCGAAGAACGCGGCATTGCGGTCGCGCTGCAGCAGGTTCATGTCTTCATGGAAGCGCGCGACCGGCTGGCCCCAGCGCAGTCGCAGCGCCTCCTCGATGGCCTGCACCTTGGCGCGGGAGCGGCAGAGCACCAGCGCCTTCTCGCCGCCGAGCGCGTTCAGCGTCTCCAGCAGCCAGTCGAGGCGCGGGTCCTTGGCGTAGTCGTGCACCGGCTCCTCGTCGAGATCGCCGACTTCGAAGGCGAACTCGGCGCGCAGGCGGCCCAGCAGCTCGGAATCGTCGGTGGCGGGCAGCAGGTCGACGTGGGCGATGCGCTTCGGGAAACCACCGACCGCGGCGCGGCGGTTGCGCACCATCACGCGGCCGGTGCCGTGGCGGTCGACCAGCGCGTCGATGAGCACTTCGCGTGCGACAAGGTCGCCGGTTTCGATGGCGGCCAGCGTGGCGTCCAGCCATTCACGGTCGTTGGCGAACAGGTCGTTCAAGGCCTCGCCATCGGCGCGGGTGACGTCGCCGGCCTCGATGCGTTCGGCCAGCTGCGACAGCGCGACGAAGCGGTCGGATTCGGCGAGGAAACTCTTGAGGTCGGTGTAGCGCGCCGGATCGAGCAGGCGCAGGCGCGCGAAGTGCCCGCCGCGGCCGAGCTGCTCCGGCGTGGCGGTGAGCAGCAGCAGGCCGGGCACGCGCTTGGCGAGCGCCGCCACCAGCGTGTAACCGGGGCTTTCGAACTCGGGCGTCCAGATGAGGTGGTGCGCCTCGTCGACGAGCAGCAGGTCCCAGCCGGCCTGCACCAGCTGCTTCATGCGCTTGTCGTGCTCGGTGAGCCAATCCACCGAGGCGAGCACGAACTGCTCGTCCTCGAAGGGGTTGCTCGAGGGCTCGTTCATCTCGAGCGCCTCGCAGCGCTCCTCGTCATAGATGGCGAAGGGCAGGTTGAAGCGCCGCAGCAGTTCGACGAACCACTGGTTGACGAGGCTTTCCGGCGTCAGCACCAGCACGCGCTTGGCGCGGCCACTGGCGATCTGCTGCGCGGCGATGGCGCAGGCCTCGATGGTCTTGCCGAGGCCGACTTCATCGGCCAGCAGCAGGCGCGGCGTGCGGCGCGCGGCGGCGGTCTCGACCACGCGCAGCTGGTGCGGGATGAGGTCGACGCGGGCGCCCAGCACGCCCCAGCCAGGATGGCGGCGCGCGCGGGCCCGGAGGTCGAGCGTGCGGACGCGGCGTTCGAACTGGTCGTTGCGGTCGATGCGGCCGCTGATCAGGCGCTGGTCGGCCTTCGACACCGGTTGCTCGGCATCGAGCGCGCCTTCCATGAATTCATCGTTGCCGGCGCGGTACCAGACGAGGCCGGCGCGCTCTTCCACCGACTCGATGGCGATCTCCTTGCCGTCCATGCGCACGCGGTCGCCGGCGCGGAACACCGCGCGGACTAGGGGCGCGGCTTCGAGCGAGTACTGGCGCACGGTGCCGGAGGCGGTGAAGACGAGTTGCACGCTGCGGCCCGCGATGCGAAGCACGGTGCCGAGACCGAGCTCCGGCTCGGCGGACGAAAACCAGCGTTGACCGGGAACCAGAGCCATCAGCGCCACACCCCGATCGGGTTGGCGGCGCGCATCACGGCGCCCACGCGGCAGCCGTAGGTCTCGCCGAAAGCGGGCAATTGCGAGAGCGGGCCATTAACGCGGAAGGCGGCCGGCGCGTACGGCGAACCCTGCACCTCGGCGCGAAGCGCCTCGGTGGTCTGGGTCTTGGCCCAGAGGTTCGCCCAGGCGGTGAAGAAGGCCTTCTTCGTGTTGGCATCCGCCTGCGGCTGCGCCTTGGTGAAGGCTGCCCAGGCGAATTCGAGGCCAGCGAGGTCGGCTCGGTTCATCGGCAGGGTGCGTGCGCCATCGACGCGCAGGCCCGGTGCGGCCTGGAACCCGTTGTAGAGCGGGCCGAGCGCGGCACCGCGGTTGCCGGGCGTCAGGCGCTTGGCGAGTTCGTGGCCGACCAGTGCGCCCAGGGCGCCATAGTCGGCCGCGTCCGCCGTGGTGCCGGCGTCGCCGAGCAGGGGCGGCGAAAGGGCCGCGGCCGTGATGGCCAGCGTGTCGGTGCCGGTCAGCCACTGCACGGCAGGAACGCGAGCTGGCAGCGGATCGATGGCGAGGGGGCGGTCGGCGAGGATGCGACCCTCCGCCCAGCGCCCGTAACGCAGCAGGTTGCCGACATGGTCGTCGGCGCGGAACTCGAGGCCGGTCGCGTCGAAAGTGTTTGACCCGTTGCCCGCGATGTCGAAGCGCATGGCCTGCAGGCGCTGCGCGTCTTCGGTGGCTCCGGCCTTGCCCGCCATCTCGACGGCGGCGGCGCGCACGCCTTCAGCCAGTGCCAAGGCGCGCTGGCGGCGGGCCTCCGGCGCATGGCGGGCGTTGAAGGCCGCGTCGTTCAGGCCGCCGAGCGTGCGGCGCAGCAGGGTGTCCATGTGCTCCGCGCGCGACGGTGCCGCGGGCAGGCCGCGCAGGATCTGCGCGAAGAACCCGCCATGGGCGTTGCGGAAGGTGCCGCCGAGTTCCGGGGCGAAGCGGTTGAGCACGCGGAAGCGCAGGTACCACTGCAGGCGCTTGGTGTCGCGCTCCGCACTGGCGATCTGGCCGAGCGTGGCGAAGTAGGCCGGGCTGACGACCACGAGGTCTTCGCTGCGCGCACCGAGCTGCTTGAGCAGGTCGGCGAAGCCGAGGGCGATGAAGCGGCGGTCCTGCGCCCGCAGGGTGTCGCTGCTGCGGGCCTCCGGGCCTTCGCCGACCAGTGCCTGGGCGAGCTGGGTCTCGATCTGCAGCACGGCTTCGGAGGCCGGGCTGATTTCGGCGTCGGGCAGGCCGCTGGCGCGCAGCACCGCCTCGACATAGGTGCGGTACTTGCCGAGCAGCGTCCGCACTTCGGCGTCATTCGTCGTGTAGAAAGCCGGATCGATCAGTCCGAGGGCGGCCGGCACGGCGGCCAGCGGACGGCGGCCACCGTCAGTGGCTTCAAGGCGGACGAATTCAGCCATCGGTGCCACGCCGAGGGCGTGGTAGGCGGCACCCACCTTGGCGAGGTCGCGGGGGCGGCGCAGCTGGGCGAGCGGGGCCAACAGCGTCTGCACCGCCGCGGCGCTCTGGCGCTCCAGACCGGCCTCGTCCATGCCCGCGGCCCAGAAGGCCCCCAGCGTCTTTTCCTGATCGTTCTGCGGGCTGGTGGCCGCGGCGGCCAGCAGGGCGGCCTGCTTCTGCGCGGCGCTGGCGCCGAGTTCGGCCAGGCGGCTGCGCTCCGGTTGGGCGGCCGAGGCCGGGTTCGCCAACCGCCACGCATGGTTGGCGTGGCCGTTGAAGTCGGCGCAGGCCAGCGGCGCGGCGGGTGTCCGGGCGCCCCGGTTCTGCGCCGCGGCGGGGGAAAGGGCGAGGACGGCCACCGCGAGGGCGGCGGTCAGAGCGAGCGTGCGCATGGGCGAGCCGGATTCCGTGGGGGCGCAAGTTTACGCCGGTCGAACGGAGTCTCGACTCTTCACGCGGCAAGGATCGGGGATGCCTAGAATTTCAGAAATTCCTGAAACTACGTGAACGCCATGCTCAGTCCGCTGGTCCAGCGCTTCGTCCTCCACTTCGGCGAGATGGGCAGCCGCTGGGGCATCAACCGTACGGTCGGGCAGATCTACGCCCTGCTGTTCGTGAGCCCGAGGCCGCTCAACGCCGACGAGATTGCGGAAGGGCTGGCGTTCTCCCGTTCGAACGTCAGCATGGGCCTGAAGGAACTGCAGAGCTGGCGGCTGGTGAAGCTGCAGCACCTTCCCGGCGACCGCCGCGAATACTTCTCCGCCCCCGAGGACGTCTGGGCCATCTTCCAGACCCTCGCCGAGGAGCGGCGCAAGCGCGAGGTCGACCCGACCCTCTCGATGCTCCGCGACGCGCTGCTCGAATCCCCCGCCGACCCCGCCGACCGCCATGCGCAGGAGCGCATGCGCGAGATGCACGACCTGATCGAACTCACCACGGGGTGGTTCGAGGACGTGCGCGCCATGGACCAGGAGCGCCTCGTGGAGCTGATGAAGCTCGGCAAGAAGGTGGGGAAGCTGCTGGACGCCCGTGACCGCTTCATCGGAGGCAAGAGCCATGCTTGATGCACTCGACCCACTGCTGCTGGCCCGCATCCAGTTCGCGGCCAACATCAGCTTCCACATCCTGTTTCCCACCATCACCATTGCACTGGGCTGGGTGCTGCTGTTCTTCAAGTGGCGCTTCGGCCGGACCGGCGACGCGAAGTGGATGGACGCCTACGGCTTCTGGGTGAAGGTGTTCGCGCTGAGTTTCGCGCTCGGCGTGGTGAGCGGCATCACCATGAGCTTCCAGTTCGGCACCAACTGGCCGGGCTTCATGGAGCGCGTCGGCAACATCGCCGGGCCGCTGCTGGCCTACGAGGTGCTGACGGCCTTCTTCCTCGAGGCGACCTTCCTCGGGATCATGCTGTTCGGCTTCAAGCGCGTGGGCAACCGCATCCATACGCTGGCCACCTTCCTCGTCGCCTTCGGCACCACGATGTCGGCGTTCTGGATCATCGTGCTGAACTCGTGGATGCACACGCCGCAGGGCTTCGAACTGCGCGACGGCGTGGCGCACGCGACGGACTGGATGGCCATCGTCTTCAACCCGTCGATGCCCTGGCGTTTCAGCCACATGCTGGTGGCCTCGTTCCTCACCGTCGCCTTCCTGCTGGCGGGGCTCTCCGCCTACCGCTGGCTGCGCGGCGACCGTGCGCCGGCGGTGCTGGCAGCGATGCGAACGGGTGTGTTCATGGGCGCGTTGTTGATCCCGGTGCAGATCGTGCTGGGGGATTTCCACGGCCTGAACACGCTGAAGCACCAGCCGCAGAAGATCGCCGCCATCGAGGCGATCTGGGAGACCGAGCGCGGCGTTCCCCTGGTGTTGTTCGGGTTCCCCGATGAAGAGGCGCGAACGACGCATATGGCGGTGGAAGTGCCGAAGCTTGCCTCGGTCATCCTCACCCACGACCCGGACGGTGAACTGAAGGGGCTCAACGAGTTCGAAGGCAAGCACCCGCCGGTGGCGCCGGTGTTCTGGGCCTTCCGCATCATGGTGGGCATCGGCATGGCGATGCTGGCGGTTGGCTTCTGGGGCGCGTGGGTGCTGAAGCGCAAGCGCGAGCCGACGCCGTGGCTGTCGCGCGTTCTGGTGCTGATGACCTTCTCCGGCTGGGGCGCGGTGATCGCCGGCTGGTACACGACGGAGATCGGTCGCCAGCCTTGGCTGGTGCAGGGTGTGCTCACCACCGCCGATGCCGCGAGCGCGGTGCCCGCACCGATGATCGGACTGACGCTGGTGGGCTATCTCGTGATGTACGCGGTGCTGCTCGCGGCCTACATCAGCGTGGTCTTCTACATGGCCCGGAAGGCCGGCACGCGCGCGGAAACGCCGCAGGCCGAGGGGCCGGGCGTCGTGCCGTTCGCCGACGCTTCGTCGGGCCTGACGGCGAAGGAGGCTTGAGATGGGCACGATGACGATGACGGCGACGGTGGGGCTGATTACGACCATTCCCGATCTGTCCACGCCGGCCGGCTGGCTGCCCGTGGCCTTCACCGTGGTGATGGGCCTCGCGATGCTGGCCTACGTGGTGCTCGATGGCTACGACCTCGGTGTGGGCGTGCTGATGCGGCGCGCCAGTGACGAGGACAAGGACCGCATGGTCGCGTCGATCGGTCCGTTCTGGGATGCGAACGAGACCTGGCTGGTGCTCGGCGTGGGCATCCTGCTGGTGGCCTTCCCGATGGCTCACGGCGTGATCCTGCAGGCGTTGTACCTGCCGGTGGCGCTGATGCTGCTGGGCCTCACGCTGCGCGGCGTGGCCTTCGATTTCCGGGTGAAGGCCAAGGCACAGCACAAGGCGGCGTGGAACCGCGCCTTCTATGCCGGCTCGCTGATCGCGACGCTGGCGCAGGGCTTCATGCTGGGACAACTGGTGATGGGCTTCGAGGCTGGGTGGGGGGCGTTCGCCTTCGGCGTGCTGATCGGCGTCTGCCTCGTCGCCGGCTATGCGTTGCTCGGTGCGGGCTGGCTGATCATCAAGACCGAGGGCGCGCTGCAGCAGCAGGCGGTGCGCTGGGCGCGCGGCAGCCTGTGGCTCACGGCCTTGGGCATCGCCGCGGTGTCGCTGGCGACGCCGATGCTTTCCGAGCGGATCTTCGACAAGTGGTTCGCGCTGCCGTGGATCGTGCTGCTGATGCCGGTGCCGGTGGCCACGGCGGTGCTGTTCTTCGTGGTCGATCGAAGCCTGCGGCGGTTGCCCACGCGCCTCGCGGAGGGCAACGAGTACGGCGCCTGGGTACCGTTCGGCGGCGCCATTGGCATCTTCATGCTGGCCTTCTACGGCCTTGCCTACAGTCTGTTCCCGTATCTCGTGGTGGATCGACTGACCATCTGGCAGGCTGCGGCGGCGCCCGAATCGCTGATGATCATCTTCGTCGGCGCCTGCGTGGTGCTGCCGGTGATCATCGGCTACACGGTGTTCGCCTACCGCGTGTTTGGTGGCAAGGCACAGTCGCTCGACTACACATGACCGGAGCGATGCGGCAGTCTGCCGCTCGTCCTTCCTTCTCTCCCACACCAACCGCCCACGCCATGCGCCCGACGTCCGCCGCCCTCGCCACCGCTTTCGCCCTCATCCTTTCCGGCTGCCAGGCCGAAGCGCCCGCGGCACCGACCGCTCCAGAATCGTCCCCGGCGCCTGAAGCCCCGGCTCCGGCCGCGGCGGAACCCGCGGCCTCGGCCCACGTGGGCCTGATGGCGCACGAGCCGTGGTCGCGACCGCTCGCGCCCGGCGCCACGGTGGCTGCCGGCTACATGCACCTGATGAACCACACCGCGCAGCCGGAAACCCTGGTCGGCGCGCGCGCCGAGGGCGTCGGCCGCATCGAACTGCACGACATGGCCGAGGTGGACGGCGTGATGCAGATGCGCCCGATCGACGGCGGCGTGCCGCTGGTGGTCGACGGCATGGCGGCCTTCCAGCCCGGTGGCAAGCACCTGATGTTCATCGACGTCACCCGCTCGTGGACCGAGGGCGACGTGGTGCCGGTGACGCTGGTGTTCGAGAGCGGCACCGAGGCGGTCATCGATGTCGCCGTGACGGCGTCGAAGGGCGAGTCCTCCGGCGACGAGCACGCCCACCACTGAGGCCCGGGCGCAACGCGCTCGCGATTCACGGGAATTCACCGCGGGCGGCGAGGTCTGACGCCCGCTTGACGTCCGCCGCGGGGATACTCGGGCGGTTTTGTTCCCATCGCCGCTGCCTGTGCTCCGACCTCCACGCCCATGCCCGACCTTGCAGACCCTGCGCTGCCTCGCGCTGGGCGCTACGTGGGCGTGCCTTGGGCTCGTGCTGGCGGCGCAGGCCGCCGCCATTGCCCCCGAGCCGTCCGCGGAGGCCTGGCAGACGCTCAATGAACCCCGCTTCGAGCCGGTGCAACCGCCGGGAGCCCCGCTCGAGGGTCCGATCCGCGGCATCGCCGAGGACGCCGACGGTCTGATCTGGGCCGTGTCCGGCGCCACGGTGTGGCGCTGGGACGGCTACCGGGCGGTCCGCGCGCGGCTGCGGGCCGAATCCGTGGGCGGCGTCGAGGAATCACCGGTCATGCAGACGGTGCGGGCGGACGCCGAGGGTGAACTCTGGGCGGGTGCCGCGCGCGGGGTCTTCCGCATCGACCGTCGATGGCCATCCCAGCCGGCCCTGGTGCCTGTGCCGATCGCGGGAGAGCCGCCGTCGGTGCTCTACATCGATTTTCCCAAGGACGCTGCCGACGCCGTCCGTGCCTACTTCGGCACCGTGGGCGCGGTGCTGTCCCTGCAGCGCGATGGCGGCGTGCAGTCGATGCCGATCCCCGACGCCGGCCGGAACCGCCTTCACGCCTTGCGCGTGGACGCGGCCGGACGGGTGTGGGCAGGAACGACGTTCGGCCTGTTCCGGCGGTCGACGGACGCTTCCGGGCCGCGTTGGTTGCCGCAGGTGCTACCGGTGCCCGAGGCGCGGATCGCCGCGCTCGAGGCCGATTCCGACGGGCGGCTCTGGATCGGCACGGCGCACGACGGCTTGTACTCCTTGGAACCGGACGGCTCGGTGCGGGCCTGGGCCTGGCCTGACGGCGTCCAGATCCGGCCGCGCATCTTCGCGATGGCTGCGGTGCGGCCCGGGGAATTGTGGGTCGGCACCTTCGGGCACGGCGTGTGGTCGCTCGACACCGCGAACGGGGGCTGGACGCGGCTGCAGCACGACCGGTCCCGCCGCGGCAGCCTCGATGACGACAACGTCTGGACGCTGTTCGCCGATTCGCGGGGCTTGGGGTGGGTGGGCACCGCCACCGGCCTGCAATGGGGCAACCCCGGGCAACGCCAGTTCCTGAACCTGCCACTGGCCCCGGAGACGGATGCCCCGCAATCGCGGATGCGCGCGCATGGCCTGGCGCCAGCGGGGCAGGGCCTGTGGCTGGGCACGAACGCGGGCCGCCTGCGGCATGTGGGCGTCGCGTCGCCCCGAGAGACCGAAGCGTCCCTGGCGGCCCTCTGGGGCAGCGGGAGCGGACCCGCCGGGGCCATGGAACTGGTCGCGCCCATCGGCGCGGGGCGCTGGGTGCTCGGCAGCGACTGGCGCACCGTGCTGGCGGAGCCGGGACGCGATCGTGTGCGACCGCTGCAGCCCGCGGCGCGCGGGGGCGCCACGTACACCAGTGCCGTGGCGTCGTGGGACGGGGCCTGGTGGCTGGCCGGACCCGACGGCCTCTGGCGCGTCCCGCTCACGGACGACGGCGAACCCCGGCTCGACGAGGCGCGCAACCTGCTGGCCGATGCCGTGGGAGAGCGGCGAGTGTCCAGCCTGTTGGCGACGCCGGGCACCCTCTGGCTCGGCACGTGGAGCGGGCTCGCCCGCCTTGATCTGGGCGGCGACACCGTGCGCGCGGTGCCTGTGGCCGAGCTCGACGGCCACTTCCTCACCACGATGCTGGCCGATGCGCGGGGGCGGCTCTGGGTCGGAACCTCGGCGGGCGGCGTCTTCCATGCGCCGATGGCCGAGGTGGGCGCGGCCGAGGCGTGGGGTCGGATCGACGAAGCGAGCGGACTGCCGGGCAACAGCGTGGGCGTGCTGCTCGAAGATTTCGGCGGGCGCGTCTGGGCGAGCACTTCGCGGGGCTTGGCGCGCATCGATCTGTCATCCATGCGGGTGCGCGCCTTCCGTCCCGACCAGGGCGCTGCGGCCGCGCCCTACGTCCGCCGTTCCGGCACCGTCCTGCCCGGTGGCGAACTCGTCTTCGGTGGCACCGAGGCCCTCACCGTCGTTCTGCCCCAGACAGTTGTGGACCCCAGCCCTCGCGCCTTGCCCGACCTCGTGTTGACCGACATCGCCGCCAGCGAAGACGAGCCGTCGCCGCTGTTCGACCCGGCGACGTCGGACTCGCGCGCCCGGTTGCGCGTGCCGCCGGGCGTATCCCGCATCGCGCTGGAGTTCGCGGCCCCGGTGTATGTCGGGGCCGATGGCCTTCGCTACCGATACCGCCTGCAAGGCTGGGACGAGCGCTGGTCGGAGGTGGATGCCGGACACCGCGTGGCCGCGTTCACCCGCATCGCGCCCGGCAGCTACCGCTTCGACGTCGAGGTTGCCGAACCCGCCGGGCCTTGGCAGGACCGCGGCCTGTCGATCGACGTCGACGTGATCCCGGCCTGGCACCAGCATCGTGGGTTCCACGCCGCGCTCGTCCTGGCCCTCCTGACGGTCGTCGCCGGTGCAGTGCAGTGGCGGGCCCGCCTGCTGCGCGAGCGCGCCCGTGATCTGGAGCGCATGGTCGAAGCGCGCACCGCGGCGCTGGCCACCGCGAATGCCGAGCTCGAGCAGGCCCATCGCGCGGTGGAGGAGGCCAGCCTCACGGATCCGCTGACCGGCCTGCACAACCGCCGCTTCCTCTGGCGCCACATCGATGCCGACGTGGCCCTCGCGCTGCGCAGCCGCTATGGCGGCGACGAGAGCGGACGCGACCCCAGCGACCTGTTGTTCTTCCTCGTCGACATCGACCATTTCAAGCGCATCAACGACCAGCACGGCCACGCTGTCGGCGACCTCGTCCTGGTCGAGATGGGGCGCCGCTTGCGTAGCGTGTTCCGCGAATCGGACCACGTCGTGCGCTGGGGCGGCGAGGAGTTCCTCGGCGTCGCGCGTGGCGCGCAGCGCGAGGACGGGCCGCGCGTGGCCGAGCGGATCCGTGCTGCGGTGGCTGAAAGCCCGTTTCCGCTGCCCGGTGCTGGTGAGCTCGCGGTGCGATGTTCGGTGGGTTTCGCGGCGCTGCCGCTGGTGGCGGCCGACCACCACGCGTTCGGCTGGGAAGACACCGTGGCCATCGCCGACGAAGCGCTGTACGAGGCCAAGGCCGCCGGGCGCGACGGCTGGGCCGGTTTCGAGGAATCCGGCGAATCGGTCGATGCGCGCGATCTTGCCGCCCTCCGGCTGCGCAGCATCCGGGCCACGGCGGTTCGGGGCCTGGTGCTGAGGCGTTCGGCGCGCTGATCCCGGCGGAGCGCGAAGAAAAAACGGCCCGGCGAGGACCGGGCCGTTGGAGTCCGCCGGCACGAGGAGGGCCGGCGGAAAGGGGAGACGCACTTACCAGATGGCGATGCGCTGCGGTTCCGGACGCACCATCGGGTCGCCGTCCTTGCAGCCGAACGCCGCGGCGAAGGTCGGCATGTTGCTCGGCGCTCCGTTGGCGCGGAAGCGGGCCGGGGCGTGCGAGTCGGTCACGAGGCGGACGTTGAGTTCCTTGTCGGTGTAGTTGCGACGCCACACCGTGGCCCAGTTGCCGAAGAAGCGCTGGTCCTGCGTCAGGCCGTCGACCATCGGGTCGGCATAGCCCTGGCCCTGCGCGGCGAGCATGGCGGCGTGCGCCACCGTCAGGCCGCCGAGGTCGGCGATGTTCTCGCCCAGCGTCAGGTTGCCGTTGACGTTCTTGCCGGCCAGCGCCTCGTAGGCGTCGAACTGCTCGACCAGCATCGTCGTCTTGCCCTTGAAGCCTTCGGCGTCCGCCGGCTGCCACCAGTTGGCGAAGCTGCCCTTGGCGTCGAAGCGCGAGCCCTGGTCGTCGTAGCCGTGGATCATCTCGTGGCCGATGACCGCGCCGATGCCGCCGTAGTTCAGCGCCGGATCGGCCTTCGGATCGAAGAACGGCGGCTGCAGGATCGCCGCCGGGAACACGATCTCGTTCATCAGCGGGTTGTAGTAGGCGTTCACCGTCTGCGGCGTCATGCCCCACTCGCCGCGGTCCTTCGGCTGGCCGATCTTCGACATCGCATCGGCATGGTTGAACTTCGACGCGGCGATGATGTTGCCGACGTAGCTGTCGCGCGTGGTCGCGAGGCCCGCCCAATCGCGCCATTCGTCCGGGTAGCCGATCTTCGGCGTGAAGCTGGCCCACTTCTCGAGCGCCTTGGCCTTGGTTTCCGGCGTCATCCACTCGAGCGCCTCGATGCGCGCCTTCAGCGCGGCCGAGAGGTTGCCGACCAGGGTTTCCATCTGTGCCTTGCTTTCGGCCGGGAAGGCGACGTCGACGTACAGCTCGCCCAGCGCTTCGCCGACCGTGCCGTTGACGGTGTCGAGCACGCGCTTCCAGCGCTCCTTCTGCTCCTGCTGGCCGCGCAGCGTCTTGCCGTAGAAGGCGAAGTTCTGGTCGGCGAAGGCCTTGGGCAGGAAGGGCGCGAGGCCGTCGAGCGTGTGGAAGCGGAAGTAGGCCTTCCAGTCCTCCATCGGCACCGAGGCGAACATGCCGTCGAGGGTCTTGAAGAAGTCGGGGTTCGACAGCGAGAACTGCGCCGGGCGGGCCACGCCGTTGGCGTCGAACCAGGCGCCCCAGTCGAAGGCCGGCGTGATGGCGTTGGCCGCGTCGATGCTCACCGGGTTGTAGTACTTCGAGACGTCGCGCGAGAGCTCCTCGCTCGAATACGTCACCTTGGCCAATGCGGTCTCGATGGCGAGGACCTGCGCGGCCTGCGCGGCGGCGGTCGCTTCGTCGGTGCCAGCGAGCTTCAGCATCGCGGCGATGTGCGCCTGGTAGGCCTCGCGCTCGGCCTTGTGCGTGTCGCCTTCGTAATA
The DNA here is from genome assembly GCF_044377035.1 of Silanimonas sp. GTDB lineage: Bacteria > Pseudomonadota > Gammaproteobacteria > Xanthomonadales > Xanthomonadaceae > Silanimonas. The sequence goes on from NZ_JBILJW010000006.1 coordinate 59,442, forward strand.
GCTCTTGTCGGGCAGGCCGAGGCCGCCCGGCACGGCGTAGCCGATGACCTTCGAGCTGTCCTGGAAGTCGGATTCGCCGCCGAAGCCGACGAGGTTCATGCGGCCTTGGCTGGCCGCGTTGCGCAGGTAGGCGGGCAGGTCGGTCGGCGCCGCCAGCGCGTCGATCTCGGCCAGCAGCGGCTGGACGGGCGTGAGACCCGCGGCCTCGATGGCCGCCTCGTCCATGCCGGTGGCGTACAGGTCGCCGATGAGCTTGTGCGTTCCGGTGGCGGCGCTCATCGCGGCCGCGGCTTCGACGATCTGCTTCTGCGTGTAGAGCGAGCGCTCGGCGAGCATCTCGAAGCTGCCCCAGGTGGTGCGGTCGCCCGGCACCGGATTGGCGGCGAGCCAGCGGCCGTTGACGTGCGCGTTGAGGTCAGCGCACGCCGGGGTGGCCGGATCGAGATCGGTCTGGGCGAAGGAGGCCATCGGCGGCAGCAGGCTGGCGTCGATGCTCAGGCTGGGCGCGGCGGGTTCGACCGCGGCGGCGGCCGGCGGGGCCTCGGGTGCCTTCGAGCAGGCGGCAAGGAGGATCGTGCCGAGGGCGAGCGCCAGGGGCTTGAGGGCGGGCGTTTTCATGGATGACGGCTCAGGAGCGGGCTCAGGGCCCGGAAGGCCGCCATGCTGCGCCCGCGCCTCCGGGGGGACGTGTGCCGATCGTCATGACGCACCCTTCACGTCCATGACAAGGTGCGCGGCTTGCCATCCTCCTGTAACGCAAGCGCCACAGACTCCCGCGGATTCCCGCACCCGGACGTCCCGTGATGAAGCGCTCCACCGCCCTTGCCCTGTCGTCGATGGCCCTCGCCATCAAGCTCGCCCTCGTACCCGTGCACGCCCAGTCGCCGGCCACCGGCGCGGTCGTCCAGACGCAGCCGCGGGGTGCGGCGCAGGTGTGGGTTTACGCCTACCGGGCCGGCCAGCCGGCCTCGGGCGTGGAGGCCAAGCTCGGCGCCCGCGTGTTGGGTGTGACCTCGGCGCAGGGCGTGGTGGGCGGCGCCGTGACCACCGGCCCGCAGACGCTGATCGTCCGTGATGGCCAGCGCGAGGTCGCGATCGACCTCGATCTCGCCGCCGGCGAGCAGGTCCAGATCGCCCTCCAGTTCGTGCCGGGGCGCGCCCCGGCCTACACCCTGAAGAGCTCGGTCAAGGGCACGACCACGGTCGACCTGGCCGCGCGCGAGGCTGCAGCTGCCGCCGCGGCACAGGCCGCCCCGGTCACCGCCGGTGCCGATGCCGCTGCTCCGGCTGATGCCGAGGGTGCCGCGCCAGGCGGCACGGCCACGCTCGACGCGATCAACGTCGCCGGCGAAGCCGTGCGTGTCGATGACCAGGCGGCCTACGTCGACCTGGAGCGCATGTCGGTGTCGGTCGACGACACGCTCTCCATCGAACAGATCACCCGCGCCGGCGACAGCGATGCCGCCGTCGCCCTGCGGCGCGTGACCGGCCTCACGCTGGTCAACAGCCGCTTCATCTACGTGCGCGGCCTCGGCGAGCGCTACTCCTCGGTGCTGCTGAACGGCGCGTCGATCCCGTCGCCGGACCCGACCCGTCGCGTCATCCCGCTCGACCTGTTCCCGACCGACGTGCTCGAGGGCGTGGTCGTCCAGAAGACCTACACGCCGGACATGCCCGGCGAGTTCGGCGGCGGCACGATCCAGCTGCGCACCAAGGCGATCCCGCTGCAGCCCTTCTTCCGCGCCTCGGTGACGGTGGGTGGCGAGCAGGGCACGACCTACAGCGACGGCCTGCGCTACGAGGGTGGCAACAACGACTGGACCGGCCGCGACCGCGACGCGCGTGATCCCGACACGACGCTCGACGCCGTGCGCAACGCCGGTGGCTTCTTCGCGGGCCAGAGCTTCGGCAACCCGAACGGCTTCACGCCGGCCCAGATCGAAGCCGTGGGCGAGCGCCTCGCTGGCAACAGCAGCTACGACCCCTACACGACGGAGATCGGCCCGGACCTCGGCGCCTCGATCGCCGGCGGCCAGCGTTTCGACCTCAGCGACGACGTGCGTTTCGGCATGCTTGGTTCGGTGCGTTACTCGCAGCAGTGGGACACGCAGGAGGAGACGCGCCGCTACCTGCAGGCCAGCAACGCTGGCCTCGTCATCCGCGATGAGACGCAGCTGATGGGCACCACGCGCGAGATCGACCTCTCGGCCTTCAGCGTGCTCGGCCTCGAACTGGGCAGTGACCACCGCTTCACGCTGACCTCGATGCTGCTGCGCCAGACCGAGGACGAGGCCCGCGAGGAGACCGGCACCATCGACGCGCAGCAGCTGCAGCGCTACCGGCTGGAGTGGGTCGAGAATTCGCTGCTCAGCCACCAGCTGGCCGGCCAGCACCGCATCCCCTTCTTCGCCGAGATGGCCGATTTCGACTGGCAGTACACGGATGCCGCCGCCCGCCGCTACGCGCCGAACACCCGCCAGTTCCGCTTCAACTTCGACGACAACGGCCGTCGCACGCTCTCGCAGTTCGGCGAGAGCAACGAGCAGACCTGGGCCAACCTCGACGACGACTCGCGCTCGCTCGACCTCGGCTTCAAGGCGCCGTTCGCATTCAACGAAGGCGCCACCTACGGCACGGTCGACCTCAACGCCGGACGCACGCTCCGCGACCGCGACAGCTACATCCGCCGCTACGGCTTCGGGTTCCGCTTCAATGACGGCAACCTGTTCAACCAGGTGATCGGCCTGCCGGGCCTCGGCCAGATGCTGGTGCCGCAGTACATCGGCCCGAACGGCTTCGTGCTGCAGGAAGTGACCGCCGCCACCGACAACTACGTCGCCGAACAGCGCATCGACTACGTCGGCCTCGGCGTCGACGTCAGCTTCAATGATCGTTTCCGCATCAACGCCGGTGCCCGCTACGAGACCAACGACCAGTCGGTGAGCACCTTCTCGGTGCTGCAGGCCAACCAGCGCATCGACAGCCGCCTCGACGAGAGCGACGTGCTGCCGAGCTTCGGCGCCACCTGGATGATCGACGACGCCCAGCAGCTGCGCTTTGGCTGGAGCCGCACGCTGTCGCGGCCGGACTTCCGCGAGCTCTCGCCCGCGCCCTTCCTCGACCCGGTCCTCGACATCCTGACCTTCGGCAACCCGGACCTCGAGACGGCGAAGATCACCAACATCGACCTGCGCTGGGAGTACTACTTCTCGTCCGACGAGTCGCTGTCGGTGGCGCTGTTCCGCAAGGAGTTCGACAAGCCGATCGAGAAGCTGCTGCTGCCGGCCACCGGCTCGCTGCTGCAGACCTTGGCCAACGCCGAGTCGGCCACCAACCAGGGCATCGAGATCGACTACTTCCAGCGCATGGGCTGGGCCGACGGCTGGTTCGGCGACGTCGACATGGCCAACTGGTTCATCGCCGCGAACTACTCGTGGATCGACTCCGAGATCGTGCTCGACCCGACGCGCGCCGGCGTCAGCACCAACCTCAACCGTCCGCTGGAAGGCCAGTCGCCGTACGTCGCGAACCTGCAGCTGGGCTACAGCAGCCCGGAAGGCACGCATGAGACGGCGCTGTCGTTCAACATGGCCGGCGAGCGCATCGTGCAGGTCGGTATCGACACCCAGCCGGACGTCTACGAGCAGCCGGCGGGCCAGCTCGACTTCAACTGGAAGTGGCAGTTCGCCCGCGACTGGTCGAGCCGCGTCCGCCTGCGCAACCTGCTGGACCCGTCGGTCGAGTTCCAGCAGGGCAACATCAACATCCGCGAGTTCAAGCGTGGCCGCGAGATCGCGATCACGCTCGAGTGGTCGCCGAAGAAGGACTGATCAGAAGCCGACGACGAGGTTCGTGGTGAACAGGGTGTCGGTCTTCTCGATGCCCACCGGGACCTCGGTGGTGTGGCGCAGCTCGTAGCCGGCCTTGAGTGCGAGCCTCTCGCTCATCCGGACGCGCAGCGACAAGTCGTTCTGGATGAAGGTCGACCCGGAGCCCGTTTCGACCAGCACTTCGTTGGCGATGCGGGTCGTTGGCGAAAGTCGGTGCTTGAGGGTCAACGAGCCGCGGACGATCGCGTCGGTCTCGGCATCGAACGCGGTGAGCACCGGCGGCGTGCCGACCAGCGCGTCGATCGGCTGGAAGCGGCGCGCACCCGGGCCGATTTCAGCGAGCAGCGAGGTCGCCCTGCGGTCGATCAAGCGGTAGCCGACACCGAGCGAGGCGATGCTCTGGTACTCGTACGAGGCGAAGTCGTCGCTCTCGTGGCGCAGCGTGCCGAACAGGTAGGCGCGCCGGGTGAAGTCGTAGCCGAGCTTCAGGCCGGCCTCGTAGCGGTTGGCCGAAAGCTGGTCGTCGGATTCGGCGCGCAGCGCGGAGGCGTTGATACCGTAGAACCAGCGGTCCTCCTCGCGAAGGAAGGCGAACTTGCCGTTGATGGTCTCGCTGTCGGCATTGCCGCTGGCAATGGCAAGGCCGAATTCGGCCGTTCCCGACCAGCTGCGCTCCTCCTCGGCATGGGCAGCGAAGGGCAGGGCGGCGAGCAGGGCGAGGGCGAGGGACAGGCGCATCGGGGGTCTCCGGGTGAAGGCCGGCGCAGGCTAGGGGCGGAGCGCCGAATCCCGGATGAACCCGCACCGCCGGCCTGAAGCCCTATGCAGGCCCGGCGCAGCGGCCCCCGGGGTTCACAGCGCGTCGCCGGGGAGGTAGTCTGCACGGGCTACTCAGGACTCCCATGCGTATGACGCCCCGTCTCCTGACCGTGCAACCGATGCTCCATTGGTCCTTGCACCGTCGCCCTGCCACCGCTGTGTTGTGCCTTTTGCGCCGTCGCGGTGGCGCGTCTTCCGTGGGTTTCCGTCGATCCCTTCCCGTTCTGGCCCCCTTGGCCGGTCCGCCTGTTCCCGACGTTTCCCTTCACCCACGGAGTGCTCCATGCGCGTTCTTGCTTGCGACGGTATCCACGAAGACGGTTTGACCCTGTTCCGCGACGCCGGCTGGGAGGTCAAAGCCGTCGACGCCATCAAGGACCCCGGCACGCTCTCCCGCGCGCTGGCCGATGTCGACGTTCTGATCGTCCGCTCGGCGACCAAGGTGCCGGCCGAGGCCCTGGTGCACGCCTCCCATCTGCGCGTGATCGGCCGCGCCGGCGCCGGCGTCGACACCATCGACGTCGATGCCGCCACCGACCGCGGCGTCGCGGTGATGAACGCACCCGACGGCAACACCTTGGCCGCCGCCGAGCAGGCGCTGGCCCTGCTGTTCTCGCTGGCCCGCCACGTTCCCGCCGCTGACGCTGGCATGAAGGCCGGCCAGTGGCCGAAGAGCGGCCTCACCGGTTTCGAACTCGAAGGCAAGCGCCTCGGCGTGATCGGCCTCGGCCGCATCGGCGGCACGGTGGCGCGCAAGGCGCGCGGCATCGGCATGGAAGTGGCCGCGTTCGACCCCTTCCTGCCGCCGAATGCCGCTGCCAAGAGCGCCGTGCCGCTGATGGACCTCGACGCCTTGCTGGCCTGGGCCGACGTCATCACCCTGCACATCCCGCGCACCAAGGAAACCACCAACATCCTCAGCGCCGAGAAGCTGGCCAAGATGAAGAAGGGCGCGTACGTGATCAACGCCGCCCGCGGCGGCCTGATCGACGAGGACGCGCTGCTGAAGCTGGTCAATGACGGCCACCTCGCCGGCGCCGGCCTCGACACCTTCGCCACCGAGCCGCTGCCGGAGGATTCGCCGCTGCGCGCCTGCAAGAAGATGGTTCTCGCCCCGCACCTCGGCGCCAGCACCTCGGAAGCGCAGCAGGGCGTCAGCACCATCCTTGCGCGCCAGATCATCGACTTCATCAACACCGGCGCGGTTGCGGGCTGCGTCAACCTGCCGCCGCTGACCGCCGAAGCCGCCCGCGAGATCGGGCCGTGGATGCCGCTGATGACCGCGCTGGGCAAGCTCGCCGTGCGCCTGGTGCCGGCGCCGACGCGCCTCGACATCACCTACGCCGGCCGCACCGACAAGCTCGATGCCAAGCCGCTGACGCGCCTGCTCACCGCCGCGGTGCTGGGCACGGCCTCGGGCCGCGTCACGCCGGTGAACGCGCTGGCCGAAGCCGCGGCGCGCGGCCTCACGGTGGCGGAGACGGTGGGCGGCGACGGCGACGGTTTCGACCGCCTGCTGCGCGTGCGCATCACCGGCGTCACTGATGACGGCCAGGAGCGCACGCGCGAGATCGAGGCGACGCTGCACCGCGGCCCGCGCGTGGTGCGCTTCGACGGCGTCGAGATCGAGTTCGATCCGCTCTGCCCGGTGCTGCTGATGCGCAACGAGGACCGCCCCGGCATGATCGGCACCGTCGGCAGCCAGCTCGGTGCGTCGGGCATCAACATCGTGAACTTCGCGCTCGGCGCGGCCGGCGACGGCCAGGCCCGCGCGGCGATCACGCTGGACCGTCCGATGGACGACGCCCACCTCGCCACCCTGCGCGCCATCCCCGGCGTGCTCTCGCTGCAGCAGGTCTGAGCCATGCGCGTCCTGCTTGCACGCCACGGTGAAACCCCGTGGAACGCCGAAGGCCGCTACCAGGGCCAGATCGACATCCCGCTGTCGCCCGTCGGTGAACGACAGGCGGCCCTGCTGTCCGAGCGCCTCGCCGACGTCCGCATCACCCGCGCGGTGGCTTCGCCGCTGTCGCGGGCGCGGCGCACCGCCGAGGTCGCGCTGGGCGAAGGTCGTGCCGCGATGCTGGGGCTCGATGCCGAGCTGATGGAGATCGCCCACGGTACGTGGGAAGGCAAGCTCGCCAGCGAGATCCGCGCCGAGGACGGCGAACGCCTCGCGGCGTGGCGCGAGGCGCCGGAAACGGTGCTGATGCCCGGTCCCGGTGGCGAATCGCTGCCGGTGGTGCTGGAGCGCGCGTGGCGGGGCTTCGCCCGCGCCTGCGAGGGGCTCGGCGAAGACGACACCCTGCTGCTGGTCGCGCACGACGCGGTGAATCGCGTCATCCTCTGTCGCGTTCTCGGCATTCCGCTCTCGAAGGTCTGGGGTTTCCGACAGGCCCCGACCACGCTGAACCTGCTCGAAGGTCCCAGCGTCGAGCGGTTGGAAGTGGTGCGACTCAATGACTGTGCCCACCACACCGCGCTGTTCGGCGAGGCGGTGCATCGGGCGTTGTAGTTCAACCCAACCCCGCTTCCACGACCGGCACCGCCCAGCGCGGCACGCGGTCGAGCGCCTCGGGCGGCGGCCAGCGCAGCCGCCCGGCCTCGATGACGGCCACGAGGCGGGGCGCGCGCAGCGGCTTGCCTTCGGGCACCGCGGTCGAGTTGTCGAAGACCTGGATGCCGGCCGCGTGCGGCACGAGCCGCACGAGGTTGGCCATCGAGCCGAGCCAGCGCTCGCGGATCTTCGCGGCGGGGATGTCGTGGCCACCGTGGCGCACGCGCAGCGCCACGCGTTCGAGGTGGCGCGCCACGCTGTCGAGGCCGACGTACCAGACCAGCACGTCGTGCGTGCGCGCGGCCTCGACCAGCGTCGCGGTGACGGAGCGCCCGCCCAGCGTGGTCTCGAACGCGAAGCTTTCGCCTGCAGCAATGGCGGCTTTCAGGCGGCGTTGGCCTTCTTGCCATGCATCCGCGTCGGCCGATTCGCTGCTGCGGCCGGCGGCCTGCAGCGCGCGCGACCAGTCGTCCGGGTTGAACCAGGCCATGCCGGCCTCGCGCAGCACGGCGCCACCCAGCGAACTCTTGCCCCCGCCGTTGACGCCGGCGAGGACGTAGATCACCGGCCTCGGGTTCAGAACGCGTCCCCGGCGCGCGGCGGGGTGTCGATGCGGCCCTCGCGGGCGAAGGCGCCGCGCAGGCGATCGGCGGCGTCGGGCGTGCCCAGCGCGGCCAAACGCTCGTCGAAGCGGCGGGTCAGGCTGTCGAGCAGGGCCTGGTCGGCGGCCTCGGCGCGGGCGACGAGGGCCTCGTAGGCGGCGGGGTCGAGTAGCACGGCCTCGACGCGGTCGTGCGTGGTCAGGGCGAGCACGCCCTTGGCGCGCAGCCGGTCCTTCGCGGTGGCCCAGTCGCGGCGCACCGTGGTGGCGGGCAGGGGTTCGAGGGCGTAGGACGCGGCGTGGTCGCGGACCTGGGGCTTCATGGCGGGCACCTCACGCGGCAAGGCATGCCGCAGGGCCAATTTGCGCCTATCGTGCAATATGTGCAAGTGGCGCAGAAAGCGCCATCCGGTTCGGGTCACCCCGCCGGCCGTTGCTGGGTCTGGTGCGCCGGTCAACCACGGGACGGATGGTGCGTTGGATGAGGAGATCCTCCTCTCTGGATGCCCATGCGCTTCCTCGACTCCTCCCGGCCGCGGCGGCCGCAGCCCACGCTCGTCGCGGGCTTCGTCCTTGCCCTGTTCCTCGCCCTGCTCGCGATACCCGGCAGCGGGCTTCGGGCGCAGAACCCCTACCCGGCAGGGCTGAGCGACCAGACGATCACGGTCAACGGCGTGGTGCGCCAGTTCCGGGTGCATGTGCCTGCCGGCCTCACCGCGCCGCGGGCCGTGGTCTTCGTGCTGCACGGCGGCGGCGGTGAGGGCCTGGATGTCGCGCTGACCGGCAACCACCCCCTGTCGGTGTTCCGCACCGTGGCCGATCGCGAGGGTTTCGTCGTGGTCTACCCCGGTGGATTGCCGGCGGCGGACGCCACCGGAAAAGTCGGCTGGGTGGACTGCCGGGCCGACAACGAGGTGGCCAGCAACGCCGATGATGTCGGCTTCCTCAACGCCCTCGTGCAGCGCATCGGCACCGAGTACGGCCTCGACAGCCGCCGGTTGTTCATGACGGGCGGGTCGAACGGTGCGCAGATGACGCATGCCTTCGCGTTCCACCACGCCGACCGTGTTGGCGCCGTCGCCACGGGATCGGGCAGCCTGCCGCTCACGCCCAAGCCCGGCGCCTGCACCAGCGGCCCCAGCCGCCCATTGCCGATCCTGATCCTGCACGGAGATGCGGATACGCCCATGCCTTGGGCGGGCGGCTGTGTCGCCAACGTGGGAGGTAACTGCAACCGCGGCCGGGTGATCTCGGCCGAGGCCACGCGCGACCGTTGGCTGCAGATCAATGGCCTGCAGGGCGCGGTGCCGACGCAAGCCACGGTCGAGGTTGACGCCAACGACGGCGGCCCCGCGCAGCGGTTCGACTACGCCGGTACCACGCCCTTGCAGTGGTGGCGCCTCAACGGTGCCGGCCACACCACGCCCAGCCGCACCGTGCTGGTGGCTCCGAACCCGACGACGGGCATCCAGAGCCGCGATATCGAGTTCGCCGAGGTCGTTTGGGCCTTTTTCGCCAACCAGTTGCCGATCAACCTGACGGTGCCGGCGCAGCGCGGCTTCGTCGACGTAACGCTGTCAGGCCTTCGCGCCTTGCCCGGCGTGCAGTTCGCGGCATCGTCACTGTCGGCGCCGGTGGTGGGTGATCTCTCTTTGGGTGTGGATGCGGTGCCGCAGACGCCGTGGGACAACGGGCGCGTGGGCACGGCGCACGTGGTCGGTACGATGACCGGTCGTTCGGGCTCGGCGTTGGCATGGCAGGTGTTCGCCGAGGCCACGGGCCTGGGCGGGGATGTCGACCTGTACCTTGGCGAAGACCTCAACGGCGACGGCCAGCCGTCGGAGAACGAACTGCGCTGCACCTCGGCGATGAGCGCGGCGGGCGAGCGCTGCGAACTGCTGATCACCGTTCCTGCCGGTGGCACGGGCCGGTACTGGGCGATGCTGCACAACCGCGGGGCCTCGGCACAGACGGGTCGCCTGAGCCGCTATGAGGTGCCACTGCTGTCGAGCGACGGCAGCCTGGTCACGACGGCGCCGGGCATTCTTTCAGCCGGCGCGGCCTTCCCCCTGCGGGTGCAGTGGGACGACCCGACGCTGCTCAACGGCGAATCCCGCGTGGGCTACGTGCAGATGCAGCTGTCGGGCGCCACGCAGGCGGTGTTCCCGGTGAAGCTCACGCGCAATGCGAACGACAGCAGTGCGCTGGCCCTGGTCAGTGGCGAGGACCGCACGCTCCGTCTGGCGGGAAACGGCAGCCATGAGCAGTTGTTCATCGACGTTCCGGCGGGGGCGACACAACTGGCGGTGACGACCGCGAGCGCATCGAACGTGGACGTGTATCTGGCCCGCGTGCCGGCGCCGGTGGCGGGAAGTGCGGTGCCGGGCGTGGCCTTGGCACCACCGCGGAACCAGGCGCAGGCGAGCGGGACCACGCCGGGCGGGAACGAGAGCGTGACGGTGGCGAATCCGGCGGCCGGCCGCTGGTACGTGACGCCGGTGAACATGACGGCGTCGTCGGCGACGGTGGTGGTGCGGGCGACGGTGAGTGGCACGGCCCCGGTGGTTCGGCCGGGTGGCTACTACAACACCGGCCGGTCCGGGCACGGGCTGTTCCTTTACCCGGCGGGGGGCGAGTGGGCGGGCCTGTGGTACACCTACCTGCAAGACAGCACGCCGACGTGGTACTACCTGCAGGGTCCGGCGCCGGGTAGCAACGGGATCTGGCGGGGTGGGATCTACCGTGGCACCTGGGTGGGTGGCAGCCGCTTCCTGACGATCGTGGGCGAGGCGACAGCCACGCCGACGGGCGCGGATGCCTTCACCTTCAGCTACACGCTGGACGGGCAAATGGGCAGCGAGGCGTTCAGTGCGTTTGGTCGGGGCTGCCCGAGCATCGCCGGTGCGCCGGCGGACATCAGCCAGCATTACTTCGACCCGGCGCGGAGCGGGACGGGGTACAGCGCGCAGGTGCTGACGAGCCCGGGCCCCTACGAGTTCTATGCGACGTTCGCGTACGACGCGAGGGGTGTGGCACGTTTCCTGGTGGCGGAAGACGGCCCGAGCACGGGGGGCACGGCGAGTCTGGGGCTGGACCAGCTGACGGGCTTCTGCCCGACCTGCGAGCGGACGGGTTCACCGACGCGGACGCGGGTGGGCAGCTTGCAGCGGACGATCGGCGGTGGCCGTCTGACGGGCATCACGGTGAGTGCGGCGTTCGCGAACGGCGTGCCGGGTGCGTGGAATGCCACCGACACGCTGAGCATGCTGGACAGCCAGGGGCGCACGCAGGGCTGCCAGCCCTGACGGCCGCTTGGGGCCGCACCCGCGCTCGCGCCCGAAGATCCGCCTGGTATCGACCTCGCCCGGGGGGCGGCACATGCTTGACCGCCCCCTGGCCGACAGCCTCACCATGCAGGCTGTTTGAACGTCCTCCGCGCCATGAGCCCGTCATGAATCCCGTCCTTCGCATCGGCGTCCTGGGCGCTGCACGCATCGCGGCCTCGTTCTGCCAAGGTGTGGCGCCATCTACCGCGTTGCACGTCACCGCGGTGGCCAGCCGCAGCGCCGATCGCGCTGCGGCCTTCGCGCAGGCGAATGGCGTGCCGCGTGTTCGGCCCGATTACGACGCGTTGTTGGGCGATGCCGAGATCGATGCCGTCTACATCGCCCTGAGCAACGACCAGCACGTGCCTTGGGCCCTGCGGGCGCTGGCCGAGGGCAAGCACGTGCTGTGCGAAAAGCCCATGGCGCTCAGCGTGGATGACGTGGATCGCTTGCGGGCGGCTGCCGATGCGGCAGGCCGCGTGGTGATGGAGGCATTTCCTTACCGGTTCCAGCCACAGACCCTTGACCTGCTGACGCGCGTGCGCGGCGGCCAGATCGGGCGCTTGCGGCAGCTCTCGGGGATGTTCGGCTTCACGCTGCGGCGCGACGCCGACATTCGACTGGACCCGGCGCTTGGCGGTGGCTCCTTGTGGGATGTGGGCGTCTACCCGCTGAGCCTGATACGGGCTCTAGCCGGTGGTCTTCCTGCCACCGTACAGGCGAGCGCCGCGTGGGGGGGCACGGGGGTCGATCGTGCCTTGGCCGCAGTGCTGGTCTGGGACGACGGCCTGATGGCCACGTTGCAGTGCTGGTTCGATGCGGTGCCGCACCGGCACCTGCGCATCGTCGGCACTGAGAGCACGCTGGCCAGTGGGTTTTTCAACCACGTCGGGCCCGGCCAGGATTGGGTCGAGGTGGCCGAGGGCTACGACAGCCGGCGTGAGCCGGTGCCCCAAGGCAACGGGTTTCTTCTGGAGGCCGAGGCCTTCGCGGCCTTGGCGCGCGGTGAGGAGCCAAGGCCGCACTGGCCTACCTGGGCCGAAACCCGCGACACCACGCGCCTAGCTCAGGCCCTGTTGCGCAGCGCGACCGAAGGGCGGCCCATCGCGCCTTGAATTCGTGGGCTTGTGGCCGCTCCCGATCAAGGCACCGGCTTGCCGCGCGCGGCCTGCCGCACGGCGTACCACGCATCGGCCGGCAGCGGCTGCTCCACGGCGCGCGCGGCGTCGGCCAGACGCTCCTGGCGCGTTGTGCCCAGCACGACACGGGTGGCCGGCAGGCTGGCCACCCAGCGCAGCAGCAGGCTGGCGCGGTCGAGCCCGAAATCGCCAGCAATCGCGTCCAGCGCGCGGCCGCGCTCGTCGTCGGCCAGCAGCGCACCACCGCCGAGGGGCGACCAGGCCTGAACTTCCGATCCCGCGGCCCGGCTCGCGGCGTGCGTGCCGTCGTCCAGCGCCTGCGACGCGGCGGCGCTGAGTTCGATCTGGTGGGCCGACAGCGCCAGTTTTTCGGTGAACAGCGACATCGCCGCGGTAGGGAAGTTCGAGAGGCCGAAGGCTCCGATGGCGCCGCGCTCGCGTTGCCCAGCGACCCAGCCGGTGACGGCGTCGGCGTCCAAGCGCGGATCGAAGCGATGCAGCATGAGCGTGTCCACCCGCGCCACCCCGAGGTCGCGCAAGGTGCCGGCCAGTGCGGCGTCGAGGTGGGGCGGCGAGAGGTCGTAGTGCTGCACGCGCCGGGTGTTCCCCGGGCTGTCGGCCATCACGATGCCGACCTTCGCGACCAGATGCAGGCGCGAGCGAAGCGAACGGTCGTGGGCCAGCGCCGCGCCGACCAGCGTGTTCGTCGTGTGGCCGCCGTAGATGTCGGCGAGGTCCAGCGTGTCGATGCCGAGGTCGAGCGCGGCGGCGAGCAGGCGCGCCACTTCGGCGGGCGCGAGGCGTGCGCCCCAGTCGCCGAAGCGCATCGAGCCGAGGATCAGGGGCGGGGCGGAAGAGGGCATGCGCGTCCAACACGGGGAAGCCAGCGGCGATAATGGCGGCCCGCTTCGCCGCCGTGAACCCATGCCGCTTCCGCTCTCCGACTGGCTTCTCCGCATCCAGCAGCAGCACCCGCAGGCCATCGCCATGGGCCTTGAGCGGGTGCGCGCCGTCGCGGAGGCGATGCGCCTCGCGCCAAAGCCCGCGCCCTGCGTCATCACCGTCGGCGGCACCAACGGCAAGGGCAGCACCGTCGCCTTCCTCGAGGCCATCGCCCGCGCGGCCGGCCTCCGCGTGGGTACCTATACCTCGCCGCACCTGTGGCGCTTCAACGAGCGGATCCGCATCGACGGCGTCGAGGCTTCCGATGAAGCCATCGTCGCGGCTTTCGAGCGCATCGACGCCGCGCGCGGCGACACGCCGATCACCTATTTCGAATACGCCACGCTGGCGGCCTTCGACCTGTTCGAACGCGCCGGGCTCGACCTTGCCATCCTCGAAGTGGGCCTCGGCGGCCGGCTCGATGCGACGAACCTCGTCGACGCCGACGTGGCGGTCATCACCACCGTCGACCTCGACCACATGGACTACCTCGGCCCCGACCGCGAGAGCATCGGCGCCGAAAAGGCCGGCATCCTGCGGGCCGGGAAGATCGCCGTGTTCGGCGAGAAGGACCCGCCCAGCAGCGTGCTGCGCCGCGCCTACGCGCTGGGCACCATCGCCATCCGCGGGCACAGCGATTACCTCGTCGACCGCTTCGAGGACCACTGGGTCTGGCGCGAGCCGGGCTTCCAGCTCGCCCTGCCTTACCCGGCGCTGGCCGCGCCGGTACAGGTCGACAACGCCGCCGCCGCGGTCGCGGCGTTGCGGGCCTCGCCGCTCTCCATCGCCGACGAGGCCTTTGCCCGCGGGGTGGCCGAAGCCCGCGTTCCCGGCCGCCTGCAACGCATCGGTGAGTCGCCCGAGGTGGTGGTCGATGTCGCCCACAACCCGCAGGGCGCGCGCCAGCTCGCCGCGTGGCTGGCAGCGAATCCGAAGCCGACGGTGGCGGTGTTCTCGGCGCTGGGCGACAAGGACATCGAAGGCGTCGTGGCCTCATTGGTGCCGCACATCGCCGCCTGGCACCTTGGCCCGATCACCGACGCCGGCTCGCGGGGGCTTCCGGTCGAGGCGCTCGAAGCCCGTGTGCGGGCGGGCGGAGCGACGGCGGTCCACGCCCATGGGGCCCTCGATCACGCGCTCTGGGCGGCACGCGACGCAGCAGGTGAGGGCGGTCGGGTCCTCGTCTTCGGCAGTTTCCACACCGTGGCCGCGCTGGCGGGCGCCCCTGCCTGAACCCCGGCCCGCGGTCTAGCTGGGGCAGCGGTGGGGTGACCGCCTATAATTCCGTGTCCCCTCCGTTCGGAACCTCGATGGACGTCAAGGTCAAGCAGCGCCTCATCGGTGCGCTGGTGCTCGGTGCACTGGCGGTGATCTTCATCCCCATGATCGTCATCGGCCCCGAGTCGAAAGGCGCCGCCGATGCGGCCGAAGTGCCGATCACCGTGCCGGACGCGCCGGACGGCGAATTCGTCACCCGCGAGATCCCGCTGGGCCCGCCGGTCGCAACACCGACCCCGGTGGCCGAAGGCGTGACCGCCGCCGATCCGGCCGACCCGAATGCTCTCGCCACCGTTGATGCGACGGCCAACCTCGCGCCTCGTGTCGATGCCCTCGAGGCCGCCACCGCGGTGCCGGTCGACGCCGCCACCGGCGTGCCGACGCCGGCCCCGACGGCTCCTGCGCCGACCGCGGGTGAAGCGACGCCTGCCGCCGTGACGCCCGCGCCTGCTGTCGCCACGCCCGCACCAGCACCGGTCGCACCGCCGCCGGCGCCGGCGTCGGGGCCGGCTCCGGCTCCGGCCGCCCCGCCACCTGCCCCCGTGGCGCCGGCTGCGGTCGCGGCCGGCGACTACAGCGTCACTGCCGGAAGCTTTGGCACCCGAGCCAATGCCGACGCCCTGGTTGCGCGGCTGAAATCCTCCGGGCTGCCGGCCTACACCGAAGCCACGCAGGTGAACGGCCAGCCCGCCACTCGCGTCAAGGTCGGCCCGTTCGCCACCCGTGCGGCGGCCGAAGCCGCGCGCGTGCGCACGGCCGCGATCTCCGGTTCTGCGGCGGTCGCCACCGGCGACGCCGCGCCAGCGCCAGCACCCCAGGCAGCCGCCACCGCGCCGCGTCCCGCCGCGGAGGCCCCGCGCGCCACCGTCAGCGCCAGCGGCTTCGCCGTGCAGCTGGGCGCTTTCGCCAGTCAGGGCGATGCGCAGGCGCTCGTCGCCCGCGCCCGTGCCGCCGGCTTCGCCGCATTCGAACAGCGCGTGCCGACCGCCAACGGCGCCCTGTGGCGCGTGCGCCTCGGTCCCGCAGCCGATCGCGCCGAAGCCGAGCGCATCAAGTCGGACGCCGCCGCGAAGCTCGGCGTGTCCGGGATCGTCGTTCCGCACCCGTGACCGGCCTCGACACCGCCATCCTTGTTGTCATCGGGCTTTCAGCACTCCTTGGCGCCATCCGGGGGATGTTGACCGAGGTGCTGTCGCTGCTGGTCTGGGTGGCTGCGCTCTGGCTCACCGTCGCGTTCGGCGATGTCGCGGCGGCTGAATTCACCGGCATCGAAACGCCACTGCTGCGCGCTCTGGCCGGCTACGGCGCGACCTTCGCCCTGGTCGTGGTGGTCGGGAACATCGCCGTGTGGCTGTTGCGCACCCTGCTGCATGGGGCCGGGCTCTCAGGCACCGACCGTATGCTCGGCTTCGGCTTCGGCGCGGCGCGCGGCTACGCCATAGTGCTTGCCGTGGTGCTGCTGGTGTCGTTCACTCCGTGGTCGCGGGCCACCCTCTGGCGCGAATCCGCGCTGATGCCGGTGTTCACCGTGCCCGCCGGCTGGATCGTCGCGCAGTTGCCCGACGGTTCCGAGCTCGTGGCCTTTGCCGCCCCGGCCCTCAATGCGCTGCCGTCGATGGCCAACGACGGCCATGCCGCCATGTCGGACGCTGCCGACGCGACGGGCGCCGCGCCCGCCAGCACCTTGCCGCCAATCGCCGGTCTCGATATCGCGCACGCCGCGCAGTGGCTCGGCGTGATGCCGCAGGAAGGCAATCCCATGCTTCGCCAGTGGGCGGCGCAGGCCGGCCTGGGCGCGCCGTCCGGCGTGCCCGTCGCCGGCGATGCCGCGCGGATCGCGCCCGGCACATCGACCAGCGGCGACCCCGCGCGCGTGGGCGCTTCGGCGCTCGACGCGCCCTCGAGCGACCCCGCCAACACCCAGCATCCGAACCCGGAGTCCAACTGAATGTGCGGAATCATCGGCATCGTCGGCCGTAGCGACGTCGCGGCGCGTTTGTACGACGGCCTGACCGTGCTGCAGCACCGCGGCCAGGACGCCGCTGGCATCGCCACCGTCGACGGCTCGCGTTTCCGCCTGCACAAGGGCACCGGCCTCGTCAGCGACGTGTTCGCGAACGACGGCGTGCGCGAGCTCACCGGCCGCATGGGTATCGGCCACTGCCGCTACCCGACCGCCGGCTCGGCCGGCTCGGACGAAGCGCAGCCCTTCTACACCGGCGCGCCCTGGGGCATCGCCCTCGCGCACAACGGCAACCTGATCAACACCGAGGCCCTGCGCCGCGAGGTGTTCGAGCAGGACCGCCGCCACGTCAACACCGAATCCGATTCCGAAGTGCTGATGCACGTGCTGGCGCACGAGCTGGCCGAGCGCGGCGCGCTGATGCCGGCGTCGGCGCTGGCCGCCGTGGGCGCCGTGCACCGTCGCTGCAAGGGTGGTTACGCCATCGTCTCGTTGGTGTTGGGCCTCGGCCTCGTCGCCTTCCGCGATCCGAACGGCATCCGCCCGCTGGTGCTCGGCAAGCGCGAGACGCCCGAGGGCGACGAGTACGCGGTGGCCTCGGAGTCGGTCGCGCTCGATCTGTTGGGCTTCAAGCTGGTGCGCGACGTGAAGCCTGGCGAGGCGATCGTGGTCACCGCCGACGGCCAGCTGCATGCCGAGGTCGTGGCCGAGCCGGGCCGCTTCGCGCCCTGCATCTTCGAGTTCGTCTACTTCGCGCGCCCGGATTCGATGATCGACAACGTCTCGGTGCACAAGGCGCGCATGCGCATGGGCCAGAAGCTCGGCGAGAAGATCCTCCGCCTGCGGCCCGACCACGACATCGACACCGTCATCCCCATCCCGGATTCCTCGCGCGACGCCGCGCTGGAGATCGCCAACGTGATCGGCGTGAAGTACCGCGAGGGCTTCGTCAAGAACCGCTACGTGGGCCGCACCTTCATCATGCCGGGGCAGGAGCTGCGCACGAAGTCGGTGCGCCGCAAGTTGAACCCGATCCCGCTGGAGTTCCGCGACCGCGTGGTGCTGCTGGTGGACGACTCCATCGTGCGTGGCACCACCAGCCAGCAGATCGTGCAGATGGCGCGCGAGGCCGGAGCCAAGAAGGTGTACCTCGCCTCCGCCGCGCCGCCGGTGCGCCATCCGAACATCTACGGCATCGACATGCCGGCCGCCGAGGAACTGGTGGCGCATGGGCGCACCGAGGAAGAGATCCAGCGCCACCTCGGCTGCGACTGGCTGATCTACCAGGAACTGCCGGACCTCGAGGAAGCCGTGTCGGGCCCGAAGCACCGCATCAGCGGCTTCGATACTTCCTGCTTCTCCGGCGATTACGTCACCGGCGTGGCCGAGGGCTATTTCGACACGCTGAAGGGCGTGCGCAGCGACGCGGCCAAGGCCGCGCGCGGCTGATCGAGCACGCGGCGATGGGGCAGGGCGCCACCACGGGTCTTTACGCCGCGGCGGCCGACTGCCTCGCCACCGCCGATCCGCAGGCCAAGTGCGCGAAGACCCGCGTCTACGCAGCGGCCTTCTTCGCCGGCGCGTTGCCGCCCGAAGCTGATGCGCCGCCGCCGGAACCGATTCGATTCCCCGGCCGTCCCGAGCGCCCACGGCTGGTGCATCCGAAGCACCTGCCGAAGCGCGGGCTGGGCAGCACGGCGGGCCGCGCGGCCTTCCTGCACGCCATCGCCCACATCGAGCTCAACGCCGTCGACCTCGCTTGGGATGCGGTCTACCGCTTCCGCGAGTTTCCTGCCGATGTAGCTGCGGAATTCGCCGCCGATTTCGTCGGCACCGCCGACGACGAGGCGCGACATTTCCAGCTGCTGGCCGCACGGCTCACCGAGCTCGGCCACGCCTATGGCGATTTCGATGCGCATAACGGCCTGTGGGAGATGGCGGAGAAGACCGCGCAAAGCGCGCTGGCGCGTATGGCTTTGGTGCCGCGCGTGCTGGAAGCGCGCGGCCTCGATGTCACGCCCGGCCTGATCGAGCGTCTCCGTGGTGTCGGCGATGCCGAAAGCATCGCGGTGCTCGAGGTGATCCTGCGCGAAGAGGTGGCCCACGTGGCGGCCGGCTCGCGCTGGTTCCGCTGGTTGTGCGAGCGCGACGGATTGAAGCCGTGGCCGACCTTCGCGGGTCTGGTGCGCGCGCATGCCAGCCGCGCGGTGCAGGGCCCCTTCAATTGGGATGCACGCCGACGCGCGGGCTTCGACGACGAGGAAATCGCGGCGATCGAACGCGGCGAGCTGGCGCCGGGCTGATGGCCTTCAGGGGGCATCGTCGACACCGCAACAAACACAACAAGGTTCACGATCGCACACAGGAATAGTCAAATCCGGCGCGAGGACGATGGGCACCGGCGTGCACGCGCGCTAGCCTGCACGCACCCCCCTGCCAGAGCGAGCGTTCCGATGCGCTTCGATACCTCCGATCTCCTCGCCGCGACGACCCACGCTTCGGGCGACGGCGATGCCGACACCCGTCGCCGACTCAACGACACGCTGTTCGATGCCGCCGCGGACCGCCTGCGCCGCCTGCCGCCCGAGCGTTTCGAATCACTGGAGGAACTGCGCGCCACCGCGCAGGCCATCGCCGATGAAGCGCAGGCACATGGGCTGAAGGGCATCGACCACCTGCTCAGCAACGCTGATCTTTCCGCGTTCCACGCGGTGCAAGGCGCGCTTGACGACCCGGCCGCGCTGCGCGCTTACGTCGGCCGCGCTCAGTTCCTTGCCCATGCCGCGCGCGCCCGCAGCCTCGACGCGGTGGGCGACCGCCTGCGCGATACGCGCAACAGCGTCGTCGACAGTGCGGGCGGCCTGTGGAACGGCATCGTCCGTGGCCTCGACCAGAACGGCGACGGCAAGCTGGGCCTCGACGACGTCGGTGCGTTCTTCACCCGCACGCTCGACCAGAACGGCGACGGCAAGCTCAACCTCGCCGACGTCGGCGCGCTGTTCGACCAGACCGGTGATGGCAAGTTCGGCGTGGACGATGCCGTTGTGCTCGTCGGCGGCCTGCTGGGCGGGCGCCGCCGCTGAGGGTTTCGGCGGGCATCGGTCCGCCGGTTCGCGCCGGGGCATAAGCACATGCCCCGCCGGCGTTTCCGCCGCTGGAGCGGCGTGGATTGGAATGTCGGGCATGAATGTCCGGACTTTTCTCCAAATCCTTCCTGTGGCGGCTGTCGTTCTCGGACTGTCGTTCGGCTGTCACAGGGAATCTTCGGCGGATGGTGCGCCCCTCCCGGCGACCCGGACCGTCGAATTGCTCAACGCAAGCTACGACCCCACGCGCGAGCTCTATCAGGACGTCAACGCCGCGTTCGCCGCGCAGTGGAAGGCGAAGACGGGCGAGGACCTGCGCGTCCAGACCTCGCACGGCGGCTCCGGAAAGCAGGCCCGCTCGGTCATCGACGGCCTGCGCGCCGACGTGGTGACGCTGGCGCTCTCCGGCGACATCGACAGCATCGCCACCCATGCGCGCGCGCTGCCGGCGAACTGGCAGTCGCGGCTGCCGAACAACAGTTCGCCGTACACGTCGACGATCGTCTTCCTCGTCCGCAAGGGCAATCCGAAGGGCATCCGGGACTGGGGCGACCTCGCGAAACCGGGCGTGGCCGTGGTCACGCCGAACCCGAAGACCTCGGGCGGCGCGCGCTGGAACTACCTCGCCGCGTGGGCGTGGGCGCAGCGCGCGTTCGCCAACGACGAGGCGAAGATCCGCGCCTTCGTCGGTTCGGTCTATCGCAACGCGCCGCTGCTCGACACCGGAGCGCGCGGTTCGACCACGACCTTCGTGCAGCGGCGCATCGGCGACGTGCTGGTCGCGTGGGAGAACGAGGCGTTGCTCGTGCTGGCGCAGCCCGGCGGCGACCAGTACGAACTGGTCGTGCCGTCGTTGTCGATCCACGCCGAGCCGCCGGTGGCCTTGGTTGATCGGAACGTCGATGCCCGCGGCACCCGCGCGGTGGCGCAGGCCTACCTCGAATTCCTCTACACGCCGGCCGGGCAGGCGCTGGCCGCCAAGCACCACTTCCGCCCGTCGCGCCGCGAGGGGCTCGATCCGTCGCTGCTCGCGCCCTTCAAGCCGATCGAACTCGTCGATATCGCCCACTTCGGTGGCTGGGCGCAGGCCCACACGACGCACTTCGCCGAGGGCGGCGTGTTCGACCAGATCTTCCAGCCCGGGGCGCGTTGAGTCCGATGAGTGCCGTGATCGAACGAACGCCACTGGAGACGTCGTCGCCGGCAGCCGCCGGCGGTGGCAGCGCGTCGCGCCCGCGCTGGCGCGACCCGGTGCCGGGCTTCGGCCTCACGCTCGGCCTGTCGCTGGCGTGGCTGGGCGCGGTGATCCTGCTGCCGCTGGCCGCGCTGGTGTTGCGTAGTGTCGATCTCGGCCTCGGGGGTTGGTGGCAGCTGCTGCAGAGCGAGCGCGTCCAGCAGGCGCTGTGGCTGAGCTTTTCCACGGCCTTCCTCGCCGCCGGCATCGCGTCCGTGGTCGGCACGCTGATCGCCTGGGTGCTGGTGCGTTACTCGTTCCCGGGCCGGAGGCTGATCGATGCGATGGTCGACCTGCCGTTCGCCCTGCCCACCGCCGTGGCCGGCATCGCGCTGACGGCGCTGTATTCCGGGACGGGCTGGCTCGGGCAATTCCTCGAGCCGCAAGGCATCACGGTCGCCCAGCGCCCGGCGGGCATCGTGCTGGCCCTCGTGTTCATCGGTCTGCCGTTCGCGGTGCGCACGCTCCAGCCCATCCTCGAAACCGCTACCCGCGAGTTCGAGGAGGCCGCGGCCACGCTCGGGGCCTCGCGCTGGACCATCCTGCGACGGGTGGTGTTCCCGCCACTGCGGCCGGCCATCCTGACCGGCTTCAGCCTCGCCTTCGCCCGCGGCCTCGGCGAGTACGGCTCGGTGATCTTCATCGCCGGCAACATCCCCTTCGTCTCCGAGATCGCGCCGCTGCTGATCGTGATCCGGCTCGAGGAGTACGACTACGCCGGCGCCACCGGCATCGCCACGCTGATGCTCGCCATCAGCTTCCTCACCCTGCTGGCCCTGGGCCTGCTGCAGCGGAAGACCCGCCATGGCTGATCGCGCCCTCGACGAACCGCTGTGGCTGCGGGTGCTGCTGATCGTGCTGGCGGTCGGCCTGATGGCGGCCTTGGTGCTGCTGCCGCTCGCCGTGGTGATGGTGGAGGCGTTCGCCCAGGGCGTGCAGGCCTGGTGGGCGGCCGTCGATGAACCCGACACCCGCGCCGCCATCGCGCTCACGCTCACCGTCGCCGCCATCGCCGTGCCCTTGAACGCGGTCTTCGGCCTCGCCACCGCGTGGGCGGTGACGAAGTTCGAGTTCCGCGGCAAGCGCCTGCTGCTGGCCCTGATCGACCTGCCGTTCGCGATCTCGCCGGTCGTTTCCGGCCTCGTGCTGGTGCTGCTGTTCGGCGCGCACGGTTGGTTCGGCGCTTGGCTGCAAGCGCATGACATCCCGATCCTGTTCGCCACGCCCGGCATCGTGATGGCGACGGTCTTCGTCACCTTTCCCTTCGTCGCTCGCGAGCTGATCCCCTTGATGCAATCGCAGGGTCGCGATGAAGAGGAGGCCGCCGCTTCGCTCGGGGCGGGCGGCCTGCGCCTGTTCTGGCGGGTCACCTTGCCCAACATCAAGTGGGCGCTGCTCTACGGCGTGCTGCTCTGCAACGCCCGCGCGATGGGCGAGTTCGGCGCGGTGTCGGTGGTTTCGGGGCACATCCGTGGGCTCACCAACACCTTGCCCCTGCAGGTCGAGATCCTGCACGGCGAATTCCAGTTCCAGGCGGCCTTTGCGGTCGCGTCCCTGCTCACCCTGCTGGCCCTCGTCACGCTCGTGGCGAAGGCCTGGCTCGAACACCGCCATGGCGACGCGCTCGCCGCCGGCGCGCGGCACTGAGGAGACACCCATGCAACTCACGCTCGAAGGCCTGTCGAAGCGCTTCGCCAGCACCGTCGCCCTGGACCGCGTCGACCTCGCCGTCGGCAGCGGCGAATTGATCGCGCTGCTCGGGCCCTCGGGCTCGGGCAAGACGACCCTGCTGCGGGCCATCGCCGGCCTGCTGCCGGTCGATGCCGGCCGCATCCTCTTCGGCGACCTCGACGCCACGGCGCTCAGCCTGCGCGAGCGGCGCGTCGGCTTCGTGTTCCAGCATTACGCGCTGTTCAAGCACCTGACGGTCGCCGAGAACATCGCCTTCGGCCCGGAAAGCCAGCCGAGGAGCGAGCGACCGTCGAAGGCGGAGATCGCTCGGCGGGTCGAGGACCTGCTGGAGCGCATGCAGCTCGGCGGCTATGGCGGCCGTTACCCCGAGCAGCTCAGCGGCGGCCAGCGCCAGCGGGTGGCGCTTGCGCGTGCCCTGGCCATCCAGCCGCGCCTGCTGCTGCTCGACGAGCCCTTCGGTGCGCTCGATGCGAAGGTGCGCGTCGAGCTGCGGCGCTGGCTGCGCCAGGTGCACGACGACACCGGCCACACCACGCTGTTCGTCACCCACGATCAGGAAGAAGCGCTGGAGCTTGCCGACCGCGTGGTGGTGTTCAACGCCGGGCGCATCGAGCAGGTGGGCACGCCGGACGACGTGTACCGCCACCCGCAGAGCCGCTTCGTGTTCGACTTCATCGGCCGTGGTGGCCGCATCGACGGCGAGCTTGTGGCCGAGGGTTTTCGCGTTCCCGGCATCGACGCCGTCGTCCCGGTGGCTCGCCGCATCGGCGGTGCGCTCGGGCCCGCCGGCTTACACCTCCGGCCCTACGAGCTGCGCGTGGTCGACGACGGTGCCGGTCTCCCGGCCGAAGTGCGCGGCCTGCGGCGCATCGGCGCGCGCAACACCCTGGAACTTAGCGTGGCCGGGCAGGGTGGCGTGATCGAAGTCGACCTCGATGCGGCGCAGGCTTTGCCGCGCCGTGGCGAGCACGTTCGCCTGCAGCCGATCGGCGGCGTCGCGTTCGCGGGCTGAGGGGCCGTGCCGCGTTCAGCCGGACCGACTAGGCCGGCCGGCTCAGCGCGAAGCCATCGCGATCGACGCGCAGCACCGAGCCCTGGTCGTACCAGTCGCCCAGCACGATGCGCTGGCCGGTCCGGCCGTCCGGCAGGTTCACGGAATGCATCGCCGGCCGATGCGTATGGCCGTGGATCAGTCGCCGCACGCCGTAGAAAGCCATCACGCGTTCGACTTCGGCGGGCGTGACGTCGCCGATGCTCTCGTCACGGCCGGACTGCGCCGCGGCGCTGGCGGCGCGGGCCTGTGCGGCGAAGGCGCGACGCGCGGCCAAAGGCTGTGCGAGGAAGCCTTGCTGCCAAGCCGGATCGCGCACTTGGCGGCGGAAGCCTTGGTAGGCCACGTCGTCGAGGCAGAGCAAGTCGCCGTGCATCAGCAGCGTCGGTTCGCCGTCCAGCAGGATGACCGCTGGATCGGGCAGCAGGGTCCAGCCGGCGCGTGCCGCGTAGTCGGAACCGACGAGGAAATCGCGGTTGCCGCGCAGGAAGGCTACCGGGATGCCGGCGTCGCGCAGCGTGCGCGTCGCCGTGGCCACACGGTTCGCGATCTCGCCGTCGTCGTCGTCGCCGAGGAAGGCTTCGAACAGGTCGCCAAGCAAGTAGACCGCCTCGGCCTCGCGCGCCTCGCCGGCGCAGAACGCTTCGAATTGCGCCGTCGTTTCCGGCCGCGATTCGTCGAGATGCAGGTCGGACAGGAACAGCGTCGTCATTGCGCCGTACCGGGCAGCCGCACGGCACGCTCGATGACGATGGCCTGGTTCGGCACGCGCGAAGGGAACGGGCCCTGCGCGCCGGTCTCGGCCTTGCGCATCGCGTCCACCACGTCCATGCCCTCGACCACGCGTCCGAAGACGGCGTAACCCGCCCCGATGTCGTTGGCCGGGTCCACCGGGTCGAACTGGGGGTTGTCGACGACGTTGATGAAGAACTGCGCCGTCGCCGAATCCCGGGTGTCCGGCCGGCGTGCGGCGGCGATGGTGCCGCGCAGGTTGTTCAGGCCGTTGCCGGCTTCCAGCGAGACCGGGGCGCGCTCCGGCTTGGGCTGCAGGTCGGGCGTGAAGGCGCCGCCCTGGACCAGCAGGTTGGGCACCACGCGATGGAAGATCGTGCCGTTGTAGTGGCCCGATTCCACGTAGGCGAGGAAGTTCGCCACCGTCTGCGGGGCCTTGCCCGGGTCGAGCTCGAGCACGATGCGCCCGGCGCTGGTTTCGAGCGCCACGCGCTCCATCGGCACGGCCGGCGCAGTCGGCGCGGGAAGCGTCGGCGCGGCGGCCGGCACGGCCAGGGTGAAGGCGGGCAGGGCGGCCAGCAGCAGGGCGGCAAGCATCAGGCGCATGGATCGGCCTTGGGTGTGAAGACGGGGATGTGGGGATTATGGGGCCCGCCACTCGACGTACACTAGCGCCCCTCGCGCCGGCCCCCTGCCGGCGCGTTCCCGTTTCCGACCCGGCCGCACCCATGACCTGTCGCACCCGCTTCGCGCCCAGCCCCACCGGTTACCTGCACATCGGCGGCGCCCGCACCGCGCTCTACTGCTGGCTGGAATCGCGCAGCCGCGGCGGCCAGTTCGTGCTGCGCGTCGAGGACACCGACCAGGAGCGCAGCACGCCGGAAGCGGTGCAGGCGATCCTCGACGGCATGGCTTGGCTGGGGCTGAACCCCGACGAGGGCCCGATCTACCAGACCCACCGCCTCGAGCGTTACCGCCAGGTGGCCTCGGAGCTGGTGCAGGCCGGCAAGGCCTACTACGCTTACGAGACCAAGGACGAGATCCAGGCCGCGCGCGACGCCGCGATGGCAGCCGGCATCAAGCCGCGCTATTCGGGCAAGTACCGCACCGAGAACGCGCCCTACCGTGACGACCCGAACCGCGTCATCCGCTTCCGCAATCCGGAAGGCGGCAGCGTGGTCTTCCACGACGCCGTGAAGGGCCGCATCGAGTGGGCCAATGCCGAACTCGACGATCTGGTGATCGAGCGCTCGGACGGCTTTCCGACCTACAACTTCGCCGTGGTGGTCGACGACCTCGACATGCAGATCACCGACGTGATCCGCGGCGACGACCACGTCAACAATACCCCGCGCCAGATCAACATCTACGAGGCCCTGGGCGCCAAGGCCCCGCGCTTCGCCCACCTGCCGATGATCCTTGGGCCCGACGGCACCAAGCTCTCGAAGCGCCACGGCGCGGTGAGCGTGATGCAGTGGCGCGACGACGGCTACCTGCCGCACGCGCTGCTGAACTACCTCGTGCGCCTCGGCTGGAGCTACGGCGACCAGGAGATCTTCTCGATTGCCGACATGGTGCGGCTGTTCCGCGTCGAGGACGTCAACCACAGCGCCTCGCGCTTCGACCGCGACAAGCTCGACTGGCTGAACCAGCACTACTTCAAGACCGACGATCCCGCCGCGACCGCCGCGCACCTCGAATGGCACCTGCGCGACCAGGGCATGGACCCGACCCGCGGCCCGAAGACGACCGAGGTCGTCGTGGCGCTCGCCGAGCGCTGCAAGACCCTGAAGGAAATGGCCGAGCGCGCCCGCGTCTGGTACGCGCCGCTCGCCGAGTACGACAGCGCCGCCGTCGACAAGCACCTCGTCGAGGGCGCCGCCGCGCCGCTGGCCGACGTCCGCACCCGCATTGCCGCGCAGGCCGACTGGTCGCCTGCCGCCGTGCAGCAGAGCCTCGCCGACACCGTGGCGGCGCTGGGCATCGGCATGGGCAAGCTGGCGCAGCCGCTGCGCGTGGCCATTACCGGCACCCAGGTGTCGCCGTCGATCGACCACACCGTCTACCTCGCGGGTCGCGACGAGGCGTTGAAGCGCATCGACGCCGCGCTGCAGAAGATCGCCGACCGCGCGCCCTGACCGCGGGCTTCGCGCTAGGCTGTCGCCCATGGCCACGGAACGCCCGCACGCCCACGCCGACCATGACTGCGCCCACCCCGAGCTGCACACGCACGGGGCGGGCGAGTTCGTCCTTGCCGTCGAGAAGGCCTGCCGCGAGCGCGGCCTGAACCTCACGCCGATCCGCGCCGAGGCCCTGAAGCAGATCGCCGAAGCCGGCAAGCCGGTGAAGGCCTACGACCTGTTGGAGCGCATGCGCGGCGGGCCGGGCGCGTCGGCGCCGCCGACGGTCTATCGCGCGCTGGATTTCCTGCTCGAGAACGGCTTCATCCATCGCCTCGTCTCGATCAACGCCTTCCTCGCCTGCCACCACCCGCTGGCCGGGCACGTGGTGCCGATCCTCATCTGCAAAGCCTGCGAGAGCGCGCAGGAGCTCGAGGACGAAACGTTGGCTGCGCAGCTCGATGCGCTCGCTCGCGCGCAGCGCTTCGAGCCGGCCTCGTCCTACCTCGAAGTGCTGGGCGTGTGCGCGCGTTGCGCCGGGAAGGCCGCGGAATGAGGCCGGTCACCGGAGGCGCGCTCGGCACCGCGTCGACCTTCCGTCTTCGCATCGCCGTGTTGGCCGCCCTCGCCACCCTGGCGGCGGCGATGCCGCTGGCGGCCGCGCCGCAGGATTTCCCCGCCGAATCGCCGCGCGCCGCCACGCCGGTGGGTCCGAAGCCACCGCCGTTGATCGCCGCGCCCACCTCGCCGGACGACGAGGCCACCGGCGAGCTGATCACGCCGTTCCAGATGCTCGACCGCTTCGTGCTGCCCGGCACGCGCCAGCGCCTCTCGTGGCGCCCGCCGGACGGCATCGGTCGCGGCGAGCTGCCCAGCCCCATCACTGTGCTGCACGGTGCCAAGCCGGGCCCGGTGCTCTGCCTGATCGCCGGCATCCACGGCGACGAGTTGAACGGCATCGAGGTCGCGCGTCGCATTGGCGACGAAGTGGACGCCACCCGGCTCAACGGTACGCTCGTCGTGGCGCCGATCGTCAACGTCTTCGGCTTCACCCGGAACAACCGCTACCTGCCCGACCGCCGCGACCTCAACCGGCACTTCCCCGGCACGCGCAGCGGCAGCATCGCCTCGCGGCTGGCGCACGGGTTCTTCAACGACATCGTGCGGCGCTGCGACGCGCTGGTCGACTTCCATACCGGTTCGTTCCAGCGCAGCAACCTGCCGCAGATCCGCGCCGACCTCACCAACCCCGAGGTGCTGGAGTTCACTCGCGGCTTCGGCAACACCCTCGTGCTGCACAGTCCGGGCACCCGCGGCATGCTGCGCCTCGCCGCGGTGGGCACCGGCATCCCGGCCGTCACTTTCGAGGTCGGTGCGCCACACTTCCTCGAGGAAGAGCACATCGCGCCCGCGGCCGATGCCATCCGCGCGCTGATGCACCGCATGGCGATGCTGGAGTCGGAAGAGCATGCCGGCGACGACGCCGATGCCACGCCGATCTACCAGGATTCGAGCTGGGTGCGCACCAATGCCGGCGGCTTCCTCTTCAGCGAAGTGCAGCTCGGTCAGACGGTGAAGCCGGGCCAGTCGCTGGGCTACGTCGTCGATCCGATCACCAGCCGTCGAACCGAGATCCTCGCGCCGTTCCCCGGGCGCATCCTCGGCATGTCGCTGAACCAGCAGGTTCTGCCGGGCTATGCGGCCTTCCACATCGGCAAGCTCAGCGGCGAGCAGCAGGCGGTGGCCGATGCCGCTGAAGCGCTCGCGCGCCGCCAGCCCGAAGCCGAGGACATGGACGAGGATCCGTCCGAACGCCCGGACGCCGAGTCCGGCACCGAGGAAGAGCGCGAGGAGTAAGGCGCTCGCGTGTTCCCGGCAGGATGAGCAAAGAAAAACCCCGCCGGAGCGGGGTTTTTCTTTGCCAGGTTGGCGCGGAGGATCAGAAGAACACGCGGAGGCCGGCGCTGAAGTTGCGGCCCATCAGCGGGGCCACGTCCTTCAGGAAGGACGTATGCAGGCGGGCTTCCTCGTCGGTGAGGTTGCTGCCCTGCACGTAGGCTTCCCAGCCGAAGGTCTGCGTGTCCCAGTGGTAGGCGACCTGCGCATTGACCAGGGTGAAGCCGTCCGTCGCGGTCTCGCCCGCGGCCACGTCGTCCTGCGAGCGGTAGCGCACGGCACCGAGGCCGGCGCGCCACGCGTCGAGGCTCCAGCCGAGGTCGAGGCCGAGGCGGCCCGGAGCGATGCGCGGCAGGTTGCCGCCGGCATCCAGTTCAGCGCTCACGCCGTCGGCGAAGCCGCGCAGCGTCCACGTGCCGTTCGCGGCCTCGGCCAGCGTGACGGTGCCTTCGATCTCCCAGCCGCGGAACTCGGCGTCCGCCTGCGTCCACACGCGCACCGGCAGGTCGTCGATCTCGAGGCCGGTGTCGGCGAGGTAGATGAAGTCGTCGAAGCGCGTCTGGTAGATCGCGGCGCGGCCCTCGAAGCGGTCGCCGTGCAGGTGCACGCCGAACTCGGCGCGGTCGGCCGTCTCGGTGTCGAGGAACGGGTCGCCGATCTCGTAGGTCGAGGTGGCGACGTGCGTGCCTTCGGCGAACAGTTCCTCGGCGCCCGGCGCGCGCTCGGCGCGGTCGAGGTTCAGCGTCAGGTGCCACAGCTCGGCCGGGGCCCAGCGCAGGCCGATCGAGCCGCTGTTGGTGTCGAAATCACGCTCGACGAGCCCGTCGACCATCCCGACGTCGATGCGGTCGTGGCGCGCGCCGAGTTCAAGCTTGAAGGCGCCGAATTCGCGCTCCTGCATAACGAACAGGCCGCGGTCGCGGCTGGTGCTGGCCGGAACGAAGGCCTCGTCGCCGAGGGCTTCGAAATCGCGGTCGCTGTACTGCAGGCCGACGGCGCCATTCCAGCCCCAGATCTCGTTCTGCACGGCTTCAAGGCGGGCTTCGCTGGCTTCGTTGATGAAGCGCGTGCCGATCTCGGCGCCTTCGAACTCGACGTGCTCGTACTCGTTGAACGTGGCGTGCAACGCAACCTGCTTCAGCGGGCCGAGGTCGTTCACGCCGAAGCGGACGTCCGAGCGGTCCTGGTCGAGTTCGATGCGGACGCCGCCTTCTTCCTCGCCGCCGTGGGCATGGCCGCCCGGGATGCCGTAGTCGGTGCCGTAGTTCGACAGCGCGCCGCCGAAGAAGACGCGGTCACCGATGTAGGCGAAACCACCGGCCAGCGAGCGGCTGTTGGTGGCCGAGTTTTCCAGCGTGCCGCGCTCGAAGTTCGCCGGGTTCTCGCCTTCGGCGATTTCCTCGGCGCGGTAGTCGGCGGAGTAGACGTAGTCCGGCACGTCGATGTCGGCGGTGTCGCGCAGCAGGCCATCGATGTGCCATGCCCAATTGCCGCTGCCGCCATCGAGGCGGACCAGGCCAGCCTTCTCGTCGTTGCCCGTGCCCGTGCGCAGCTCGGCGCGGCCGGAAACGAAGCGCTCGCTGCGCTCGGTCGGGATGCGGTGGTCGACGACGTTGACGGCGCCACCGATGGCGCCATTGCCGAAGAACAGGTTGGCGGGACCCTTCAGCACTTCGATGCTGTCGGCGAGGAAGGGCTCGATGGAGACTGCGTGGTCGACGCTGACGGTGGAAACGTCCAGCGTGGACAAGCCGTTCGCCAGCACCGAGACGCGCGCACCGTCGAGGCCGCGGATGATCGGGCGGCCAACGCCGGGGCCGAAGTGGCTGCTCTGGACGCCGGGCAGGGAGGCGACCGTTTCGCCCAGCGTGCCGCTGCGGCGGTCGTCGAGGGCGACGCCGGCGAGGACGTCGACCGGACGCGCGAGTTCGTCGAGCGCGGTGTCGAGCGGACTGGCAGTGACCTTCACCTCGTCGAGCTTGCGGGCTTCCTCGCGTGCGGCCTGCGTGGCATGCGGATGGGACGCGTCGGCGGCGAAAGCCGGTGCGGCAAGCGCGGCAGCGACGGACAGGGCGAGGGCGGAACGCACAAGCGATCGGGTCATGAACGGCATCCGGGTGGAGTGGGGTAGTGAAACGGGGGTTTAACCCCTGATGTTATAGTATTGCGTCTCTAGCTCAACCCGTCCCGGAAGTCATGCCGCGCTCCCTCCCTGCTACGAACCCGTCCGCGGAAGCGCGCGGGCGCTGGTACGACCGGCTTGGCGCGACGGCAGCCACCCTGTGCGCGGTGCATTGCGCCGTCCTCCCGCTGGCCATGGCCTTTCTCCCGGCACTCGGCCTCGAGTTCCTCGCCTCGCACGCGTTCGAGGGCTTCTTCCTGGCCTTCACCACCGTGTTCGCCGTGCTTTCCGTGGGCCACAGTCTTCGCGCGCACGGCCGCTTCTTTGCCTGGCCGCTGCTGCTCACCGGGCTGGCGATCCTGTTCGCGGAGCGCTTCGTCCCGGCGATTCACGACCATGCCCTGCTGCATGCGCTGACGATGACGACGGCGGGGACGCTCGTGGCGGTAGCGCACTTGCTGAACCTGCGCCTCGCGCACGGGCAGGCGGCCGAGGTCGCCTGTGAAGCCCATGCGCATGCCCATGACGCTGGTGCTACACTCCCGCCCCTTTCCGATCAACCCCACAAGCATTCAGGAGTGTCCCATGGGTAAGGGTGACCGCAAGACCGCCAAGGGCAAGCGCTACAACGCGTCCTATGGCAACGCCCGTCCGCACCAGTCGGTCGTCAAGGCCGGCACGACGGCCGTGAAGGCCGCCCCGGCCAAGGCGCCGGCCGCGAAGAAGGCCCCGGCCAAGAAGGCTCCGGCCAAGAAGGCTTCGGCCTGATCGCCACGGGCCGGGCCCCGAGCCCGGCCGGATGCGGCGCCTGCTCCTAGGTGCCGCCATGAACGCCCCGCCTCGCGCGGGGCGTTTGCGTTGAGGGGAAACGGTTCCTAAAGTCGCCGGCACCCCCCTCGCACGGAGACTGCCGATGACGCGCTGGACGATGCTTTCGATCACCACACTCGCCCTGTCCGGCCTCGTGGCCTGCGGAGGCTCGCCATCGGGCGATTCGTCGACCGCCGCTCCGGAGGCGGATGTGGCAGCCGCCCCGGCCGCCGCCGTGGTCGATCCCGAATTCGAACAGCTGAAATCGGTGACGCCGGTGGACGCCTGCGCCTGGCTGCCGGCGGAGAAGCTGGCCGCGGTCTACCCGGATCTGGTGTTCGAGCTGGTGCAGAAGGTCGAACCCCGCATCAGCGGCTACGTGTGGGACTCGCGCTGCACCTACAACGCCGGCGTCGGCACCATCGAGTTCGCCAAGAACGCGCCGACCCACACCGTGGAAATCTTCGTCGCGACGCCGGTTTCGGAGGCGAAGGCCCTCGCCAACCTGGCCTCGCGACGCGAACTTGCCGCCACCACGATGAATTTCCAGCCGCAGCCTTCGCTGGGTGAGCAGGCTTACAGCACCAGCGAAACCGGCGTGGGCACGATCTACTTCGTCAAGGGCGCGAGCGAAGTGCAGATCAACGTTTCCGAACTCCGCACGCCGAATCCCGAGAAGATCCAGAAGGCGATCACCCTCGCCCAGTCGCTCTGAGGGCGATCAGGCGCCGTTCGCGGGCACGCGGCGTCCGGCGGACCAGAGCGCCGCCGGCCTCATGGCGCCCAGCCAGTAGCAAAGCTCGGCCGGGTGCCGCACTGGCCACAACGCGAGGTCGGCGCGCAGGCCGGCGGTGATGCGCCCGCGGTCGGTCAACCCCAGCGCGGTGGCGGCGTGGTGGGTCGCGCCGCGCAGGGCTTCTTCCGGCGTCAGGCGGAAATGCGTGCAGGCCAGCGACATCGCGAGCGGCAGTGAGCGCAGGGGCGAGGTGCCCGGATTCAGGTCGGTGCTGACCGCCATCGGCACGCCGTGGCGTCGGAACGCTTCGATCGGCGGCTGCTTCGTTTCGCGCAGGCAGTGGAAGCTGCCCGGCAGCAGCACCGCCACCGTGCCGGCCGCGGCCATCGCCGCGACGGCGTCCTCGCTGGTGTATTCGACATGGTCGGCCGACAGGCCGTGGAACGCGGAGACCAGCGCGGCACCGCCGCCGTCGCTGAGCTGGTCGGCGTGCAGCTTCACCGGCAGGCCCAGCGCCCGCGCGGCCTCGAAAACGCGGGTGGTCTGCGCGGCGTCGAAGCCGATGCGTTCGCAGAAGGCATCGACGGCGTCGACGAGCCCCTCGGTCTCCAGCGCGGGCAGCCAGTCGACGAGCGAGGCCACGTAATCGTCGGCGCGGCCGGCGTATTCCGGCGGCACGGCGTGGGCGCCGAGGAAGGTAGTGCGGATCGTGATGCCGAGCACCTCGCCGATGCGCCGCGCGACGCGCAGCATTTTCGCTTCGTCGGCCAGCGTCAGGCCGTAACCGGACTTGATCTCCAGCGTGGTGCAGCCGCTCGCCACCAGCGCTTGCGCGCGTGGCAGCGATTCGCGGAGCAGCGCATCCTCGTCGGCGCCTCGCGTGGCACGCACCGTCGAGAGGATGCCCCCGCCGGCCTTCGCGATGGCTTCGTAGCTCACGCCGTTCAATCGCTGCTCGAATTCGCCCGCGCGGTCGCCGGCGAACACGAGGTGGGTGTGGCAGTCGATGAGCCCGGGTGTGAGCAAGGCCTGCTGGCCGTCGACCGGTTCGAGGCCACGATGCTCGTCGGCCAAGGCGTCGAGCCGCCCGGCCTGCGCGATGCGGCCGTCGACGACCGCGACGGCGGCGTCTTCGATGGGCGCATAGGCTCCGGTGCCGTCGAGCGTGACGAGGCGGATGTTGCGCAGCAGGAAGGTCGAATGCGCCACGATGGAGTTCGATCGATGCGGAAGTCGCGAGCATACCGGCGCAGGCTTTAGCATGTGGGCCTCCCGACGCGAGCCGATCCGATGACCCTGCTGCAGGCCGATGCGCTGTTCGATGGACGCCAGTGGCGCACCGATGCCGCGCTGACGGTCGATGTCGCTACGCATGCGGCCTGGGTGGTGCCGGGTATCGCCAACCTGCATTCGCACGCCTTCCAGCGGGCGATGGCGGGCCTCACCGAGCGCCAGCAGTCGGACGCCGACAGCTTCTGGACCTGGCGCGAGTGGATGTATCGCTTCGCGGCCACGCTGTCGCCGGACGACGTGCATGCCATTGCCCGCCAGCTCTACATCGAAATGCTGGAGGCCGGGTTCACCAGCGTGTGCGAGTTCCACTACCTGCACCACGACGTCGACGGCCGGCCCTATGCGCGGCCGGCGGCGATGGCCGAGGCGATCCTCGCCGCGGCGCAGTCCGTCGGCCTCCGCCTCACCCTGTTGCCCGTGCTCTACCAGCGCGGCGGTTTCGATGGCCGCGCGCTCTCCGAGCGCCAGCAACGCTTCGGCCATGGCACCGATGCGTTCGTGCGCCTCGTCGACGACCTGCGCCGTGCGTCATCGGCGACGCCGGGCGTGCGCGTCGGCGTGGCCTTCCACAGTCTCCGTGCCGTGACGCTACCGACGATGCGCGAGGTGCTCGCCGCCCTCGACGAGCCGGGGATGCCGGTGCACCTGCACATCGCCGAGCAGCAGGCGGAAGTGGCCGATGGCTTGGCGACGCACGGCCGGCGCCCGGTTCAGTTGCTGCTGGACGAGATGCCGGTCGATTCGCGATGGACCCTGGTGCACGCGACGCACCTCGATGAAGCGGAAGTCCATGGCGTCGCCGCCAGCGGCGCCAACGTGGCCATCTGCCCGACGACGGAAGCGAACCTCGGGGATGGCCTGTTCCCGCTGCGTGCCTTCCTTGCGGCGGGCGGGCGCTATGGCGTCGGTTCGGACAGCCATGTGTCGGTGTCGCCCATCGAGGAGCTGCGCTGGCTGGAGTACGGCCAGCGGCTGGTGGAACAGAAGCGCAGTCGCGCCCTGCTGGGCCCGGGCAGCAATGCCGAAGCCATGCTGCGCGCCGTCGCGGCCTCGGCGGCGGCATCGACCGGACAGGCCGTCGGCGTGCTCGACGCGAGTTCGGCCGTGGACGCGCTGGTGCTCGATGCCGAGGCGCCGGCGATGGTGGGCGCCACCTACGAGGACGTGCTGGATCGCTGGGTGTTCTGCGGCAACCGTCCGCTGGTTCGCGATGTCTTCGTGGCGGGGCGGCGCGTGGTGGCCGAGGGCCGCCATCCGCAGCGTGAATCGGCGGCCGCCGCTTACGCAGCCACGCTGCGCCGTCTGCTGTCGGCCTGAGCGCCGCGCACCAGCGCCTGTCCGGCGGCGATGACGTCGCTGAGCACGCCGGCAGCGGTGATGTCGGGCCCCGCGCCCGGGCCGCCCAGCCACAGCGGCCGTTCGTGCTGTAGATCGGTCTCGATGCGCACGAGGTTTTGCCCGGCGGGCAGGGTGGCGAAGGGCGAGGTGGCGTCGAGCTCGCGCAGGGCGATGCGCGCGCCCGACGCATCGACTTCGGCGAGGATCGTCCAGCGCGTGCCCGCCGCCTTGGCGCCGGCGATGCGCGCGGCCCAGCGAGCGTCCTCGGCGTCGAGATGCGCGGCCCAGTCGTCGGGATGGGTGGCGGCGCACTCGGCGAACGGCGTCACCGACACCTCGTGCGGCTCGAGGGCGAAGCCGGCTTCGCGGGCCAACACCAGCAGCTTGCGCACGAGATCGTCGGCACGCAGGTCCTCGCCGGCGTCCGGCTCGGTGTAGCCGAGCGATTGCGCTTCGGCGAGCGCGGCGGAGAAGCGCTGGCCGCCATGCAGGCGCTCGAGCAGGAAGCTCAGCGAGCCGGAGAGCACGCCCTGGATGGCGCGCACGCCCTCGCCGCGCAACGCGAGGTCGCGCAAGGGGCCAAGGATCGGGATGGCCGCGCCCACCGTCGTTTCGAAGCGATACGGGGCGCCGCTGGCCGCGGCGGCCCGCTGGATCTGACGGTAGAACGCGAGCTCGCGGGCGTTCGCACGTTTGTTGGCCGTGGCGATGCCGAGGCCGCTGGCGAGCCACTCGGGGTAGCGGGCCGCGATGGCGTCGCTCGCCGTGCAGTCCACCACCAGGGCCGGCGCCTGCCGCGGCGACTGCAGGTGCGCGAAGAGGGCCTCGATGGCGTCCTCGCGGCGCGGCTTCAGGGTGGCGTCGAGCTCCGTGGGCGCGAGGCCTTCGAGGTCGTAGGCGAACCCCCGGCGGTCGAAAGCGGCGAGCAGTCGAAGGTCGATTCCCGCGCGCCGGGCGATGGCGGCGTGCTGTTCGGCCAGGCGCCGGCGGAACGCGCTGCCCACCTGTCCCCGGGCACCGATCAGCACGAGGTCGAGACGGGAGGCCGGGCGGGTGCCCGACGGGGAGGGGAGGCGGGAGAGCGGCATCGCGGGTGCTCCAGATATCGTTCAATCAAGATGAAGCGATATATACACCTCGTCCACTGACGATTTGGCATAAGCGGCGTCCGCCCCTCGGCACGCAGGGCCGAGTCCGGTTCACGCCCGATGGACCCGGTGGTTCAAGGTCGCAGGCATAATTTTCACTTTGTTGAATGGACGGCTCGCCGTGCTCCTGCCTTTCCTCCTCGCCTCGCCCTTCGTCGCCGCCTTGTTGCTCGCGCTGATGCCGCGGGCCGGCCGCGCGATGTCGGCGGCGTTGGCCGGCGGTGGCGCGGTCCTGGGCCTCGTGGCGCTGTTCGCGCTGGCCCCGGCGGTGTTCGGTGGCGAGGTGCCGCGCTTCTCGGCCCCTTGGCTGCCGGAGATCGGCCTCGCGTTCTCGCTGCGACTCGACGGCTTCGCGTGGATGTTCGCCTTGCTGGTGCTGGGCATCGGCGCGCTGATCGTCCTCTACGCCTACTGGTATCTCGCCGACGACGACCCGCCGCAGCGCTTCTTCGCCAGCCTCGCCCTCTTCATGGGCGCGATGCTCGGGGTGGTGGTCGCCGGCAACCTGCTGCTGCTGGTCGTGTTCTGGGAGCTCACGTCCATCGCGTCGTTCCTGCTGATCGGGTTCTGGAATGGCGAGCGCGCGGCGCGGCGCGGTGCCCGTATGGCCCTCGCGATCACCGGCGCCGGTGGGCTCGCACTGCTGGCCGGCGTGCTGATGATCGGCCGCATCGTTGGCAGCTTCGAACTTGACGTGGTGCTGGCCTCGGCCGCGCAGATCCAAGCCCATCCGCTCTATGTCCCGGCGCTGCTCTGCGTGCTGTTGGGCGCGTTCACGAAATCGGCGCAGTTCCCGTTCCACTTCTGGCTGCCGCACGCCATGGCGGCGCCCACGCCGGTCTCGGCCTACCTGCACTCCGCCACGATGGTGAAGTGCGGCGTGTTCCTGCTGGCGCGCCTGCATCCGGCCCTGGCCGGCAGCGACGAGTGGTTCCTGATCGTCAGTAGCGTCGGTTTGGCCACCTTGCTCATCGGCGCCTTCATCGCGATGTTCCAACAGGACCTCAAAGGGTTGCTGGCCTACTCGACCATCAGCCACCTCGGCCTCATCACCCTGCTGTTCGGCCTGGGCACCGAGATGGCCCTCGTGGCCGGCGTGTTCCACATCCTCAACCACGCCACCTTCAAGGCCAGCCTGTTCATGGCGGCCGGCATCATCGACCACGAGACCGGCACCCGCGACTTCCGCCGGTTGAATGGCCTGGCGAAGTACATGCCAATCACCGCGGCGCTGGCCATCGCCGCGTCCCTGGCCATGGCCGGCGTGCCGCTGTTCAACGGCTTCCTGTCGAAGGAGATGTTCCTCACGGAGACGTTGAACGTGCCGACGGTCGCCGGCCTCCACCTGCTGATCCCCGGCCTCGCGGTGCTGGCAGCGGCGTTCTCGGTGGCCTACTCGATCCGCTTCATCCATGACGTGTTCTTCGGCGGCGAACCGAAGTGCGTCAAGGGCACGCCGCACGAGCCGCCGCGCTTCATGCGTGTGCCGGTGGAGGTGCTGGTGCTGATCGTGCTGGCCGTGGGCCTGCTGCCGAACCTCACCATCGGCGAGCTGCTGGCCGTGGGGGCGCAGGGCGCGCTCAACGCCCCATTGCCGGAATACAAGCTTGCGATCTGGCACGGATTCAACGTTCCGTTGCTGATGAGCGTGATCGGACTCGTGGGTGGCGTAGCGCTGTGGGCCTTCCTGCACCGCATCGGTGCGCTGCGCGCCGACCCTCGCGCTTCGTTCGGAAAGCGTGCGTTCGACGCCAGCCTCGACCTGCTCGTGGCCGGTGCCGGACCCATAACCCGCGCATTGGAGAGCGGCCGCCTCCCGGCCTACCTCGGTTGGACCTTGGCGGCGACGGTCGCTGCTGGCGCGGTGGCCTTCGCAGGCGAAGGCGCTTTCGGTGCGCGCGAGACGCTGCCCGCCGGGCCGGGCGCCTGGGCACTGTGGGTGGTGGTCGTCATCGCGACGCTCGCGGCGGCGTTCGGCTTCCGCCAGCGTCTGCTCGCGGTGCTGGTCGTCGGTGCCATCGGCCTCGCGGTCTCGCTGGCCTTCGTGTTCCTGTCGGCGCCGGACCTGGCGTTGACCCAGTTGATGGTGGAAACGCTGTCGATCCTGCTGATCCTGCTGGCCTTGCGCTACCTGCCTCAGGCCTCGCCGCCGGAGCGTGCGCCGTTGCGAAAGGGCCTCCACGCCGCGCTGGCCCTTGCGGGCGGCGGCATCGTCGGCGCGTTGGCCTACGCGATGATGACCCAGCCGGTGGCGTCGATCTCGGAGTACTTCCTGCGCACCAGCCAGAGCGAAGGCGGTGGGCTGAACGTGGTGAACGTGATCATCGTCGACTATCGCGCGCTCGATACGCTCGGCGAAATCGCGGTCGTGGGCATCGCCGCGCTGATCATCGCGGCCCTGTTGCGGAACGCGCGTCCGCAGCCCGAGGTCGCCGTCCCGGCATTGCCCGAGGCGCCTTCGCTGATGCTGCAGCTGGTGGCGCAGTGGCTGTTGCCGCTGGGCCTTGCGGTCTCGCTGTACTTCTTCCTGCGCGGCCACAATGCGCCGGGCGGCGGCTTCATCGCTGCCCTGGTGTTGGTCGGCGTGGTGTTCCTGCAGGCCATGGGCGGCGGCCGCGCGTTGGCCGAGCGGCAGTTCCGCAACGACTGGACGGCGTGGATCGGCGTCGGGCTGCTGTTCGCGGCCGTCACTGGCCTTGGCGCCTTCGCGTTCGGCCATCCCTTCCTCACCAGCAGCACGCCCTATGTCGAACTGCCGATCCCGGTCGTTGGCGAATGGTTGGGCAAGGTGCCGTTCGCCAGCGCCATGGGCTTCGACACCGGTGTCTACGTCACGGTGGCGGGTGCGCTGCTGCTGGTGCTGTTCCTGCTGACCCGCCTGCATCGCCCGGAGGGCAAGCGATGAGCCTTGAATTCCTGTTCGCCTCGGGCATCGGCGTGCTGGCCGCCGGCGGCTTCTGGCTGCTCCTGCGCGCCCGCACGTTCGATGTGATCCTCGGGCTCACCCTGTTGTCCTACGCCGTGAACCTGTTCCTGTTCGCGGCGGGGCGATTGGCGCCCGGGCGCACGCCGCTGTTGAAGGACGGCGTGGCGCCGCTGCTGGCGAACCACACCGACCCGCTGCCGCAGGCGCTGGTGCTGACGGCCATCGTCATCAGCATGGCGATGACGGCCGTGATGCTGGTGATGGCGATGCAGGCGCGCGTGGCCAATGCCACCGACCATATCGACGGCCGGGAGCCGCGCGCATGAGCGGCATGGCTTCGCACATCGCCGTGCTGCCGGTGGTCGTGCCACTGCTCACCGGCGCAACGCTCGTGGTGTTGCATCGCTCGCCGCTGGCTTTCCGCCGCGCCCTGTCGCTGATCGCGACGCTGATGCTGGGCCTCGTGGTGCTGGGCCTCGGCCTCGCCGTCGAGCACCAAGGGCTCGTGGTGTACCAGGTGGGCAATTGGCCCTCGTTCGCCGGCATCGTGCTGCTCGCCGATCGGCTCGCGGTGCTGATGCTCGGCCTGCTGGTGCTGCTCGCCTTCGCGAGCCAACTCTTCGCCGGTGGCGGCGACGATGCCCGCGGTGCCCATTTCCACGCGCTGTTCCAGTTCCAGTTGATGGGCCTGTGCGGCGCCTTCCTGACGCACGACCTGTTCAACCTGTTCGTCTTCTTTGAGGTGTTGCTCGCGGCCAGCTACGGCCTGCTGCTGCACGGGCAGGGTGGCGAGCGCCTGCGGCAGGGCCTGCACTACGTGGTGTTGAACCTGGTCGCGTCGGCCCTGTTCCTGTTCGCCGTGGGCGTGCTGTACAGCGTGCTGGGCACGCTGAACATGGCCGACCTCTCCGCGCGGATCGCCACTCTGCCCGAGGCGCAGCGCCCGCTGGTCGAGGCTGGTGGTTGGCTGCTGCTGATCGTCTTCGCGTTGAAGGCCGCGCTTCTGCCTCTGTACTTCTGGCTGCCGCGAACCTACGCCTCGGCCTCGGCGCCAGCCGCGATCCTGTTCGCGATCATGACCAAGCTCGGCATCTACGCCGTCATCCGCGTGTACGGCCTGTTGTTCGGCGCCGACGCGGGGACGCTCGCCGGCTTCGTGCAACCGCTGTTGTTCTGGGCGGGTGCCGGTACGGCCACGCTTGCCGCGCTGGGTGCGCTGGCATCGCCCACGCTGCGCGGCCTGCTCGGGTATCTCGTCGTCGGATCGGCCGGCGTGCTGTTCATGGCGCTCGGCCTCGGCACCGACGTGGCGCTGGCCGCCGGGCTGTACTACCTGGTGCATTCGACGCTCGTGGCGGCCGCGTTTTTCCTCCTGGGCGATTGGGTGCGTCGCCATCGTGACGGTGGCGATGCGCTCGGACGCGTGGCGGCAATGGCGCGGCCCGCGTGGCTGGGCGGCTTCTTCTTGGTGCTGGCGATGGCCGCCGCGGGCCTGCCGCCGTTCGGTGGCTTCCTCGGCAAGAGCCTGCTGCTCGCCTACGCCGTGCCTGAGGGCGTGACCATCGTGCTGTGGAGCGTGGTCCTCGGCACCAGCCTGCTGAACCTGCTCGCCCTAGCGCGGGCCGGCAGCCGGCTGTTCTGGCAGACGCCGGCGGTGGCGACCGCCCGCAACGCCGCGCCCCAGCCGCCGTCGCCCGCCCTCGGCGAACGCGTCGCTATGCTGGTGCTGGTCTTCGGCCTCATCGTCACCACCGTGATGGCGTCCGACCTCACGCGCTACGTGGCCGGCAGTGCGGCCCAGTTGTCCGATCCCGCCACCTATCGCGAGGCCGTGCTCGGCCGCGATCCGCTGCCCACGACGGTGCCCCGCTGATGCGCGCCTTGATTCCCCATCCCGTCAGCAGTCTTGCCGTCGCGGTCCTGTGGCTGTTGCTCAATGGCCTGTCGAACGGCCAACTCGTGCTCGCCGTGCTGTTCGCGCTGGCGCTGCCGCGCCTGTTGCCTGCGCCGGCGATTCCTTCGCCGCGCCTCGCCGCACCGGTGGTCGCCGCCAAGCTGGCGCTGGTCGTGCTCTACGACATCGTCAAGGCCAACCTCGAGGTTGCCGTCCGCATCCTCGGCCCCGAATCGCGCATCCGCCCGACCTTCGTCTGGGTGCCGCTCGACATCGCCTCGCCGCAGGGCATCGCGGTATTCGCGTCCATCATCACGATGACGCCGGGCACGCTGAGCTGCGAAGTGAGCGAAGACCGGCGCTGGCTGCTCGTGCATGCCTTCCATGCCGATGACGCTGAGGCCGTCGTTGCAGACGTGAAGTCGCGCTACGAGGCGCCGCTGAGGGAGATTTTCCGATGATCACCGCCACCGTGCTGCCCTGGGTGGGCGGCGCCTTCGCCGTGGCCCTGCTGCTGGCGTTCTTCCGCCTGCTGCGTGGGCCGTCCCTCGTCGATCGGGTACTCGCGCTGGACACGCTGTACGTCAACGCGCTCGCCCTGCTCATCGTGCTCGGCATCGCGCTGGGCGACCCGGTGTACTTCGAGGCCGCATTGCTGATCGCGGTGTTTGGCTTCGTCGGTACCGTGGCGGCGTCGCGCTACCTGCTGCGCGGGAGTGTCGTCGAATGAGCCCGATGCCGTTCTGGTTGGATGTGGTCGTTGCGGCCTTGCTCGTGGCCGGCGCGGCCTTCGCGCTGGTCGGTGCCTGGGGCCTCGCCAAGCTTCGCGACTTCATGAAGCGTCTCCACGGGCCGACGAAGGCCAGCACCCTCGGCATCGGCCTCTCGCTGATTGCCTCGATGGCTTGGTTCGCCTGGCATGGTGGCTTCACCGGCCGGGAGTTCCTGGTGACGCTGTTCGTGTTCCTCACGGCGCCGGTGTCGGCGCACCTGCTGGTCAAGGCGGCCATGCGCAGCGAACCGTCGGCGGTGCCGCCGCGGCGGCCCGAAGCGCGCGACTGAGGCGGGCCCGCCGGTCCGGTCGAGGTGGCGGGCGCGCTCGCCTACAATCGGCGCCTTGATTCCGTCACGGACGCCCGCCATGGCCACGCCCCGCCACGATCCTTCCCGCGTCATCCGCGCCCCGCGCGGCAGCGCGCTGCGCTGCAAGAGCTGGCTCACCGAAGCGGCGC
This sequence comes from Silanimonas sp., assembly GCF_044377035.1. Taxonomy (GTDB): domain Bacteria; phylum Pseudomonadota; class Gammaproteobacteria; order Xanthomonadales; family Xanthomonadaceae; genus Silanimonas. Next base: position 101,207 of record NZ_JBILJW010000006.1, read on the forward strand.
TGCGCATGCTGATGAACAACCTCGATCCGGACGTGGCCGAGGACCCGACCTCGCTGGTGGTGTACGGCGGCATCGGCCGCGCGGCCCGCGACTGGGCCAGCTTCGACACCATCGTCGAGGTGCTCGAGCGCCTCGAGGACAACCAGACCCTGCTGGTGCAGAGCGGCAAGCCCGTGGGCGTGTTTCCCACGCACCCCGATGCGCCGCGCGTGCTGCTCGCCAACTCCAACCTGGTGCCGCATTGGGCCACGTGGCAGCACTTCAACGAACTCGACGCCAAGGGCCTCGCGATGTACGGCCAGATGACGGCCGGCTCGTGGATCTACATCGGCTCGCAGGGCATCGTGCAGGGCACTTACGAGACGTTCGCCGAGATGGGGCGCCAGCACTTCGGCGGCGACCTCACCGGCAAGTGGGTGCTCACCGCGGGTCTCGGCGGCATGGGCGGCGCGCAGCCGCTGGCCGCCACCATGGCCGGTGCCAGCATGCTGGCCATCGAGTGCCGCCAGAGCAGCATCGACATGCGCCTTCGCACGCGCTACGTCGATGAGCAGGCCACCGATCTCGACGACGCGCTGGCACGCATCGAGCGTTACTGCGCGGAAGGCAAGGCGCGCTCCGTTGCGCTGCTCGGCAATGCCGCCGAAATCCTTCCGGAACTCGTGCGTCGCGGCGTGCGTCCGGATGCCGTGACCGACCAGACCTCGGCCCACGATCCGCTGCACGGCTACCTGCCGGCCGGCTGGACGGTGGAGCGATGGCTCGACGAGCAGAAGCACGCGCCGGAGCGCGTCGTCGAAGCGGCCAAGCATTCGATGCGGATGCACGTCGAAGCGATGCTGCACTTCGAAGACCAGGGCATCCCGGTCTTCGACTACGGCAACAACATCCGCCAGATGGCCAAGGAAGCCGGCTGCGTTGATGCCTTCGACTTCCCGGGCTTCGTGCCGGCCTACATCCGCCCGCTGTTCTGCCGCGGCATCGGCCCCTTCCGCTGGGTGGCGCTCTCCGGTGATCCGGAGGACATCGCCAAGACCGATGCGAAGGTGAAGGAACTGATCCCCAACGACCCGCACCTGCACCGCTGGCTCGACATGGCGAAGGAGCGCATCGCCTTCCAAGGGCTGCCGGCACGCATCTGCTGGGTGGGCCTCGGCGACCGCCACCGCCTCGCGCTCGCGTTCAACGAGATGGTGCGGAACGGTGAACTGAAGGCGCCGATCGTGATCGGCCGCGACCATCTGGATTCCGGCAGCGTGGCCAGCCCGAACCGCGAGACGGAGGCGATGCTCGACGGCTCGGACGCCGTGTCCGACTGGCCGCTGCTCAACGCGATGCTCAACGTGGCCGGCGGCGCGACCTGGGTGTCGCTGCACCACGGCGGCGGCGTGGGCATGGGCTTCTCGCAGCACAGCGGCGTGGTGATTGTGGCTGATGGCACGGAAGCTGCCGAAAAGCGCCTCGGTCGCGTGCTTTGGAACGACCCCGGCACGGGTGTCATGCGCCATGCCGACGCGGGCTATGACATCGCCAAGGCCTGCGCGAAGGAAAAGGGCCTCGACCTGCCGATGCTGGGTTGAGGGCCCCGGCCCGCCGCGTTCGCGGCGGGCGGCAGCGGGCTCAGGCGCCGCGCTTCGGCGCGGCTTCGCCGTCGAGCAGCTTCTCGACGCGGGCGAACACTTCGAAGCGCGAGAAGGGCTTCTTCATGAAGTCGTCGGCGCCGATGCGCTGGGCGTAGAACTGCTCGGTCGCCTGTTCGTTGCCGGACATCATGATCACCGGGATGTCCTTGCTGATCGGGTCGCGGCGGATGCGGCGCAGGGCCTCGAAGCCGTTGATGCCCGGGAGAACGATGTCGAGGAAGATGATCTCGGGCGGATTCGCTGCGATCTTGGCGAGGCCGCCCTCGGCGTCGCCGGCCGTATCGAGCTGGTAGCGATTCTGCAGCAGCATGCGTGCCAACGCGGCCGTGACGGTGGCGGAGTCGTCGATGATCAGGGCGCGGGTGCCCTCACGCGCGTTGCGGCGGTCGTGCAACCGGCGCTCGATACCGTTGGGCACGGCGCGGGTTTCGTTTTCGAGCTCGGAGCGATTGACGGCGTCTTCTGGGTTGCCCGTCGGCGTGGACTGGGCGAGGAAGCGCTTGAGGCGGTCGATCAGGCTCACTGGGGGCTCCGCAAGATGACGACAGCAGGCTCGCACATGCGGTCGTCGGGGTGAAGCGGTCCGGGGTAGGAAAACACCCCGGCGGAGCGTCAGCGCTTGGCCTTCTTCGCGGCCTTCTTCGCCGGAGCCGCCTTCTTGGTGGGGGCCGCCTTCTTGACCGGAGCTGCCTTCTTGGCCGGAGCCGCCTTCTTGGCCGGAGCCGCCTTCTTGGCCGGAGCCGCCTTCTTGGCCGGAGCCGCCTTCTTGGCCGGAGCCGCCTTCTTGGCGGGGGCCGCCTTCTTGGCCGGGGCCGCCTTCTTGACCAGAGCCGCCTTCTTCGCGGCCGGGGCCCCGAGGTAGGCGAGGACCTCGTCGGAATGGCCGTCCGGGCTCACTTTCGGCCACACCTTCTCGATGCGACCGCTGGCGTCGACGACGACGGTCGCGCGGGCCACACCCATGTAGGTCTTGCCGTACATGCTCTTCTGCACCCACACGCCGATCGCCTTGAGCAGCGTCAGCTCGGGATCCGCGAGCAGCGGGAAGTTCAGCTGGTACTTGGCGGCGAACTTCTGGTGCGAGGCATCGTTGTCGGCGGACACGCCGAACACCGGCACCTTGATGCCGGTGAAGCGGGGGAGGTTGTCGCGGAAACCGCAGGCTTCCGTGGTGCAGCCCGGCGTGTCGTCCTTGGGATAGAAAAAGAGCACGAAGCGCTGGCCGCGCAGGCTTTCGGCGCTGACCAGTCGGCCGTCACTGGCCTTGAGCGAGAAGTCCGGGATCGAAGCACCAACGTCCAGCATGGTCACACCCTCGGGAGCGGAAACGACTCCCGATTATGCCTTGTCACGCGCCATTCAGGCACCCGTCCGGGTCAGCGGGCCGCGGCCTCGCGCACCGGGATGGGCACGTTGCACAGGTCGATGTGGCCGGCCTTGCGCAGGTACCAGGCGTCAGCGCGGTTCCGCCGGGCTTCCACCAGGGCTTCGAAGCTCGCGCTGCCGGTCTCCATCACCTGTAGGCGTGGGCGCTGTGCTTCGGGCAGGGCCGAGGCGAGGGCGATCCGGCGGATCGGGGTGCGCAGCGCGGGTTGGGTATAGAACCCGCCCGGCGCGAGGCTGCGCGGAATGGCGGACAGCCTGTGCATGCCGTCGAGCACGCGGCCCACGCTGGTGATGTTGAGGTCGAGCTGGCGCGGTGCCTGCCCGGTGACGACGTAGAGCTCGGTACCGTTGCTCGAATCCGGCGCGTTGCCGCGGCCGGCGCCGACGGTGGCATAGCAGTGCGCCAGCCACTGCGTGCCCGCCTGCGGATCGCGGCCCACCGGGAAGCCGGCGCTGAAGCCGACCTGGGGCGCCCAGCCGTCCACGTCAGGCAGGCGGGTGAAGGCCAGACCGTCGCGGATGCGGGTGCTGAACTCGGCGGGCAGCGCGGCCTTCGCCGCGCCCAGCGGCTTCGCCTTGGCCGGGTCCTCGCCGTTGGCATCGCCCCACTGCACCACGAAGTTGTCCTGCGAGCGGTTGATCGTCAGGCCGTCGAAGTAGCCCTCGCGCGCCAGCGTGCGCAGGTTCGCGACGTGCTCGGGCGCGTGTTCGGGCGAGAGCTCGATGACGACCGGGCCGGTCTCGAGCGTCATGACCAGCAGGTTGTCAGGATCGGGCGTGCGCCAGTGGTCCGACGGCGCCGCGGCGATGATCTCGTCCATGGTGCGCGGCGGTGCCGCGGGCGTGGCGGCCGTTGCCGACGAGGCCAGGGCGAGAAAAACGAGGACAGCGGTGGGATGGCGCATGGTGGGCTCGTCGACGGGGACGCGCCGATTGGGCCGCACTCCGCCGCCGGGTTCAAGCCTCGCGCAAGATCGAAAGCTGTTCGCGCCACTCGGCGAGCACGCGTTCCCAGTGCGTGCGGTCGGCGAACTGCGGGAAGGCGACGGGAAAGGCCGGGTCCTCCCAACGCCGCGCGATCCAGGCGTGGAAATGCACGATGCGCAGCGCGCGCAGCGCCTCGACCAGCGCCAGTTCGCCGCGATCGAACTCGCAGAAGCGCTCGTAGCCCACCATCAGGTCGGTGAGCTGGGTTTCGCGTCGGCGCGGTTCTGCATCGAGCAGCATCCACAGGTCCTGCACCGCGGGCCCGGTGCGGGCGTCGTCGAAATCCACGAGGTGCGGGCGGTCGTCGCGCCAGAGCACGTTGCCCGGGTGCAGGTCGCCGTGCAGGCGCCGCTGGATGGCACCCTCGGATTCGGCGAAGCGTTCCTCCACCGCTTCGAGCAGGGCGCTGCCCACGTCCTCGAAGCTGTCGTGCAGCGCGGGTTCGATCCACGAGCCATCGAGCAGGGTGTCCAGCGAGGCCCAGCCGAGGGTGTCGATGGCGAGCGCCTCGCGGTGGCGGAACGGCGTGCGCGCTCCGACGGCGTGCAGGCGGCCGAGCGTTTCGCCCAAGGCCAGACGCACGTCCGCGCGGTCCATCTCCGGTGCGTGGCCGCCCTGCAGCGGGAACAGGGCGAAGCGCAGCGTGCCGTGGGCGTGCAGCGTCTCGCCGGCGAAGTCCAGGGGTGGCACCACCGACAGGCCCTCGTCGTGCAACTCGCGCACGAACGCATGCTCCTCGCGGATCTGCGCGTCGCTCCAGCGCGCCGGGCGGTAGAACTTCGCGATGACCGGCGCCGAATCCTCGAGGCCGACGCGCAGCACGCGGTTCTCGTAGCTGTTCAGCGCGAGCACCCGGCCATCGGCCTGCAGGCCCAGCGATTCGACGGCGTCGATCACCGCTTCCGGTGTCAGCGTCCGGAAGTCGGCGGTGCCGGTCACGCGCGCTCCAGCGCCGTGGCTTGACCGGCCAAGGCCGGCGACAGCCAGCAGTGCTGACCGAGGAAGGTGAATCCCACGCGTTGCAGCGAACGGCGATAGGCCTTGGCCGGGCGGGCGATGAAGGCGTCGAAGTCGCCCTGCACATCGTCGCCGGCGGTGTCATCGGCGGTGTACGTCTCGATGAAGGCGACGCCGCCGCAGAGCTCGGCGAGGCCGGGCAGGCCGGCCTTCAGCTCGCCGTCGGGCACGTAGTGCAGCACGTCGGCGCAGACCAGCAAATCGACGGGCGGGCAGGGACGCAGCGCGGCGAGGTCACCGAAGCGTGCCCAATGCAGGTTGCGCGTGCGACCGAAGCGCCGCACCGCGTATTCGCTGCCGTCGAGGCCGAGGTACTGCAGCCCCGGGCGCATCGCCAGCAGCGGCGCACGCCAATGGCCTTCGCCGCAGCCCACGTCGAGCACCGTGCGCACGCGCCGTCCGAGGAAAACTTCAGCCGAAGCCACGGCCAGCGCGACGGTGCGCTCGAGCTGCGAGCGCGAGGCCTTGCTGCCATCGGCCTGGCGATACCAGCGGTCGAAATAGGCGCGGTCGTAGGTCTTCAAGGGGCGCTCCCTGCGCGGCGGGCCGGCAGTGTAGGGCAGGGTGACTACCGGCACATCCACTAGAGCGGAGTTGGCACTAGTGTGGCCTCAACAGTACTGAGGAGGGGCCATGACCGACCTCGACGCCCAACGCCGCAAGTTCGACAAGGAGCTCGCCACCGGCACGGTGGCCCTCGTGCTGCTGGCCATCCTTGGTCGCGACGGCGAGCCGATGTACGGCTACCAGATCGCCAAGCGCTTCGAGCAGGCCGACGAGGCCGCCCTGGCGGGCAAGCAGAGCACGCTCTACCCGGTGCTCCGCAACCTCGCCGCCGCCGGCCTGCTGGACAGCTGGATCGAGCCATCCGACGCCGGCCCGCCGCGCCGGTACTACCGCATCACCGCCAACGGCCGCCTGGTGCTCGACCAGTGGGTGGCGAGTTGGCGCAGCACCCGCCAGATGGTGGACCGCGTTCTTGAAGGGGAAGAGCAATGAGCCTGCCGACCACGATCAACCAGTACCTCGACCAGCTGCGAAGCGAACTGTCCGCCGCCGACCCGGCGCTGCTGCAGGACGCGCTCTACGATGCCGAGGAATACCTCCGTTCCGAACTCGCGGCGCACCCGCGCGAAGGGGAGGAGGCGCTCATCGCGCGCATCGCCTCCACCTACGGCCGGCCTGCCGAAGTCGCGGACATCTACCGCGACACGGAAGTCACCGTGAGCCGCGCGCTGCGTCCGCCGCCGCCGAAGCCGCGCGAGTCCTCGCTCGGCCGCTTCTTTGGCGTGGTGTCCGACCCGCGCGCCTACGCGGCCCTGCTGTACATGCTGCTGTCGGTGCTCACCGGCGTCTTCTACTTCACCTGGGCGTCCGCGGGACTGGCGCTGTCGCTGGGCCTCTCGCTGACGATCATCGGCGTGGCCTTCTTCATCCTGTTCATGGCGACAGTGCGCGTGCTCTCCCTGGTGGAAGGCCGCATCGTCGAGGTGATGCTCGGCGAGCGCATGCCGCGTCGCCCGGCCTACCCGGCGCCGTCGAACGGCATCCTCGAGCGCATCGGCCAACTGTTCACCGACCCGCGCACCTGGGGCACGCTGATCTACCAGGTGCTGATGTTGCCGCTCGGCATCATCTACTTCACTTTGGCCGCGGTGCTGCTGGCCATCGGTGTGACCTTGGCTGGCACGCCGCTGCTTGCGCTGCTGAGTGCCGGGACGATCATGATCGGGCCCTTCACCGGCGATGAGCTCGGCGCGTTGTCGATCCCGGTGTTCGCGGTGACGTCGGCCTTCGGCATCCTGCTGCTGTTCGTCACCCTGCATTTGGCCCGCGGCGTGGCCCACGTGCACGGTGCGATCGCCAAGCACCTGCTGGTGAAGTGGGGCGAGTGAACCGCGCCCCGCGACATCCGGAGCTCAGGCCGCCAGCAGCGCCTTCGCGATGCCCCAGCCGCCCTGCACCAGCAGGGCGCTGAGGGCGAGGAGGGTGATCACGAAGCCCGCGCCACGCCGCTGCGCATCGCGGGCGTACATCACGGCGTAAAGCACGCGACCCACCAGCCAGAGCGCACCGAAGCCGGCCGCCCAGGCCGGGTCGCCGTAAGCGCCGGCAAGCCACAGCGCCGGCAGGAACATCACGCTGGCCTCCAGCGTGTTCATCTGCACGCGGAACACGCGTTCGAAATCGGGATGGCCGGTCGTGGCCGGTGCCTTCACCCCATGGCGCCCACGGGCCATGCCGACGGCGAACATGCAGGCGCTCATCAGCAGGACGGTGAGCAGCGAAACAAGGGCGATCCAAGGCGACATGGCCGGCTCCGGTAGGGACGCCACAGCCTACGCGAGCTAGAGTGTCGCGCCCCTTCCGAGTGATGCCCGATGGCCGCTTTGCGCCCGCTCCGACGTCCATACGCCGATCCCGGTATCGCGCCCGTGCAGCGCCGCGAGCTCTGGGCGTGGGCGGGATTCGACTTCGCCAATTCCGGCTACACCACCGTCGTCATCACGGCCATCTTCAGTGCCTATTTCGTCGGCGTGGTGGCGGGCGATGCCGGCTGGGCGACGTTCGCGTGGACGGCGGCGCTTTCGGTGTCCTATCTGCTGGTGATGGCCATGGCGCCGCTGCTCGGGCTCTATGCCGATGCGCACGCCTGCAAGAGAAAGCTGCTGTTGGCCACGACCGCGGTCTGCAGCCTCGGCACGGCGGCGCTGTGGCTCTGCGGGCCGGGTGATGTCGCGCTCGCCTTGGTGCTCATCGTCATCACCAACACCGCGTTCGGCACCGGCGAGAACCTGATCGCGGCCTTCCTGCCGGAGCTGGCGGACGACGAGGGCATGGGCCGCCTTTCCGGCTACGGCTGGGCGTTCGGTTACTTCGGCGCGGTGCTGCTGCTGGCGGCCTGCCTGTGGTGGGTGCAGGGCGCCGCAGTGCGGGGCAGCGACACCGGCACGGCGGTGCGAGACACGATGCTGCTCACCGGGGCCACGGTATTCCTCGCGGCCCTGCCGACCTTCCTGCTGCTGCGCGAGCGCATCGTGGCGACGCCGCGGGCTTTCGTCGCCCTCTGGCGCGAATCGCGGCAGCGCTGGCGCGGCATCCTCGGAGGCGCGAGCGACCTGCCGCAGCTCGGCCGCTTCCTCGCCTGCATCGTCGCTTACCAGGCTGGCGTTGGCACGGTGATCGCCGTCGCCGCCATCTACGCCCAGCAGGCCCTCGGCTTCACCACCGCGGAGAGCATCACGCTGATCCTCGCGGTGAACATCACCGCCGCCGTGGGTGCGATGGCGTTTGGCCAGCTGCAGGACCGTATCGGGCACCGCAACGCGCTGGCGCTCTCGCTGCTGGGCTGGCTGGTGGCCATCGGCCTGTTGGCGCTCTCTGAGGCCCGCCCGGTGGTCTGGGTGGCGGCCAACCTCGCTGGCGTCTGCATGGGGGCCAGCCAGTCAGCGGGACGGGCCCTCGTGGGCTACCTGTGCCCGCCGCGACGCGAAGCCGAGGTGTTCGGCCTCTGGGGCCTCGCTGTGAAGGCGTCGATGGTGCTCGGCCCGCTGGCCTATGGCGCCATCAGCTGGGTGGCCGGCGGGCGTCACGCCCTGGCCATGCTGGCCACCTCCGGATTCTTCGTCGTCGGGCTGATCCTGCTGTATCGAGTCGACGTGGCCCAGGGGCGGCGCGAAGCCCTCGGGACCGGGCCGGCCGCCCCCCCGGTGAAAGCTGGGTGACATCGATTGCGTCCGGGGCTGTCAATTCCCGTCAAACGCGCTACATTCGATGCCGTCCATTCGCAAAAGAGGGTCGGCCATGCAGATCACGCTCCGTGGTAGCGCGCTTTCCCTCGCATCGACCGCCATGGACGACCGTGAAAACGTCCGCCTGCCCGCGCTGCCCAGCGCACGCGAACTGCGTCGGGCGCGCCTGATCCGCCACCTCTCGCGCCGCCAGCTCGGTTTCCTCGCGCTGCACATGGCACTGGGTGTGTTCGGTTGGTCGGCGCTGGCCTTGGCCGGTTGGGGCGCTTACGCACTCATCCGCTGAGCGCGCTCGCTTCGCCCTGCTGCTGCAGGGACCACATCGCCGCGTAGCGGCCTTTCGACGCCAGCAGTTCGGCATGCGTGCCGCGCTCGATGATCCGTCCGCCATCCATGACCAGGATCTGGTCGGCGTCCATGATCGTCGACAGCCGGTGGGCGATCACCAGCGTGGTGCGCCCGACGGCGATGCGGTCGAGTTCCGATTGGATCGCGCGTTCCGACCGTGAATCGAGCGCGGATGTCGCTTCGTCGAAGATCAGGATGGCGGGATTCTTCAACAACGCGCGGGCGATGGCGACGCGCTGCTTCTCGCCGCCGCTGAGCTTGAGCCCGCGCTCGCCCACCTCGCTGTCGTAGCCGTCGGGCAGTGACTTGATGAAGGCATCGATGTGCGCGGCCTGCGCGGCCGCCTCCACTTCGCCGTCGCTCGCCTCCGGGCGCCCGTAGCGGATGTTGTAGCGGATGCTGTCGTTGAACAGCACGGTGTCCTGCGGAACGATGCCGATGCTGCCGCGCACCGAGCCCTGCGTAAGCTCGCGGAGGTCGTGGCCGTCGATCTCGATGCGGCCTTCCTGCACGTCATAGAAGCGGTACAGCAGGCGGGCCAGCGTCGATTTGCCGCTGCCCGAATGGCCGACCACGGCGACCGTCTGGCCCGGGGCGATCTCGAAATCCACGCCGTCGAGGATGGTGCGGCGCGGGTCGTAGCCGAAGCGCACGTCGCGGAAGCGCACGCGGGGCTGCGTCGTCACCAGCGGCTTCGCGCCCGCGCGGTCCTGCACGTCGAGGTTCTCGTCGAGCAAGCCGAAGAGCCTCTCGATGTTCGTCAGCGCCTGCTTCACCTCGCGGTACATCATCCCGAGGTAGTTCAGCGGCGCCGACAGCTGCAGCAGGTAGGCGTTCACCAGCACGAGGTCGCCGATGGTGAGCTCGCCGGCCACCACGCCCGAGGCCGCGCGCCACATAAGCGCGGTGACGCCGATCGAAACGATCGCCGCCTGCCCGAGGTTGAGCACGCCCAGCGTCTTCAAGCTCTGGACGGTGGCTTCCTCGACGCGCTGCAGGCTGCCGTCGTAGCGCCGGGCTTCGTGCTCCTCGTTGTTGAAGTACTTGACGGTCTCGTAGTTGATCAGGGCGTCGACTGCGCGCGTGCTGCTCGCCGACTCGGCATCGATCGCCGCGCGGTAGTAGCGCGTGCGCCACTCGGTGACGCGGAACGTCCATGCGGAATAGACGACCAGCGTCGCCAGGGTGATGACGGCGAAACCCCAGTCGTACAGGTAGACCAACACGGCCGTGACCAGGACGACCTCGATGATCGTCGGCAGGATGGTGTAGAGCGTCCAGTCGAGCAGGTCGGAGATCGCCGTGCCGCCGCGTTCGACGTCACGCGCGATGCCGCCGGTCTTGCGTTCGAGGTGGAAGCGGAGGCTCAGCGCGTGCAGGTGCCGGAACACCTTCAGCTGGACGGTGCGCGCGCTGCGCGCCATCACTCGGGCGAAGACGATCTGCCGGAGTTCGGTGAACATCGTCGACGCGAGGCGGGCGCCGCCGTAGGCCAGCAGCAGGCCGACGGGCAGGGCGAGTAGCGTTGCCGGCACATCCAGGCCATCGACGATGCGCTTCATCAGCATCGGGATGCCGAGCAGCGTGACCTTCGCCGCGATCAGGCAAAGCAGGGCGGCCGCGATGCGGCGCCAGTAGGGCTTCAGGAAAGGCAGCAGGTCGGCCAGCACCTGCCGCACGGTGCCGTCGCCGCGTCGGGGGGCATCGACCGGCGCGTGGCCTTCGATCGATGGGGCGTTGTCGGGGGTGGGGGCGCTCATGCCGGCATTGTCGCGTGCGCCGGGCCGTCGTGGCGACGAAGCGCCGTAGAATCGGCCGATGACTTCGACCGCCACTGCGTCCCGCGCACGCCTCGCCTTCGTGCTCGGGGCCTTGGCCATGTTCGGCCCCTTCTCGATCGACACGGTGTTCCCGGCGTTCGGCGCGATGGCGCAAGACCTCGGCAGCACGCCGGTGGCGGTGCAGCAGACGATCAGCAGTTACCTGCTCGGCTACGGCCTGATGTCGCTGTTCCATGGCGCCATTTCGGATGCCGTGGGGCGGCGCCCGGTGATCCTCTGGGGAACGGCACTGTTCGGCCTGGCGTCGGTGGGCTGCGCACTGAGCACCGACCTCACCACCCTGCTGGTGTTCCGTTTCATCCAGGGCCTCTGCGCGGGCGTCGGCATGATCGTCGGCCGCGCCGTGATCCGCGACGTCTTCGACGGCGAGGACGCGCAGCGCCTGATGAGCCAGGTCTCGATGATCTTCAGCATCGCGCCGGCCATCGCGCCGATCGTTGGTGGCTGGATCCTCGGTTTCGGCGACTGGCATGCGATCTTCTGGTTCCTCGCCGCCCTGAGCCTGGTGCTGGGGGCGCTGGTGTGGCGCCTACTGCCGGAAACGCACCCGCCGGAGCGCCGCCTTCCGCTGGATGCGGGCGTGTTGATGGGGAATTACGTCGCCATGCTCCGTCACCGCCGCTTCGTCTGGCTGGTGGCGGTGACGACGATGAACTTCGCGGCGCTGTTCCTCTACATCGCCTCGGCGCCCGTGGTGGTGATGACCCACCTCGGCATGGGCGAGGCGGACTTCGGCTGGTTCTTCGTCCCGGTGATCAGCGGCATGCTGGCGGGCGCTTGGGCGACCGGGCGCGCCGCGGGTCGATTCACGGCGCGGTCCATGGTGCGCGCCGGTTTCGCCTGTTGCCTGGTCGCGGCGTTGGCGAACCTCGCCTATGCGGCCTTCGCGCCCGGCTACGTCTATCCGTGGGCGATCCTGCCGTTGATGCTGCTGAGCTTCGGCGTCGCGCTGGTGTTCCCGCAGCTGATGCTGCAGCTGCTCGACCTCTACCCGACGCAGCGCGGGAGTGCCTCCTCGATGCAGGCCTTCCTCTCGCTGATGTTCCAGGCCGGCGTGGCGGGCCTGCTTTCGCCGATGCTCTCAGCCAGTCCGCTGTTGCTCGCGCTCGCGGCGGCGGTGCTGTCGGTGGTGGCCTTCGGCCTGTGGCGATGGGGCGACGCGCACCTGATGCGGCGCGCGGTCGCCCCCGCCTGATCAGCCCTGCGGCCAGCCGCAGGCCTTGCCTTCGTTCTGCGTCTTGAGCCACGCCTGCAACGGCGCGAAGTACTCGAGCACGGCCGAGGCGTCCATTCGCTCGCCACCGGTGAGCTCCCGCATCGTCTGCTGCCAGGGCTGGCTGGCGCCCTTCTGCATCATCGCCCAGTAGCGGCGGCCGGCTTCCGGGTTGCCCGCATAGCTGCACTCGTACAGCGGGCCCTTGAAGCCGGACGCGTCGCACAGCGCCTTGTAGAACTGGAACTGCAGCACGTGCGAGAGGAAGTAGCGGGTGTAAGGCGTGTTGCCGGGCACGTGGTACTTGGCGCCGGCGTCGAAGAATGCCTCGCCGCGCGGCGTCGCCGGCGCGACGCCCTGGTACTTCGCTTTCAGCTCCCACCACGCCGCGTTGTAGCGGTCCGGGCTGATCGAGCCGTCGAACACGCCCCAGCGCCAGCGGTCGATCATCAGGCCGAAGGGCATGAAGGCCACTTTCGCCAATGCCATGCGCATCTGCGCGTTGATCGTGGCCTCGCGGCTGACTTCAGCTTCGCCGACGAGGCCCACCGACTTCAGGTACTCCGGCGTCATCGACAGCACGATGGTGTCGCCGATGGCTTCGTGGAAGCCGTCATGCGCGCCGGTCTGGAAGCTCAGCGGCTGGTCCTTGTAGGCGAGGTAGTAATAGATGTGGCCGAGCTCGTGGTAGATCGTGGTGAGCTCTTCCTCGGTCGGCTCGATGCACATCTTGATGCGCACGTCGCTGGCGTCCGCGTTCATCTGCCAGGCGCTCGCATGGCAGACGGCGTCACGGTCGCGCGGACGCAGCAGCTGCGACTGCGTGTAGAAGCTCTCCGGCAGCGCCGGCATGCCGAGGCCAGTGTAGAAGCCCTCGGCCAGCTTGGTCATGGCGACCGCCGTTTCGTGGTCCGCCTGCCGCGCGGCTTCGGCTTGCTGGAGGATGGCTTCCTCGCGCTGCTCGGGCGGAAGCGCGGGGAGAGCGGCGAGGATCTTCGCCAGCCGCTCGTCGCGCTGCGCCTTCAGCACGCTGCTCAGGTCGAGGCTGGCGGCGTTGGGGTAGGGCTGCAGGATCGGCCAGAGGTTGCCCCAGTCCTGCTGCCAGAGGTTGCCCGTCAGGTGGGCCGGAAGCAGGCCGTTGACCTGCCCCTTGTCCTCGCCGTACTGGGCGACGAGCTTCTCGCGGGTGTAGCACTGCAACTGCTCGTACAGCGGCTGCACCTGGCCCCACAGGCGGTCGGTTTCGGCGGCGAAGGCATCGGCCGGCATGTCGTAGCCGGCGCGCCACATGGCGCCAGTATTCGCATAGCCCATCTCGCGCGCGCCTTCGTTCGCCAGTTCGACGAAGCGCTGGTAGTCGCGGCGCATCGGCACCGAGATCGTGTGCCAGCCCTGCCACGCCGCCAGTTGGGCGTCGTAGTCGCGGTTGCTGGCGAGGGTCTGGGTGATCGCGCTGATGTTCTGGCACTTGCGCTGCGGGCCTTCGCCTTCGCACCACTGGCCGGCGCCGTAGGCCTGGTCGAGGCGCGTCGCGATGGTGGCCAGTTCCTTCAGCTTCGCCGGGTCGCGCGGGGCCGGCATCGAGGTGCCGAGCTTCAGCAGGGCGATGGTGCGGGCGGTGGCCGGCGACATCGGCTGGCCTTCGAAACGCTTGGCCTGCTCGACCAGGGCGTTGAATCGCGCCAGGCCACGTTCGCTGGCCAGCGCGCTGATGCGCGCCGTGTCGCCGTTGATGTAGGTCTGCGAGAGCCAGGCGGCCGAGGTGCCCTCTTCGAAGTACTTGGCGAAGGTGGCATTGACGCGCGCGGCGAACTGGTCGGCGGTCTCGTTCGGCGGCGTCGTCGACTGCGCCTGTGCAGCGCACGCGGCGGCGAGGGACAGGGCAAGCAGGGTGCAGCGAAGGCGCATGGCGCATCACCGGATGGGAAGGTGCGCCGAGGCTAGGCCAGTGCCAGGAACCCCACAAGCCCCGAGGCTTTCGACGCCGGATTGACGTCCGTCAATCGTTGCGGCGAGCCATGGGAGGAACATCACTCCGAACCCCAATGCAGGAGCTGCCCATGTCCCATACCCCGCACGAGCTCGCGGTCGAATTCCCCGCCCACGTCGTCCGCATGCACGACCTCAAGGGTACGAATGCCCATTTCGCTCGCCTCTGCGACGAGTACCACGAGGTGAATCGCGCCATCCATCGCGCCGAGTCTCGGGCGGAGGTCGTCACCGAGGAGCACGAGTCGATGCTGCGTCGCCAGCGACTCGCGCTGAAGGACCAGATCGCGACGATGCTCGAGGCCTGAGCGACGCGTTCGCCTTCGACGCCGGAGCGAGGGCGGTTCAGCCCGGCGCTTTGCGCGCCGCGAGCAGGCTCGCGGCCGCCGAGCCGGCCAGCACCAGCAGGGCGCCGGCCCAGCCCATCGCGCCGAGCTGTTCGGCCTCGATGAGTGTCGGCCAGAAAGCGTGCACACCCGCCACGGCGCCGACGCAGAGGATCGGCGTCGTGGCGAGGATCGCCGACACCCGCGAGGCCTCCCAGTGCGCCAGCGCTTCGGCGAAGGCGCCGTAGGCGACCAGCGTGTTGAGCGCGCAGTACCCGAGCAGCACGGCGTGCAAGGCGTCGAGCTCCAGCAGCACCGAGGGTGCGGCGAACGGCCAAAGCAGCAGCGCGGCGAGCGCGTAGATGGCGCCGAGGATGGCCGGCGAAGAGAGCTGGACCAGCAGCTGCTTCTGCAGAAGGGCATACACCGCCCAGACCACCGCCGCGAGCACGACGAGGCTCGCCCCCAAGGCGTAATCGCCGTCATGGCTGGCGTTCTGCTCGCCGAAGAACAGGCCGAGGCCAACGACGATCACCGCGAGCCCGAGCCACTGCGCGGCGGCGAAGCGCTCCTTGAAGACGACGATGCCGCCGAGCGCCATCAGCAGTGGTGCCAACTGGATGATCAGTTGTGCGTTCGCCGGCGTCGTGTACTGAACGCCCAGCAGGTAGAAGACGTAGTTCCCCAGAAGCATCAGCCCGGCGAGCAGCAGCATCGCCCAGTGCCTGCCGGTGAGCGCACGGAACGCCGGGAATCCCCGGCGCGCCGCCAGCCACGCGCCCATGACGCCCGCCGCCACGAGGAAGCGGAACCACGTCAGGGTGATCGCATCGACCTGTTCCAGCGTGAGCTTGAGGGCGACCGGCAGGGTCGCCCAGCAGCCGGCGGTGACGAGGGCCAAGGCCAGCCCGATGCGCCAGCGGCCCGAGGATTGGTGGAGAGCCACGGCGTCATCCGGTTCAGGGTGCCGGATGATCGCCCGGGAAGGCGGCGCACGGCCAGCGCCGCACGCCGCCCGCCTGACCGCGAGGATCAGTAGATGACGAACTCGGCCCGGCAGCCTTTGTCCACCCAGACTTCGCCGCGATCGACACCCCAAGTGCGTCCGTACTGGCAGTCACCGCGGCTGAGCTGGCGCGTCAGCTCGACGTGCTCGCGGCGGTTGACCGTCTGGCGGCACCAGGTCATCCGTCCGCCCGTCGACTCGCAGGTGAAGTGGCGTTCCGCCCCGCCGCTCCAGCCGCCGCCACCCCAACCGTCGCCGCAGCCGCGCGGGCCGCAGTCCGGTCGGCGATCGTCGTCGCGGTCATGGTCGTTGTGGTTCGCGATCACGGCGCCGGCGATGGCCCCCATGATCAGCGCACCAGCGAGGGCACCATTGTTGTTGCCGGAGGATGAGGACGGACGGTTTCCGCCCACGCGGAACTCGGCCCGGCAGCCGTTCGTCACCCAGATGCGGTTGCGGTCGTAGCCCCAGGTGTCGCCTTGCCAGCAGCCGGCGCGGCTCAGCTGGCGGGCCAGCGTGACACCGCCGTAGGTGTCCACATTGCAGGCTTTCCAGCGCCCGTCGGTGGATTCGCAGCGCATCGTCGTGCTGGCCTCGGCCGGCGTCGATGCGAACAGCGCCGCAGCGGCGAGAAGGAGAGTGGCGAACATGCGGTTCATCGGGCACCTCCCGCGGCGGCGGCCGCGCGGCCTTGGGTGATTTCCTCGGCGCTCAGGCAGCCGCTGTTGTCCGCGTCGAACGAGGTGAAGCGCGCCGTATAGGCGTCCTGCCAAGCGTCGATGCCGATCGGCCGCGCCGCGCTCGGTTCGCCCGGCAACGGCGGGGCTTCGTTGGCATCGAGCACGTTGTCGCCATTGCTATCGAGCAGGTGGAAACGACGGCTGGTGTAGTTCCGTCCTTCCTCGAGGTCGAGGCAACCATTGGCGTTGCGGTCGAGCTGCTGCACCAGGGCTGCGGGCTCGATGCTGCCGATCGCCGGCGGCGCATCGGCCGCGACGACGACTTGGGCCAGCGCGATCGCGGCCCCTCCGATCCAGAATTTCATTGGAGACTCCCCGGACGCCGCCTCGTCGGGGGGACGAGGTCCCTCGGCTTCCGGCGCCAACCCTACGCCGCTCTCGTGTCCGCTGCCATCACGGTGGGCAGCAGGCCGTGCAGGTGCGGGAGCGACGCCAGATACGCGGCGGCATCCTCGGCATCGCCTTCGAACCAGGCCTTCGCCGAGCCCCGTCGGAAGGTGTAGCCCCACGCGTCCATATCGGCGAAGCCGCGCTCACGGCCGAAGCCGGGCAGGGTGTCGGCCAGCAGCAACTGCAGATAGCACACGGCGTCTTCGTCGCGCTGGGTGTCACTGGCATCGGTGTGCACGGCGGCGCGGCGCTCGGGCGGCATCACCATCAGGTGCCCGGCCTCATGCAGCAGGGAATGCACCGGGGTGTCGTCGCGTGCATGCACGCGGGAACCGATGATCCCGGCCTCGGCGTCACCCCAGTAGCTGCCGGGGATGGGCTCGCCCGGCTCGACCTCAATCAATTCGAGGCCGAAGCGGGCGAGCAGGGCGGCGGGGCCCACCCAGCCGATGTCGGCGAGGGTGAGCACGCTCGTCGCCTGTCGCATCGTCGCTTCCGACATCGCGCCACCCCGCGGCTGGGCCGCGGGGACCTCCTCAGCCGTTCTTTTCCGGCAGTGAGACGGAGATGTCGAGCACGTCGTGCTCGCCGTCCTTCACCAGGTCGACCTTCACCGCGTCGACGTCGACATTGACGTACTTGCGGATCACTTCGAGCAACTCGCGCTGCAGCAGGGGCAAGTAGTCGGGGCCGCCGCGGGTGCTGCGCTCCTGCGCGACGATGATGCGCAGGCGCTCCTTCGCGAGGTTGGCGGTGGCGGGCTTCTTGCCCGTCAGGAAATCGAACAGGCCCATGTCAGCCCCCGAAGATCTTGGCGAAGAAGCCTTTCTTCTCGGCCGTGGTGAAGCGCATCGGGCGCTCCTCGCCGAGCAGGCGGGCGATGGCGTCGGTGTAGGCGATGCCGGCGTTGCTCTGCTCGTCGAGGATGACCGGGTTGCCCGAGTTCGAGGCCTGCAGCACGTCCGGCGATTCCGGAATGACGCCGATCACCTTGAGGCCGAGGATCTCCTCGACGTCGCCGATCGAAAGCATCTCGCCCTTCTCGACGCGTTCCGGGTTGTAGCGGGTCAGCAGCAGGTGCTCCTGGATGCGCTCGCCGGCTTCGGCCTTCTTCGTCTTGCTCTGCAGCAGGCCGAGGATGCGGTCGGAGTCGCGCACCGAGGACACTTCCGGGTTCACGACGACAAGCGCGCGGTCGGCGAAATACATCGCCAGGAACGCGCCTTTCTCGATGCCCGCCGGGGAATCACAGACGATGAAGTCGAAGCCGTCGTCGGCAAGGTCCTTCAGCACCTTCTCGACGCCTTCCTTCGTCAGCGCGTCCTTGTCGCGGGTCTGCGACGCGGCGAGCACGTAGAGGTTGTCGAAGCGCTTGTCCTTGATCAGCGCCTGCTTGAGCGAGGCCTCGCCGTGCACGACGTTGACGAAGTCGTACACCACGCGGCGCTCGCAGCCCATGATCAGGTCGAGGTTGCGCAGGCCGACGTCGAAGTCGATGACGGCGGTCTTCTTGCCGGCGCGGGCGAGGCCCATCGCGATGCTGGCCGAGGTGGTCGTCTTGCCGACGCCGCCCTTGCCCGAGGTGACTACGAGGATTTCCGCCAAGGTCGTTTCTCCGTCTTTGTGTGGCCGTCAGGCCAGCGGCTGGATTTGCAGGATGTCGTTGTTGTCGAGCCAGATCTGCACGGCCTTGCCGTGCAGGGCCTTGGGCACGTCGTCGAGCACTTTGTACTGCCCGGCGATGGCCACAAGCTCGGCGTGGAATTCGCGGCAGAAGATGCGAGCGCCGGTGAAGCCCGAGGCGCCGGCCAGCGCGCGGCCGCGCAGCGCGCCGTAAACATGGATGGAGCCGTCGGCCACCACTTCCGCGCCGGCACCGATCGGGGCCAGCACGGTCAGGTCGCGGTTGGCCGCGAAGACCTGCTGTCCCGAGCGGACGGGCAGGGCGTGCACGAGGCCCGGCTCGGCCTCCACGACCGGCACTGGGGCCGAGGCCGCCGCGACTTCACGGGCCGGCGGCGCGGTGGCCGGGCGCTCGGCCGCGCGGGGTTCCGGGGCAGGCGTTTCGCCGGCGCGTTCGTACTGCGAACGGAACTTGGCCAGCACCGGCAAGCCGAGGCGCTCGGCGAGCGCGTCGTTCTCGGGCGTGCCGTAGGCCAGCGCGACCGGATGCACGCCGGAGCCTTCGAGCGCCGCCACCAGCGCCTTGGCGGTGGCGTCGTCGGGCAGCTGCATCAGGCCGCCGAAATCGAGGATCACCGCGGCGCGGGCGAACAGCTTCGGCGCCCGTTCCACCCGCTCGCGCATCTCCGCGGCGAGCTGGGCGACATCGAGGGTGCGGATGCGCAGGTTGGCGATGCCGACCTGGCCGAACTTCAGTTCGCCAGCCTGCTCGTAGTTGGGGAGGTCGGCGGGGTGCGGTGTCGCCATGCGTCAGGTTCCGGTGTTGCGGGCGGCGGCGGGAGGCGTCGGGCCACGGCGCGGGGCCAGCCAGGGTTCGTCGGGCAGCGTCCCGCCGTAGGTCGCGGCGATCCAGTCGTGGCTGCCGAGGTCCTTCATCAGCATGCAGGCGCGGAGGCCCGTGCCTTCCATCGTCTGCTGGCCGACCTCGCGGAAGCCGAAGGCGCCGTGGAAGAGCAGGGCCGGGTCGTAGCCCACGCCGAGGAACACCTCGCAGCAGAGGTGGGCCCAGCGCGGCTCGGCGAAGCTCATCGCGTCGGCGTAGAAGGCACGGCCGCGGCCACCACCGCGGCGGGCGGCGGCGATGACGATGCGGTCGATGTAAAGGAAATTGCGGTGCCGTTCCCGGAACCAGCGGAAGTTCGGGCTGTCATGCGGGGCCAGGTCGCTGAACCCGACGAGGAAGCCGGTGATGGCGTCGTCCTGCTCGATCACGCGGAAGTAGTCGGCGTGTTCCCAGAAGAAGCGGGCCTTTTCCGCGTCCATCGGCAGGATCGAAGGCCCCGCCGAGTTGTTGAGCGCCACCACGAGGTCCAGCTCGTGTTCGCGCACATCGCGGATCTGGAACGGCATTCCTTTCCTCCGGGGCAGGCCGGGTCTCGGTGAAGCCGCCAGTATCGCATGCCCCCCGGCCGCCTTCGCCCCGCGGGGTGACTTTCGGGGGTGCGGAAGGGGGGGGCTGGGCGTTTAGGATGCCTCGATGCTTCCGCGCCTGACCCACGCCACGCTCCTTCGCTATGCCGGCCTGTTCACTTGGGCGATGGTGGGCAGTGGCCTGGTCATGAACGCTTTGTTCGTGATGGACGCCAGCTCCAGCCCCCTGCCGGCCATGGCCTTCGTCGGGCCGGTCGGCGCCTACGTGGCCTTCGGCGTCGCGTTCTGGCTCTCCACCCAGTCGCTGGGCCACCAGCGCGGGCGCGTCTGGCCCATCGTGCTGATGCTCGCCATGGCGGCTTCGGCCATCGCGGTCAGTGCGCTCACGAACAGCGCGTTGGGCGCCATCCTGATGATGGTCATGGCCGCCGTGGTGCCCTGGTTGCTGCCGGGCTGGCCGGGGGTGCTCTGGCTCGTGGTGCAGCACCTGCCGCTGACCGCGGTGTTCGTCCGCACCTTCGAGTTCACCCCGCTCGAGGCCGTGCTGCAGTCCATGCTCTACATGGGCATGTCGGGCTTCGTCTACGTGGCCGGCCTGATCGCCAAGCAGCAGGCCGAGGCCCGCGAGGAGCAGCGACGGCTCAACGCCGAACTGCGGGCCACCCGTTCGCTACTGGCCGATAGCGCACGCGTCGGCGAGCGCCTGCGCATTTCCCGCGAACTTCACGACCTTCTCGGGCACCACCTCACCGCGTTGAGCCTCAACCTCGAGGTCGCCGGCCACCTGACCGACGGCAAGGCCCAGGAGCACGTCCGCCAGGCTCACACCTTGGCGCGCCTGCTGCTCACCGACGTGCGCGAGGCCGTCAGCGCCATGCGCGGCGAGGAACGCATCGACCTCGAGGCCGCATTGCGCACCCTGGTGGAAGGCGTGCCGGCCCTCGAAGTCACGCTGGACATCGAATCCCCGCTGCCTGTCGACGACGCCGAGTGCGCGCAGGTCGTCGTGCGCTGCGCGCAGGAAATCATCACCAACGCCATCCGGCACGCCCAGGCCCAGCGCCTTTGGCTCAAGCTGGGGCGGCAAGGGCGCGAACTGCACCTCGCCGCCCGAGACGATGGCGTCGGCAGCGACGCCTTCACCCCTGGCAACGGGCTTTCGGGCATGCGCGAGCGCCTGAAGACCGTCGGCGGCCGCGTCGAGGTCTCGACCGCGCCGGGCCAGGGCTTCAGCATCGACATCCACCTTCCCCTCGAGGCTTCCGCATGATCCGAGTGATGCTCGTCGACGACCAGACCCTGGTGCGCCAGGGCGTCCGTTCCCTGCTGGAATTGGCCGACACCATTGACGTGGTCGCGGAGGCGGCCGATGGCAAGCAGGCCGTCGAGCAGGTCCCCGTCGTGAAGCCGGACGTCGTGCTGATGGACATGCGCATGCCGGTGATGTCCGGCCTCGAAGCGCTGCGCGCGCTGGCGGCGCAGAACGCCCTGCCACCCACCATCATCCTGACCACCTTCGACGACGACCAGCTGGTGCTGGCGGGCATCAAGGCCGGGGCCAAGGGCTACCTCCTGAAGGACGTGTCCCTCGACCAATTGGTGTCGGCCATCCAGACGGTGGCCGATGGGGGATCGTTGGTGCAGCCTGCCGTGACGGCCCGGCTGCTCTCGGGCCTCGAGGGGCTGCAGAACGACTTCCACAGCCTCGAGCAGCCCGACCCGCTGACCGAGCGCGAGACCGAGATCCTCCGGCTCATGGCGGGCGGCTTCTCCAACAAGGAGATCGCCAACTCGCTCGGCGTGGCCGAAGGCACGATCAAGAACCATGTCTCCAACATCCTCTCGAAGCTCGGCGTGCGCGACCGGACCCGCGCGGTGCTGAAGGCCTTCGAGTTGAAGCTGGTGTGACAGGCAGCCCCGCGGCGGTGTCCGCGGGGCCGTCCCACGCTTACCCCGGCCCCGACGGTGCTGCTATCCTCTGGCGCTCCTCGGGGCGGCGGTGTGCCGACCGGGGCCGATCCCGGAGATTTGATGCATGGCTCGATTCCTTGAATTCGTCGTCGCGTTCGTTCTGGTGGCCATCCTCGGCGTCGCCGTGGGCTTGGTGTTGCCGCCGTCGCGCAGCGTGTCGCACTCGGTGGAAACCAACCGCCCCGTCAATGTCGCCTTCGACATGCTGAACGGCTTCCAGCGCTTCAACGACTGGAACACGCTGCATCTGCGCGACCCGAACGTGAAGTTCACCCTGAGCGGCCCCGCTTCGGGCGTCGGCGCCAAGCTCGAATACACCTCGAACGACCGGACGGTCGGTTCGGGCAGCTGGGAAATCACCGAGAGCGTGCCGGGCGAGAAGATTGTCTTCAACGTGACCGACAACGCCATGGGTGAGAACAAGACCATGCGCTTCACGTTCGAGCGCTCGGGTCGCAGCCAGCGCAACGTGAAGATCACCCAGCGCTACCGCGTCGAGTACGGCTTCGACCTGATTGGTCGCTACGCCGGCATGTACATGTCGAGCAGCGCCGGCAAGCGCGTGCAGAACGGCCTGAAGGTCCTCTCGAACGCCCTGGCCAGCGTGCCGCGCGTCGACTACACGATCTACGAGCACCCGCTGCAGCTCGTCGACGTTCCGGCCATGAACGCGCTGCGCGTCGACGTCGAAGCCCCGCTCCGCGACGACGGCGTCGCCGTCTCCATGACCAACCAGCTGGCGTGGATGGACCGCGTCATCGAGGCCAGCGGCTTCGCCAAGGACGGTCCGCTGCGCATCGTCACCGTCGACCGTACGTCGGAGGCCTACTCCTTCATCATGCTGCTGCCGGTCCGTGCGAAGGACGCTCCGGAGGGCTCGTCGCGCGCCGCCACGGTGGCCGAGCTGCCGGTCCTCGAGGCCACCATCGCCGGCGACGGCAACAAGGTCGTGCTGTCGCAGGAAGCCCCGCTGAGGGCGGCGAACACCAAGTGGGTCGGCCCGGCGCCGGGTCTGCAGCGCGTGCGTGACACCCTGCGCGCTTGGGCGATCGTCCGCGGCTACCCGCTCGACAACGCCAGCCAGGGCTTCGACGACTACAACGTCGATATCCCGGAGATCCTCAGCCCGGAAGCCGAGTTCCAGGCCTTCCTGCCATTGAAGGCCCCAGAGGCCCAGTAAGCGCAGCGAGGCGGGCCTAGGCCCGCCTCGTCGTTTGCGGGGGCGTGGAACTTGTCGTCTCCCCCGCGCTCCAACGCGCGCCGAACTGCGGTGCCGAGCGGGAACCCGACATGATCGAAGTGGAAGGACTGACCAAGCGCTTCGCAGCGTTGACGGCCGTCGAGGACCTGCGGTTCTCAGTGCAGCCGGGTGAGGTCGTGGCCTTGCTGGGGCCGAATGGCGCCGGCAAGTCGACGACGATGAAAATGATCGCCGGCTTCCTCGCGCCCGACGCGGGCCGCGTGCGCGTGGCGGGCCACGACGTCGTGTCCGACGGCCTGGCCGCTCGTCGCGCCCTGGGCTACCTGCCGGAAGGCGCGCCGGGCTACGGCGAAATGGAAGTCGCCGATTTCCTCGGCTTCATCGCCGACGTCCGCGGCCTGTCGGGCGCACACCGCCAGCAGCGCTTGGCCTTTGCCTCCGATCGGTTGCAGCTGGGCGCCGTGCGCCGGCAGCCGCTGGACACCTTGTCGAAGGGCTTCCGTCGCCGCGTAGGCTTCGCCGCCGCCATCCTGCACGACCCGCCGGTGCTGTTGCTCGACGAGCCCACGGACGGCCTCGATCCGAACCAGAAGCACGAGGTCCGTGGCCTCATCAACGAACTGGCGCGCGAGCGCACGATCATGCTTTCCACGCACCTGCTGGAAGAGGTGGACGCCATCGCCACGCGGGCCGTGGTGATCGCGGCCGGCCGTCTGCGTGCGGACCACACGCCTGCGGAACTGTTGGCGCTCTCGCGTTGGCACGGTGCGTTGTCCTTCGCGGCGCCGGACAGCGTGGCTGCCGTGGCGGCGCTGGATGGCCTGGTGCCGGCTGCGGCGACGACCGTGGACGCCCGCGAGGGGCGGGTGGTGTTGTTCGTCCGTGGCGGCGGCGTGTCTTCCGAGGTCGTGACGCGGCGACTCGACGAACGTCGCGTGGCGTGGTCCGACCTCCGCGTCGAGCGGGGCCGCCTCGACGAAGTCTTCCGCAGCCTGACCTCCGATGCCGGAGCCGCCGCATGAACGGCACGCTCGTCATCGCGCGGCGCGAGTTCGCCGCCTATTTCGCCTCGCCGCTCGCAGCGGTTTTCATCGTGCTGTTCCTGGCCCTTTCTTCGGCGCTGGCCTTCTACCTCGGCGGCTTCTTCGAGCGCGGGCAGGCCGACCTGCAGCCGTTCTTCGCCTTCCACCCGTGGCTGTACCTGTTCCTCGTGCCCGCGGTGGGCATGCGGCTTTGGGCCGAGGAGCGCAAGAGCGGCACGCTGGAACTGCTGCTCACCTTGCCGATCACGCCGTGGCAGGCGGTGCTCGGCAAATTCCTCGCAGGCTGGGCCCTGCTGGGCATCGCTCTGGTGCTCACCGCGCCGATGTGGTGGACGGTCAGCTGGCTGGGCGATCCGGACCACGGTGTCATTGTCGCGAGCTACCTCGGCAGCTGGCTGCTCTCGGGCGCGATGCTCGCCGTCGGTAGCGCCCTCTCGGCACTGACGCGCAACCAGGTCGTGGCCTTCGTCGTCACGGTGGTGGTGTGCTTCGCGCTGATGCTCGCCGGACACCCGCTGGTGCAGGACGCCGTGCAGGGCTGGGCGCCGCGCGACGTGATCGACGCGGTGGCCGCGTTGAGCTTCCTCACCCACGTGCAGTCCATCCAGCGCGGCGTGCTCGACTTGCGCGATGTGCTGTTCTTCCTGCTGTCGATCGCGGCCTGGCTGTGCGCGACGGTGCTGATCCTCGACGCCAAGAAGGCGGGCTGACGCATGGCCATCGCATCCCTCCGCCGCTCCGCCTGGGCCCTGCCGCTGCTGGCCCTGGCTTTCCTTGCCTTGGTCGGGCTGTCGTCCGTGCTGCTGCGCGGTGCGCGGATCGACCTCACGGCGAATCAGGAGCACACGCTCTCGCCGGCCACGATCGCCCTCATCGAGGGCATCGAGGAGCCGGTGACGCTCCGCCTCTATTTCTCCGAGCGCTCGGCCGGCGACTTCCCGCAGGTGCGCGCGTATGCGCAGCGCGTGCGCGAACTGCTGCAGGAGATGGCCGCGCGCTCGAAGGGCCGCCTCGTCGTCGAGGTCATCGACCCGGAGCCGTACTCCGAGCAGGAAGACCTCGCCGTCGCGCAGGGGCTCACCGCGGTGCCGCTGCCGACCGGAGGCAACTTCTTCTTCGGCATCGTCGGCAGCAACAGCACCGATGGCGAACTGCCGATCCCGTTCCTTCAGGCCGAGCGCGAGGCCTTCCTCGAGTACAACCTCGCCAAGCTGGTGTCGGCGCTGACGGTCGAAGAGCGACCCGTGGTGGCGCTGTTCAGTGGCCTGCCGATGGCCCCCGAGTTCGACCCGGCCACGGGCTCGCCGTCGCCCGGTTGGGTGGTCGACCAGCAGCTGCGCGAACTCTTCGAACTGCGCCGGCTCCAGCCGGATTTCACTGCGATCGATGCGGACGTCGACCTGCTGATGCTGGTGCATCCGGCCGGCTTGTCCGATGACAGCCTCTACGCCATCGACCAGTTCGCCCTGCGCGGCGGCCGCGTGCTGGCCTTCGTCGATCCGGACGCGGAGAACGCCGCCCCCGACGATCCGCTCGGTGGCAATGTCGGTGGCGCGCGTGCCTCCGACCTCGGGCCGCTGCTCGCCGCCTGGGGCGTGGATTTCGATCCGACGCAGGTGGTGGCCGACCCCGGCTCCGCGCTGTCGGTGCAGACGAGCGAAGGCGGTGCCAACGAGCCGCTGATCACGCTGCTCGGCCTGGACGCCGAGGCGCTGTCGAGCACCGACATCGTCACGGCGCAAATGGAGCTGATCAATCTCTCCACCGCGGGCGTGCTGAGGCCGCGCGAGGCGGCGACGACCCGCTTCGAGCCGCTGCTCTCGAGTTCCGACCAGAGCGGTGAGCTGCCGACCTCGATGCTCGGCACGGTGAGCGCGACGCCGTCGAACCTGCTGCGCGAGTTCCGCGCCAACGGTGGGGCGCGCACGATTGCGGCGCGCGTCAGCGGCCCATCCGCGACGGCCTTCCCGCAGCGCGGCGGCGACGGGCACCTCGCGGCCAGCGCCAGCGACCTGCAGCTCATCCTCGTCGCCGACACCGACCTGTTGGCGGACCCGTTCTGGGTGAACGTGGCGCCGGGGCCGGGTGGCTTCAGCGAGCCCTTCGCCAACAACGGGGATCTTGTCTACAACGCGGTCGAGAACCTGAGCGGGCAGGCGGGTCTGATCGGCCTCCGTACCCGCGCCGTCGCCAGCCGTCCCTTCCATCGCGTGCAGGCCCTGCGCCGCAGCGCCGAGCAGCAGTTCCTGCAGACCGAGCGGTCCCTCCAGCAGCGGCTCTCGGAGCTCGAACAGCAGCTCGGCGAACTGCAACGCGGCGAGGACGGCGCACCGGCGCTGGGCGCCGAACAGCAGGCCGAGCTTGAGCGCTTCCAGCAGGAGAAGATCGACGTCCGCCTGCAGCTCCGCGAAGTGCAGCGCCAGCTCAATGCCGACATCGACGCACTGTCGATGACCCTGCGCATGGTGAACATCGTGCTGGTGCCGGCCTTCGTGGCCTTCCTGTTCCTGATCGGCGGCCTGTGGCGGTTGCAGCGCCGGCGTCGCCCCGCCGCGTGATGCGCGGACTGGCGTCCGCCGCGGCGGCGCTCCTGGGGCTTTCGGCCTGCTCAAGCGAGCCTGCAGCGCCGGAGGTCCTGGTGCCGGGTTTGGCGAAGGCCCTGCCGGCGCTCTCGGAAGTCCGGCTGCAGCAGGGCGACGCCTCGCTGGTGTTCGAACGCCAAGGCGAGGAATGGCGCATCCGCGACGCCGCATGGCGTGCCGATCGCCGCTGGCTGCAACCGCTGCTGTTGGGGCTGGCCAATGCGCGCTGCGATGAGGCGAGGACGGCCGATCCGGCGCGCTTCGGGCGCATCGGCGTGGCTTGGCCGTCGGAGTCGGAGGCTTCGCCCGATGGTGCCTTCGCGCGGCCGACCGGCCGATTGAACCTGACCATCGAGGGCCGCGAGGTGTCGGTCGTCATCGGCTACCCGCAGGCGCGCGGCGGCACGTATGTGCGCGTCGAAGGCGCGCCGCACAGCTGCCTCAGCGCGGCCACGTTGCGCTTGCCGGCACGGGTTTCGGAATGGTTCGACCCGCAGCTCTGGCGGATTCCGACGGAACGCGTGACCGCGGTGGTGGTGGAGGATCCGGGAGCGGCCGCGCTGCGGCTCGTGCCCGGCGAGGGTGGCTTCCGGCCGGAGGGCGCGATCGTCGCCCTGACCCCGGACGCGGATGCGCTGGCCTCGGCGCTTGCTGCCCCGCGGCAGCTCGATCTCCGCGCTGCAGGCAGCGCCGAGCCAACGCGCGTGCTGCGCCTTGAAGGCGAGGGCGACCTCGCCTACGCCTTGGCCGTCTGGCGCGAAGGCGAGGCGACCTGGGCGCGTGTGCTCGCCGCACCGGCGGGGGAGTCCTCGTGGTACGCGGGGCGCGAGTTCCGCCTGCCGGAGGACGTTGCCGCCCCGCTCTGGGCGGACCGTGGCACGCTCGGCGCTCCCTGACGGAGGCGCGCCATGGCCCGTGGTTTCGATCTCGAAGAGGCAACCGCCCATCTCGCCAAGCGCGATCGCGCGCTGGCGAAGTGGATGAAACGCATCGGGCCGCTTGAGATGGATGGCTGGCGCAAGCCGTTCGACACCGTCGACGCGCTGTCGCGTTCGATCCTCTACCAGCAGCTTTCCGGCAAGGCCGCGGCGACCATCGTCTCGCGCGTGGAAGCGGCCGCGGGCTCGCGCAAACTGGTGCCGGTGGCCTTGGCCCGGCTGGATGACGCGGCGCTGCGCGCCTGCGGGGTGTCGGGAAACAAGGTGCTGGCCCTGCGCGACCTCTGCCGTCGCGCCGAGGCCGGCGAGGTGCCGGCCGCTCGCGCTCTGCCCAAGGTGGACGACGCGACCCTGATCGAGCAGCTCACCGCGGTGCGCGGCATTGGCCGCTGGACCGTCGAGATGCTGCTGATCTTCCGCCTTGGCCGTCCCGACGTGCTGCCGGTGGACGACCTCGGCGTGCGCAAGGGCGCCCAGGTGCTTGATGGCCTCGAGGTCGTGCCGACGCCGAAGGCCTTGTTGGCGCGTGGCGCGGACTGGGGGCCTCACCGGACCTTGGCCAGCCTGTACCTGTGGCGCATCGCCGACGGCGAAGGCGTGGTCGAGCCGGCGAAGAAGGTCAAGCGCTCGCAGGGTTGAGCCAGCACCAGTGCCAGGGCTCGTAAGTGATTCCGTGCGGGTTGCCGCGCGGGTAGCTCAAGCCGAAACCGAAGCGTTCGGAATGCTGCTGCAGCCAGGCGAACGCGGGCGTGTGTTCGAAGCTTTCCTCGGCCGGCGGCTCGCCGGGCGTGCCGATGTCGAGGGCGCGGCCGCTGTGGTGCTCGGAATGCCCGGGCGCGGCATTGACGTGCAGGATCTCGTCGAGCGACAGCCCACGCGCGAATTTCCGCTCGAAGATCCCGCGCTGGTAGGCGTGGCCGCGGAAGCCGGAAATCGCCTCCAGGACGATGCCATCCTGCCGCGCCGCTTCGCGCATGGCCTGCCACGCCCGCGAGGCCGGGGCGAGCAGCCACAGGGCGCGCTGCCAACGGTCGCGTCCGGCGAAGGCGAGCAGCCGCGGTTCCTCATGGAAGGGCAGGCCGCTGGTCTCGGCGTAGTCTGCGGCGAGCCCCATTGCCGTGTTGGCTTCGTGTACCGCGTCACCCGGAAGCGTGCCCCGCGCGGCGATCAATGCCGCGGGCTCGCGCGCATCGAGCACGGCCGTCGCGGCAATGGCGGCTTCGAGGCCCGGTTCGCGCCAAAGCGCTGGAACCAGGGGGACGAGTTCAGCTGGACCGAGCGCCGCGAGGAAACGGCCGTCGCGCTTGCGCCGAAGGACGAGGTCGGCGCCTGCGATGAGGCGCGCGTCGGCGCTCGACCGCGCACGGCACAGCGTCGCGGGCCAGAGTTCGATGTCCGGCGTATTGACGAGGAAGCGGGGCAGGACGCGCATGGGCGCAGTCTATTCGCCGTCCGCGGCGCCGTCGTCCATCGGGGGTTTCGGCAGCCGTCCGGCTTTCCTCAACGCCTCGCGCAGCACGTACTCGATCTGGGCGTTCACCGAGCGCAACTCATCGTCGGCCCAGCGCTGGACGGCGTCCAGCACCGGGGCGGAGATGCGCAGCGGATAGGCTTTCTTCTCGCTCACTTCGAGACGAACCGCGAGAGCCCGAACAGCAGCCGGACGACCACCAGACCGACGAGTACGACGAGCCCCAGCGTGGCGACGAGGATCTGGCCCTCGGGCAGGAAGGCCACGACGCCGGCGAATGGCACGTGCAGCAAGCCGAGCAGGATCAGCGACTGGCCGACGAATCGGCCGAGGCCGGCCGGGTCGCGGACCTTTTTCGGGTCCACGCCGGCCAGCAGGTGCAGGGCGCGGCCGCTGCGGAAATAGAAGCCGATCACCAACAGCGGCGCGGCGGCGACGAGCACGACCAGGGCGGCAAGCATCTGTTCGTTCATGGCGGGCCTCAGTGGTGCAGGGTGCCGGTGTTCACCACCGGCTGCGTGCCGCGTTCGCTGCACAGCACCACGAGCAGGTTCGACACCATGGCCGCCTTGCGCTCCTCGTCCAGCTGGATCTTGCCGGCATGGTCGAGCTGTTCCAGCGCCATGTGCACCATGCCGACCGCGCCTTCGACGATGCGGCTGCGTGCGGCGATGATCGCCGCGGCCTGCTGGCGCTGCAGCATGGCCTGGGCGATCTCCGGCGCGTAGGCGAGGTGGCTGATGCGGGCTTCCAGCACGGTCACGCCGGCGGCGCCGAGGCGTTCCTGGATCTCTTCCTTCAGATGCTGGTTGATCTCGGTGGCGTGGCTGCGCAGCGCGATCTGCGTGTTCGCACCGCTGCCGTCGTGGCCGTCGTACGGGTAGCTGGTCGCCATCTGGCGCAGCGCGGCTTCCGACTGCACATGCACGAAATTCTCGTAGTCGTCGACCTGGAACACGGCCTCGGCGGTGTCGTGCACCTGCCAGACCACGACCGCGGCGATCTCGATCGGGGAGCCTTCCAAGTCGTTGACCTTGAGCTTGCTGGATTCGAAGTTGCGCACGCGCAGCGACACGGGCTTCTTCGAGTAGAACGGGTTGGCCCACTTCAGGCCGGAATCGCGCGCGGTGCCGACGTAGCGGCCGAAGAGCTGGAGCACCACGCCGTTGTTCGGCTGCACCATGAAGAAACCGCACCACAGAAGGACGATGACAAGGGTGCCGAGGCCATTCAGCGCGATCAATCCGCCCGGCACGTCCATGCCATCCAAAGTGGGGAAGGCGGCGAAGTTGGCCAGGCTCAGGACCAGCAACGCCAGCAGCATCGGGACGCCGGGAAGGGGGGAATGGACGCGTTCGTTCATGGTCGGGCTCCGGGAATGGCCTGATCATCTGATATCAATTTGATATCTTCGTCAAGGGGCGTCCAAAGGGAAGTGGATCAGCGGGCTGGGGCGCTGCTCGCCGGCCACCCACAGCTGCCGCCCGTCCAGCGAGTAGCCCATCGCCTCGGCCTGGGGCATCCAAGCGAAATCGAGCCGTTGCGGATTCGACAGGGCGCCCGACCAGCCCGCCCCCGACCCGCGCCGGTACAGGTAGACCGCCTGGTAGTTGAGGACGGCGAGGGTGCGGCCATCCGGGCTGAGGTCGGCGGCGGTCACCTGCGATCGGTAGCGCCCGTAGACGGGGTTCTGCGTGAGTTCGGCGGCGCTGGGTTGGGCGATGCCCCTCAGGCGGCCGACGCGTCGGGCGGTCTGCAGGCCCTCCCGCGCGGGACGGAGGGCGACACGGAACAGCTCGGGCGGCACGCGCTTCTTCGAGACCAGCAGCACCTCGCCAGCGGCGGCATCGACCGCCACCGCTTCGCAATCGCGGGCGCCGTCCGGCCAGCGGAAACGCAGCGTCCATGACGGCGTGACGCGCATGCCGTCCGTCACCACGGCCGGTTCCTCGACGACCACGAGCTCGAGGGTGCGGCGCAGCCCGCCGTTGTCGCCGGTGTCGGCCACCAGCAGGTAGCGCTTGCCATCGAGATCGAAGGCGGCGAGGTCTTCCCAATCGACGTTGCGCACGCCTTCGAGGGTGATGCTGGCCAACCGTGTGCCCGCGGCCGACATCAGGTGCAGCTCGGGCGCATGGCCGCTGTCGTTGTTGACCCAGAAGCTGCCCGGCCGGGCGCGCGAAGCGGCAAACCCACTGGTTTCGGACAGGCGCGCATCCGCCATGACGCCACTGATCACCGGGGCGGGGGTGGTCGGTGCCGCGGTCGCGGCCCACAGTGGAGCGACGCTGCCGAGCATCGGCAGCAAGAGGGTCAGGATTCGTCGGGACATCGGGTGGTTTTCCAATCAGGCCAGCATGCCCAGTGGTGCCCGGGGCGACAAGCCGTGCCGGTAGAATTCGCGCCTCGCCTCACAGGAATCCACGATGTCCCGCGCCCCCGCCATGCCTGCGTCCGTCACCCTCGGCACGCCGCTGTCGCCCACCGCCACCCGCGTGTTGTTCCTCGGCAGCGGCGAGCTCGGCAAGGAAGTGGCCATCGAGCTCCAGCGGCTGGGCGTCGAGGTGATCGCGGCCGACCGTTACGCCGACGCGCCGGCGATGCAGGTCGCGCACCGTTCGCACGTGTTGAACATGCTCGACCCGGCTGCGCTGAAGGCGCTGATCGAGGCCGAGAAGCCGCACCTGGTGGTGCCGGAGATCGAGGCCATCCACACGCCCACGTTGCTCGAGCTGGAAGCCGCGGGGCAGCGCGTCATTCCCACCGCACGCGCCGCGCGCCTGACGATGGATCGCGAAGGGATTCGCCGCCTGGCCGCAGAGACGCTCGGACTACCCACCTCGCCCTACCGCTTCGTCGACACCGAGGCCGAATACCGCGACGCCGTCGTCGCGCTCGGGATGCCCTGCGTGGTCAAGCCGCTGATGTCGAGCTCGGGCAAGGGCCAGAGCGTCGTGCGCTCGGAAGCGGACATCGACAAGGCCTGGGCCTACGCACAGACCGGCGGTCGCGCCGGCCAGGGCCGCTGCATCGTCGAAGGCTTCATCGACTTCGACTACGAGATCACGCTGCTCACCGTGCGGCACCGCGATGGCACCACGTTCTGTCCGCCGGTGGGCCATCTGCAGGTGGACGGCGACTACCGCGAGAGCTGGATGCCGCAGCCGATGAGCGCGGCCGCCTTGGCTGAAGCGGAACGCATCGCCCAGGCCGTCACCGACGACCTCGGCGGCTGGGGCCTGTTCGGCGTCGAGCTTTTCGTGAAGGGCGACGCCGTGTGGTTCTCGGAAGTGAGCCCGCGCCCGCACGACACCGGCTTGGTGACCTTGATGGGGCAGGAGCTCTCGGAATTCGCGCTGCACGCCCGCGCCATCCTCGGCCTTCCCATCCCGAACCTGAGCACGCTCGGCCCGGCCGCGTCCTGCGCGATCGTCGCGGAAGGCCATGGCGTGCCGGTGTTCGGGAATGTCGAAGCCGCGCTGGCCGAACCCGACACCGGCTTGCGCCTGTTCGGCAAGCCGCGCGTCGAGGGCAGCCGCCGCGTGGCCGTCACGCTGGCGCGCGATGTCGACGTCGACGCGGCCCGCGCCAAGGCGCGTCGCGCCGCGGCGGCGATGACGGTGCGTCTCGTCTGAATCAGTGCGCCGCCGGCAGGGCGGTGCGCGGGAAGCCCAGGGCGAAAGTCGGCGGGTCGCCTTCAGGGAATCGCAGGCTCAGTTCCACGTCCAGCGCCTTGCCGCAGCCGATCACGTTCCACATCTCCACCCGGTCGGCGATGGCGGCCGCCGAGCTGGCGTCGCCGCGCAGCACGGCCGGTGGCGCGGCGCGCACGTCGATGCGCTCCGGCGCTTCGCAGGTCATCAGCTTCGTGGCCACCGGCAGCAACTCGTCGATCACCTCGCGGCGGGTGTCCTCGTCGAGCGCCGCGCCGCGCACCGGCAGCACGGGTTCACCACGCAAGGTGAAACGAAGCTTGTCGCAGGTGTAGGCGAGCGTTTCCGCATCGGCACCGGCGTGCTGGCGCTCGGCCTGCTCGCGGATCGCGGCATCGATGCTCTCGCGGGACTGCGATTGCGCGGCGGCGACGCGTTCGACCAGCGCGGCGGCCTCGGTGAGCGTCGCTACGCGGCGTTGCCGCCACTGCGCGAGCTCGGCCTCGAAGGGGGCGTCGCGGAACGCAGGCAGGCGACGGCAGCGGTTCGCCAGTGCGGGGAAGGTGAGCGTCTCCGCATAGCGCTCGACCAGGCGCTGCTGGGCTCGCTCGCCGGCCTGGAGCATCGCGGGGAGGCCCAGCAGGAGGGCCGCGACGCCCAGCGTCGTTCGGCGAACCCTCATCGGTCAGGCTCCGCGTCCGCCGACGCCGGGGCGGCGGCCACGTCGAGGTCCAGCCACACCATCCGATGGTCGCTGGCCCCCACCCAGTCGGCGCCAGGCTGCCCGGCCACCGGCCAGAACACGCCGCTGCTGGTGATCCGCAAGCCCACCGAGGGAAGCACGAAGTCGAGGTGCAAGTTGCCGCTGGCACCGCCGAACTGGCTGGTGTCCTGTGCCGGGTTGCCGCGATGGCGAAGGTTGGCGCCGCCGCGCTCGCGGGCACTCTGCACCGCGCCCTCGCTGGTCGGGAACGCGTGCCGGAGCACGCGCGGGTGCTCGATCAGTTCGACGATGGCCTCGTGGTGGCCGTCGCCGTCGGCGGGGTCGTTGTTGAGATCACCCGCGATGACGAAACGCGCTTCGGCCGGAAGCCCGCCGCAGCGGCCCTGGTCGTCGCACAGCCAATCGGCGTCGCGGTCGTCGAGGTAGTGCCGCCACAGCGTCAGCTCGTCGGCGTTGCGCAGCCCATTGCGGTCCTCGGGGCCGTCGAACACCGGCGGCGTCGGATGCGAGACGAGGAAGTGCACGACGCCGCCCGGCGTCTGCACCGGCACGTCCCAGTGCGACTTCGACGACAGCCGTAGCTTCGGCCACACCGCATCGTCGTACCACCAGCGACCCGTCGCGGGGTCCTTCGGGCGGCGCGCGTTCGGCAGCGCGGACCATGGCAGGGTCTGGAAGCTGCGCACGGCCGCGGTGTCGATCGGATGGCGCGATAGCACGAGCATCCCGTATTGGCCCGGATGCAGGCCGTAGCCGAAGGCATCCTCGCCATGCAGACGCCCCGGACCGCCGATGCGCCCGTCGCCGTTGAGGTCCATGCCACTGGGCTCACCCGTGTTCACCGGCGCGAAGTAACGGTACGGGTAGTGGATCGGCGCTTCACCGTGCTGGCCGACCTCGAGGTACTCGCGCTGGAAAACGTCGGCCAGCGCGCCCTTCGGGTCGTAGTCGAACTCGTTGAGCAGGAGCAGGTCCGGGCGCTGGCGCTGGATCACGGCGGCGACGCGTCGGGCCTTGTCGTCGGTGCCCCCGGCCAGCCGCGTGCGGACGCCGTCCGCCACTTCGGCGTACAGCGAGACGTTGTAGGTCGCCACGCGCAGTGGATTGGGCGGATCAGCCATGGCAGGGGTCGTCGTGCAACCGGCGAACAGTGTCGCCAAACCCAGCGCCGCCAACGCGGCGCGGAAGAAAACCCTCATTCACGATCCTCATCGAAAGCAATCCAGTGGCCGTTCCAGAGCCGTTCCAACGGCTGGAAGCGGCGTTTGTAGTCCATTTTCGGGTGGCCTTTCAGCCAAAACCCGAGGTACAGGTGCGGGCGCGCCGTTGCCGCGGCCCACGCGATCTGCCCGAGGATGGCCTGCGTCCCGAGGCTGCGGTGCTCATGGGCGGGATCGAAAAAGGTGTACACCGCCGACAGCGCGTTCGCGGTGACGTCGGTGACCGCGACGGCGACCAGCCGGCCATCCAGCCGCCATTCGAAGAAGCGCGTCGGGCTCCAGTCGCCGATCAGGAACTGCTCGAACTCCTCGTGCGTCGGCTCGGCCATCGGGCTGTCGGGATGGCGGGCGCCGAGGTAACGCGCGTAAAGGTCGAACAGTTCGTCACTGCGTCGGGCCGGGCCGACGGTCATCACGAGGTCGGCGTTGCGCTTGGCGATGCGCCGCTGCGTGCGGTCGGGCTGGAAGCGGGCCACCGGCAAGCGGATCGGCAGGCAGGCGCTGCAGTTGCTGCAATGGGGGCGATAAACGTGGCGTCCCGAGCGACGGAAGCCGAGCGCCAGCGCCGGCTCGTAGACCGCGGCGAGGGCGGGTTCCTGCGGGTCGAGCACGAGGTCGCGGGCCTGCCGGTCGGGCCAGTAGCCGCAGGCGTGGGCCTGCGTCAGGTACACCCGGATGTCGGTCAGCGCGCCCATGGGCCGAGTGTAACTTCCGGCACGGGTTTGCCGTTGGGGGAGGGCGCAGGATCGCGGGGTCCCCAGCCTGACGATCCCACCGCGGAGTGAACCATGTCGATCGAACGTCGTGACGTCCTGAAACTCGGCGCCCTGGCCGCCGCCGTGACGCTGGCCGGTGCGGGCCGCGCGCAATCGCCGGCCGCCGCCACGGGCGAGACGCGCAACGCCAACCGCAAGCTGTCGATCCTGATCCTCGGCGGCACCGGGCTGACCGGCCCGCACCAAGTGGCCTATGCGCTGTCGCGCGGCCATGAAGTGACCATCTTCAACCGCGGCCGCAAGCAGCGCGAGTGGCCGGGCACGGTCGAGCAGCTGCTCGGCGACCGCGACGTCAATGACTACAAGAGCCTCGCCGCCGAAGTCGCGAAGGGCCGCCGCTGGGACATCTGCATCGACAACCCGAGCAGCGTGCCGCACTGGATCCGCGATGCCGCCACCGTGCTGAAGGGCCACATCGGTGGCTACATGATGATCTCCAGCCTGTCGGCCTATGCCGACAACGCGACGCCGGGCGATGACGAGACCGCCGCGCTGGCGACCTTCGAGGGCGATCCGCTGGCCGAGACCATGACGAGCCTGCGCGCCGACATGGGCAAGTACGCCGGGCTCAAGGCCGCGACGGAAGCGGAGACGCTCAAGCACTTCGGCACGACCGCCACCCTCGTGCGTCCCGGCCTGATCGTCGGCCCCGGCGACGAGACCGACCGTTTCACCTACTGGCCGATGCGGCTCGCCAAGGGCGGCGAGGTGCTGGCCCCCGGCGACGGCCGCGACCCAATGAAGTTCATCGATGCCCGCGATCTGGGCGAGTGGATGATCCGCCTCGCCGAGGCCGGCGCCACCGGCGCCTTCAACGCCATCGGGCCGGCGCATCCCCTCGACATGGCGGGGTTGCTCTACGGCATCCGAGCCAGCACCACGGCAGGCGCGCAGCTCACGTGGGTGCCGACCGAGTTCCTGATGGCACAGGAGGTCAGCCCCTGGGGCGACATGCCGGTGTGGGTGCCGGGGCAGGGCGAAATGGCCGGCTTCCACATGCGCAGCAATGCCAAGGCCATCGCCGCGGGGCTCACGTTCCGCAGCCTGGCCGATACGGTCGAGGCCACGCAGGTGTGGTTCGCCGCGCAGCCGGAAGAGCGCCGCAACGCGCCCCTGCGTGCCGGCATCAAGCCCGAGCGCGAGGTCGAAGTGCTGGCAGCGTGGAAGGCGCAGGCTGCGAAACCGGCCTGAGCCTCAGGCCAGCGTGCCGATGCGCTGGCCGAGCACCACCGGGGCTTCCGCGGGGATGGCTTCCATGGAGGCGAGCATCGCTTTCGGGAACAGCAGCACCACGGTGCTGCCGTAGTTGAAGCGCGCCATCTCGGCGAAGCGCTCGAGCGTGATGCCCTTGCCGCGCCAGTCCTTGCGGATCACGCGGTCGGCGTAGGCGGGGATCTCCTCGCCATACCACACGGTCTCGACGCCGGAGACGAGGATCGCTCCGACCATCACCGCCACGAAGGGCCCGTGCTCGCCCTCGAAGTGGCAGACGAGGCGCTCGTTGCGCGCGAACAGCCGCGGGATGGCGCGCGCGGCCCACGGCGCCACGCTGAACAGCCGGCCCGGCACGTGGGCGGTTTCGACCAGCGTGCCCTTCAGGCTCATGTGCACGCGGTGGTAGTCGCGTGGGGAGAGGTAGACGTTGGCGAACCAGCCGTCGCGGTAGGCCTCGGCCTTGGCTTCGTCGGCGAGGAACTCGGCGGCAGTGAAGTGCTGGCCCTTGGCCTGGAAGATGCGGCCCTCTTCGATGCGGCCGATCTGCGCGATCTTGCCGTCGGCCGGGCACAACACCGCCTTCGGGTCGGCATCGGCGACGCGCGCGCCGGGCTTCAGCGGGCGGGTGAAGAAGGCATTGAAGCTGGCGTAGCTTTCCGGATCGGAGTTCGCCGCTTCGGCGAGGTTGACGTTGAACTTCCGCACCACGGTGGCGATCAGCCAGCGCTTCAGCGGTACCCACTGCGAACGCGCCAGCCGGTAGGCGAGGCTCGAAAGGAAGCGATGCGGCAGGACGTACTGGAGGACGACCGCGGGGCTCACGGCGTGGCTCCGGCGAGGCGGGCGAGATCGCGGGCCACGGCCTGCGGGTCGATGGTGGCGATCGCGCCGCCGCCGACGGTGGCGCCGGCGGGCATCTGCGGACGGATCACGCCAGCCACGCGGACTTCCGGGTCGAGCAGCACCATCGAGCCGCTGTGGTCCATGGTGTAGCTGGCGCCGAGCGGCACCTTGCGGAACACCAGGCTGAGGCTGCTGGTAAAGGTTTCCAGCGCCGCAAGGTCGGGCTGCGTGGCCGCCAGCGTGGCCGGGTGGAAGTGGCGCGCGTAG
This sequence comes from Silanimonas sp., assembly GCF_044377035.1. Lineage (GTDB taxonomy): Bacteria > Pseudomonadota > Gammaproteobacteria > Xanthomonadales > Xanthomonadaceae > Silanimonas. The sequence continues at coordinate 138,803 of NZ_JBILJW010000006.1, forward strand.
CCGGCCAGCAGTTCCGGGGTGTCGCGCTCCGGGTCGATCGACACGAACAGCAGGCGCGGGCGCTGCGCTTCGGGTAGGGCCTCCCAGGCCTTCTGCGCCTTGGCCATGTCGGTCAGCGTGGTCGGGCAGACGTCCGGGCAGGAGACGAAACCGATGAACACCACGGTCCAGCGGCCGCGCAGGGTCTCGGCGGTGACGGGGCCATCCGCCGACAGCAGCTCGAACGGCGGGATGGCGCGCGGCGTGGGGTAAGGGGTGATCGCCTCGAAGGCAGGCAGGGCAGAGCCGCCATCGCGCGACAGCCAGCGCTCGCCGGCCAGCAGGCCGAGGCCGGCGAAGACAGCTGCGACGATCACCAGGAGAAAGGTCCGATTGAACATGGAAATGCCGCCAAAACATCAGGATCAAGGCCGCAAAGTATAGGGGCGCTGGCTATACTCGGGCGCTTGTCCCGTGAAGCCCGCTTTGGGCCGTTGAACCGCATGCCTGCCGAACTCCAGACGATTATTGACCTGATCCGGTATGGGGCGAGCCGCTTCGGGGAGGCCAGCCTGACCTTCGGCCACAGCTACGACAACGCCATGGACGAGAGCACCCAGCTGGTGCTCCATGCCCTGCACCTGCCGCACGACCTCAACCCGATCTACGGCCAGTCGCGGGTGACCGCCGACGAGAAAGCCGAGGTGCTGGGCCTGTTCCAGCGCCGCATCGACGAGCGCGTGCCGGCCTGCTACCTCACGGGCGAGGCCTGGTTCGCCGGTCTCTCGTTCAAGAGCGATTCGCGCGCCCTGGTTCCGCGCAGCCCCATCGCCGAGCTCATCCTCAACGGCTTCCAGCCGTGGATCGGCGACGTCGAGGTTCGCGACGCGCTCGACATCTGCACCGGCGGCGGCTGCATCGCCATTGCCATGGGTCACTACAACTCAGATTGGACCGTCGACGCCGTCGACCTGAGCCCCGAGGCCCTGTCGCTGGCCCGCGAGAACGTGGAGCGCCTCGACGCCCGCAACGTCAGCCTGCACCACGGCGACCTCTATGGCCCGCTGGTCGGCCGCCACTACGACCTGATCGTCACCAACCCGCCCTACGTCACCAACGCCGAGACCGACGCGTTGCCGGCCGAGTATTCGCACGAGCCGGAAATGGCCCTGCGCGCCGGCGACGACGGCCTCGACCTGGTGTTGAAGATCCTCCGCGACGCCCCGCTGCACCTGCGCAAGCACGGCGTGCTCATCTGCGAGGTCGGCGAGAGCCAGCAGCACCTCGAGCGCCTGCTGCCCGACGTCCCCTTCGCATGGATCGAGTTCAAGGTGGGGCAGATGGGCATCTTCGCCCTGCACCACGACGACCTCGTGGCCCACCACGCCGACATCGCCCGTCTGGCGAACCAACGCCCCTGAGCACGGACGCCTGACGCGCATGGCCAGCAACACCTTCGGGCAGCTCTTCGCGGTCACCACCTTCGGCGAAAGCCACGGCCCGGCCATCGGTTGCGTCATCGACGGCTGCCCGCCCGGCCTCGCGATCGCGCCGGAGGAATTCCGCGCCGACCTCGAACGCCGCGCCACCGGCCGCTCGCGCCACACCTCGCAGCGCCACGAGGCCGACGAGGTCGAGATCCTCTCCGGCGTGTTCGAGGGCCGGACCACCGGCACGCCGATCGCCCTGCTGATCCGCAACACCGATGCGAAGTCGAAGGACTACGCCAAGATCAGCGAGCAGTTCCGCCCGGGCCACGCCGACTACGCCTATTGGCAGAAGTACGGCATCCGCGATCCGCGCGGCGGTGGCCGCAGCTCGGCGCGCGAGACGACGATGCGCGTGGCCGCCGGCGTCATCGCCAAGAAGTGGCTGCTCGAGCGTTTCGGCGTCACCGTGCGCGCCTGCGTCAGCCAACTGCACACGATCACGCCGAAGGGCTGGGACTGGTCCGCGGTCGAGGACAGCCCATTCTTCTGGCCGGACGCCGCCCAGGTGCCCGAGCTCGAGGCCTTCATGGACGCCCTGCGCAAATCCGGCGATTCCGTCGGCGCCCGCGTCCGCGTCGAAGCCCTGGGTGTGCCGCCGGGTTGGGGCGAACCGATCTACGGCAAACTCGACGGCGAGCTCGCCCACGCGATGATGTCGATCAACGCGGTGAAGGGTGTGGAGATCGGCGCGGGTTTCGCCAGCGTCGGCCAGCTCGGCACCGAACACCGCGACCTGATGCACCCGGACGGCTTCGCCAGCAACCACGCGGGCGGCGTGCTCGGCGGTATCAGCAGCGGCCAGCCGGTCACCTGCGAGGTGGCCTTCAAGCCCACCTCCAGCCTGCGCCTGCCGGGCCCGACGGTGGATGTGCACGGCCAGCCGGTCGAGGTCATCACCACCGGACGCCACGACCCCTGCGTGGGCCTGCGTGCGCCGCCGATCTGCGAGGCCATGATGGCCCTCGTGCTGATGGACCAGGCCCTTCGCCATCGCGCCCAGTGCGGCGACGTCGGCGAGGTCGCGCCGCGCGTGGCGGGCGAGGGCGGCGGCACGGCCGGAAAAAGCGTCGAGCGAAAACCCTAGCCTCGGGCGTCACGCTTCCGAGGCCCGGGGCCACTGATTCCGCGACGCGGGCGCCGTGCCCGCGCGCCCTGCGCCGGCGCGTCGCGCCGCGCCGCGCACCCGCAACGCTCAACGCACAAGAATCGAAAAGGAAAACCCATGTCGAACCGTTTCAAGGTCGCCGTCGTCGGCGCCACCGGCGCCGTCGGTGAAACCATGCTCTCCATCCTCGCCGAGCGGAAGTTCCCGGCGAGCGAGGTCATCGTCCTCGCCAGCGAGCGTTCCGCCGGCAACAAGGTCGATTTCGGCAACCACAAGCTGACCATCCAGGACCTCGCCACCTTCGACCCGACGGGTGTCGATTTCGCGCTGTTCTCGGCCGGCGGCGACATCTCGCGCGAGTACGCGCCGAAGTTCGCCGCCGCGGGCGCCATCGTCATCGACAACAGCTCGGCCTTCCGCATGGACGCCGACGTGCCGCTGGTCGTGAGCGAAGTGAATCCGGAAGCCTTGGATTCGATCCCGCGCGGCATCGTCGCCAATCCGAACTGCTCGACGATGCAGATGGTCGTCGCGCTGAAGCCGATCCATGACGCCGTCGGCATCACCCGCATCAACGTCGCCACCTACCAGTCGACGTCGGGCGCCGGCCGCTCGGGCCCGGAGGAGCTGGGGCGCCAGACCGCCGCCCTGCTGCGCTTCGAGGACCCGAACCCGACGCGCTTCCCGGTGCAGATCGCCTACAACCTGATCCCGCAGATCGACGCCTTCACCGACAACGGCTACACCAAGGAAGAGATGAAGCTGGTCCACGAGACCCGCAAGATCCTCGGCGACGACAGCATCCAGGTGAACCCGACGGCGGTGCGCGTGCCGGTGTTCTTCGGCCATTCCGAAGCCGTGCACCTCGAGACCCGCGACAAGCTCACCGCCGCCGAGGCGCGCGCTTTGCTCGAGAAGGCCCCGGGTATCGAGGTGGTCGACAACCCCGCCAACGGCGAGTGGCCGACGCCGGTGACGCATGCCTCGGGCAGCGATCCGGTCTACGTGGGCCGCATCCGCGAGGACATTTCGCACCCGCGCGGCCTGTCGCTGTGGATCGTGGCGGACAACATCCGCAAGGGTGCGGCCCTGAACGCTGTGCAGGTCGCCGAGCTGCTCGCGGCAAAGCGCGGCTGACCGAAATCCTTGGCGGATCAGGGGCATTCGGCTTACTGTTGCGGCGGTTTTCAAGTGTTGACGTTCGGCCGGGACCCCGTCGGCCGCGTCTTGGGAGAAAGGCATGAAACACCCGGTGAAGGTCCTTCCCCTGGCCATGGCGCTCGCGTTCATCGCGAGCGACGCCCATGCGCTGGGCCTTGGCACGCTCGAAGTGAAGTCGCAGCTCAACCAGCCGCTGGTCGCGGAGATCCCGTTGATTGGCGTCGGCCCGGGCGAGCTGGACGCCCTGAGCGTGCGCCTCGCGCCGCCGGAGGCCTTCGACCGCGTCGGTCTGCCTCGACCCGCCGGCGTCACCGCCAACCTGCAGTTCAGCGTGGGCCGAAATGCCCGGGGTGAACCGGTGGTGCGAGTCACCACCTCGAACCGCGTGGATGATCCCTTCGTCGCCTTCCTCCTCGAAGCCGATTGGGGTCGGGGCAGCGTGGTGCGCGAGTTCACCGCCCTGGTCGATCCGCCGCACATCGCCGCGGCGGTCGTCACGCCCATGGCCGCGCCCACCGTGGCTGCGGCACCCACGCCGCCTGCGCCTGCGCCTGCGCCGGAGCCGGTGCCCGCCGAGGCGATGCCGCCGCTGTCGGTGCCCTCGCCGCCGGTGGCCGAGGCTGAACCCGCACCCGTCGCCGAACCGCTGCCGCCGGAGCCCGTCTCGCCGGCGCCGACTCCGGTCGCTGCCACGCCGCCGCCCGAGCCGACGCCGGCTCCGCAGCCCGAGGTCGTGCCGCCGCCGCCGTCGCCCGCGCCGCAGCCGGTGATCGCCGAGGCCCCGCCGCCGCCGCCCGCACCGTCGCCCGTGCCGGCCGCCATCCCGGCGGCCACGCCCGGCAGCCATGCGGTTGCGGAAGGGGAGACCCTGTGGCGGATCGCTTCGTCCAATCAGCAGGGCACTTCCGTCGCCCAGATGATGCTCGCCATCCAGCGCGCGAATCCGGACGCTTTCCTGCGCGACAACATCAACTTGCTGCGCAAGGGCGCCGTCCTGCGTATTCCGACGGCCGACGAGGCACGTAGTCTCGCCAACACCGAAGCCCAGGACCGTGTTCGCGAGCAGATGGCCGCGTGGCGCGCCCTGTCGCCGACCCCGGCGCCGATGCCGAGCCCGGGCGAAGCGCCGACGGCGGCGCTGCCGCCGGCCGCCACCGCCCAAGCTCCGGCCCGTCCGTCGGCCGCACCGTCGACGCCGGCCAGCGGTCGGCTCGAGATCGCGCCGCCGGCCGGTGCCGGTGCAGTCGGTGCGCAGTCGGGCGCGTCGTCCGGTGGTTCGGGCAGCGAGCTGCGCGCGCAGCTCGAGCAGGCCCGCGAGGACCTGTCGGTACGCGAGGCCGAGCTTCGTGAGCTTCAGTCGCGTCTCACGGAACAGGAGTCGCTTGCCAACGAACAGAAGCGTCTGATCGAGCTCAAGGACAGCCAGCTCAGCGCGATGGAGCAGGCCCTGCGCGAGCAGCGCACGGGCGAGCCCGCGGCGCCATCGGACGCGACGGATCCGGCCGCGTCCGGCGCCGTCGAGCCCGCCGTTGCCGGCCCGGCCGCTGCCGAACCTGCGGACGCCACCGTGGTCGTCACGCCAGACGCAGGCCCCGCTGCCGAAGCCTCCGATCCGGCCAGCCCGGCGCCAGCCTCGCCGACAGCCGCCGCCCCGTCGGAAGCGCCGGTCGACGCGGCAGCGCCGTGGTACAGCAACCCGATGGTCCTGGGGGCTGGTGGCCTGGTGCTCGTTGGCGGCCTGGTGGGCCTGTTGCTCCGCCGCCGACGCGGCACCGACCCGAAGCGCCCCCTTCCGAACGTGCCGCCCGCCGCGGGCACGCGCTCGCGCCTGTCGGACGATGAGGATTTCCTGTCGAACCTCCCAGCCCCGGGCGAGGAGTCGAATGCCGCCGCCGAAGACGGCGTCGCGCCGACGCCGGAGGCGCCGTCGATCGACAACGACACCCCGCCCGCGGCGAATCCGATGCTGCGCGAGCTCGAGCGGAATATCGACGGGGCGCCTGCGGATCTCGATACGCATGTCGCCCTGCTGCGGCAGCTCTACAACACCGGCGACACCGACGCCTTCCTCAAGGCGGCCGAGCGCATGCGCGAGCACGTCGAGAAGCCCGGTGATCCGCGCTGGCGCGAAGTGGTGGTGATGGGGATGGGCCTGGTGCCCGGCCATGCCCTGTTCCGCGAGCTGCAGTGGAATCCGATCAGCGGCATCGATGTGCGCACGCGTCCTACCGCCGTAGAGCCCGCGCCGCCGGTTGTTGAAGCCTTCGACGAGCGCGAGACGGCCGAGCGCCCCATCGTCGAGTTGCCCACCTCGGACGAGGCCGGCCTCGACGACACCCGCCTCGAGCTGGCCAAGGCCTACATCGAGATCGGTGACGTCGACGGCGCTCGCGGCATGCTCGAGGAAGTGCTGGCCGAGGGCAGCGCGGCCGCCCGTGCGGAAGCCGAGCGCCTGCTGAAGTCGATCGGTTGAGGTTGCGGCCGCAGGGTTCGACCTGCGGCCCTCCACCATGCGTTACGCACTCGGCATCGAATACGACGGCAGCGGCTTCCTCGGTTGGCAGCGGCTTTCTCACGGTGATTCGGTGCAGGGCGCGGTCGAGGCCGCGCTGGCCTCGATCGTCCAGCACGAGGTCGATGCGGTCTGCGCGGGGCGCACCGATGCCGGCGTGCACGCCACGCAGCAGGTGGTCCACTTGGAAAGCACGGTCGAAAGGCCGCTGCGCGCCTTTGTCGAGGGGACCAACACGCGCTTGCCGCCATCGGTGCGCGTGCTCTGGGCCCAGCCGGTGGCCGATGCCTTCCATGCCCGCCATTCGGCGCGGGCGCGCCGCTATCGCTATCGCCTGCTGAACCGCCGCGTCCGCCCCGCGCTGATGCGCGAGCACCTGAGCTGGGAGCCGCGGCCGCTCGACGCCGATGCCATGCACCGCGCGGCGCAGGCCCTGCTCGGCGAAAACGACTTCAGCGCCTTTCGCACCGCGCAGTGCCAGGCCCGCCATCCGATGCGCGACCTGCACGCGATCACCGTGCGCCGCGAGGACGACCAGGTCATCGTCGAGGTGCAGGCCAATGCGTTCCTGCACCACATGGTGCGCAACATCGTCGGCAGCCTGATGGTGGTGGGGCGTGGCGAGCGGCCCGAAGCCTGGATCGGCGAACTGCTCGTTGGACGCGATCGCACCGTCGCCGGTCCGACGGCGCCCGCGGCCGGCTTGGCCTTCCTCGGGCCGCGCTATCCGCGCGCCTGGGCCTTGCCGGAGGCCGTCAGCCTGCCGGAGGGTTGGATCGATCGCCCGCGGCCCCTCGCCGTCCTGCCTTACGCCGACCTCGACGCCTGACGCCATGGCCCATCGCACCCGCATCAAGTTCTGTGGCCTGACCCGACCCGGCGATGTGCGCCTCGCCGGCGAGCTCGGCGTCGACGCGCTGGGCTTCATCTTCGTGCCCGGTAGCCGCCGCGCGCTCGATCCCGCCCAAGCGGAATCGCTGCGCGTCGCCGTGCCGCCGTTGTCGCAGGTCGTCGCGCTCTTCATGGATCCGGAGGAGGCGCTCGTGCGGGCCGCGATCCGTGCGTTGCGCCCGACGCTGCTGCAGTTCCATGGCCGTGAAGAGGCCGCGTTCTGCGAGCGTTTCGGCCTGCCGTATGTGAAGACTTTGGCGATGGGCGAGGGCGTGGCCGCTGCGGAATCGCTCGCCAAGCGCTACCCTTCGGTGGACGCCTTTCTGCTCGATGGCCACAAGGCCGGCGAGCAGGGCGGGCAGGGTGCCCGGTTCGACTGGTCCGACCTGCCCGCGCTGCCGAAGCCTTGGCTTCTGGCCGGCGGGCTCACTCCCGACAACGTCTTCGAGGCGGTCCGCCAGTCGCGGCCGTTCGGCGTCGACGTGTCCAGTGGCATCGAGAGCGCTCCCGGCCTGAAGGACGGTGAGCGCATGATTCGTTTCGTCGAAGAGGTTCGCCGCGCCGATGGCTTCATCGCAGATCCCCCCGTCCGTTGACGATTTCCACCAGTACCCGGACGCCCGCGGGCATTTCGGCCCCTACGGTGGCAGCTTCGTCGCGGAAACCCTGATGCAGCCCTTGGCCGAACTGGCCGAGGCCTATCGCGTCGCGCAGTCCGATCCCGCGTTCCAAGCGGAACTGGCGGACGACTACAAGCACTACGTCGGCCGGCCGAGCCCGATCTACCACGCGGCCCGCCTGTCGGCGAAGGTCGGCGGCGCGCAGATCCTGCTGAAGCGCGAAGACCTGAACCATACCGGCGCGCACAAGATCAACAACACCATCGGCCAGGCGATGCTCGCCAAGCGGATGGGCAAGACCCGCATCATCGCGGAGACCGGCGCCGGCCAGCACGGCGTGGCCTCGGCCACCGTGGCCGCGCGCCTCGGCCTCGAGTGCGTCGTGTACATGGGCGCCACCGACGTCGAGCGCCAGGCGCCGAACGTGTTCCGCATGAAGCTGCTCGGTGCCACCGTGGTGCCGGTGGAGAGCGGCAGCAAGACGCTGAAGGACGCGCTCAACGAAGCGCTGCGCGACTGGGTCACCAACGTGCACGACACCTTCTACATCATCGGCACCGTGGCCGGCCCGCACCCGTACCCGACGCTCGTGCGCGACTTCAACGCCGTGGTCGGCAAGGAATCGCGCGCGCAGATGCTGGCCGAGTACGGCGCACTGCCCGACGCCGTCGTCGCCTGCGTCGGCGGCGGCAGCAACGCCATCGGTATGTTCCACGCCTTCCTCAACGATCGCGATGTCGCGCTCATCGGCGCCGAAGCCGCGGGCGACGGTGTCGCCACTGGCCGCCATGCCGCTTCGCTGGTGGCGGGCCGCCCGGGGGTTCTGCACGGCAACCGCACCTACCTGATCTGCGACGACGATGGCCAGATCACCGAGACGCACTCGATCTCGGCCGGCCTCGACTACCCCGGCGTTGGCCCCGAACACGCCTTCCTCAAGGACACCGGCCGCGCGCAGTACGTCGGCGTCACCGACGACGAGTGCATGGAGGCCTTCCACCTGCTGGCGCGCACCGAAGGCATCCTTGCCGCGCTCGAAAGCAGCCACGCTATCGCCCAAGCCATGAAGCTCGCCCGCACGATGCGCAAGGACCAGCGCGTGCTGGTGAACCTGTCCGGCCGCGGCGACAAGGACATCTTCACCATCGCCAAGCGCGAAGGGATCTCGCTGTGAGCGCCGTGAACCGCATCGACGCGCGCCTCGCCGCGCTGCAGGCCGCAGGCCGCAAGGCCCTCGTGCCCTTCGTCACCGCGGGCGATCCGTCCCGCGAATCGACCGTGCCGGTAATGCACGCCTTGGTCGAGGGCGGCGCCGACCTGATCGAACTCGGTGTGCCGTTCTCCGACCCGATGGCCGACGGCCCGGTCATCCAGAAGAGCTCCGAGCGCGCCATCGAACGCAAGGTCGGTCTCACCTTCGTGCTGGAGGCCGTGCGCCATTTCCGTGCGGCGGATGCAACCACGCCGGTCGTGCTGATGGGTTACCTCAATCCCATCGAGATGCGTGGCCTCGAGCGCTTCGCCGACGAGGCCGCCGCCGCCGGCGTGGACGGCGTGCTGCTGGTCGACCTGCCGCCCGAAGAGGCCGACCCGGTGCGCGAGGTGTTCACCGCCCGCGGCCTGCACCTGATCGCCCTGGTCGCCCCGACCACCACCGAGGCCCGCCTCGTCCCGCTGCGCACCCACGCGCAGGGCTACCTGTACTACGTCAGCTTCGCGGGCGTCACCGGGGCCAGCAAGCTCGACACCGGCGACGTCGCCGCCAAGGCGGCCGTGGTGCGCGCGCACAGCCCGGTGCCGGTGCTGATCGGTTTCGGCATCAAGGACGCAGCCTCCGCCAAGGCCCTTGCGGCCCACGGCGACGGCGTCATCGTCGGCAGCGCGCTGGTCCAGGCTCTAGCGGACGCTGCCGACCCGGTGGCGACGGCACGCGCCTTCCTGCAGCCGATCCGCGCCGGCCTCGACGGCTGATCCGGCGCCGGCGGGGGCTTTCCGGCCCCCCGCCGGCCTTCCGCTACACTTTGCGGCCCTGACCACACCCGGGCCCTCCATGAGCTGGTTGAACAAGCTGAAACTCGGCGGCATCCGTACGCAAGGCGGCAACAAGCGCGGCGTGCCGGAAGGCCTGTGGGAGAAGTGCGACAACTGCGGCGCCGCCCTCTACGCGCCGGAAGTCGACCAGCACCTCCACGTCTGCCCGAAGTGCGACCACCACATGCCGATCGGTGCGCGCGAGCGCATCGCGGCCTTCCTCGACGCCGACAGCTTCGTGGAGATCGGTTCCCACCTCGAGCCGGTCGACGCACTGAAGTTCCGCGACCAGAAGAAGTACGCCGATCGCATCAAGGCCACCCAGAAGGCCACCGGCGAGAAAGACGCGCTGATCGCCGGCGCGGGCCGCCTGATGGGCATGCCGGTGTGCGTGGCGGCCTTCGAATTCCGCTTCATGGGCGGCTCGATGGGCTCGGTGGTCGGCGAGCGTTTCGCCCTCGCCGCCGAGCGTGCGCTGGCCGACCGCAGCGCCCTCGTGTGCTTCTCCGCCACCGGCGGCGCGCGCATGCAGGAAGGCCTGTTCTCGCTGATGCAGATGGCCAAGACCTCGGCGGCCATCGCCCGCCTGCGCAAGGCCGGCGTGCCCTACATCTCGGTGCTGACGCACCCGACCACCGGCGGCGTCTCGGCGTCGCTCGGCATGCTCGGCGACATCAACGTCGCCGAGCCGAAGGCGCTGATCGGCTTCGCCGGCCCGCGCGTGATCGAGCAAACGGTCCGCGAGCGCCTGCCGGAAGGCTTCCAGCGCAGCGAGTTCCTCGTCGAGCACGGCGCCGTCGACCTGATCGTCGACCGCCGCGAGATGCGCCAGCGGCTGGCGTCGTTGATCGCCCTGCTTGGCCGCCGTCCCGCCCCGGTCGAGGCCGCCTGATGGGTACGCGCAAGTACTTCGGCACCGACGGCATCCGCGGCCGGGTGGGCGAGGGCGCCATCTCGGCGGACTTCGTGCTGCGCCTCGGCAACGCCTACGGCCACGCGCTGCGCGCGGCGCGTGGTGAGGGTGATTGGCGCAAGCCGCTGGTCGTTATCGGCAAGGACACCCGCATTTCGAACTACATGTTCGAAGCGGCGCTGGAGGCCGGCCTCGTCGCCGCTGGCGTCGACGTCCAGCTGATGGGCCCGATGCCCACGCCCGCGGTCTCGCACCTGACGCGTTCGCTCGGTGCCGACGGCGGCATCGTCATCAGCGCCTCGCACAACCCGCACTACGACAACGGCATCAAGTTCTTCTCGGCCGAAGGCGAGAAGCTCGACGACGCCACCGAGCTCGCGATCGAGGCCGCGCTGGATCATCCGTTCAGCACCGTGCCCTCGGAGAAGCTCGGCAAGGCCGTGCGCACCCGCGATGCGGTCGCGCGCTATGTCGAGGCTTGCAAGGGCTCTGTGCCGCGCCGCTTCAACCTCGGCGGCATGCGGATCGTGGTGGATTGCGCCCATGGTGCGACGTACCAGCTCGGACCGCTGGTGTTCCGCGAGCTCGGTGCTCGGGTGGACGCCATTGGCGTCGATCCGAACGGCCTGAACATCAACGACGGCGTGGGCTCCACGCACCCGGAATTCCTCGCCGCCCGCGTGCGCGAGACCGGTGCCGAGCTCGGCATCGCCTTCGACGGCGACGGCGACCGCGTGCTGTTCGTCGACAGCGATGGCGTCGTGCGCGACGGCGACGACCTGCTGTGGATCCTCGCGGACGACTGGCAGCAGAGCGGCCGCCTCCGTGGCCCGGTGGTCGGCACGCTGATGACCAATTACGGCCTCGAGCGTGCGTTCGCCGAGCGCGGCATCGGCTTCCTGCGCACCAAAGTCGGCGACCGCTATGTGCACCAGGCCCTGATCGAGAAGGACGCCGTCCTCGGCGGCGAAACCTCGGGCCACCTGCTATGCCTCGACCGCGTGAGTTCGGGCGACGGCATCGTCAGTGCGCTGCAGGTTCTCGAGGTCCTGCGCCGCCGCGGTCTCACGTTGAAGCAGGCGCTGTCGGGCATGGCGAAGGTTCCGCAGAAGACCGTCAACGTGAGGGTTGCGCCGGGCGTGAAGCCGGCCGAGGCCGAGAGCGTCAAGGCCGCGCTCGCCGACGCCCAAGCGGCCGTGCAGGGCCGTGGTCGTGCCTTCCTGCGCCCTTCCGGTACCGAGCCCGTGGTGCGCGTCACCGTCGAGGCCGACGATGCGGGCCTGATGCAGCGCGTGCTCGACGCTCTCTCCGCCGCGGTGAAGGCCGCGGCTTGATCCGCGTCATGCCGGCCCGCGAGGGTCGGCATGATGATCTCCCCCCGAATTCCCAAGACGATCCACGACGATGGCCATCCCCACCCTCGACATCCGCCGCTTCGATACTGACCGCGAGGCCTTCGTGGCCGAGCTCGGCGCCGCCTACCGCGAGTGGGGCTTCTGCGGCATCCGCGGCCACGGCATCCCGCAGGCGCAGATCGACCGCGCCTATGACGTCTTCCAGCGCTTCTTCGCGCTGCCCGAAGCCACCAAGAAGGCGTACCACGTGCCCGGCAGCGGCGGTGCCCGCGGCTACACGCCCTTCGGCATCGAGACGGCGAAGGGCGCGAAGCACTTCGACCTCAAGGAGTTCTGGCACGTCGGCCGCGAGATCCCGCGCGACTCGAAGCACGCCGAGGTGATGCCGGCAAACCTGTGGCCGAGCGAGATCCCGGAGTTCAAGGAAGTGGCCTACGGCCTGTTCACCACGCTCGACCAGCTCGGTTCGCGCGTGTTGTCGGCCCTGGCCCTGCACATCGGCCTGCCGGAGCAGTTCTTCGCCGACAAGACCAACTTCGGTAACAGCATCCTTCGCCCGATCCACTACCCGCCGATCACCGCCGACGACATCCCGAACGTCCGCGCCGGGGCGCACGAGGACATCAACCTCATCACCCTGCTGGTTGGCGCCAGTGCCGCGGGCCTTGAAGTGCTCTCCCAGAAGGGTGAGTGGGTGCCCTTCACCTCGGAAGCCGACACCATCGTGGTGAACATTGGCGACATGCTGCAGCGCCTCACCAACCACGTGTATCCGTCGACGACGCACCGCGTGGTCAACCCGCCGGGCGATGCCGCCCGCCAGCCGCGCTATTCGACGCCGTTCTTCCTGCACCCGAATCCGGACTTCCTGATCGAGACGCTGCCGGGCTGCATCACGCCGGACAATGCGAACCGCTACCCGGAGCCGATCACGGCGCACGGCTACCTGATGGAGCGCCTGCGCGAGATCAAGCTGGCCTGATCCATTCGCTCTCGCCAGTGGCCACGAAGCCCCGCTTTGCGGGGCTTCGTCGTTTCCGGGCCGGCTCAGCCCTCGTCGCGGAAATCCTTGGCTTTCGAGGCGATGAGCGCACCGGCGAGCCGGTCGGGTAGGTACTTCGAGAGCGCGGCGATCAGGCGGTTCGCGCGCCCGGTGATGAGCCGCGTCCGTCCCGACTCGACGGCGTCCACGCCGAGCTTCGCCACGGTTGCGGCGTCGAGCCAGATGCCCTTCGGCAGTTTGGCCACCGTCGCGCGCATGCCGTTCACGTCGTGGAACTCGGTGTAGGTCATGCCGGGGCAGAGGGCGGTCACGTTCACCCCCTTCGGCCCGACTTCCTTGGCCAGCGTCTCGCTGAACCGGATCACGAACGCCTTGGTCGGGCCGTACAGCGTGTGCCCCCCGGTCGGCGGCACCAGGCCGGCCAAGGAGGCGACGTTGAGGATGCGGCCGTGGCCCTCGGCCTCCATCGCCGGCAGGAAGCGATGCGAGAGTTCGCAGACCGCCACGAGGAGGACCTGCAGCGAGGCCTGGTGCGTGGCCCAGTCCTTGGCAAGGTAGCGGCCCGGCACGCCGAAGCCAGCGTTGTTCACCAGCGTGTCGACGCGCAGCCCCCGCGCCTCGCAGTCCGCCACGAGCCGGGCCGGCGCGGCCGGATCGGCGAGGTCGGCGGCGATCACCTCCACCCGCACCCGCGGCCGCAGCTCGGCGGCGAGGGCCTCCAGCCGGTCCGCGCGGCGCGCGACCAGCACCAGGGGTTTGCCGCGCCGCGCGTATTCGCGGGCGATCTCGGCGCCGATGCCGCTGGAGGCGCCGGTGACGAGGGCGAAACGGTCGGTGCGGAGCGGGGCGGGCATGGCGGCAATCCATCGAGGCCCGGGTGGGCGGCCTGCTATCCTTCCGCGCCTCGGAACCTTGGAGCAAGCCCGCATGCGTCCCCGCATCGTCGCCGGCAACTGGAAGCTCAACGGCACGCGCGCCTCGGCAAAGGCGCTGCTGCAGGCCATCGTCGACGCGCCGCGCCCGGAAGGCGTGCAATGCCTCGTGATGCCGCCGATCGCCTATCTCGCCGAGTCCATCACGGGCTTCGCCGGCCAGGGCATCGGTTTCGGCGCGCAGGACCTCGATGTCCACGAGGCGGGCGCGTTCACCGGCGAGACCTCGGGCGCCATGCTGAAGGACGTTGGCGCCACGCACGTGCTCGTCGGCCATTCCGAGCGCCGCCAGTTCCATGAAGAGTCAAGCGACCTCGTCGCCGAGAAAATGCTCGCGGCGCGCCGGGCGGGCCTGGTGCCCGTGCTGTGCGTCGGCGAGAGCCTGCACCAGCGCGAGGCCGGCCAGACCGAATGGGCGCTGTCGGGGCAGGTGGCTGCCGTGCTGAAGCGGGGAGGCATCGAGGCCTTCCGCGGCGCCGTGCTGGCGTACGAACCAGTCTGGGCGATCGGTACGGGCCGCACCGCCACGCCGGAGCAGGCGCAGGAGGCGCATGCGTTCCTGCGTAGCGAACTCCGGGCGCACGATGCTACAATCGCCGACTCGCTGCCGATCCTTTACGGCGGCAGCGTGAAGGCCGCCAACGCCGCCGAGCTGTTCTCTCAGCCCGACGTCGATGGGGGACTGATCGGCGGTGCCTCGCTGGTCGCCAACGACTTCCTCGCCATCGTCGCAGCCGCGGCGCGGTGAACTGAAAAGACATGAATCTGATCGTCCTCGCCACCGTCATCTACGTTCTCGTCGCCGTCGCGATGGTCGTGCTGATCCTCATGCAGCGCGGTGCCGGCGCCCAGGCGGGCAGTGGCTTCGGAGCCGGTGCCTCGGCAACCGTGTTCGGCGCCTCGGGTTCGGCCAACTTCCTGTCGAGCACCACCAAGTGGTTGGCCGTGGTGTTCTTCGCGATGAGCCTCGGTATGGCGTGGTACGCCAGCAAGCATGGCGGTCGCCTGATGCCGTCGGACACGGACGACGTCGGCCTGATGTCGGAAGCGGCTCCGGCCGCCGACGCGGCGGCCCCGGCCCCGGTCTCGACGGATGCTCCGGCGGCCGAGGCCCCGGTGGCTCCGGCGCCGGAAGCGGCTGCGCCCGCCGCGGCTGACGTGGCGGCACCGGCCGCGGAAACCGCGACGCCGGCGGCAGAAAATCCGCCGGAAGGCGAGTCAGGCGGCTGATGGCCTGATATAATCTCGTTGCTCCGCGAGCCGTACGGAGTATGCATTACAAGCCCAGATGGCGGAATTGGTAGACGCACTACCTTGAGGTGGTAGCGACTTAGGTCGTGGGGGTTCGAGTCCCCCTTTGGGCACCAAACAATCGAAGTCTTGTATCGCGCCCCAGCCCGGGGCGCGGTCGCAATGCGCCCCCGGGGCGCTAGCCGAGGGCCTGCATGCTGGGCGAGTACCTGCCGATCCTGCTGTTCCTGATCGTCTCCACCGGCCTTGGTCTGGTGCTTCTCGTCGCCGGCTGGCTGCTCGGCCCCAAGCGTCCCGACGCAGAAAAGCTTTCGCCCTACGAGTGCGGCTTCGAGGCCTTCGAGGACGCGCGCATGCCATTCGACGTGCGCTATTACCTCGTCGCGATCCTGTTCATCGTCTTCGATCTCGAAATCGCCTTCGTGTTTCCGTGGGCGCTCGTTTACCGCGACATCGGCGAGCCCGCGCTGTGGGCCATGGCCGGCTTCCTCGGCATCCTGGTGTTCGCTTTCATCTACGAATGGAAGAAGGGGGCGCTCGAATGGGAGTGATCCAGACCGTCTCGCGCGTGATGCACAACCCGGAGCCCTTGAGCCGGGTCGATGACCTCCTGCGTCCCGAGTCCGACAACCCGCTGTTCGAACGTGGCTTCGTCACCACCTCGGTCGACTCGCTCGTCAACTGGGCGCGCACCGGCTCGCTGTGGCCAATGACCTTCGGTCTCGCCTGCTGCGCCGTCGAAATGATGCACGCGGGCGCCTCGCGGCTCGACCTCGACCGCTACGGCGTGGTGTTCCGCCCGTCGCCGCGCCAGTCCGACGTGATGATCGTGGCCGGCACGCTGGTCAACAAGATGGCTCCGGCGCTTCGCAAGGTCTACGACCAGATGCCCGAGCCGAAGTGGGTCATCTCGATGGGTAGCTGCGCCAATGGCGGCGGCTACTACCACTACAGCTATTCCGTGGTGCGCGGCTGCGACCGCGTGGTGCCCGTCGACGTCTACGTGCCGGGCTGCCCGCCGACGGCCGAGGCGCTGGTGTACGGCATCCTGCAGTTGATGAAGAAGATCCGCCGCACCAACACGATCGCGCGCTGACGCGCGCGCCGCTGCAGAACGCAACGCACGCAGAATTCGACCATGGCCGAAGCCAAGCCGCGTCTCGCCGAACGTCTCCGCGCCCGCTTCGGCGAGCGCGCCCTCGCCATTGTCGAAGCGCATGGCGAAACCACGCTCGAAGTCGCGCCGTCCTGCTGCTTCGACGTCGCCCGGGCGCTGCGCGACGAGCCGGAATTCCACTTCGAGCAGGCTGTCGACGTCTCGGGCATCGACTTCCTTGGCTACGGTGAAGGCGAGTGGGAAACCACCGACGTCAGCAGCGAGGGCTTTTCGCGCGGCGTCGAGGGCGATGGCCCGGGGCGTTTCCGCTGGGAAAACCGCCCGCAGGGCGTGGGCCCGGCGAAGCGCTTCGCGTCGGTCGTGCACCTGCTGTCCATCCGCAACAATGATCGCCTGCGCCTGCGGACTTTCGCCACCGACAACGCGCTCCCGGTCGTTCCGTCGCTGGTCGAGTTGTGGCCCGGGCTGGACTGGTTTGAGCGCGAGGCTTTCGACCTCTATGGCATCGTCTACGAAGGCCATCCGGACCTGCGCCGCATCCTCACCGACTACGGCTTCGTGGGCCATCCGTTCCGCAAGGACTTCCCGCTGATCGGCAACGTCGAAGTGCGCTACGACGCAGAGAAGCAGCGCGTCGTCTACGAGCCCGTGACCTCCGTCGAGCCGCGCGTCGGCGTCCCGAAAGTGGTCCGCGAAGACTCGCGTTGGCACCAGGCGGCGTCGGAAGCCGCGGCGAAGAAGGCCTGAGCCATGACCCCTGCCGCGATGAACCAAGAGATCCGCAACTACACGATGAACTTCGGGCCGCAGCATCCGGCGGCCCACGGCGTGCTCCGCCTCGTGCTCGAGATGGACGGCGAGACCGTCCGCCGCGCCGATCCGCACATCGGCCTCCTGCACC
>NZ_JBILJW010000051.1:0-4145 GCF_044377035.1 Silanimonas sp.
CGAACTGCGTATCCGCCTGCTGGCCGATCCGGCCGACCCGGGCAGCGCGCGCGAGTTCCGCGCCGATGCGGAGTAAGGCCACGCTCGACGCGTGGCGCGCCCGCGTCGACGCCGCACTGGCGCGGCAACTCCCCGACGACACGCTGGAGCCCCGCACGCTCCACGCCGCGATGCGCTACGCCGTGCTCGGCGACGGCAAGCGGCTGCGTCCCCTGCTGGTCTATGCGGCCGGCGCCGCGCTGGGCAATCCGCCCGACGCCACGAGCGACGATGCGCTGGACCACGCCGCCGTCGCCATCGAACTCGTCCACGCGTACTCGCTGGTGCACGACGACCTGCCGGCCATGGACGACGACGCCCTGCGCCGCGGTCGGCCCACGGTGCACATTGCTTTCGATGAAGCCACCGCCATCCTGGTCGGCGACGCGCTGCAGTCGGAAGCCTTTCTCGTCCTCTCGGCCGCGCCGGCCCCGGCCGACGCGGTGCGCGCCGCGCTGCGCGAACTCGCCCACGCCGCCGGCTCGCGCGGCATGTGCGGCGGCCAAGCCATCGACATGGCGATGACCGGCCAGTCGCAGGCGCTGGATGCGCTGGCGACCATGCATCGACTCAAGACCGGCGCGCTGATCGAAGCAGCCGTGGTGATGGGCGGCCTGCTGCGCGGTGCGGACGCCGCGACGATCGACGCCCTGCGCCGTGTTGGTGCCGTGCTCGGCCTCGCGTTCCAGATCAAGGACGACCTGCTCGACGCCGAGGCGGATTCCGCCACGCTGGGCAAGACCGCCGGCAAGGACCAAGCGCAGGGCAAGAGCACCTACGTGACCCTGCTCGGCCTCGACGGCGCCCGCGCGCGGCTCGACGCCGTGGCGCGAGATCTCGACGCGGCGCTGGCGTCGCTCACCGGCAGAGGAAACGACAACGGCCAGGCCCTCGCGGACCTGGCCGTCATGGCCGTGCAGCGCTCGCGCTGATTACTTGATCAGGCGAAGCGCGAAGGGGTAGCGGTAGGCCTCACCACCGTTCGCCTTGATAGCCGCGAGGATCGTCAGCACGATCCAGGCGATGCCGATCAGCGGGAGCAGCAGGAAGCCGATCAGCACGAAGATCAGCAGCCACGCCACGATGCCGGCGATGGCCATCGTGATGTTGAAGTTCAGCGCTTCCTTGGCCTGGTCGGCGGCGAAGGGCATCTCGTCCTTCTTGACCTGCCAGATGATCAGCGGGCCGAGAATGTTGCCCAGCGGAATGATCAATCCGACCAGCGACGACAGGTGGGCGAACAGGCCCCACTGGCGCTGTTCGGCGGAGACTTCACCCCCGGGGGAGGGCGGCGGCGAAAAGGCGTCGGACATCGGGATTTCCTTGGTGGTGAAAACGCCCGTTCACTGTCGAGAAAAGGTGAATGGCTGTCAAGGAATCCGGCCGTGCCTGAGCCCCCGGAACCGCGGGGGCGACATCAGCCCCCGTCACCGCCCGCCACGGTCATTTTCCCGACCAGCAGGCTGCCGACGGCCGTCGCTGAACGACGGTCGATGTCCGCACCGACCGCCTCGATGCCGAGGAACATGTCGCGGAGGTTGGAGGCGATGGTGAGTTCGTCGACCGGATAAGCGAGGGCGCCTTCCTCGACCCAGAAGCCGGCGGCGCCGCGCGAGTAATCGCCGGTGACGGTGTTGACGCCCTGCCCCATCAGCTCGGTCACGACGAGGCCGCGACGCAGGCCCTTCAGCATCGAATCGAAGCCCTCGGCATTGGCCGCCACCTCGAGGTTGTGCACGCCGCCGGCATTGCCGGTGCTTTCCAACCCGAGCCGCCGCGCGGAATAGGTACCGAGCACGTAGCGCTGCAGCACGCCGCCATCGACCAGCGCCGATTCGCGCGTGGCCACGCCGTCGGCGTCGAAATCACCGCTGCGCCAGCCGCCGACGAGATGCGGGCGCTCGACGATGCGGAACCACTCGGGGAACAGCCGCTGCCCCTGCGCCCCGACGAGGAAGCTGGCCTTGCGGTACAGCGCCCCGCCCGACACCGCGCCGACGAGGTGCGCGATCAGCGACCGCGCCACTTCGGGCACGAACAGCACCGGGAACTCACCCGTGGGCGCGGAACGGGGATCGAGCCTAGCCAGCGTGCGCTCGGCCGCCTTGCGCCCCACCTCGGCGGCGGATTCCAGCGCCTCCGCGCGCAGCGCCGCGGTGTACCAGTACTGGCCCTGCATGGCCTCCCCAGCGCCGGCGATCAGCGAGGCACTGATCGAATGGCTGGTGCTCTTCTCGCGGCCGACGAAACCGTGCGAGTTGGCATAGACCGACAGCCCCTCGTTGGTCGAAACGGAGGCACCCTCGGAATTGCTGATGCGCGGGTCGAACGCGCGGCCGGCCGCTTCGGCCTCGAGCGCCAAGGCCACCGCGGCATCGGCCTCGATCGCCCACGGGTGCCACTGGTCGAAATCGCGCGATTCGCGCGCCATGCGGGCTTCGTCGGCCAGCCCGTTCGCCGCGTCCGGCTCGGTGTGCCGGGCGATGGCGCAGGCCATCTCGACGGTGCGCTTCAGGCTTTCGGGCTTGAGGTCGGCCGTGCTGGCGTTGGCTTTCCGCTGGCCGAAGTAGACGGTGACGGCGATGCCGCGGTCGCGCGTGCGCTCGACCGATTCGACCTCGCCCAGGCGCACGTTCACGTTCAGGCCGCGCTCGTCGTTGGCGCTGGCTTCGGCCTGGGAGGCGCCGAGGCGTCGGGCTTCGGCCACAGCAAGGGCCGAGAGCTCGGCGAGGCGGTCGAGGGTGGCGTCGGTGGTCACTGCGTTATCCTGTGCATCGTTCAACTGTACGGCCCCGGCGCATGCGCGGACGCGACCCCGAAACCGGCGAATTCCTCGACGAGAGCCGCAGCGCGAAGCGGCGCGAGGCCCTCGATGTTCTGGCCATGGCCGGCAAGCTGATGGACACCGGCCACGCCGCACTGGCGCTGCTGCCGATGCCCGACGAACTGCGCGCGCTGGTGGTCGACTCGCAGCGCATCCGCTCGAACATCGCCCGCAAGCGCCAGACCCAATGGCTGGCGAAGCAGATGCGGCGCGAGGACGACGCCGTGCTGGACACGCTGCGCGCGGCGCTCGAGCACACCAAGGAAGACGCCCGCCGCGAAGCCGCGGCCCTGCATCGCGTGGAGCATTGGCGGCTGAAGATCGTCGATGGCGGCGATGCCGGCCTCGCGGAGTTCATCGCGCTGTACCCGATGGCCGACCGCCAGCAGCTGCGCACGCTGGCGCGCAATGCCAAGGCGGAGCGGCTGGCGAACAAGCCGCCGCACAGCTTCCGCGAGATCTTCCGCGTGCTGCGCGAGCTGATGGCCGAGGCCGACGACGCCCGCGGCGACGACGCCGATGCGATCGACGAGGCGCTGGAAGCCGAGGCGAACAGCGTCGACCATGGGCTCGAGGACATCGACGAGATCGGCGGCCTCGACGGGTTGGACGAGTACCGCCACGACGACTTCGGCGGGCGCCGCGACGACTGAGGCCGCGCCCACGCGGGGCTCCGCCCCGTGCATCAGGCTTTTGTCCCGCCGACGGTCATCTGCGCGATCTTGAGCGACGGCTGGCCCACGCCCACGGGAACGCTCTGGCCGTTCTTGCCGCACACGCCGACGCCGGCATCGAGCTGCAGGTCGTTGCCGATCATGACCACGCGATTCATCACTTCCGGGCCGTTCCCGATCAGCGTGGCGCCCTTCACCGGCGCGGTGATCTTCCCGTTCTCGATCAGGTAGGCCTCGCTGGCCGAGAACACGAACTTGCCGGTGGTGATGTCCACCTGGCCGCCGCCGAAGTTCGGCGCGAACAGGCCGCGTTCGACCGAAGCGATCATCTCCGCCAGCGTGTGCGAGCCCGCCGCCATCGTGGTGTTGGTCATGCGCGGCATCGGCAGGTGCGCAAAGCTCTCGCGGCGGCCGTTGCCGGTGCGGGCCACGCCCATCAGGCGGGCGTTGAGGCTGTCCTGCATGTAGCCCTTGAGGATGCCGTCCTCGATCAGCACGGTGCGCTGGGTCGGCGCGCCCTCGTCGTCGATGTTCAGCGAGCCGCGGCGGGCATCGAGCGTGCCGTCGTCGATGACGGTGACGCCCGGCGCCGCCACGCGTTCGCCAAC
>NZ_JBILJW010000007.1:0-154876 GCF_044377035.1 Silanimonas sp.
CCTCTCTGGTTCAGCCCCCAGCAGCGCAATGCGCCGCTGGTGGTTCGCGCGCAAGTGAAGGCATCCCCCGCGGCGAGCGCCGCCACGGCATTGAGGCCGCTGACCGCCACCGGCGCCGCGCGCACCAGCGTGGAACCATCGCCCAACTGGCCGTTGGCGTTTCCACCCCAGCAACGCACGTTGCCGCCGGAAATCACCGCGCAGGTGTGCGCGGCCCCCGCGGCGATGGCCGTCACGCCCACCAGGCCATCGACGAGCACCGGGCTGAAGGACGACGCAGTGGTGCCATTGCCGAGCTGGCCTTGACCATTCTCTCCCCAGCAAAAGACCTGACCGCCGCTGGTCAGTGCGCAGAAGTGGACGCCGCCGGCCGCGATGGCCGTCACCCCCGTTAACCCCTTCACCAGCCCGGGGCTCAGCCGAGTGGTGAAAGCACCTTCTCCCGTTTGTAGGCCGTCGCCCCAGCAGCGCACCTGCCCGGCCGTCGTCAGCGCACAGGTGTTTTCGTCGCTGGCCGCAATCGCCTCGATATTGGCGAGGCTGGGCAGCGACTGCGCCATCGCGCCTCCCGACCCCAGCGCCAGTGCGACCATCCCCAAGGCGGCCACGCCCGACACGAATCGTCGTGGATGCCGGAGCAGCGACCTCAGGAAGCCGGGGGGCGTCGCGGCCCTCGGGGCCGTGTGGGCGGGGCGGGAAAGCGGTGGAAAATGCATGGTGGGGGTCGTCCGTTCGCTGGCTCCCGCGAAGGCTCGCCGACGCCCCCCGGGCCGGTCCTGACGGATTCCGAGCCTTTTTCCTACCTTTCATCCCGGCAATAATCCGCCTGTAGAATCAGGCACATGCAAACCCCCTCCCCCCGCCGCCCGACGGATTCCCTCCGTCGAGAATTGCGCTTCCGCTTCAACGACTGCGTCTTCGATGGCCGCTCCCTGGGCCTCACCGTCGGCGGGACGGTGGTCAAGCTGGAACGGAAACAGCTCGAAGTGCTGTTCTATTTGCTGCAGCACGCCGGCGAGGTGGTCACCAAGCAGGAGCTGCTCGACGAGGTCTGGGCCGGGCGCATCCTCAGCGATGCCGTGCTGACCAAGTGCATCGCCCGCCTCCGCCAGGGCTTGGGCGACGAATCGCAGGCGATCATCAAGACCGTCCACGGCTATGGCTACCGCCTGGTCGCCGCCGTACAGGTAGAAACCAGCGCGGCGCCCAGCCTGCCCCAGATCCCTGAGCTGAACCCGGGCGACGCCCCGCCCCTGCGTCCACAGTGGGCGCTGGTGCGACGGCTCGGCAGCGGCGCGATGGGCGAAGCCTGGCTGGCCCAGCACGGGAAGACCGGCGAGAAGCGTGTGTTCAAGTTCGGGCTCGACGCCGGCAGCCTCACCTCGCTGAAGCGCGAGATCACCCTCTACCGCGTCCTGCACGACAGCCTCGGGCCGCGCCCGGACCTCGTTCGTCTGCTCGACTGGAACCTCGACGAGGTGCCGTTCTACCTCGAGTCCGAGTATGTCGAGCACGGGTCGCTGCTGGATTGGGCCGACGCCCAGGGCGGTTGGGGCCAGATCGCGCTGACGCAGCGACTGGAACTGATGGCCCAGGTCGCGGAGGCCCTGTCGGCGGCCCACTCGGTGGGCGTGCTGCACAAGGACCTGAAGCCCAGCAACGTGCTGGTCGCCGGCGACCGCGACTCCCCGCAGGTGAAGCTGGCCGACTTCGGCAGCGGGCGCCTGGTCGACCTTGCCCGACTGGAGGCCTTGGAGATCACCCGCCTCGGCTTCACCGCCACCCAGGTGGGGGCGGATTCCGGCGGCACGCCCTTCTACCTCGCCCCCGAGGTGTTGGCCGGGCAGGCCCCCACCGCGCGCTCGGACATCTACGCCCTCGGCGTGATGCTCTACCAGTGCGTCGCCGGCGACACGCGCAAGCCCTTGGCACCGGGCTGGGAAAGCGATGTCGACGACCCGCTGCTGCGCGAGGACATCGCTGCCGCCGCGGCCGGCGATGCCACGCAGCGACTGGGCGATGCCTCGCTGCTGGCCCAACGCCTGCGTTCGCTGGAGGCGCGACGGAGCGAGCGCGCGGCTGAACAGGCCGCGCGGGACGAAGCGCAGCGGCTTCGCGAGTTGCTGGAAGGCACGCGAAAACGCCGACGCCAGTGGGGCATCGCCAGTGCCGCGCTGGCCGCGGTGCTGTGTGTGGTGAGCGTGCTGCTCTGGCAGGTGCGCCATGCCGAGCAGCGAGCACGCAACGACGCCGAGATCGCCGCGGCAGTCAACCAGTTCCTCACGCAGGACCTGCTCGGGCAGGCCAACCCGCTGGTGTCCGGCCGCAGCGATGTCCGCGTTCGCGACCTGCTCGACGCAGCGGTGAAGAACGTCGGCGCGCGCTTCTCGGGCCGGCCGGTCGCTGAAGCCTCGGTGCGAGCTGCGCTAGGCAACGCCTACCTTGGCCTCGGCCAGTTCACCCCGGCGCAGCCGGAACTCGAATCGGCGCTGCGCCTCGCCGAAGCGAGCGGCGAGGCCGACACGATCGCAGTCAATGCCCGTGTCGACCTGGGGGCACTGCACACGCGGCGGAGCGAGTATGCAAAGGCACGCGACGTGCTGGCCCCGCTGCTCGCGCATGCCGATCCGGCGGTGCGGGTCCGAGGTGAGATCGCGACGGCCTTCGCGTTGATGGCGGAAGGTGACTTCAAGTCGGCTTTGGCGCGCCTGCGCGAGGTCCGCCCTCGCGTGGAGACCTTGCTGGGCCCCACTTCGACCGAAGCCCTGACCACGCTGAGCTACCTGGCCAGTGCCCATCGCCAGTTGGGTCAGTACAAGGAGGCGATCGTCTTGTACCGCCAGGCGTTGGCCGGCCAGGAGGCTCAGCACGGCAAAGGCCACGTCGCGACGCTGGAGGCGATGCGCTCGCTCGGCGGCGCCCTGTATCTCTCAGGCGCCTTGGCCGAGGCGTTGCCGGTCCTCGAGTCCGCGTCGAAACTGTCGGTCGAACTGAACGGGCCGCGCCACGACCGCACCTTGAATTCCCTCTCGGACCTCGCGCTGGTGAAGCAGGACCTGAAGGACTACCCGGGCGCCGAAGCACTGATGCTCTCCACGCTGGAAGTCCGCGGCGCCGAATACGGCAAGGACTCGGCCGACTACCGCACTCTGCTCAACAACCTAGGGGTGCTTTACGGCGAAATGGGCGATCCGGTGCGGCAGCACCAGTACCTCGCGCAGGGCTGCGCGGCCGAGAAGGCGGCTTCGGGGCCGTCGAGCCCCGACACCCTGATTTGCCACCACAACCTCGCGCTCGCGCTGATGGACCTGAAGCGCTACGCCGAAGCCGCCGCGCTGGAGCAGGAGACCATGGCGCTCGGCGAACCGGTATTCGGCGCCGAGCACATGTTCATGGGCGCCACCCGCTCCGCCTACGCCGTAGCGCTCGGCTACCTCGGCCGCACCCAGGAGTCGGAAAAGTTGTTCGCTGAGGGCGTCGCGCTGCTCGACAAGGCCCTTGGTCCGGGCAACGACCGTACGGCGAAGGCGATCCAGCGACGTGACGCGATGAGGGCCGCGATGAGCGCGGCCCCGGCCACGCCCTAGCTACTTCCCGCTGACGTACTTCTCGCGGCGGATCTGCGGCACCGGCAGGCCCGCGGCCTTCAGCGCCTCGAACGCGGCATCGACCATGTTCGGGTTGCCGCACAGGTAGGCGATGTCGCCCTCGGCCTGCGGTTCGAGGGCGGCGATCTGCTCGGTGACGTAGCCGCGGCGCGCGTCCGGGCCGGCCGCCTCGTTGAACTCGCGCGAATAGCAGGGCACGAAGCGGAAGTGCGACGGGTGCTTCGCGGCCATGGCGCGGAAGTCGTCGGCGTAGATCAGCTCGGCCTCGCTGCGCGCGCCGAACAGCACCACCACGTGCACGCCGCGCTCGACGATGGCCTTTTCCAGCAGCGGCAGCATGGAGCGGTAGGGCGTGACGCCGGTGCCGGTGGCGATCAGCAGGTAGCGGCGGTTGGCGTCGTTCGGCAGCAGGCAGAAGC
Organism: Silanimonas sp.; assembly: GCF_044377035.1. Taxonomy (GTDB): domain Bacteria; phylum Pseudomonadota; class Gammaproteobacteria; order Xanthomonadales; family Xanthomonadaceae; genus Silanimonas. The sequence goes on from NZ_JBILJW010000007.1 coordinate 4,028, forward strand.
GCCCGAACGGGCCGCTGGCCGTGACTTCGTCGCCCTCCTTCAGGCCTTCGAAGAGCGCGGTGGCGGTGCCGCCCGGCACGAATGACGCCGCGATATCCACCGCCTCGCCGGGGCCCATCGCATGGTCGTGGATGGTGGCCAGCGAGTAGCTGCGCTTGGTCGGCTCGCCGTCCCGCCCGATCAGGTGGATCTGGATGAACTGGCCGGGGATGTAGTCGAGCGCCTGCCCGTCGGCGCGCTGGAAGCTCAAATGGGCGACGGCGGGGGCCAGCATGCGCTTGGCCACCAGCTTCATGGGGAATTGGGGAATCAAGGGGGTGCTCCGAAGGACGGCGGATTATGGCCCGTCAGCGCGTGGGCGGGGCGTGGCGGGGCCACCACGCGGCGTGCACGCACATCAGCCAACTCTGGCGACACCTGCCCTCTCGAACCCACCATGCCCCCGATCGCCGCTCCGGACGCCGAAACCCTCGCCCTGCAGCGCCTCTACCACTGGGAGCGGCAGTCCCCGGCCAAGCGCGTGTTCGTGCAGCCCTACGGGCCCGGCGACATTCGCCACTGGACATGGAGCGAGGCGCTGGTCGAGACCCGGCGCATGGCCGCGCACCTGCAGTCGCTCGGCCTGCCGCCCGGCTCGCGGATCGCGCTGATCTCGAAGAACTGCGCGCACTGGCTGATGGCCGACTGGGCGATCTGGATGGCGGGGCACGTGTCGGTGCCGCTTTACCCGACGCTGACGGGCACCTCGGTGCGCGAGCTGCTGGCCCACAGCGGGGCCTCGCTGCTGTTCGTCGGCAAGCTCGACGACTGGGCCTCGATCGAACCGGGCATTCCCGACGAACTGCCCTGCATCGCCTTCCCGCTGGCGCCCGAAGGCGCGAAGCGGCGCTTCACCGGCTGGGACGCGGCTTGCGCCGCCCAAGGCCCGCTGGCCGGCACGCCGACGCGCGCGGCCGACGAGCTCGCCACGATCATCTACACCTCGGGCACCACCGGCATGGCCAAGGGCGTGATGCACGCTTTCGGCAACTTCGCCGCCGCCACCGCCGCCGTGCTGGCGCGCGTGCCGTTCCACCCCGGCGACCGCCTGCTCTCCTACCTGCCGCTGTCGCACATCGTCGAACGCACCTTCCTCGAACACACGCTGCTGGCCACGGGCTACGAGGTGTATTTCGCCGAGAGCCTCGACACCTTCATCGCCGACCTGCAGCGCGCGCGCCCCACCCGCTTCGCCTCGGTGCCGCGGCTGTACCTGAAGTTCCAGCAGGGCGTGTTGGCGAAGGTGCCGGCCGCGAAGCTGGATCGGTTGCTGAAGCTGCCGGTGATCGGCTGGCTGGTGAAGCGCAAGGTGCTGAAGGGCCTCGGCCTCGACCAATGCATCTACGCCGGCGGTGGCGCCGCGCCGATGCCGCCGGCGATGCTCGAGTGGTACAAGCGTCTCGGCCTCGAGATCCTCGAGGCCTACGGCATGACCGAGAACTGCGGCGTCACCCACACCAACGTGAAGGGCCACCAGCAGATCGGCACCGTCGGCCCGCCCTACCCGGGCGCCGAGGTGCGGCTCGACCCGAGCACGCAGGAAGTGCAGGTGCGCTGCGCCTGGAACATGCAGGGTTACTACCGCGACGACGCGGCGACGGCCGCTGCGTTCACCGACGATGGCTTCCTGAAGACCGGCGACAAAGGAGCGATCGCCGCCGACGGCACGCTGAAGATCACCGGTCGCGTCAAGGACGCCTTCAAGACCAGCAAGGCGAAGTACGTCGAACCCGGCCCCATCGAAGAGAAGCTTTCCGCACTGCCGCTCTTCGAAGCCTGCTGCGTAGCCGGCGCCAGCCTGCCGCAGCCAGTGGGCCTGGTGATGCTCGGCGAAGCGGCGCGCGCCAAGGCCGCGACGACGGCGGGCAAGGCCGAGATCGAGGCGACGCTGGCCAAGCACCTCGACGCGGTGAACGCGACGCTCGACAGCTACCTGCACCTCGACGCGCTGATCGTCGTTGGCGAGGAATGGACGGTCGACAACGGCCTGATCACCCCGACGATGAAGGTGAAGCGCGCCGGCGTTGATGCCACGTACGGCCCGCATTTCGAACGCTGGCTGGCCAGCGGCGCGAAGGTGGTGTGGGCCGAGCGCGTGGTGGCATAGGCGCCGAAGGCCGCGCAGGCGGCCTGAAGCACGCCGCGCTCAGGCCTCGTCCAGCAACCAGGCCACGCCGGCCGCGGCGTGGAGCGCCATGGTGTCGAACAGCGGAACGGCGCTGTCTTCGTCGCGCACGATCATCATCAGTTCGGTGCAGCCGAGGATCACACCGTCGGCGTCGGCCGCCACGCCGCGCGCGATCACCGCTCGAAGCTGCTCGCGCGAAGTATCGAGCACCCGACCGGCGACCAGCTCCTCGAAGATGACGCGATGCACCTCGGCGCGGTCGGCGGCCTCGGGCACGAACACCTCGAGCCCCTCGGCGCGCAGTCGGTCGAGCAGGAAGGGTTGTTCCATCGCGAACGCCGTGCCGAGGAAGAGCAGGCGGCGGCAGCCGGCCGCACGCGCCGCCGCGGCCGTCGGCGTGGCGATATGCAGGACAGGCAGGCCGCCGCCCGCTTCGACGGAGTCGACGAGCTTGTGCATAGTGTTCGCGCAGATCATCACCGCGCCGGCACCCGCCGCCGCGAGGCCGCGCGCCGCGTCGGCCATCAGCACCGCCAGCTCATCCCAGCGCCCTGCGTGCTGCAACGCGCTGATCGTCGCGAAATCGAAGGAATGCAGGCGCAGCTCGGCGGCATGCGGCGCGCCGCGTGCATCGCGCACGCCCTCGTTGAGGGCGCGGTAGTAGTGGGCGGTGCTTTCCCAGCTGATTCCGCCGATAAGGCCGAGGACACGATCAGGCATGACGGCAAGAAGCGGAGTGCGGGCGCGGCCCGGGGCGGCCAGAATGCCGCCATGCCCGATCGCTACGCCAGCGCCGTCTCGTAAGGGCGCGGCATGGCTGCCGCGCCCGTCGATCTTGACGGTCAGTTGGCCGCGCAGCCCTGCAAGCTGCCGAGCGGCGTCACCGCATCGTTCGCCGCCCACGTGCCGGGCACGCCAGAAGTGAACGTGCCGCTGAGCTGGATCCGCTGCAGCGTGCCGGACCCGAACGTGCGCGTCAGCGTGCCCGCCGTGCTGCGCACCGGGTTGCCCGTGCGGGTGCACAGCGGGCAAGCACCGGTGTTCTGCGCCAGCGTCAGCGTCTCCGTCGCCGCGCCGATACCACTCCGCTCCGCGATCAGGTAACGCGGCACGCCCTGTGCGTCGTAACCGAACACCGTGTAGAACTCGTAGTTGGGGAACAGTTGCACGCTGTAGCCCGAACCCGCGCGCGCCGGATCGAACCAGTGGCCGCTGGCGTTCAAGGGCGCGCCTTCAAACGTCGGGCAACCGCCGCCGAAGTTCTCGTAGGCCTCGCTGCCCGTCTCGCCGTCCAGCGTGTAGCTGAAGGTGAAGGCACTCGTCGAGCGCGGCGTCACCGTCGCTTCGCCCACGGGGGTGAGGAAATTGCTGCTGCCGTTCCACGCGCTGCGGTAGATCGTGCCGCGCCAGATGCCGGTGGAACCCGGCTCCGCGCCCTGTAGGTAGTACCAGGTGGTCGTGCCGTCCTGCAGATAGGTGTACCAGAGGCCCGCCCACTGGTTGCCCGCCGGATACAAGAACAGCCCGTTGCCCGAGCGCTCGGGATTGAAGAAGCCACCCGGGCGCAGCTGCGGGCCCGCGCCGATGATCGTGGCACGGACGGTCAGGTTGGCCGTGGTCGTCGAGGCGTTCACCGGCGTCACGTACCAGCGCCCTGGGGCCGGACTGTTCACCAACAGGCTTTCGTTCGGGTTCGGCGATGTGGCGCTGACCAGGGCCGCGCTGCGTGCCGGCGCCAACGGGACCGTCGGCGTAGCCCCGCTCGCCGCCGGCGCGTCAGCGCGCGAAAGGTAAAGATCGATGTTCAGGGTGCTAAGCGCCATCACTTCGAGTCGAGCCACTCCGGGCGGGACATCGATGTATAGCCCCTCATGCGCGCTTGACGCCGCCAACGCCATCCGATGATCAGCGCCACTCTGAAGCGCAAATGGCACCGGTGCACCCGCTCTCCTCTCAATCCGTACCGGCACACCGCCCAAGGAGGTGTTCTCATCGGACTTCACTTCCAGCCAGCCACCGCGCACCTCGCCCGGCGCCATCGTGGCGTCATTCCAGACGAGGCGAGTGGAAAACCTCGCTGCGGCGGTCAGCGCTCCAGGACCCGTCGCGACGAGGGAGCGCTTGCCCGTTGCCGTCTCGATGGGAACCTCGAAAACCTCCGCTCGAGCGGTCTGCGCACCAGTGCGCGAATGCAGCAGGACCCAGTAGCGAACATTGGCATTCGGCGCCTGCGCAACAGCCAGTTCGCACCGCTCTGACACCGGCGACATCGCCGCTACGCATGCCAACTCGTCACTGTCTGCCTGCCAGTTGTTGTTGGCGTCAATACCGAGGTAGACATCAACGTCACCCCCCGACGAAGAGCGGGCGTCGACGAGAATCTGCCAGCGGCGAACCGTAGCGCCGGCAAAGAGGGTGCGAAACGCGACCCATGAGCCGCCGGCATCCAGAGGATTCTCCGGTGTTGCATCGCTCGGCAAGGAGGGCAGCAGCACGGACGGCACGACGAAGCCATGTGCTTCGAAGCGGGCGCCGGGAAGCGCGCGAAGTCCAGAGAACTCGACATCGCGGTGGCCACGGTCGCTATCGGTGGTGAGTTGGATGCCGGCCGAGCCCAAGGGGCGGATCTCGATCGACACCGTGCTGTCCACGCAAGGTATCGCGCCACCGAAGCAAATGCGGTATCGCAACCTGTCGGCACCCGAACCATCGCGTGTCGGCGTGTAGGCGATGACGTCGTCGGCTAGGCCAGGCGTCCCGAGCGCGATCACCGCGGCCGTGCCGCGCACCGGGGCATCGGTGATGGACAGTACGCCCGCGCCGAGCAGTTCAGGGGTGAAGCTGTCGTTGGCGAGCACGTCGATCCGGACCTCGCCGCTGTTCTCGCCAATGACGAAGCGATCCGGTCTCGCGATCGATGACGAAGACTGCGATCCACTGTTGGGCGTAACGCTGTTGCTTGGCGTGGAGGGAACGCTGGTACCCGCACTATTGGTGGCAGTCACGGTGAAGGTGTAGGCGACGCCGTTGGTCAACCCAGGAACGGTGATCGGGCTCGATGTCGACGACGCCGAAATGCCCTGGGGGCTCGACGTCGCGGTGTAGCTCGTGATGGTCGAACCGCCGGTGTTGGTGGGCGCAGTGAAGCGAACCGATGCTTGCCGGTCACCCGCCGACGCGAGGCCAATGCCGGGCGGCGCCGGCACCGCGGCGTTGACTGCGAAGGTCTGGCTCACCCTTGGCGCCGGCAGGAATCTCGCGTCACCGGCCTGGTCCGCGAGAATCGTGCACCCGCCGGCGCTGACGGCCGTGAGTTCACCAGACGGAGTCACGCTGCAAACGCTTGGCGTCGCTGATTGGAAGCTGACGGTGAGGCCGGAGCTGGCGCTAGCGACCAAACGCAACGTCGTTCCGAAGATCTGAGGGCCGGGACTTGCAAAGGAAATGGACTGCGGGACGCGGCCGGGATCGCTGGAGAAACGGCCCTGGATGATCCGGCTTACGGTGCCGTTCGCCGACGTGAATACGCCGGAAGCGAACAGTCGTTGGTTGGTCGCATCCCAAGACAGTCCAAACCATGCGGCACTGGGGTCGTCCAGGGAGAACGCGCTGACGCTTTCCCAGTTCGACCCGTTCCAGCTTGAGAGACGGGATGACGATGTGGCGAAAAGCCGGCCAGCCGCCGGATCCCAGGCCAGCTCGTACACGCCACCTTCGACACCCGGGCCCAACGGCAACCAGCCGCTTCCGGTCCACATCGCAATGTTGCGCGCATCGACCCCGCCAGCGGTGATGAAGTCCCCGCCGGCATACAGCCGGCTGCTCGCGGAATCCCATGCCAACGCATACACGGAGGCGAAGCCCATCCCGGAGCCCAGTGCAGACCACGCGCCATCCCGCCAAACGGCCGTCCGGTTCGCCGAACCCCCGCCGGCGCTCGTGAATGCGCCCGCCACGAACAACCGGGCATTGGCGGAGTCCCACGCCAAGGCGTTGACCACACCATTCGTGCCCACACCAAGGGGGCTCCAACTCGTCGAGTCCCAGCGAGCAACATGGCTCGCGCCAACACCGCCCGCCGTTGCAAACACACCGCCTGCGAACAGTCGACGATTCGCTGCGTCCCACGCCAGCGCATTCACTTGGCCGCCGACACCCGACCCCAGCGCTGACCAGCTCGTTCCGTCCCAAGACGCGACGTTGTTCGCGGTGACGCCGCCAGCGGTCGTGAACCCGCCACCGACGAAGATGCGGCCCGTCGAGCCGTCCAACGCGATCGCCGTCACCGGCCCACTGGTCCCCGCGCCAAGCCCCGCCCAGCTGTCACCGTTCCAAACCGCGATACCGTTCGCCGCAACTCGGCCAATCGTCGTGAAGTCACCTGCGGCGTAGAGCCGGCCACGGGCGTCATCCCACAGCACCGTCTGAACCTGCCCATTCGCCCCGGTGCCGAGGGCGCTCCAGGCAGCGCCGTCCCAAGTCGCGACGCGATTGGCGGCGCCGCCACCCGCCGTGCTGAAGGCACCACCGGCGTAGAGTCGAGCGCTAGCGGCGTCCCAGGCCAACGCGGTCACAGCGCGGTTTGCGCCACTGCCGAGGGCAGTCCATCGGAAATCAGCCCACATCGCAATGGCACGAGCCGCGTTCCCGTTGGCCGTTGAGAACTCTCCCCCCGCGTAGAGTCGAAGATTCGTGGCGTCCCATGCCAAGGACATCACGCGATTGTTGACGCCGAGGCCCAAGGCCGTCCAACGCCCCTCTTCCCATACGGCGACTCGGTTGGCGTTTCCCGCTTGGGTCAATGCGACGAAGCTGCCGCCAGCGAAAAGGCGGTTGAATCGGGCATCCCATGCGAGAGCAAGCACACCACTCCCAGTGCCCCCCGCCAAGGCAGACCAATTGCCGTCTTTCCACACCGCCACGCCGTTTCCAACGACGCTACCCGCCAGCCAGAAGTTGCCGCCCGCATAGAGGTGGCCGCGCGCCGCATCCCAAGCCATGGCCATGACGGCGCCATCCACGCCGGCACCGAGGGGAAGCCATCGAGTGCCATCCCACTCCGCCACATTGCGGGCGGAGACCGCACCGGCCGTCGGGAACTCGCCACCGGCGAATAGCCGCCTGCTTGTGCTGTCCCAAACAAGCGCATGGACGACGCCAGCAACACCCGCTCCGAGCTCTGACCATGCCTGGCCGTCCCAGACGGCCACGCCGCGTGCCGCTGCACTTCCCGCCTCCGTGAATCGCCCCCCCGCATACAGGCGTCGAGAAGCGCTGTCCCAGGCCAGGGAGGTCACCGCGAGGTTCGTGCCGCTGCCTACGGGCGACCAAGTGCTGCCATTCCAGTAAGCGATGTTGCGTGCCTTGACGCCGCCGTTCGCAAGGGTAAAGGCGCCGCCCACGAAAACCCCGGAGTCGACAACCGTCATCGCATGGACGGAGCCGTCGAAACTGGCCGACGTCAAGCTCGACCAGTCCGCATCTGAAATCTTCCCGGCGACGGTCACCGGGTAGGCAGCGCCGGCATCTGCGATGTTGACGTGAAGGGTGCGCCTGCCGTCGAGCTCCATCCTGACCGGCAATACAGCCCCGTCAGCGTCTGTCGCCGTCAGATACTCCAAGGCCAGCACCCGACCGTCCGCCATCACCAGGTCGACGCCCCCGCTGGCGGGGCCTACCGCTCGACCCAAGCGCGCACCGGAGGCGACGAACTCGATCGTCAGCTCACCATGTCCGCCGGGGCGGTCCGACACCACGATGTCGTGGAGAAGTCCGTCCGCGCTTGCTCCGAACTCCTCGACCACCACGCCGCGATCGACGATCGCGGTGTCGTCGGCGATCCGCAAGTCACCCGCCCAGAGCATTGGCGTGATGCCGTCAGTGCGGCCGATCCCGCGGAGGGCCCAGTCGAATCGCGCCTCACCCGCCTCGTCGATCGAGTTGACGCTGACACCGTTGAGTCCGATCGACGCCTCAAGATCATGCATGGTCGCCGCCATTCGCACGCGACCATCCGTTGAGGGTCGGATGACCGGACGCGGCCTGGATTCCCCGCTTTCCAGTTGCGCGAACTCGGCGGTAGGCGTTGGCCCATCAGTCCGAAACGCGAAGGCCGGTGCCGCAAACGAAAAGAGAACGGCAGCAGCCAAAATCAAGCGCGAAACCATGTCATCGTCCGTGATTCATACCTCGCCCGATGATGCCAGATGATCACTGCGGCAAGATGGCGCGAATTCAGAGACTGGACGCGATTGATCGGAAAGCATCAGTAGCGAAAGCAAGGCAATAAGCGGAGTGCCGCGTGACGTCGCTCCCGGCACCCTCCCTCCGGCCTGCCCCTCTTCTAGGATTGCGATGTCTCCCGCCCCTCGCCCGCCGGCAGTTCGCTCCAGCCTTGGGCCTGACAACGCATCGAAGGGCCGCCCTCGGGTTGCGACAGACAGCGCCCTGGTGGGCCTCGCCCGGGCGATCGTCGCCCGCGCCGACGAATCCTGGCCGCTGGCGGATCTCGCCGCCGAATTCGGCCTCTCGCCCTCGGCCTTCCAGCGCCGCTTCACCTCGCTCGTCGGGCTGTCGCCCAAGGCCCTGCAGGACGCGGCGCGGCTGGGCCGCCTGAAGTCGGCCTTGAAGGCGGGCTCCACGGTCACCGACGCGATCCTCGAGGCCGGCTTCGGTTCGACCAGCCGGGTTTACGGCGAAGCGCCGCGCGACCTCGGCATGACCCTCTCGGCCTACCGCGACGGCGCACCGGGCGAGACGATCCACTGGGCGGCGCGGCAAACGCGGCTCGGGTGGCTGGCGATGGCCGCCACCGCGCGCGGCGTGTGCTTCGCGCAGTTCGGCGATAGCGCCGATTCGCTCCGCGCCGAACTCGGCCGCGAATTCCCGAAGGCCGCGATCCTCGCTAGCGAGGCCGACGTGCCGCTCGATGCCTGGATCGATGCCCTCGAAGCCCACCTCTCGCGTTCGGCCCCCGCGCCCGACCTGCCGCTCGACCTGCGCGGCACCGCGTTCCAGATGCGGGTGTGGCGCTTCCTTCAGGGCATCCCGCTGGGCGAAACGCGCTCCTATGCCGACGTCGCTGCCGGCATTGGCGCTCCGAAGGCGACCCGTGCGGTCGGCACGGCCTGCGGCGCCAACCGGGTGGCGGTGCTGGTGCCCTGCCACCGCGTGCTGCGCGGCGATGGCGCGCTGGGGGGCTATCGCTGGGGGCTGGAACGCAAGCGCGCCCTGCTGGCGACGGAGCGGGCCACCCGCCCCTGACCGTCGGCAGCGCGGTGTTTGGGGAGATTCGATGTCCAAACTGCGGTATCGGCGGAGCGGCTCCCGACCTAGCATTCCGCCATGTCGAAACGCCTTTTCCATGCCCTCGGCCGCGACGAGATGCTCGCTGCCATGCAGGCCAGTGACGCCGCCTACGAGGGCGTGTTTTTCACCTCGGTGAAAACCACGGGCATCTTCTGCCGCCCGACCTGCCCGGCGCGCAAGCCGAAACCGGAGAACGTCGTCTTCCACCCGACAGCGGAGGCGGCGATGGCGGCCGGCTTCCGACCGTGCAAGCGCTGCCGGCCGCTGGCGCAGCCCGACGACGCACCGGACTGGATGCCGGCGCTGCACGCCGCGCTGCAGGCCCGCCCCGACCGTCACTGGGGCGATGCCGATCTGGTCGCGCTCGGGCTCGATCCGCTGCGGGTGCGCCGATGGTTCAAGGAACGCCACGGCCTCAGCTTCCAACGCTGGTGGCGGGCCCACCGTCTTGGGGATGCCTTGGGGGCGCTGGCGGGCAGCAGCAGCGTGGATGCGGGCGGTTTCGACCATGGCTTCGCGTCGGTCAGCGGGTTCCGCGCGGCGTTCGCCCGCCAGTTCGCCACCACGCCGGGCCGGGCCCGCAGCGGAATCCCCCTGCGCCATGCCTCGATCGAGACCCCGCTGGGCACGATGATCGCTGCCGCCGAAGACCGCGGGCTGGTGCTGCTGGAGTTCCTTGATCGCCCTGCCCTGACCAAGGAGTTGGAGGAACTGCGCGACCAGCACAACTACCTCGCGTCACCGGGGGAGCATCCGCACATTGCGAGCCTGCGTCCGCAGCTGGCCGCGTATTTCGCCGGGGATCGCCGCGAGTTCGACGTGCCGCTGCACTTGCCGGGCTCGGCCTTCGAGTGCGCCACGTGGTCGGCCCTGCGCGACATCCCGAGCGGCGAGACCCGCAGCTATGCCGAACTCGCGCGGGCACTTGGCCGGCCCGGTGCCGCCCGCGCGGTAGGCGCGGCGAACGGACGCAATCGCGTGGCGATCCTCGTGCCCTGCCATCGCGTGGTCGGCCAGGACGGGCGGCTCACCGGCTACGGCGGCGGCCTGCGCCGGAAGCAGAAGCTGTTGGAGCTCGAAGGCGTGGCCATGGATGGCGACCGGATCAGCCTGCAGCGGGGGCTCTGGTAGCACGGCGACCTATACTTCACGCCCTGCACTCCCGCCCGCCGCCTGAAGGCCCATGGCCGCCGTCCCCGCGCTCTGCGTCACCGACCTCCGCAAGACCTACGACAACAAGACCGAGGCCCTGAAGGGCGTCTCGCTCAGCGTGCAGCCCGGCGATTTCTTCGCCCTGCTCGGCCCCAACGGCGCCGGCAAGAGCACCCTGATCGGCATCGTCAGTTCGCTGGTCAATGCCAGCGCGGGCACAGTGTCGATCTTCGGCGTCGACCGCTTCGCCCACCGCGAAGACGCGATGCGGCTCCTCGGCCTCGTGCCGCAGGAGATCAACTTCAACATGTTCGAGAAGCCCTTCGACATCCTCGTGAACTACGCCGGCTTCTATGGCGTGCCGCGCGCCGAGGCCGAGCGCCGCGCCGAGGAGCAGCTGAAGCTCGCGCAGCTCTGGGAGAAGGCGCAGGTGATGAGCCGCACGCTCTCGGGCGGCATGAAGCGCCGGCTGATGATCGCCCGCGCGATGATGACGAACCCGCGGCTGCTGATCCTCGACGAGCCCACCGCCGGCGTCGACATCGAGATCCGCCGCGGCATGTGGAAGCTGCTGCGCGAGATCAACGCGCAGGGCACCACCATCATCCTCACCACGCATTACCTCGAGGAGGCGGAGAACCTCTGCCGCAACCTCGCCATCATCGACAAGGGCCGCATCGTCGAGCAGGGTCCGATGCGCGACTTGCTGGCCAAGCTCGACGTCGAGGGCTTCGTGTTCGACATCGAGGGCACGCTGCCGGCCACGCTGCCGGCGATCGAGGGCGTCAAGCTGCACGCCGAGAACCCCCAGACGCTGAAGCTCGAGATGCCGCGCGAGATGGACCTCAACCGCGTCTTCGCCGCCTTCCAGGAGGCCGGCATCACCGTGCGCTCGATGCGCAACGAGGTGAACCGCCTCGAGGAGCTCTTCGTCCGCCTGACCAACAAGGACGCCGCATGAGCGCCGCCACCCCCAACCCCAACTGGACGGCGTTCCGCACCATCATCCGCCGCGAAGTCGCGCGCATCGTCCGCATCTGGGGCCAGACCCTGGTGCCGCCGGCGATCACGATGACGCTGTACTTCCTGATCTTCGGCAAGCTGATCGGCAGCAAGATCGGCGACATGGGCGGTTTCAGCTACATGGACTTCATCGTGCCGGGCCTGGTGATGATGTCGGTGATCCAGAACGCCTACGGCAACATCAGCTCCAGCTTCTTCGGCGCGAAGTTCGGCCGCCACATCGAGGAGCTGCTGGTGGCGCCGCTGCCGAACTGGGTGATCCTCGGCGGCTACGTCGGCGGCGCGGTGCTCCGCGGCTTCATGGTCGGCGCCATCGTGCTGGCGGTGGCGATGCTGTTCACGAAAGTGCGCGTGCACGATTGGGCGGTGACGGTGAGCACCGTCCTGTTGGGCGCGGTGATCTTCTCGCTCGCCGGTTTCGTCAACGCGGTGTACGCAAAGAAGTTCGACGACATCGCGATCATCCCCACCTTCATCCTGACGCCGCTCACCTACCTCGGCGGCGTGTTCTATTCGGTGAAGCTGCTGCCGGACTGGGCCGAAGCGGCCACGCATGCCAACCCGATCTTCTACATGGTCAATGCCTTCCGCTACGGCCTGCTCGGCACCGGCGCCACCGACGTGCCGCTGTGGAGCGCGTATGCGGTGATGCTGGGCGCCGTCATCGCGCTGACCTGGCTCGGCCTGTGGCTGCTGCAGCGCGGCGTCGGCCTGCGGAGCTGAGGAACCCCCGCCCGATTCGGGCGGGCGCTATGCTCCACGCGACCAACTTTGGGCGCGGGAGAACGTGATGGACGACGCTGCCACGCTCGATCTCCACCGGCGCCACCGCGTGCGGGTGGAGGGGACCGGCCCCACCCTGCTCTACGCGCACGGCTTCGGCTGCAGCCAAGCCATGTGGGAGGCGATCCTGCCGGCGTTCGCCGGGACCCATCGCCAAGTCGCGTTCGATTACGCCGGATCAGGCCGGTCCGATCGTGCCGCGTACGATCCGAAGCGCCATGCCTCGCTCGAAGGCTACGCCGACGACCTGCTCGCGATCGCGCGCAGCGTCGCGCCGCCCGAAGGCCTCACCCTCGTGGCCCACTCGGTGAGCTGCAGCATCGGCATGCTCGCCGCCGCGCGCGAGCCCGCCCTCTTCCGCGACCTCGTGCTGCTCGGCCCGAATCCCTGCTTCATCGACCATCCGCCCGACTACATCGGGGGCTTCCAGCGCGCCGACCTCGAAGGCCTGCTCACCCTGATGGACCAGAACTACCTGGGCTGGGCGCAGACGCTGGCCCCGGTGGTCGCCGGCGAAGGCGGCGGTGCCGAAGTGACAGGGCGACTTTCCGAAAGCTTCTGCTCGACCGACCCCGAGGTGGCGCGCCAGTTCGCCGCGGCCACCTTCTTCTCGGACAACCGCGCCGACATCGAGCGCGTCCGCACGCCTGCGCTGCTGCTGCAGCACCGCCATGACGCGCTCGCCCCGCTGGACGTCGGACGCTGGCTGAAGGCGCGCCTCCCGCAGGCCACGCTGGAGGTGCTCGACGTCGCCGGCCATTGCGCCCACATGAGCCACCCGGCGCTGGTGGTCGACGCGCTGCGGAGGCGGCTTGCCCGCTGAGCGCTCATCGATGGCCGAGCTGCTGCCGCGCCTGCCGGCACTGGTGGTCGTCACCGATGCGAGCGGGGGCCTGCAGACGATCACTGGCGACGTCGTCGAGGAGTTGGGCATCGAAGCCGGCGCGCTCGACTACATCGGCACGCTGTTCGGCCGCGCTTCGGCCATTTTTCTTGAGACCCACCTCTGGCCGCTGCTGCGTCGCGACGGGCGTTTCGATGAATGCCACGTGCTGCTGCAGTCGCCGGGCGGCACCCCATGGCCCTGCCTCGTCAGCGCACGTCGCCTCGACGACGGCGCGCGGTTGCTCTGGCTGTTCTTCCCGGCGCGAGAGCGCGCCCGCTTCGAAGCCGAGCTGGTGGCCGCGCGTCAATCCGCGCAGGGTCTCGCGCGCGAGCTGGCCGAGGCCAATCGACGCCTCGAGGCGCAGTCCGAAGCCATCCGCACGCGCAACGACGAGCTTGACCAGCTCGCCCGCACCGACCCGCTCACGGGCCTCGGCAACCGGCGCGCCCTCGATGCCGCATTCGTGGCCCGGCCGGCTGTGCCGCAGGACGGCACGCCCTCGACCGACAGCGCGTTGTTGATGGTCGATGCCGACCACTTCAAGGCCATCAACGACCGCTGGGGCCATGACGTCGGCGACACCGTACTGGTGGCGATGGCAGGCGTCCTCCGCACCTGCCTACGGCGAAGCGACACCGTCGTGCGCCTCGGCGGCGAAGAGTTCGCGTTGTGGCTTCCCGACGCGAACCCCGAAGCCGCCGCTCGCGTGGCGGAAACCGTGCACGCCAAGATGGCGGCCGTGCCGCTTCCCGAAGGTGCCCAGACGCTGACGGTGAGCATCGGCGTGGCGATGCTCGGCGGCCAACGCCATCGCAACGACCTCGCCCTGCTGCTCAAGCGCGCCGACGAAGCGCTGTACCTCGCGAAGCGCGCCGGCCGGCACTGCACGCGCTGGGCGGACGCGCCGCCCGGCACCCACTGACGCTCAGCCCTCGCGCCAGTCCTCGCCGGGCAGGATGCGCCGCAGGTAGGCGTCGAACATCGGCACGGTGAACGCGGTATCGCCGTGGTTCGGGCTCCACACCATGCCCTTGTCGATCAACTGCGCGCGGATCGGCCCCATCGCGGTGACCTTGCGACCAAGGGTGTCGGCGATGTCACCGGAACGGTGCGGGCCCGGCCCCAGCGCCGCCATCGCGCGCAAGTAGCGCTTCTCGGCCAACGTGAGGCGATCGAAGCGGACGCGGAAGAAGCTCTCGTCGAGGGCCGCCACCGCTTCGCGCGCGGCGCGTTCGACGTCGGCGACCGTGATCGGCGAGCCCTTCGCAACGTCCCAGGCATGCTTGCCCCACTCCTGCAGGAAATACGGGTAACCCTCGGTGGCTTTGAGGATCGCCTCGGTGGCGGCGGGCTCGAAGCGCACGCCGAGTGCTGCGGCCGGCACCTCGATGGCATCGCGCGCCGCCGTGGCGTCGAGCGGCCCAATGAAGGGAAAGGCGAACAGCCGCTCGGCATAGGACTTCGCGCGGCCCATCTGGCCGGGCAGCGAGGGCAGGCCCGCACCCACCAGCACCACCGGCACCTGCTGCTGCGCGCAGCGGTGCAGGGCCGTCACCAGCGAGGCCAACTGCTCTTCCGGCACGTACTGCAGCTCGTCGATGAAAAGCACGAGGGCGGTACCGTCAGCCTGCGCGGCGCGGGCCGCGGCTTCCAGCAAGGCCAGCAGATCGCTCTCGAGGTCGCCGTTGTCGGCGAGGCCGGGCTCGGGATCGAGGTCGATGCCCACTTCGAGGTCGGCGTACTTCAGCTTCAGCGATTTCGCGAACCCGGCCAGCGCGCGCAAGCCGCGACTCGCGAGGTCCTTGGCCTTGTCGCGTCGCGAGAGGCGCAGCAGGGCCAGGCGCAGCTGCGGCGCCAGCATGGCCGGCAGCGAGCGGCCTTCCGGCGCTTCGATGCGGATGGTCTCCATCCCGGCGGCCTCGGCGTCCTGCCGCATGCGGTCGAGCAGCACGGTCTTGCCGACGCCGCGCAGGCCGACCAGCAGCACGCTCTTTGCCTGACGCCCGGCGCGGATGCGCGCGGTGGCGATCCGCACCTGTTCGATCAGGGCGTCACGGCCGGCGAGTTCCGGCGGCGGCGCCCCGGCACCGGGGGCATAGGGGTTGGCGATGGGGTCCATGGCCCCAGCCTAGGCCGATCTTCGGCCAATTACAAAGAAACGATAATCTTCATAACTTCGACCAAACCAGCCGCCGGGATGGTCGGCGAGGATCGACACAGTGCGCCGAATGGCGGCGCAGCGAGCAAAGGCATCGACGCGGATGGGGTGCTGCCGATCAATGGCCAGCCCGGGCCGGAACGCGCGGGATGATCGTTCGCCGCCGGACGCCTCGGCCCAGCGCCGCGAAGGTCCGGGTGAGGTGTCGCCGCGCGAAGACCTGCAGCAGTGCCAGCCCCCCGAGGAAGCAGAACACCATGGCCGCCAGGGCCACGCGGTCTTTGCGGTCACCCGCCTGCTCGCGGGTCTCGATCTGCGCCTTGAATTGGGTGCGTATCGCCTCCGTCGCACCCGAAAGACTCTCCACGAAGCCACCACGGAGGGCCTCGTGGCGGCGACTCAGGAGGACAGCGCGCGGACCACCGCCGGGGAAGGGCTGCAGGGCCGAGCGTTCGTAGGTGCGAAGCTGCTTCCAGGCATCGAGGGAGCGCTCCAGCGGAGACAGCAGGGCAACGCCCGCACCGGAGGCTTCCAGGGCGTCGAACTGCGCCTCGACGCGCGCCGTGGTCTCGTCGACGTCGGCCAGGTCGGCCTTAATGTCGTCGACCAGTCCGGGACCGAGGGCAGCACGGCTTACGGCATGCGAATGATCGAAAGCGAGGTCGCGCAGGTCGTCAACAAACGCCTCCGAGAGTTCCTGTTGGCGGGCGAGCTCGCGTTCGCCCTCCGAACCCGCGCGATGAAGCAACAGGGCGGCGATGGCCACGCCACAGAGCGTCACGACGATCGACAGGGAAACACGGCTGATGGTTGCGATCCGCATGGCACGCCCTCCTCGCTTCTTTGCCGGTTTACGCCCCCGATCGGGCCCATTCCGTCGACCGCGTCGCGTCCGCGGCGATGCGACGCGCCGCGCAAAGTCACAGCCGGTCAAGTGCAGTCGCGCGTCACACTCCGACGCCTGCCAGCCTCAGGCCTCCGGTAGCCGGAAGAACGCCCGAGCCGTCGCCGTCGTGCTCGCCGCGGTCGCCGCCACGTCCTCGCCGCGGTCCTTCGCGAGCTCGTGGACGATGTGCGGCAGGAAGGCCGGCTCGTTGCGACGGTCCTTCGGCGTGGGCTTCAACGTGCGCGGCAGCAGGTAGGGGCAGTCGGTCTCGACCATCAGGCGGTCGGCCGGGATGCGCTTCACCAGCTCGCGGAGGTGTTGGCCGCGGCGTTCGTCGCAGAGCCAGCCAGTGATGCCGATGTAGCAGCCGGCGTCCAGCGATTCCATCAGCGCACGCTCATCACCGGTGAAGCAGTGCACCACCGCCGGGCCGCAACGCGGCAGGAAGGGCTTGAGGATGGCGAGGAAATCGTCGTGGGCGTCGCGCTGGTGCAGGAACAGCGGCTTGCCGCATTCGACGGCGAGCTCCAGCTGGCGTTCGAAGGCGCGCTGCTGGGCGTGGCGCGGGGCGAAATCGCGGAAGTAGTCGAGGCCGGTCTCGCCCACCGCCACCACTTCCGGGTGGGTGAGCAGTTCGCGCAGATCGGCGACGGCTTCATCCGTCACCTCGATCGCGTGGTGCGGGTGCACGCCGGCGGTGGCGAACAGCCGGCCCGGGTGCGCGCGGGCGAGATCGAGTGCGTGGCGCGAGCCCTCGCGCGAGGCGCCGGTGACGACGAGCTGGTGGACGCTGGCCTCGGCCGCGCGTTCGAGCACGGCGTCGAAATCATGGCCGAAGCTCTCGTGCGTCAGGTTGGCGCCGATGTCGACGAGCGGGTGCGGGAACGTGGTGCGGTAGGGGTTCATGCGTGTTGTCCGGCGGCATGGCCGGAAGCCCAGGCCCATTGGAAGTTGTAGCCACCGAGCCAGCCGGTGACGTCGAGCACTTCGCCGACGAAGTAAAGGCCCGGCACGCGACGGCTTTCCATCGTGCTGGACGAGACTTCCTTGGTGTCGACGCCGCCCAGCGTGACCTCGGCGGTGCGGTAGCCCTCGGTGCCGCTGCAGACCAGCGGGAAGCGGGCGAGCATCTCGGCGATGCGCTGCAGCGGCTTCGGGTCGAGCTGCTTCATCGGTCGGCTCTCGAACACCGTCTCGCACAGGCGCTCGGCGAAGCGCTTGGGCAGCAGCTCAGCGAGGACCGTGCGCAGCTGGGCGTCGGGCCGCGCGGCGCGCAGGGCCGTGAGGGTTTCGAGCGCGTCCTGCCCGGGCAGCAGATCGAGTTCGAGCGCCTCGCCCGGCTGCCAGTAGTTGGAGATCTGCAGGATGGACGGGCCGCTGATGCCGCGGTGCGTGACCAGCATCGCGTTGCTGAAACTCGTCTTGCCGGCCCGCGCGGAGACGGGCAGGGCCACGCCCGCGAGCTCCGCCATCTGCTCCGCCGGCTTGCCGCTCTGCGTGAGCGGCACGAGGCCGGCGCGGGTGGGCAGCAGCGCGTGGCCGAACTGCTTCGCCAGTGCATAGCCGAAACCGGTGGCGCCCATGCTCGGGATCGACAAGCCGCCGGTGGCGACCACCAGCGATTCCGCCTCGACCACGCCCTGCGATGTGGTGACGCGGAAGCGCGGCGCGCCCTCGGCCGCGCCTTCATCGGGCACGGCCAGCACCTCCACCGACTCGACCGCGCACGAGGTGCGCACATCGACGCCGGCGTCTTCGCATTCCTTCAGCAGCATCGCCACGATCTGCTTGCTGCTGTCGTCGCAGAACAGCTGGCCCAGCTCTTTCTCGTGGTACGCGATGCCGTGGCGGTCGACCATCGCGATGAAGTGCGCCGGCGTGTAGCGGGCGAGTGCCGATTTGCAGAAGTGCGGGTTGGCCGAAAGGAAGTTCGCCGGCGTAGTGCCGGTATTGGTGAAATTGCAGCGCCCGCCGCCCGACATCAGGATCTTCTTGCCGCAGCGGTTGGCATGCTCGATCACGCGCACGCGCCGGCCACGACGGCCGGCGGTGAAGGCCGTCATCAGCCCGGCCGCGCCGCCGCCGATCACGACGACGTCGACCCTATCGGCCTTGGGGCGAGGCGCACTCATCGTCGTCGCAGACTCAGGCCGCGCGCTGGTGCCAGACCGGCGTGACGGCCACCGAGCCGCCCTCGCCCATCAGCTGCACCTCGCCGTCCTGCACGAGGCACTGCAGGTCCATGCCGCGAGCCAGCAGCGGCGCGAGTGCTTCGGCCGTGCCGGCCGGCAATTCGACGACGTCGAGGTTCGCGCAACGCGCCAAGCCGGCGGCGTTCTTTTCCCACCACAGGCCGAAGCCGCGACCGCTGTAGCCGACCACCGTGACGCGACGCGAGCGCCCGCAGGCGCGGCGCACGTCGGCTTCCTCGGGCTGGCCGAGTTCGATCCAGTGCTCGATGTCGCCGGTGAGCGAGCGCAGCCACACGTCGGGCTCGCCCTCGCTGCTGATGCCGCGGCCGAACTCCAGGCGCTCCTCGGCGAACAGGCCGAAAGCGAGCAGGCGCACCATCAGGCGCGCGTCTGTCTCCGACGGGTGCTGCGCCAGGGTCAGCGTGTGCGTGGCGTAGTAGTGGCGATCGAGGTCGGAGACCTGCAGCGTCGCGCGGTGGACGGTGGCCTTGAGCGCCATGGGAATTCCGGGGAAGAAGCGGCACGCATTGTAGGCGAGCCCGCCTGAAGCGCCCTCAGCGCGGCTCGCAGATCGGTGCGAAGCGCCAGCACAGGGCGGCGGGAAGCACGGCACGCCAGGACGCCTCGTTGTGCCCGCCTTCGGGAATCTCGACGAAGACCTTGTCCAGCACGCCCCCGCCCGAGGCCTCGAAGCGTCGGAACATCGCCTTCGCGTCCGGCACCATGGATTCACTCTCCTGGCCACCGGCATACACGTAGACGCGCTGGCCGGGGCGCAGCGGCGTGCGCGCGGTCTCCGGGGCAATGGCCGGCGAGAACCAGTAGCTCGGCGAGAAGATGATCGCGCCGCCAAAGACATCGGGCCGTCGCAGCAGCGCGGCGTGGGCCATCAGCCCGCCCATTGAACTGCCGACGATGGTGGTCGAGGCCGCCGCGGGCCGCGTGCGGTAACGCGTGTCGATGGCGGGCTTCACCGCACTGACGAGATCGGCGAGGAAGGCCTCGCCACGGGCAGGCTTGAACTCCAGGTTCTCCCACACGCTGAGCTCGTTCATCCGCGCCTCGCCACCGTGGTCGACGCCGACCGCGATCACCGCGAGGTCGTGCTTCGCCAGCAGATCGTCGAGCGTCTCGTCCGCACCCCATTCGCCGACGTAACTGGTGGCGGCATCGAAAACGTTCTGGCCATCCATGAAATAGACGACCGGATAGCGGCAACCCTCGCAGTTCGTGTAACCGCGCGGCAGGTAGACGCGCACGGTGCGCTCGACACCGAGGGTGGGCAGCGCGACGGTGAAGGTCTCGAAGCGCGAGGGCGCGGCGACGGTGGATTCGCGCACCGCGTCGGCGGGCGCTGCGGCCACGGCCCAAGGCGCGAGCGACAGAAGGGCGGATGCCAGCAGCGCGCGCATCACTCCGCCTCCGGCAAGGTGTACTCGAAGCGGTAGAAGTGGTCGCCACCGGCGATGTCGATGCCCATCCGCCCGGAAAGACCGATGAGCTGCCCGGTGCCCGAATCCGGCACCACCTCGAGGAACAGGCGCTTCATGCCGCGCTCCATCACCCCGCTGTGCTGGAGCACGAAGCTGCCCAGCTTCCCGTCCAGCATCCCGACCACGCGCTCGATGGCGACATAGCCGGCCGAGCCTTCCACGAAGGTGCGTGCGGAAAGCATCTCGCCGCGGCCAACCGCATCGAGCAGGCCTTCGTAGCGCTTGTCGAGCCGGAAGCGGCCGAGGTGAGGCGGAGCATCCGCATGCGCCAACGGCTCGGGCGTCATCTGGACGTGGAAGGGGCCTTCGATGGTGTGGGTCATGGTCGGATGACGCAGGAGGTTGGGGCACAGCGTAGCGGCGGAACGGTCGCCGCGGCGGGCCCCGGTCAACCATCCCGCCCCCGCCGCGTTACCCGCCCCATGCGCCCTCTCCTTGCCCTCCTCGCCCCCCTGCTGCTGGCCCTGCCCACCGCGGCACAGACGCCGGCCAAAGTCGATTTGTCGGCGGTGGATGCCCGCATGCAGTCGATCGTGGCGCGCTACCGGCTCGACGGTGCCTCGCTGTGGGTGTCGAAGAACGGCCAACCGGTGCTCACCCGCCACTACGGCGGCTACGGCCCAACCACGCGCATCCCCATCGCCTCGGCCAGCAAATGGGTCTCGGCCCTCGTGCTCGCGCGGCTGGTGGAGCGCGGCACCCTGCGATGGGATTCGACGGTGGGCGAATGGTGGCCCACCGCACCGGCCGACAAGCGCGCCATCACCCTGGCCCAGCTGTTCTCGCACACCAGCGGCCTGCCCGGCGACGAAAGCGGCTGCTTGGGCAACCCGCTGACGACGCTACAGGCCTGTGCCGGGCAGATCCTCGCAGGGCCGATGATCGCCGCGCCGGGCTCGGCGTTCGCCTACGGCGGCCTGTCGATGCAGGTGGCCGGGGCCATGGCCGAGCGCGCGACAGGGCGGAACTGGGATGCGCTGTTCGATGCCGAGGTGCGGCGTCCGCTCGAGCTTTCCGCCACCGACTACGGCTTCACCAGCACGGCGCCCGGCAATGTGCCGATGACCAACCCCCGCGTGCCCGGGGGCGTTCGCACGACGCTCGACGACTACCGCCGCCTGATGGCGATGTGGCAGGCGGATGGCGTCATCCGCGACGGCGCCCAGACGGGGCAGCGCTACCTCGCGCCGGCGACGATCCGTGCCATGCAGCGCGATCTTGCTACCGGCACGGCGAAGGTCGACGTGCCGGACGTGCCGCAATCGGTGGACGGTTGGGGTTACGGCTTCGGATTCTGGCTTTTGCCCACGGGGCGCGCGGGCGGGCCGATGCTGGAAAGCAGCCCCGGGGCCTTCGGCTTCCAGGGCTGGGTCGATGGCACCGCCGGCATCGCCGGCGTGTTCATGGTGCAGGACACCAACGCGCGGATGGCGCCAGAGGCCGCGGCACTGCAGTCGGAACTGGTCCGCCTGCTCGATCCGCCGCGCTTCACGCAATCGGCGGGTGCGGCGACGCATACAGCGCCATCGAGCGGCCCTCAGGCCGGGCGAGGACGCCTGCGCAGCCAGGCGAAGTAAAGCAGCGGGATCACGACAAGCGTCAGCAGGGTGGAGACGGCGATGCCGAAGATCAGGCTGATGGCGAGGCCGTTGAAGATCGGGTCGTCGAGGATGAACAGCGCGCCGAGCATCGCCGCCAGCGCGGTGAGCCCGATGGGCTGAGCGCGCACCGCGCAGGCCTCGATGACGGCATCGGCGAGCTCACGGCCGTTCGCGATCTCGTGGTTGATGAAGTCCACCAACAGGATCGAGTTGCGAACAATGATCCCGGCGAGCGCAATCATTCCGATCATGCTGGTGGCGGTGAACTGCGCGCCGAGCAGCGCATGGCCGGGCATCACGCCGATCACCGTCAGCGGGATCGGCGCCATGATCACCAGCGGCACGACATAGCTGCGGAACTGCGCGACGATCAGCAGGTAGATCAGCACGAGGCCGGCGGCATAGGCGAGGCCCATGTCGCGGAAGGTCTGCCAGGTCACCTGCCACTCGCCGTCCCACTTGATGGTGAAGGCCAACGGGTCGTCCGGCGCGGTGAAGAAGCGCTGCGCCACCGGCACGCCGACGTCGAGCGAATCGACGCGGCCCACCAGCGAGAACATGCCGTACAGCGGGGAATCGACATCACCCGCTTCGTCGGCCATCACGTAGGCGACCGGCAGCAGGTCCTTCTGCATCAGCATCGGCTCCCACGGCTCGCGACGGACCTCGACGAGTTCGACCAGCGGGATCATCCGCCCGTCCTGCGCACGCACCTTCAGTGCCAGCAGCTCTTCGATGCGGGCCTGGTCGCCGGCCGGCAGGCGCAGGCGCACCGGGATGGCGTGCTTGGCCACGCCGTCGCGCAGGTAGGTGGCGTCCACGCCACCCACGGCGAGCGCGAGCGTCTGGGCGATGGCCTGCTGGCTCACGCCGAGGCGCGCCGCGCGCACGCGGTCGATCACGACCGTCTCGCGCGAGGCTTTCGCTTCCAGCGTGGTGTCGATGTCGACGAGGCCGTCGGTCTCGCGCGCCAGGCCTTCGAGGCCTTCGGCGATGCGGCGCACCGTGGCGGCATCCGGGCCATAGACCTCGGCCACCAGCGGCGCCAGCACCGGCGGGCCGGGCGGCACTTCGACCACTTTCAGCGCGGCGCCGTAGCGCGCCGCGATAGCCTGCAGCGCCGGCCGCCACGCGCGGGCGAGGTCGTGGCTCTTGTCGTCACGGTCGTGCTTGTCGACCAGATTCACCTGCAGGTCGCCGAGCGCCGCGCCTTCGCGCAAGTAGTACTGGCGCACGAGCCCGTTGAAGTTCACCGGCGCCGAGGTACCGGCGTAGCCCTGCACGTCGAGCACTTCAGGGCGCTCGCGGAGTTCAGCGGCCAGCTCCAGCAGCAGCGCATTGGTGCGCTCCAGCGGCGTGCCCTCCGGCAGGTCGACGACGATCTGCAGCTCCGACTTGTTGTCGAAGGGCAGCATCTTCAACACGACCAGCTGCACCACGACGAGGCCCACCGAGAGCGCGACGGCCGCACCGATACCGGCAAAGAGCTTGAAGCGGCGCGACCCGCCCTTGCCCGGGTCGAGGAAGGGACGCATCAGGCGGTCGAAGACGCCGTGCAGGCGCGCGGCGAGGCCGCCGTGCCCGTGGCCACCCGCCTCGCCGAGGCGCGCGTAATGGCGCGAGAGCAACTTCACCGCGAGCCAAGGCGTGACGGTGAGGGCGATCAGCAGCGAAAGCAGCATGCCCACCGAGGCGTTGATGGGGATAGGCCGCATGTACGGGCCCATCAAGCCGGTGACGAAGGCCATCGGCAGCAGCGCCGCGATGACGGTGAAGGTCGCGAGGATGGTCGGGCCGCCGATCTCGTCCACCGCCGCCGGCAGCGCCTCGCGCAACGACTTGCCGCCGAGCGTCATGTGGCGATGGATGTTCTCGACCACGACGATCGCGTCATCCACCAGGATGCCAATGGAGAAGATCAGCGCGAACAGTGAAACGCGGTTGATGGTGAAGCCCATCGCCCAACTGGCGAACAGGGTGACGGCCAGCGTCAGGATGACCGCCGCGCCGACCACCACCGCCTCGCGCCAGCCCAGCGCGACCAGCACCAGCAGCACCACGGCCATGGTCGCGAAGACCAGCTTCTTGATGAGCGTGAGCGCTTTTTCGTTGGCGGTGAATCCGTAGTCGCGCGTCACCGTGGCCTGCACGCCGTCGGGGATCAGCGCGCCCTCGAGGGCGACGAGGCGCTCGCGGATCGCAGCGGTGATGTCGGCGGCATTGGCCCCCGGCTTCTTGGCGATGGCCAGCGTGACCGCCGGCGCCCATTCGAGCGGCGCGGCCTCACCGGCCGGCGCGCCCGCACCCGCTGCATGCCACACGTAGGCCGTCGGCCGGTCGGCGGATTCGCGGATGGTCGCGATGTCGGCCAAGCGCAGCGGCTGGCCCTCACGAAGGCCGAGCACGAGATCGGCCACGCCATTCGCATCGGCGAGGAAGGTGCCCACCGTCACCGGCACCTGCGTGCCGCTGGCGTCGACGCGCTCGCCGGCCTGCAGCACCACGTTGGCCGCAGCCAGCGCCTGCTGCAGTTCGCCCACGGTCATGCCGTGCGCGGCGAGTCGCGTGGCGTCGAGTTCGACGACCACCGCGCGCTCCGGCGCGCCGATGGTGGTGATGTCACGCGTGCCGGGCACACGCTTGAGTTCGGTTTCCAGCGCGCGGGCGACGGCGCCCAGTTCGGTCGCGCCGCGCTGCGGGTCGTCCGTCCACAGGGTGACGCCCATGACCGGCACGTCGTCGATGCCCATCGGGCGCACCAGCGGCGGGCCCACGCCCAGCCCCGGCGGCACGAAATCGGCGTTGGCGAAGACCTGGTTGTAGAGGCGGACGAGAGCGTCCTTGCGCGGGATGCCCACGTCGAACTCGACGGTGACCACGGCCATGCCGGGACGGCTCATCGCGTAGACGTGCTTCACGCCTTCGACTTCCGAGAGCTTCTGCTGCAGCGGCACGCTAACGAGCGATTCGACATCGTGCGCCGACGAGCCCGCGAAAGGCACGAAGACGTTCGCCATCGTCACGTCGATCTGCGGCTCTTCCTCGCGCGGCGTGATCATCACCGCGACGAGGCCGAGCAACAGGGCCGCCAGCGCCAGCACCGGCGTCAGCGGATTGGTCTGGAAGGCCCGCGCTAGGCGGCCGGATACGCCAAGTCGAGGCTCACTCATCGGCGGCCTCCCGCGCGGCGCGCTGGGCCACGAGCGCCGCAACCGGATCGAGCGCGACGGCCTCGCCCGTCGCCAGGCCAGCGATCACTTCCACGCGATCGCCGAACACCTCGCCCACGCGGATCTGGCGCAGGCCGACGCGGCCTTCGGGCGACACCACGTACACGGCGGCGATCTCGCTGCGGCGAACGAGGGCGGTGGCGGGCACCAGCAGGCGCTCGGCCTCGCCCAGCTTGAAGCGCACCTTGACGGTGTTGCCGGGCTGCAGGCCGGTTTCCATTTCCGGCAGCTCGACGCGGACGGTGAAGGTGTGGGTCTGCGGGTTCGCCGTCGGGAAGACGATCACCTCGCGGGCCTCGACGTCGCGGCCGTCGGCCAAGCGGATCGTTGCGGCCTTGTGTTCACGGATGGCGGCGATGTCGGCCTGCGGCACCTGCACTTCCACGCGCAGCTGGCCGAGCGAAAGGCCCGAGACCAGCGGCTGGCCGGGCGCGACCGTCTCGCCGATCTCGACATGACGCTGCGTGACGAGCCCCGAGTACGGCGCGCGCACTACGGTGTAATCGACCTGCTCGCCCGCTTGCTTCACGCCCGCTTCGGCGGCGGCGAGGGCGGCACGCGCGGCATCGCGTCGCGCCGTCGCCTGATCAAGCTGCGAGCGCGCCACCAGCTGGCGCCCGGCCAGGTCGGCGATGCGGCGCTGGTCGGCTTC
Source organism: Silanimonas sp. (assembly GCF_044377035.1). Classification (GTDB taxonomy): domain Bacteria; phylum Pseudomonadota; class Gammaproteobacteria; order Xanthomonadales; family Xanthomonadaceae; genus Silanimonas. The sequence goes on from NZ_JBILJW010000007.1 coordinate 29,559, forward strand.
CGCTTCCGCGGCTTGCGCGCGCGCCGCACGCAGCGCGGCTTCCGCCTGCGCGCGACCGCTGCGCTGCTCGACGTCGGTGAAGCGCACGACGACATCGCCGGCCTTCACCACGTCGTTCACGTCGAAGGGCAGTTCGACGACCCGGCCGGCCGTCTGCGCAGCCAGGGTCGCCTGGTTCACCGCCTGCACCACACCATCCCAGCTGCGCTCGCGCGCGGCGGTCGCCGGTGCGACGGCGAACGTCTGCAGGCCGGGATCAGTCGACGTGGGTGCCGCGTCCTCGCTGCTCGAACAGGCGGTTAGCGCAATGGCGGCGACGAGGGCGGCAGCGAGGGGCAGGCGGCGGAAAACCATGGAGAAATCCTTCAGCGGAACGCGCAGCCGGACGACAGGCCCAGCTTCTTGAACACGATGGCGGCCGGGCAGAAGCCGGAGAACGCCGATTGCAGCAGATTGAGGCCGATGAACACCGTGAACAGGACGAACCACGGCGAGACGAAGTGGGTCAGGGCGATGGAAAGAAGGGTCATGACGCCGGCGAAGGCGAAGACAGCACGATCGATGTTCATGGTGGGACTCCGGAGAAAGGATAGGGGGAACGGCAGGCGCTCGGGGCTGGCCTCTGCTTACTTCAGGCGCTCGATGCCCAGCGCCTTCAGGATGTACTTCTCGTAAATCGGCTCCGTGTTGCCGGATTTCATCTTGGCGAGGAAGTACTTCTCGAACGCCACCTTCGCCACATGCACCCACTTGCCGACCTTCGCCCACGTGACGTTGCCCGGCGGGATCTGCGGGATGGCGACGAAGGCGGCGCCGGTGTCGCCCATGTCGGCGAGGCAAATGGCATTCCACGTCGGCACCTCGTCCGGCTCACGCCCGGCGAGCACCGCCGCAAGGTTGTGCGCGATCGCGGTCACCATGGATTCGATCATGAAGCCGGTCTTGGGCGCGCCGGTCGGCACCGTCGTGACCTCGACCGGCGGGATCGCCACGCAGACGCCCGCCGACCAGACGTTCGGGAAGGCCGGGTGGCGTTGGTGCTGGTCGATCAGCACGAATCCGCGGGGATTGACCAGCCCTTCGACGCCGCGAACGGCATCCACGCCGGTGAAGGGCGGCATGATCATGGCGAAGCGATGGGCGACGGCGTGCTCCTTCACCACGTTGCCACGCTCGTCGAACTCGGTGGCGCTCACCGTGTCCGCGGTGACGCCGGTGATCTTCGCGTTGGCGATCCACTTGATGTGGCGCTGACGGAGCTCGCTCTCGAGCAGGCCCTTGCTGTCGCCGACGCCGCCAAGACCCATGTGGCCGATGTAGGGCTCGGGCGTGATGTAGGTCATCGGCACGCGGTCGCGCAGCTTGCGCTTGCGCAGGTCGGCATCGAGGATCATCGCGAACTCATAGGCCGGACCGAAGCAGCTGACGCCGGGCGCCGCACCGATGACGATCGGGCCGGGGTTCTTGAGGAAATCCTCGTAGGCGGCCCATGCGGTGGCCGCATGTTCGGTGGTGCAGATCGAATGGCTGTGCGCATCCGGACCGAGCCCCGGAACTTCGTCGAAGGCGAGGCGCGGCCCCGTGCAGATCACGAGGTGGTCATAGGCCAGTTCGCGACCGTCCTTCAGCACGAGGCGGTTGTTGGGAGGATCCACGCGCTCGGCACCCGCGCCATCGAAAGCGATTCGCTTCTTGGCGAGGTGCCCCGCGACGTCGATCTGGATGTCTGCGGCCTTGCGCCAACCCACGGCAACCCATGGATTGGAGGGCGTGAAGCTGAACTTTCCGCCCTCGCCAACGACGGTCACCTCATGTTCGCGGCCGATGGCGGCGCGGATTTCATAGGCGGCACTCATGCCACCCAGTCCTGCCCCGAGAACGACGATCCTGGCCATGGCACGCCCCGAAGTGATTTCGTTGTTTTCTAATTTAGCACCAGCTAAAGTGAAGTCAAGCGACGCCCGATGGACGGTCGTGCGGGCGTCGCCCCCTTTGCCGTCTGGCGACGCCATCGACCTACAATCCAAGCCCTATGCCCAAGACCACGAAACGCCTTCCGCCGATGGCCGCCGCCATGGCCGCGCAGGCCGACGCCGCCGCCGAACTGCTGAAGACGCTGGGCAACCCGCAGCGCCTGCGCATTCTTTGCCTCCTGGTGGAAGGCGAGCATTCGGTCGGCGAGATCAACGCCCACGTGCCGCTGTCGCAATCGGCGCTGTCGCAGCACCTCGCCCTGCTCCGCGAGCAGGGGCTCGTCGAGACGCGACGGGAAGCGCAGACCATCTTCTACGCCTTGGTTGACGGCCCCGCGCGCGCCATGCTCGGAACCCTTCACGACCTGTATTGCCCGACGCCCGAGGCCGCGGCGCCGAAGCCCCGCCAAGCCGCGAAGGCGGCCTCGCGCCGCAACGCCTCGTGATGGACAGCCTCAAGTTTCGCAGCCTGTTCGCCGTGCTCATGGCCTTGCTGATGGCCTTCCTGATGAGCGCGGTGCTCACTGCGGTGAACACGGGCGTCGACGCAGGCTTCGTCGGCCGCTGGTTGCACGCCTTCATCGTCGCCTGGCCGATCGCCATCGTCGCGGCCTTCTTCTGCGCGCCGATCGCCCGGCGCTGGACGATGCGATTGCTCGGCATGACGCCGCCGAGCTGAGCGCGGCTCGCGGGATCAGAGGGCGTCGATCGGCAGCTTGAAGTAGCGGGTGCCGTTCGATTCGGGCGCGGGCAGCGCACCGGCCTTCATGTTCACCTGCAGCGACGGCAGGATCAGGGCGGGCATCGAAAGCGTGGCGTCCCGCGCTTCGCGAAGCGCCACGTAGGCCTCCTCGTCGACCCCATCGCGCACGTGGATGTTCGCGGCGCGCTGCTCGGCCACCGTGGTCTCCCAGCGGATCTCGCGCCCGCCAGGGCCGTAGTCGTGGCACATGAACAGGCGCGTTTCCGGCGGCAGGGCGAGCACGCGTCGCATCGATCGGTAGAGCATTCGCGCATCGCCGCCGGGGAAGTCGGCGCGCGCCGAACCGCCATCGGGCATGAACAGCGTGTCGCCGACGAAGGCGGCATCGCCGATCACGTGCGTCATGCACGCCGGCGTGTGGCCGGGCGTGTGCCAGGCCACGGCGTCGAGGGCGCCAATGCGGTAGCGCTCGCCATCGCGGAAGAGATGGTCGAACTGGCTGCCGTCGCGGCGGAATTCGGGCCCTTCGTTGAAGATGCGGCCGAAAGTGTCCTGCACGACATCGATGCGCTGGCCGATCGCGATGCGGCCGCCCACCTGCTGCTTCACCCACGGGGCGGCCGAAAGGTGGTCGGCGTGGACGTGGGTCTCGATGATCCACTCGACCCGCAGGCCCTCGCGGCGGACGAAATCCACCACGGCACCGGCCGAACGGTGGGCGATGCGTCCGGAGGCGGCTTCGAAATCCAGCACCGGATCGACGATCGCGCAGGCCGGCCCCATGGGCTCGCGCACCACGTAGCTGATGGTGTTCGTGGCCCGATCGAAAAAGCCGTGGACCTCCGGCGCGGGACCGCCGGGCTGTTCGTTGGCGACGTCGTTTGTCATGCCCACAGTGTCGCGGGCCGCTTGTATATTAGCAAGCTCTAAGATACATTGCCGCCATGTCACCGCTCCTCCGTCGGCCGTCGGCATCCCAATGATCTGGCTCGCCCTGCTCGGCGCCGTCATCGTCGGCCTTTCCCTCGGCCTACTGGGCTCGGGCGGTTCGATCCTCACGGTTCCCCTGCTGGTGTACGTCGTCGGGCAACCGGAGAAGGTCGCCATCGCCGGATCGTTGGCGGTCGTCGGCGGCATCGCGCTTGCCGGTGCGATCCCATCGGCCCTGCGCGGGGGCGTCGATTGGCGGAGCGTCGGCTGGTTCGGCGTGCCCGGCATGGCCGGTACCGTGCTCGGGGCGCACCTGTCGCGCTGGATCGCCGGCGATGTGCAACTGCTGCTGTTCGCGGTCGTGATGATCGTCGCGGCGTGGCGCATGGCGAAGAGCGCCCCCGTGGCCGACACCGGCGCGGCATCGCGGTCGCGCGCATGGGTTGTCGTCGATGGCCTCGGCGTGGGTCTGCTCACCGGCTTGGTCGGCGTTGGCGGCGGCTTCCTGATCGTGCCTGCGCTCGTGCTGCTCGGCGGCCTGCCGATGCATCGCGCGATCGCCACCAGCCTGTGGATCATCGCGCTGAACGCGTTCAGCGGCTTCGGCAAGCACCTGTTCGTTCTCGACGCGGCCGGCCTCGCGCTGGACTGGCGACTCCTCGGCCTATTCACCGGCGTGGGCGCCGTCGGCAGCGTCGTCGGCCAGAAGCTCGCATCACGCCTACCGCAGGCGCTCCTGCGTCGCAGCTTCGCCGCCCTGCTGGTGGTGATGGGGCTGTACATCGTCGGGCGGGAACTCCCCGCCCTCTTCACTTCCTGACCCTGCCGCGTCGTGCGGCATTCCTTCCCGAGGATCTCCCGATGAAAACCGTGCAGGACCTGGTGGCCGCCGCGAAAGGCCGAATCCGCGAGATCGACCACGCCGAGCTCGACGCCATGCGCGCCAAGGGCGCACCGCTGATCGACGTGCGCGAACCCGGCGAGTTCGCGCAAGGCCGCATCCCGGGCGCGGTGAACATCCCGCGCGGCGTGCTGGAATTCGAGATCGACGGCCATCCGGCCGTGAACGGCATCAAGGACCCGGCGCTGTCGCACCGCAACGCTCCCGTGATCCTGAGCTGCCGAAGCGGCGCCCGCAGCGCGCTCGCGGCCGCTGCGCTGAAGGAGCTGGGGTTCGCGGAACCCGTCTCGCTCGCCGGCGGATTCATGGGTTGGACGAACGCCGGCAAGCCGGTCGAAGGCTGATTCAGTCGGCGTCCGTGCCCAACCACGGCGCCAGGCGCTCGGCGTCGAGATGCCCGGTCTTGACGTACAGGGTGGTGCCTTCGCGGCTGAAGGGCGTGTGCCGTGAGCCGTGCGGGCTGCGCAGCCAGGAGCCGGCCGGATAGCGGCCGTGCTCGTCCTCGAACACGCCGCGCAGCACGAGGATCTCCTCGCCACCCCAGTGCGTGTGCGGCTTGAACACCGTGCCCGGCGCCCAATCCACGAGCGCCGTGTGCTCGGTGCCGTGCGCGTGCAGCGGCAGCACGCTTAAGCCTTCGACCAGGCCCGGCCGCCACGACTCCCGCGAGGAATCGATGCGGACGGTCTCGCTGTCGTCCGGCGCGAACTGCCGCAGCTTCACGAACAGCGTGCAGCCCGTGGCGCTCCGCGGTGCGTGGCGGAAGCCTTCCGGGTTGCGCAGGTAGCTGCCCGCCGGGTGGTCGCCGGTGTCATCGCTGAAGACGCCCTCGAGCACGAAGATCTCCTCGCCCGCCGGATGATCGTGCTCGGCGAAGGTCGACCCCGGCGCGTAGCGCACGAGGCTGGTCGCGCGCGCGGCCTCGAAGCCGATGCGGTCGAGCATCCGCCGCGTGACGCCGGGACTCGGCGACGGCTGCCACGCCGCCTCGTCGGGGAGCAGCACCACGCGCTGGTCGAAGTCGGCATTCAGGCGCATGGCGGCCCCGTCACGAATAGGAATGGGGGGCATCGTAGGCCCCGTTTCGCCGCATGTGCACCCGGGGTCGTCCACACTTCGACACCTCAGCTCCCCTTCGATGTCCGACGTGCCACGCTCGATGCCCCTTTGGCTGGCGATGTTGCCGGCGCTTGCCACCCCCGCCGCCGCGTCCGCCGCACCGAACCCGGAGTCCGGAGTGGCGCTGTCGCGCCTCGACGCCGTGCAGGTCACCACGCGCCGCCCGGAGGACCGCCGCGTGCGCGCGGAAGCCATCGCAGGCCTCGACGCCGCCGCGCTCGAGCGCCTCGCGCCCACGCATGCGAACGAAGCCCTCGCGCGTGTTCCCGGGGCGTGGGCCAGCCGCGGCAGCGGGCAGGAGCAGTTGCTCGCCCTTCGCTCGCCCGTGCTCACCGGGCCGGGCGCCTGCGGCGCCTTCCTCGTGCTCGACGACGGCGTGCCGATCCGCCCCGCGGGTTTCTGCAACGTCAACCAGCTCTCGGAATTGAACCTCGCGCAGGCCGCGAGCGTGGAGGTGCTTCGCGGCCCCGGAAGCGCGGTGCACGGCAGCAACGCGCTGCACGGCGTGGTGGCGGTGCGGCCGCGCCTTCCCGGTGATGGCGGTGGCGCGCGCGTCGAGTTCGGCAGCGGCGACTATCGCCGTGCGCTGCTCTCGCTTGATGGCGGCGCGCGTTTACGGCTCGACGCCAACCTCGTCGACGCCGGCAGCTTCCGCGCCGACGAAGGCTACCGGCAGCAGCAGGCCAACCTGCAGTGGCAACCGGCGTCGGACGGCGACACCCGGCTGGCGTTCGCCGCACATCGGCTGCGCCAGGAGACCGCGGGCTTCGCCTTCGGCGAGGGCGCGTGGCGCGACGCGCGACGTTTCGGAAACGCCAATCCGGAAGCCTTCCGCGAAGCCGACAGCGCGCGCCTCGTGCTGCACCACGTGCGCGCGGCCGGCGACGGCGAGTGGCTGCTGCGGCCTTACGCGCGCGATGAGTCGCAACGCTTCCTTCAGCACTTCAACCTCGGCCAGCCGCTCGAGGAAAACGGCAGCCGCAGCCTCGGCGTGCAGACCATGTGGTCCAACGAATCGCTGCGCGTGGGCCTCGATGTCGAAGGCGTCGAAGGCGAGCTGCGGCAGACGCAGGCCCGCGCCCTGACCACCGGCACGCCGGCGCAGAACGCCCAGCGCCCGGCCGGCACGCATTACGACTACACAATCGACGCCCGGCAGGTCGCGCTATTCGGCGAGCGGCAGTGGCGATTCGAGCGCGACGCGGTCACCCTCGGCGCGCGCATCGAAAACCTGCGCTACCGCCACGACAACCGCGCCGCCAACGGCAACCTCCGCGACGACGGCACGCCTTGCGGCTTCGGCGGCTGCCTGTACCTGCGCCCCGCCGATCGCAGGGACGCGTTCACCGCGCGCAGCGCGCAGCTTGGCTGGATGCGCAGCCTCGACGGCGGCTGGTCGGCTGGCGCCCGTGCGGCCCGTGCCTTCCGCTTCCCGCAGGCCACCGAGCTGTACCGCCTGCAGCGCGGCCAGTCCGTCGAGGGCATCGGCGTCGAGACCGCCGACAGTCTCGAAGGGACGCTGCGCTTCACCGGCCCCACGCTGCGCGCCGAGGCCGTGGCCTACGCGATGCGCAAGCGCGACGTGCTGCTGCGCGACGCCGCCGGCCTGAGCGTGCCGGGCGCGGCCACCCGGCATCGCGGCGTCGAACTGGCGGGAACGTGGACGCCGGACGACGCGACGTGGGTCGAAGCCCAGCTCGCCTGGAGCGACCAGCGCTATGCCTTCGACCGTCTGCTGCCCGGCGGCGAGACGATCCGCCGCGGCGCGCGCATCGACACCGCGCCGGAGTGGCTGGGCGGTGTTCGCGTGGGGCGGCGCTTCGGCGCGCGCTTCGAGGCGGAACTCGAAGGCGTGTGGCAGGGCGCCTACGCCATCGATGCGGCGAACACCCGCCGCTACGGCGGCCATGGGCTGTGGCATGCGCGGCTCGGCGCGGCGCTCGATGACGATTGGCGCCTGAGCCTGCGGCTGATGAACCTCGCCGATCGCCGCTATGCGGAGCGGGTGGATTTCGCCTTCGGCGAGGAGCGCAGTTTCCCCGGCGCGGGGCGCAGCGTGTTCGTCGGCGTCGAGCGGCGCTTCGAGTAGGTGCGAGGCGCGCCTCAGCGCACCTCGAAGCTCCGCACGCCGGCGCTCTCGCCGTCCACGCTCACTTCGACCTCGTAACGGCCGGGCGCCCAACCACCTTCAGGCTGGCGCGTGAACGTGTGCACCGCGGGGCCGTTGGCGGTGATAGCGCGCTCGTCGGCATCGATCTCGGCACCGCTGGCGTCGCGCCAGGCGATGGCGAGCATCGCGGCTTTGCTTTCTCCGACGGTGACGAGGCTGGCGTGCACGGCATCCGCCGGGCGGACGCGATCAGTCACCACAGCGACGCGGCCATCGGCATCCAAGGCCACGCCGACATCCAGCGCCACGGCTTCAAGGCTGCCCTGCGGCAGCTGTGCGATCGGCTCGGCCACCACGCTGCCAGCATCGGCGGCGGTTGATGCGGTGTCGGCAGCCGGCGCCCCGGGTTCACCACCGCAGCCGGCGAGCAGCAGGACCAGAGCGAATGCGATCGGGCGATTCACGAGCGGACGAACGCGGCGACGGGGCATGGCGAGGCTCGGCGGGGGGAGCGGCTACTGCCGCGACAGGCGCAGATTGTCCGGCATCGCGGCGCCCGGCAAGGCCCGGAACGGGTTGATGTCCAGCCCACCGCGACGGGTGAATCGCGCGTACACCGACAGCTTCACCGGGGCGCAGCGCGCGCGCAGGTCCAGGAAGATGCGCTCGACGCAGGCTTCGTGGAAATCGCTGTGGGTTCGGAAGCTGACGAGGTAGCGCAGCAAGGCCGCGCGATCGATGCGCGGGCCGGTGTAGGCGATCTGCAGGCTGGCCCAGTCCGGCTGGCCGGTGACGGGGCAATTCGAACGGAACAGGTGCGAGACGAGGGTCTCCTCCACCGTCTCCTGGGCGTCGGACTTCAGCAGCTCGGGCGCGGGCGGGCCGTAGTTCTCGATGGTGATGGCGACGCCGTCGATCAGCTCACCGGGCAGCACGCTGACCGGGAAGGCCTGCGGCGAGGTCGGCGCGATCAGGCTCACCGACACGGGCGCGCCAGCGGCGGCGGAGAGGTCGGAGATCAGCGTCGCGCGCAGGGCGTCGGCGTTGGCGAGCCGCTCCTGCGCGAAGGAGTTCAGGTACAGCTTGAAACTCTTGGATTCGACGAGGTTCGGCGAGGTCGCAGGCACGCGGAACTCGGCCAGCGCCACCTGCGGCTTGCCGCGCAGGTCGAGCCACGAGAGTTCATACGCGTTCCAGAGGTCGACGCCGACGAAGGGCAGCGCCTCGTCGAGACCCAGCTTCGAGCGGGCCTCCGTGCGCGGGATCGGGAACAGCAGGCCGGCGTCATAGGACGACGGAAAGGCGACGCTCTGGCCGAGCGTCGAGGTTTCGGGGGTGTTGGTCATCGCGGCGGAGGATAGCGCCTGCGAGGGCAAGAACCGCTGAATCCCCGGCCGCGATGCGGGGCCTCAGCGGCCCGCGCGGGGCGCGGGCGAAACCAGCAGCACGAAGGCCACAAGGCTCGCCACCACCAGCCACAGCAGGTAGCGGAAATCGGCAGCGGTCGCGAGCGGCACCAGGGGCGCGACCATGGCCAGCCCCGAGGCCGACAGCGCTGCGGCGGCCGTGCGACGCCGCCATGCGGCGGCAGCGAGCACGCCAGCTGCGAGCAGCAGGTAGAGCCAGCCCATGAAAAACGGCCCATCCACCCATCGGTGCCACGTGGCGACCAGCACCTCGCGCGGACGCGAGGGCGCCATCGTGAGCGGCGGGTTGTCCTTGAACGGCAAGAGGTCGGGCATCAGCACCTGCGTGTCGGCGAGCTCGGCGTTGCGCAAGCCGAACAGGTAGCCCGACAGCCGCAGCCGATGCCGCGCCCAGGCCTGCGGTTCGCGCAGCGGCAGCATGAGCCAGGCCTCGCGCAGCGTGGCGAGGTCCTCGGCGCGCAGCACGATTTCGTAGCTGAAATGGATGGTGCCGGTGGTGAAGCTCGGCACGTTCACGGCCGGATCGAATTCGCGGGCGAGGTCGTCGACCGTCGCGCCCGGCTTCAGGAAGGCCGCAGGGATGGCCATGCGCCCGGTCTCGATCGAGACGGCAGCGAGATCCCACAGCGCCATGACCGGCCACACGGTGACGTGCTTCACGGCCCCCAACCGGTCGGGCACGGCGGCGAGTCCGAGGAGCAGGGGCAGGCTGAGCGCGGCGGCCGCGATGCGCCAACGCGCAGCGCGTGGGGTTGACCCGGCTTCGGAGGCCGACCCCACCGGCACGCGGGCGATGCGCCACGCCAGCCACGCCCACAGCGGCAGCACGCCGGTGATCGCGTTGAAGCGGAAGGCCGTGGCCAACGCCAGCATCAGCAGCGCCAGCCCGCGCCATCGCCACGCTGGCTCGGCCTGCTCGCGCAGCAGCGCGCCCACGGCCCACAGCAGCGCGCCGACCATCCACAGGTCCTTCCATACCTGCGGCTGCAGCGCGACGAAAGCCGGCCACAGGCCGATGCCGAGCAGCACGGCGACCCGCCACGGCGTGCGCAGCGGCAGCGCGGTGGACACGAAGGCCAGCCCACTCCAGACGAGGAGCAGCTGCAGGGCGAAGAAGCCCTGCGGATCGGGCAGCAGCGCGAGGCTCGCCTGCCAGAGCCGCACCATCACCGCGGGGTGCGTGGAATCGAGCTGACCCGTGCGCGCCATCCACCACTGGTGGGCGGTGTCGAAGGTGAACCAGCCGGGCGCGAACAGCGTGAACAGCGCGGCCGCCGCGAGCGCCGCGACGCCCCAAGGCAGCCACGCCACCGCACGCCTCACGGCCGATGCGCCCGCGCGAGGTACTCCTCGCTGCGCATTTCGACCAGCCGCGAGATCGTGCGCTCGAACTCGACGCGCAACCTAAAGCCCTTGTAGATTCCCTGCGGCTGCGCGGCCGCGGTGGCGACGAGGTTGACGTTGCGGTCGTAGAGCTCGTCGACGAGGTGGATGAAGCGCCGCGGTGCGTCGGTGCTCTCGTCGCTGAAGGTCGGCACGCCGCTGAGCAGTAGCGTGTGATGCTCGCTCGCGATCTCGATGTAGTCCGCCGCGGAGCGCGGACCTTCGCACAGGGCTTCGAAATCGAACCAGGCCACGCCTTCGCCGAGCGCCTTCGCGGGAATGTCGCGGCCGTTCACCGACAGCGGGCAGGTCTGGCACACGCCGATTCCGTTGAGCACGCGGAAGTGCTCGGCCAGCTGCGTTTCGCCGGCCGCATCGATGGGCACGTGCCAGGTGTCGGCATGGGTGAGCTGGCGCAGGCGGAAATCCGTCTCGCTACCCAGCTTGTGCACCACGCAGTCCTTCTCGAGCAGCGCGATCGCCGGCAGGAAGCGCGCGCGCTGCAGGCCGTTGGCGTACAGGCCCGGCGGGGCGATGTTCGACGTCGTCACGAGAGTGACGCCGCGGTCGAACAGCTGCTCAAGCAACCGCGAGAGGATCATCGCGTCGGCGATGTCGTTGACGAAGAACTCGTCGAGCACCAGCAGCGGCGACATCGCGGCGTACTGCGCGGCGACCACGCTCAGCGTGTCGGCGGTGTCGTGCAGCGCCTTCATGCGCGCGTGCACGTCCTGCATGAATCGGTGGTAGTGCAGGCGCTGCGGCTTCAGCTCGGCGCAGGCGTCGAGCAACAGGTCGCAGAGCAGGGTCTTGCCGCGGCCGACGCCGCCCCAGAGGTAAAGGCCGCGCACGCCGGCGTGGCCCGCAAGCCGGAAGCCCAGTTTCTTCAGGAACCCGGCGCGCTGGCGTTCAAGCAGATCGACGGCGACGCGATCGAGTTCGACCAGCGCGGCGAGCTGGCCGGCGTCCTGCGTCCAGCGGCCTTCGGCCACGCCGTCCAGATAGCGCTTCGAAGGCCGGCTCGGCATCGCGGGATCAGGCCTGGTGCTGCAGCGGCGGCAGGTTCTTGCGCACGCCGTTGCGGATCGCGCCACGCAGGTCGACGAGGCGGGCGTGGAAGAAGTGGCCGGCTTCGGCCATGCGCACCAGGGTCGGCGGGTTCTCGGCGGCAGCGGCCCAGTCGAACACCTTCTGCGGATCCACCACGTCGTCCTGCTCGCCCTGCACCACCAGCCACGGGCAGGTCGGCGGCGGCACGCCGGTGAAATCGCGGAAACCCACCGGCGGCGCGATGCACACCATCTGCTGGACGGGAAGCTGGCGCGCGGCACGCAGGGCCACCCAGCTGCCGAAGGAGAAGCCGGCCAGCCACAGCGCGTCGTTCGGACGCTGCGCCTGCAGCCACTGGGCGACGGCGAGGTAGTCGAGCGTTTCGCCGCGGCCCTGGTCGTACACGCCTTCGGAATGGCCCACGCCGCGGAAATTGAAGCGCACCGAGGCGATGCCCGATTCGGCCAGCGCGCGCGCGATCGTCGTCACGACCTTGTTGTTCATCGTGCCGCCGTCGGGCGGATGCGGATGACCGATGACCGCCACGCCACGGCGCACGTCCTCGGCCTTCGGCAACTCGACGGCGGCTTCGATCACGCCGGCCGGGCCCGCGAGGCGCAGGGGGCCGGAAACCGTCGGGAAGGTGGGCGCAATGCTCATGCGTGATGGAGTCTAGCCGTGCCGACTTCAGCGCGCGGAAGCGGCGTCGAAGCCGAGCAGCAGCGGGTCGTGATCGGAGCTGCGCCACGGGCCGGCCTCGCGACCCAGCGCGCCGTCGTAGGCGAAGCCGATCGATTCGTCGCTGTTCACCGGCCACTTCACCGCGCCGCGCAGCATCGCCGACATCGACGGGCTCAGCATCGCGTGGTCGAGGCGTCCGGCCTGGCCGTCGAAGACGAAGCTGTGCGGAGTGTGGCCGTCCTCGGTGGCCATCGGTGCATCGACCCAACCACGCTCGCGGAGCACGCGGATCGGGTCTTCCATCGCGTAGGCGTTGTAGTCGCCGATCGCCACGACGCGGTCGCTGCCGCTGCCGGTCGGGTCGGTCGCCAGCCACGCGTGCATGGCTTCCGCGCTTTCCACGCGCTTGGCGTTGTAGCAGCCCTGGCCGTCATCCTGGTCGCGGTCCGCACCCTGCGCGTCCTCGCAACCGCCCTTGCTCTTGAAGTGCACGCTGGCGACGGTGAACACCGGGCTGTCGCCAATGCGGAAGCTCTGCGCCAGCACGGGCCGGCTGCCGTACTCGAACGGGCCTTCGGTGGCCAAGGCGGGCGCGCCCACGGCCTCGGCGCGATCGGCGCGGTACAGCAGGCCGACGGTGATCTGGTCCGTGCCGGGTCGGCCTTCGCTGGCCACCGGCGTCCACCGTGCACCGGGCTGCGCCGCGTTCAGCGCGTCGGCGAGTTCCTGCACCGCCGATTCCGGGCCGAAGCCGTCGTTCTCCAGCTCCTGCGCGGCGATGATCGCGGGATCCAGCGCGGTGATCACGGTGACGTGCTTCGCCATCTGGCGCGCGTAGCCGTCGTGGTCCTTGGCGCCGCGCTCGGTCGGGAAACCGCCGCCCTGGCCGTCGCCGTTGAAGAGGTTCAGCAGGTTCATGCCGGCGATGCGGATCGCGCCCTCGACGCTCGGGGCGGCCGGCCGCGGCGCCTGTTCGATCTCGCCCACCACCGCGTCGGCTTGCAGGCGGTAGCCGCCCCAGCGCTGGTCGAGCACGCCCTGCACGCCGGTGAGCGTGCTGCCGGCGCGCAACGGCGCGTCGTTGGACAGCGGCGCCGACAGCCATGCGAGGGAACCGGGGTTCTCGGCGGTGCTGGCGTCGTCGAGCACCAGCAGGCGGCGGCGGTTGGCGGCGCGCTGCGCGACGGCGGCCTCGCCGGGTGCGGCGATCTCGGTCGGCGTGTAGAGCCGGCCGTCGAAGGCGAGGTCGATCTCGCCGAAGCGGAGAAGCGCGTCGTTGCCGGTGACAGTGAGCGGGGCCTCGATGCGCAGGCGCATGCCTTCGACGCTCTCCCAATCGGCAGGCGGCGCCGCGAGCACCACCGGCTCGGGGAGCGGCAGCGAACCGCGCACGTCGATGCGTGCATCCGCCAGCGTGGTCAGCGTCGCGCCGTCGCCGGATTCAGCGACGAGCCCTTCGGCGATGACGTGCTGGCCCACTTCGAGCGTCGGCTGGCCTTCGGCCAGCATCACGAAGAGGCCTTCGGCAGACGCGGCGTCGGTATCGGCCTGCAGGCTCTGCACGAACGCGCCATCAGCCATCAACAGGGTGACGACGCCTTCGATGCGGGCGCGCTGGCCTTCGAAAGCGCTCCGCTCGGCGGTCCCCTGCACGGCGGCGATGCCTTCCTCGGCAACGGCGCCCGGGCGGTCCCCGCATCCGGTGGCAAGGAGGGCCAGGCCCAGGGCGAAGGCGAGCGGGGTGGGACGGAAACGCGTCATCGGGACTCCAGAGACGGCGACGCCGCCCGGAGGCGGCGTCGGAAACACACGGGATGGCGCGAGCTTACTGGTACTTGTTGACCATGTACTCGACGCTGGCACGGACCTGCTCGTCGGTGAGGCGGGCGTTGCCGCCGCGCGCCGGCATGATGCCCGCCTGGCCCTGGAAGCCTTCGGTGGCGTGCTTCACCAGCAAGTCGAGGCCCTGCGCGATGCGCGGCGCCCAGGCTTCGGCGGTCGGGGCCGGGGCGCCGCCAGCGCCGTTGGCGTGGCAGGCCGAGCAGAGGTTCTGGTAGATCACGGCGCCGTCCAGCGTGCCGCCGTAGGGTGCCCCGCCAGCGGCCGCAGCCTCGGCAGCGGCCTTCGCGGCGGCAGCGGCCGCAGCGGCACCGGTTTCACCCGCATACACTCCGCCAAGGGGCTGGATGCGCTCGATCGTGCGGGCTTCGGCGATCGGGTTGGGCTCGTGGGCCTTGCGGCCGTTGAGGTAGAGGCCGATCAGGATCAGCACGACCATGATGCCGAACAGCACCGCGATGACCTGCGAGAAGTGCTTCAGGAAGACGAGATCGTGATTGCGCACGGGGATACCTGGTTGGGCTGGGCCGCCGAAAGGACGACGAAGTATATCGGCCCCTTGCGCCGGCGCGAAGCGCCGCGGCGTGGGGTGGCGGCGTGACGTCGCGCGTGACCGGTCCCGGCCCCTGGGCGGCCACGCTGCTGCTGCTCGCCTATGCGCCCGCCTGGATGCTGCTGGACACGCTCTCGACGCCGCTGGCCTTCTGGCCGGTGGCCCTGCGCTTCCTGCTGCTGTGGTTCCTGCCCTTGCGCTACTGGCCGGCCCTGGTGGCGGTGGATGCCGCCGGGGGGGTGCTGGCCCGGCATTTCCTGAGGGATGGTCCGTTGTTCGCCCTGGAGGCCTGGCTGCTCGCGCTGGCCCCGGTGCTGGTCTACGCCGCGATGGTCCGCGCGCTGCGGGGCCCCGACGAACCCGCCGCGCCGGACACCCCGGGCGGGATGTCGCGATTGCTGGCCGCGTGCGCGCTGTGCACCTTCGGCGTCGCGCCCTTGCTGGCCCTTCATGGCGGCGGCTTCGACGCCCTGCTCGCTTTCGGGTTCGGCGACCTCTTCGGCCTGCTGGTCGTGGTGCCGGCCGCGCTGACCTTGCGGGCCGCCCCGACCGCCCTTTGGCGCACGCGGCGTTGGGGCTTCGAGGCCGCGCTCGCGGCCGCCGTCACCTTGGGGGTGATGAGCCTGGCCCGGCAGCGGCCCGCGCTCGACGAGCATTTGCTGCTGATCGTCTTCCTCCCGACCGTGGTGTTGGCGTTCCGGCACGGCTGGCGCGGTGCGGCCTGGTCGCTCGCCGGGCTCGGTGGCCTGCTGGCCCTCGGGTTCAGCGACCGGCCGGATCCGATGCGCCTGCAGGTCATGACGGCCGTGATCGGTGGCGCCGCGCTGCTGCTGGGTGCCGCTGCCACCCAGCTTCGCGAACAGCGCGAGACCGTGGAGGCCCAGCATGCGGCGCTGCGGCTGGCCCTGCTGGAACAGCGTGAACTCGCCGGGCGGATCGTCGCGCTCGAGGACGACGGCCAACGCCACGTCGCCGAATCACTGCACGAGCAGGTGGCGCCGCCCCTACAGGAACTTCGCACCCTGCTCGCGATGGCCTGGCGCGGCAGCAGCGACGAGCGCGACGCGCGCATGATGGAATCCCTGCGCGGCCACACGTGGCAGGTGCAGGACGGCCTCGAACGCGCGTTGCGCCGACTTCAGCCGCCCTCGCTGGCCCGCGGCGACCTGTACGCCCTTCTCGCCCATGGGCCGCTGTGGGAATGGGCGCAGGAACAGGGCGCCGACTGGTCGGTGCAGTTCGACGGGCCGGTGCAGCGCCTGCCGGAGCGCTGGAAGGGGGTCGTCTACCGCATCGCACAGGCGGGCCTCGAGCACGGCCTCAGCCATGGGGCACGGCAGTGCCGGCTGCAGCTTGTCGCGACCGTCAACGCCGGCAGCCTCGACCTCGAGGTCCAGCTGGACCTCGACCATCCGCAGACCTCGTCGGCCCCGGGCTGGGCCATCGAAGCCATCCGCGACCGCACGCTGGCCGCCGGGGGCCGCTACCGGGCCGAACCGCGGCCCGAAGGCAGCCGACACCGGGTGCAACTCGTCGATATCGCCATCGCACCGGCCTGAGCCGGGGGCGCCGGCGTTGCGAATCCGTCGCAGCAGCGTTCCATAGGCGGAACGCCGCCTTGACTCATTTCTGTACAAAACGTCCTGTAAAGTTGCGCCCCTATGACCCGCCCACCCAAAGCCCGCCAGAAAGTGCTCGACGCCGCTCGCCGGATCGTCGAAACCCGCGGCGCCGGCCACCTCACCTTCGAAACGCTGGCCGAAGAGTCCGGCGTGACCCGCGGCGGCATCACCTACCACTTCCGGACCAAGGAAGACCTGCTCAAGGCCCTGATCGAATCCGACATCGCCGACTGGAACCTCGCCGCGGAGCAGCTGGGCGGCGACGCCGGCATGCCCTGCCCGAAGGCCTGCCGGATGATCGGCCACGTGCGTTCGTCGCTGGCCGACGAGGACGACGCCCACAAGCGCTTCGTCACCGGAATGATCAGCGCCGCGATGGTCGACCCGCAGCTGCTCGACCCCGTCCGCACCCACCTCGCCGAGGAATTCGCCGACTGGCGCTGGGACGACGCCGACCTCGAGCGCTACCTGCTGCTTCTGGCGGCCGACGGCCTGTTCTGGAACCAGCTGTTCAACGTCAGCCCGCTGCCGCCGGCCGCGCGCCCGCGGCTCGCCGCCCTCATCGAAGCCAAGGTGCGCGCCTTCGCCGCCGACGCCCCACCCCCTACCGAATCCCCGAATTCCACTTCTGGAACCTGACCCATGGCCCCGACACCCCACGCCGGCTTCGCCCCCCGTCCCGCCCTCGCGGCACGCCTCGCCCTCGCGAGCGCCCTGTCCCTCGCCCTTGCCGCCTGCGGTGGCGGCGGTGGCGGCATGCAGATGCCGCCCACCGAAGTGAACGTCGCGCCCGTCGTCGCGAAGTCGGTCGCGCAGTGGGATGAGTTCACCGGCCGCATCGAAGCCATCGAAAGCGCCGAGATCCGGCCGCGCGTCGGCGGCACCATCGTCGGCGTGCACTTCGACGAGGGCGGCCTCGTGGAGAAGGGCGACCTGCTGTTCACCATCGACGACCGCGAGTACCGCGCCGCCGTCGCCAGCGCCCGCGCCGACGTCGCCCGCGCCGAAGCACGTCGCGCCCTCGCTGCGACCGAACTGAAGCGCAGCGAGACGCTCATCGCCGCCAAAGCCGTCAGCGCCGGCGAACTCGAAAGCCGCCAGAACGAAGCGAAGCAGGCCGACGCCGACCTGCTCGCCGCGCAGGCGCGGTTGGAGACCGCCGAACTCAACCTGAGCTTCAGCCGCGTCACCGCACCGATCGCCGGCCGCGTCGGCGTGGCGCGGATGCGCACCGGCAACCTTGTGTCGCCGGGCGAGCCGGTGCTCACCACCGTGGTCTCGCTGGATCCGGTGTACGTCAGCTTCCAGGGCGACGAACGCGCCTACCTGCGCTACCAGGACATGGCGCGCGACGGCAGCCGCCCGAGCTCGCGCAACGCCGCCAATCCGGTGCGCGTGGGCCTCGCTAACGAGCAGGGCTTCCCGCACACCGGCCGCATGGTCTTCGTCGACAACGTCGTCGATCCGGCCACCGGCACCATCTTCGCCCGCGCCGAACTGCCGAACCCGGACGGCGTGTTCACCCCGGGCCTGTTCGCCCGCGTGCAGCTGCTCGGCTCTGGCCAGCGCGACGCCCTGCTGGTGCACCCGCAGGCCGTACTCACCGACCAGGACCGCCGCTACGTCTACGTGGCCGACATGGTCACGCTGCCGCCGGAAATGGGCGGCACCGGCGAGCCGCACCTCGGCGCCGTGCGCAAGGACGTCGAGCTGGGCCCGACGATCGACGGCCTCGTGGTCGTCGAGAAGGGCCTCGACGCCGACGACAAGGTCGTGGTGAACGGTATGCGCAAGATCTTCTATCCGGGCGCCGCGATCGCGCCGGTCGAGGTGCCGATGGACGCACCGAACACGGTCGCCACCGCGCCCGGCCCCGCCGATGCGGCGGGCGGCACCGTCTCCGACGACGCCGAGGGCTGATCGATGGCCTCCGGACACACCGATCTTTCGCGCGTCTTCGTCGACCGCCCGATCCTCGCGGCGGTCCTCTCGATCGTCGTCTTCGTCGCCGGCCTGATCGCCATCCCCAACCTGCCGATCACGGAGTACCCGGAAGTCGCGCCGCCGACCATCCAGGTCACCGCGATCTACCCGGGCGCCAACCCGAAGACGATTGCCGATACGGTCGCTGCGCCGTTGGAGGAAACGATCAACGGCGTCGAGAACATGATCTACATGAAGTCGGCGGCGTCCTCGGACGGCACGCTGGTCCTGTCGATCACCTTCGGCCTGGGCACGGACGTCGACCTCGCGGCGATGCAAGTGCAGAACCGCGTGGCGCAGGCCCTGCCGCGCCTGCCCGATTCGGTGCGCGCGCTCGGCGTCACCACCGCCAAGGTGTCGCCGAACATCACGATGGTCGTGCACCTGACTTCGCCAGACAACCGCTACGACGGCCTGTACCTGTCGAACTTCGCCAACCTCAACGTCAAGGACGAACTCGCCCGCCTGCCCGGCGTCGGCAACGCACAGGCCTTCGGCGCCGGCGTGTACGCGATGCGCATCTGGATCGATCCCGACCAGGCCGCGGCCCGCGGTCTGACGGCGCTCGACATCGTCGGCGCCATCCGCGAGCAGAACGTGCAGGTCTCGGCCGGCGCCATCGGCGCTTCGCCGCAGCCCACCGGCGCTTCGGTGCAGCTGCTGGTCAACGCCCGCGGCCGCTTGGAAACGCCCGAGGAGTTCGGCGCCATCGTGCTGAAGACCGGCACCGGCGGCGCGGTGACGCGCCTGCGTGACGTCGCCCGCGTCGAACTCGGCTCGAACACCTATGCGCTCAACAGCTACCTCAACAACGAGGAAGCCGCGGCCATCGTGATCTTCGAGGCGCCGGGTGCGAACTCCATCGCGCTCTCCGACGCCGTGCGCGAAAGGATGGCGGAGCTGAAGAAGGATTTCCCGGAAGGCGTCGATTACGCGATCGCCTACGACCCCACGGTGTTCGTGCGGGCCTCGGTCGACTCGGTGGTGAGCACCCTGCTCGAGGCGGTGCTGCTCGTCGTCCTCGTCGTGGTGGTGTTCCTGCAGACCTGGCGCGCTTCGATCATCCCGCTGCTGGCCGTGCCGGTCTCGATCGTCGGCACCTTCGCGGTGCTGCTCCTGCTCGGCTATTCCATCAACGTGCTGACGCTGTTCGGCCTGGTGCTGGCCATCGGCATCGTGGTCGACGACGCCATCGTCGTGGTGGAGAACGTCGAGCGCCACATCGAAGAAGGCCTGACGCCGCTCGACGCCGCGCACAAGGCGATGAGCGAAGTCTCGGGCCCGATCGTTGCGATCTCCCTGGTGCTGGCGGCGGTCTTCGTGCCGATCGCCTTCATCGACGGCGTGACCGGCCAGTTCTACCGCCAGTTCGCGGTGACCATCGCCGCCTCGGTGCTGATCTCGGCCTTCAACTCGCTGACGCTGAGCCCGGCGCTGGCCGCCGTGCTGCTGAAGCCGCACGGCGCGCCGAAGGACGCGCTGGCCCGCGGCATCGACCGCGTGGCGGGACGCTTCTTCGGCTGGTTCAACGCCCGCTTCAAGCGCAGCTCGGACCGCTATGCGGGGCGCATCGGCGGCACCATCCGCCGCTCGACGCGCCTGCTGGTGGTGTACGCGGGCCTCGTCGGCGTGACCGTGCTCGGGTTCACGCAGATCCCGGGGGGCTTCATCCCGACGCAGGACAAGCAGTACCTGTTCGCCGGCGTGCAGCTGCCGGAAGGCGCCACGCTCGAACGCACCGAGGCGGCGATGAAGCGCATGGGCGAAATCGCGCTGGCCACGCCGGGCGTGAAGGACGTCGTGCAGTTCCCGGGCCTAAACGCCATCCACTTCGTCAGCACGCCGAATGTCGGCGTGATGTTCATCGGCCTCGATGCGCCGGGCGACCTGCCCAAGCCAGCCGCGGCGATCGCCGGCGAGCTGACCGGCAAGTTCGGCGCCATCCAGGACGGCATGGCCTTCGCCTTCATGCCGCCGCCGGTGAACGGCTACGGCAACGCCGCCGGCGTCGAAGCCTATGTGCAGGACCGCCAGCGCGTCGGCTACGGCGAACTCAACGCCGCGACGCAGGCCCTGACCGGCACGATCAGCCAGCAGCCCGGCTTCGGACCCGGCTCCTCGTTCTCGTCCTTCCAGGCCAACGTGCCGCAGCTTGATGCCGTGGTGGATCGCGACAAGGTCAAGGAATCCGGCCTCGCCCTGACCGACGTCTACGACTCGCTGCAGGTCTACCTCGGCAGCGCCTACGTCAACGACTTCAACCTGTTCGGCCGCACCTACTCGGTGTACGCGCAGGCGGATGCGCCGTTCCGCGACGAGGTCGGCGATGTCGCCCGCCTGCAGGTGCGCAACGCGCAGGGCGAGATGGTTCCGCTCGGCAGCGTGGTCGAACTGGTGCCGAGCTTCGGCCCCGATCCGGTGGTGCGCTACAACGGCTATCCCGCGGCGGACGTCAGCGCCAGCCCCTTCGATCCCGCCTCGGTGAGCAGCACGGACGCCGTTCGCATTGCGCGCGATACCGCCGGGCAGGTGCTGCCGCGCGGCATGGCGCTGGAGTTCACCGGCCTCACCTACCAGCAGGTCAACCAGGGCATCGCGCAGTTCCTCGTGTTCCCGCTCTGCGTGCTGCTCGTGTACCTGGTGCTGGCGGCGCTCTATGAGAGCTGGTCGCTGCCGCTGGCGGTGATCCTCATCGTGCCCATGTGCATGCTGTCGGCGTTCGGCGGCATCTGGGTGCTGAACCAGATCAACGGCCTGTGGTTCGTGGCGCAGATCATCCTTGGATGGATCAATCCGATGACGGCGGCACCGCCGACCATCATCGACATGAACGTGTTCACCCAGATCGGGCTCGTGGTGCTGATGGGCCTGGCCTGCAAGAACGCCATCCTGATCGTCGAGTTCGCCATCGACCTGGAGAAGCAGGGCCGCGGCATCGTCGAGGCCGCCATCGAGGCCTGCCGCTTGCGACTGCGCCCGATCCTGATGACCAGCTTCGCCTTCATTGCCGGCGTGCTGCCGCTGGTGTTCGCGGGCGGTGCCGGCGCCGAGGTGCGCCACGTGATGGGCGTGACCGTGTTCTTCGGCATGCTCGGCGTGACCTTCTTCGGCCTGTTCTTCACCCCGGTGTTCTACGTGGTGATCCGCCGGATGGTGGAGAACCGCAAGGCGCGTCGCGCCGTCGCACAGCTCGAGGAGTCCTCCCATGCCTAAGTTGCACGCACGAGGCCTCGCGCTGGCCGTCACCGTCGCCCTGCTCGCCGGCTGCACCGTCGGCCCGCCGCACACGCGGCCGGACGTGAGCCTGCCAACCGAATTCGACCAGGCCAGCAGCGAGCAGACCGCCGCCGCGCCCGGCACCGCCGTGTGGCAGGCCTTCGACGATCCCGCGCTGGCCCGATTGATCGAACGCACGCTGGTGGCGAACACCTCGATCGCGCAGGCCGAGGCGCGTCTGGCCGAAACCCGCGCGCTCTCCGGGCTCACGCGTTATTCGCTGTTCCCCACCGTCACGGCGGCCACCGACGCCGGCCGAAGCCGCGCCAGCAACCAGGACCCCTTCGTGCCGCCGGGGTTGGGCACGATCGAGACCTACCGCGCGGGCTTCGACGCCACGTGGGAGCTCGACCTGTTCGGCGGCCTGCGCAACCGGAGCCGCGCGATCCGCACGCGAACCGAGGCCAACGCCGCCGAGCTGCGCGTCGTGCGCATCAGCATGGTGGCGGAAACGGCGCAGACCTATTTCGCCCTGCGCGGCGCGCAGCGTCGCCTCGCCCTCGCGAAGGAGAACCTCGCGGCGGCGGACGAAGTGCTCGGCGTGATCGAGCTGCTGTACGAGAACGGCCGCCAGAACGGCGTCGACTTCGCCCGCGCCCGCGCGCAGCGCAGCAGCCTCGCGGCCAACCTGCCGCAGCGCGAAGCCGAATTGGTGGCACAGGAGCAGCGCCTCGCCGTGCTCACCGCGCAGCCGGTGGCGGCCGTGCGCGAGCAGGTGGGTGAAGCCAGCACCTTCCCCGAGCTGCCGACCCTTGTCACCGCCGGCACGCCCGAAGCGTGGCTGCAGCGGCGTCCCGACATCATCGCGGCCGAACGTCGCCTCGCCGCGTCGCGCAACGACGTGGGCGAGGAGATCGCACAGTACTTCCCGAAGCTGTTCCTCGACGGTGCGTTCGGTTGGACCGGCCAGGTCGCCAATGTGCTCGGGGACTCCGGCGCCCAACGCTGGCAGTGGGGACCGAGCCTCACCTGGCGTTTCCTCGACTTCGGTCGCGTCCGCCAGAACGTCAAGGCCGCGGAAGCCCGCGCCGATGGCAGCGTAGCGGCCTACCGCGAGACGGTGCTTCGCGCGCTGGAGGAAACCGAGAACGCGCTCGCCGGCTATCGCGCCAGCAATCGCGCGGCGATCGAACTGGGCAACGCCGCGGAGGCCGCAGGTGAAGCCTCGCGGCTGTCGCGCCTGCGCTTCGAGGCCGGTGCCGACGACGCGCTCGCCCTGCTGCAGACCGAGCAGACGCGCATCGACCTCGAGGACGCCGCGGTGCAGGCGCAGACCTCGCGCACCACGGCACTCGCCGCGCTCTACAAGGCCGTGGCGGGAGATTTCGCGGAGGCCTCTGACGGCGTCGGCGCGATGCCGGCTGCGGCTCAGGAAAACGCGCCGTCCACGTAGAACCAGCGCCCGTCCTCCCGCACGAAACGGCTGGTTTCGTGCAGGCGCACGGCGGGCTGTCCGCCCACCTTGAAGCGCGCGACGAACTCGACGATGGCGGTGTCGCCGTCCTCGACCGCGCGCTTCACCTCGAGGCCCAGCCAGCGCGTGGCGGGATCGGGGGTGAGCGAGGCCGCATCGGGTCGCGTGTCCGCGTGCCAAGTGGCGAGCAGGTAGGCCACATCACCGGACACATAGGCGCTGTAGCGCGAGCGCATCAGGGCTTCGGCCGTAGGTGCCGGCGCGCCGGCGTGCCAGCGCCCGCAGCAGGCATCGGCGGCGCGGCCGCTGCCGCAAGGGCAGCTCACAGCCCGGCTGGCAGCAGGAAAGTGGCCGCAGCGGCGGCGACCCAGGCCCCACCCAGCCCGGCGCTGACGCGCACGCCGTAGGCTGCGCCGCCCGACACCCAGGCGACGGCGCCGCGGGCGATCACGCTCGCGGCGAGCACCGCGAGGATCGCGTGGCGGGCGGTCTCGACCCCCATCAGGCCCTGGCCCACCATCTGACCGATCGAGGCGACGGCCGCATGCACTTCGGCGATCGCGGCGAGGAAGGCCGTGGCCAGCGCACCCGCCTCGCCGAAGGCCTGGCGCAGCAGGGCCGAAACGACCAGCACGCCGGCCATGAAGCCCGCGAAGTAGAGCGCGTGCGTGAAGCGGAACATCCGCGAATCCTGCGTCGGTGCGGGCTCGTCGCCCGACCCGCCGCGCAGGCCCAGCGCGCCGCCGATCGCGAGGACGAGGCCGAAGGCCAGCAGCGTCGGCATCACCGCCTTCAGCAGCGTGGCCGACACCGTGGCCAGCACCGGGAACATCAGCAGCAGCGAGGCCAGCGCCGCGAACATGGCCGCGCCCACGCTGGGGCGCAGCAAGCCCGGCGTCGCGCGAACGCGCTGGCCGAAACCGGCGATCGCCGCCGTCGAGGACACGAAACCGGCGAAGAAGCCCGCCACCGCAAGGCCTCGGCCGCTACCGATCACGCGCAGCGCGACATGGCCCAGGGCGCTCACCGCCATCACCAACACCACAAGGCGCCACAACTTCTGCGGGTTCAGCGCACCGCCGGGGCCGATGGATTCGTCCGGCAGCAGGGGCAGCACGAGCAGTGCGGCAGCCAGCAGCAACAGGCCGTCGCGCACTTCCCGCTCGCTGATCAGGTCGCGGCCCAGGCGATGCAGGCGCTCCCGCGCCTGCAGCAGCAGGGCGACGAGGACAGCCAATGCCGACGCGAGCCCCGGCGACTGTTGCGCGAGGGCGCCCAGGAGAACGGTCGTGAGCAAGGCCACTTCGCCGGTCTGGCCGGGATCGGAGGCATCGGTGAGGCGATAGCTGCCATAGGCCAGAAGGCCGACGGCACCGAGCACGACGAGGAACACCGGCAAGCCGAGCGTCCAAGCCACGGCGCCGGCGAGTGCGGCGATGGTGTGGGTGCGCATGCCCGCCGGTGTGTGGCCGCCATGGTCGCGCTGGCGCTCGCGCACCACGCCGATCAACAGGCCGAGGCCGAGGGCGCTGAGGTAGCCGGCGTAGGTCGGGTCGAGGGTCATGCCGCGATTCTGTCACCACCGGCGGCCGTTAGACTGTGCGCCTCCCGCCGGAAGGACCGCCTCGATGTCGCAGCGCACTCCCCTCACCCGCTTCCTGATCGAGGCCGAGCGCGCCGGGCAGATCAACCCCGAGCTGCGCCTGCTCATCGAAGTGGTGTCGCGCGCCTGCAAGTCGATCAGCTACGCCATCAGCAAGGGCGCACTGGGCGGCGTGCTGGGCGATGCCGGCACCGGCAACGTGCAGGGCGAAGCGCAGAAAAAGCTCGACGTGCTCAGCAACGAGATCCTGCTCGAGGCGAACGCCTGGGGCGGCCACCTCGCCGGCATCGCCTCGGAGGAGATGGACGACCCGCACCCGATCCCGGACGCCTACCCGAAGGGCAACTTCCTGCTGCTGTTCGATCCGCTCGACGGCAGCTCGAACATCGACGTGAACGTGAGCGTGGGCACCATCTTCTCCGTGCTGCGCTGCCCGGACGGCATCACCGAACCGCAGACCGAGCACTTCCTGCAGCCGGGCACCGAGCAGGTGTGCGCGGGTTACACGGTGTACGGCCCCTGCACCTTGCTGGTGCTGACGATCGGCCACGGCACGCACGCCTTCACGCTGGACCGCGAGACCGGCAGCTTCATCCTGACCCAGCGCGATATCCGCATCCCGGCCGACACGCAGGAGTACGCGATCAACGCCAGCAATGCGCGCCACTGGGATGCGCCGGTGAAGCGCTACGTCGATGATCTTCTCGCAGGAAAAACCGGCCCGCGCGGCAAAGACTTCAACACGCGCTGGATCGCGTCGATGGTGGCCGACGTGCACCGCATCATGACCCGCGGCGGCACCTTTATGTATCCGGTAGACGCCAAGTGCCGCGACAAGGGCGGCCGCCTGCGCCTGATGTACGAAGCGAACCCCATGGCCTTCCTCGTCGAGCAGGCCGGCGGCGCGGCCACCACCGGCACGCAACGCATGCTCGACGTGACGCCCACCGGCCTGCACCAGCGGGTGCCGGTGATCCTCGGCTCGAAGAACGAGGTGGCGGAGTACGAGCGCTACGTGCGCGAGGGCTGAGCGATGGAAAGCGCGCACCCCGATTTCATCGAGGTCTACGAGGGGCTGATCGACCCGGCCTGGTGCGCGGCGCTCTGCCGTCGCTTCGACGCGGCCAACCACGTCGACGGCCGCGTGGGCGGCGGCGTCTTCCCGGACATGAAGAAGAGCCGCGATCTCGAGATCACCGGCCGCGCCGATTGGAACGACGTGAGCGCGACGCTGATGGGCGCGGTGCTGAAAGCGCTGATGGCGTACCTGCGCACCTACCCGCACACGATCGTCGCGCCGCTGATGCTCGAGCACCGGCCCGCCGATGGCGGCCCGGCGCGCCGGCTCGGCGCCGAGGATCTCGCCGCCATGGACGACAACAGCCTGCTCGGCCTGGTGCAGCAGCTGTTGCGCCCGGGCAGCATCAACCTGCAGCGCTACACCGCCGGCGAGGGCGGTTACCCCTACTGGCACTGCGAGCTCTACCCGCGCGACGCCAACAGCGAAACGCTGCACCGCACCCTGCTGTGGACGATCTACCTCAACGATGCGTTCGACGAGGGCGAGACGGAGTTCCTGTACCAGCGCCGCAAGGTGGTGCCGAAGACCGGCAGCGTGCTGATCGCGCCGACCGCGTTCACGCACACGCACCGCGGCAACCGCCCGGTGGGCGGCGACAAGTACATCGCCACGAGCTGGATCCTGTTCAACCGCGCGGAAGCCATCTTCGGCCGCGCGGGATGATGCCGCGCACGGCGCTCGCCGCGACGACGGCGCTGGCGCTGCTGGCTTTCGCGGCGAACTCCCTGCTGTGCCGTTTCGCGCTGGCCGAGGGCGGCACCGATGCGGCGAGCTTCACCGCGATCCGGCTCGGCGCGGGGGCCTTGGTGCTGGCCGGCCTGATGGCGGCACGCCGCCGAAGCCGAGAAGCGCCAAACCGTGATGCCGGCACCGCAGGATGTGGCGGCTGGCGCAGCGCGTTCGCGCTGTTCGCCTATGCCGCGGGCTTCTCGCTGGCCTATGTCGATGTCGGCGCGGCCACCGGCGCGCTGCTGCTCTTCGGCGCCGTGCAGGCCACGATGCTCCTCATCGGCCTGTGGCAGGGCGAACGGCTGGCCGCCGCGCAATGGGCCGGCTTCGCCTTGGCCGCGCTCGGCCTGCTGGCGCTGCTGCTGCCCGGCGCCGCCGCGCCGCCGCTCGGCGCCGCGCTGTGGATGATCGCTGCGGGCGTGGCCTGGGGCCTGTATTCGCTCTGGGGCCGCGGCAGCACCGATCCGGTGGCCGACACCTCCCGCAACTTCGTCCGCAGCCTTCCCTTCGCGCTGGCGCTCCTCCTGCTGCATCTCGACGGCCTCGCCATGGACACGCGCGGCCTCGTCGGTGCCGTGGCCTCCGGCGCGCTCGCTTCAGGTCTCGGCTATGTGCTCTGGTATCGCGTGCTGCCGCAGCTCGGCGCCCTGCGCGCCGCGAGCCTGCAGCTGGCGGTGCCGCCACTGGCTGCCGTCGCTGGGGTGCTGCTGCTCGGCGAAACGCTCGATGCCACCCGCCTGCTGGCCGGCGCGGCCATCCTCGCCGGCATCGCCGTCGTGTTGCGCGGCCGGCGCATGGGGACGCATCCTCAGGCGCCAACCGCCACCTCCGGGCCCCGACCATGATCCTGCTGCGATTGATCGCCATCCTCCTCGTCATCGCCGGCGGGCTTGCGCTCGCGTTCGGCAGCTTCAGCTACACGCAGGAGAAGACCGCGCTGAAGGCCGGCCCACTGGAGCTGAAGGTGCAGGACAAGGAAACCGTCACCATTCCGCCGTGGGCCGGCGGCGGCGCCATCGCCCTCGGCGTGGTGCTGCTGCTCGTCGGCGGCCGCAAGCGCTGACGGCGGAGCACCGCGATGAGCGATGCCGACCTGCCCCCGCTGCCCGATACGCCGACCGGCTTGTACCGCCACTACAAGGGTGGCGAGTACGAAGTGGTGGGCTGCGTGCGCCATAGCGAAACGCTCGAACCCCTCGTGCTGTATCGCGCGCTCTACGGCCAGCGCGGACTCTGGGTGAGGCCGCACGCGATGTTCTTCAGCCCGGTGATCGTTCACGGGCACGCGCAGCCGCGCTTCGCCTTCGTTTCGCCGGACCTGCCGCCGGAGCACTGAGCGCGTCGAGCGGAACACATCGAGGGATCACACACGACGGGGAGCGGGGAATGGCGACGAAAGCTTGGCTCGCGGCACTGGTTCACGGCGGTTTGTGGCTCGGCGCACTGGCCGCGGCGAATGCCTACGCCGCTCCGGTCTTCGTCGAGGCACCGTGCGAGATCCCGATCGTCAACGACGCGGTGCGCGAACGACTGCGCTGCGGAACCGTGAGCGTGCCCCGCGACGCCGCCCGCCCCGACGACGGCAACTTCGAGCTTGCGGTCGTGGTGAAGCGCAGCGCAGCGCCCACGCCAGGCGCCACGCCGATCCTGTTCCTGCACGGCGGCCCCGGTGGCCAACAGGTGCGCTACATGGGCCTCGGCGCAACGGACTTCACACCGGGTCGCGACGTCATCGCCTTCGACATGCGCGGTGGCGGCCGCACCGGGCCGGTGCTGTGCAGCGGCATGGCCGCCGCACTGTTCGAGTCCTTCCGCATCGCCCTGCGCGGCGATGATCCGATGCCCGCGCGGAATACCGCGCTCGCTGCGTGCATGGACGAGCTCGCCACGGCCGGCTACAAGCCCGAGCACTTCGGCAGCGTGCGCAACGTCGAGGACGCGGAAAGCATCCGCCAAGCCCTCGGCATCGAGCGCTGGGCCGTGTACGGCACCTCGTACGGCACGACAGTGGGCGCCGAGTACCTAGCGCGGCACCCCGAAGCCATCGAATCACTCGTGCTGGATTCGCTGTACCCACCGGACGCCTACGTGCACACGGTGCGCGAGGCCCAAGGCCGGGCCATCGGGCGCCTGCTGAACGAGTGCGCGGCCGACGCGACCTGCGCTGCGCGCTTCCCCGGCCTCGATCGGGCGAAGGCGGATGCCGCGCTGTCGTCGTTCGCGACTGATCCGCTCCCCTTCCATCTCGGGGGAGAGCGCTACGTGGCGGATGAACGCGCCGTCCGCAGCGCCCTCTACACCCTGTTCTACACGGAAGCGACGGCGCGCTCGGTGCCCTGGTTCGTGGATGCCATGGTCCGCCGCGACGGAGACACGATCGCCGCGGCACTCGGGGCGCCGCTGCTGGTTGGTGACGCGTTTGCGGACGCTGGCGTCGCCATGCCCGGGCTGCTGGGCACGGATTGCCGCGACCGCGCGCGGCACCACGCGCCGCACGCGGGGCCGGGTCCGAACTGGATGGACATGGTCCTCGGCATCCCCAACGGTGCCTGCGGCGACCTCCCGCTCGGGACGGTACCGGGCCTGCCCGTGGGCA
This sequence comes from Silanimonas sp., assembly GCF_044377035.1. GTDB lineage: Bacteria > Pseudomonadota > Gammaproteobacteria > Xanthomonadales > Xanthomonadaceae > Silanimonas. The sequence goes on from NZ_JBILJW010000007.1 coordinate 58,532, forward strand.
CGACGGTGCCGGTGCTGGTGCTGTCCGCCGGCTACGACGGTTTCCAGCCCGACGGCGAGGCGGTGGCCGCGGCCATCGGGCCGGCCGCCACCGCTTACCTGCTGCCGCGGGCCGCCCACAGCGTGCGCGGCGCCGGCGACTGCCCGCGCGGCATCGTGTCGGCCTTCATCAACGACCCGTCGAAGACGCCGGACACCACGTGCATCGCCGAGATGACGGCGCCACCGTTCGTGCTCGATGTGCGACCGATGCCGGCGGTCGTCACCCTCGGCGCGTCGGCAAACGGAGGCAGTCCGCCGGCCGGTGCACTGGTGGCGGCGGCCGGACTGGCGCTGCTGCTGGTCGCGGGCCTCGTCGTGCCCGCGACGCTCTGGCTCTGGCGTCGACTGCGCCGACAGCGCGCGGCACCCGGCGCGCGAGGCGTGCGGGCCTTGGCGGTGGGCGGCGGTCTGCTGGGCGTCGCCGGCGCGGTCTTGCCGGTCGCCGGCACGATGCAGGCACATCCCGGAATGATGGGCTTCGGACTGGAGCCGACGCTCGCCCTCGGCCTGTGGGCGATTCCGGTCGGCGGTGCGCTGGCAGGGCTCGCCCTCGGCCTCGCCCTGCGGAAACGGCAGTGGGGCGTCGCGCTGGCGGGACTCGGCGGCGTGGTCGCCGTGGTGGGCATTCTCGTCCTCGGGCTCACGCCCTGGGGCTGACGCAGGAATGTCGCGGCGAGTGCGGCCTCAGCCCTCCTCGCCGCCCTCGCGTTCGATGCCGTACTTGCGCAGCTTCTCCACGAGGGTGGTGCGCCGCAGGTTGAGCAGGGTCGCGGCATGCGCGACGACGCCCTCGGCGCGTTCGAGGGCTTGCCGCAGCAGCGATTCCTCGATGGCCGCGATGTGTTCCTTGAGGTCGAGGCCGTCCTCGGGCAGTTCGTCGAGGGCCAGCGCGGCCGGGGCGCCGAACAGCGCGGCGCGCTCCGCCGCGAGTTCTTCCGCCTCGGACAGCCCGCGGTCGGCCGCCAACACGGACACCGGCGTTGATTCGCCGCGATCGGGCGCCGGGACGGGCGTCGCCGGTGCCGACGGGGCGCCGTTGGCCTCCCAGACCGCGCGGTAGCGCTGCGGCAGGTCGGCGGCGGTGACCGTCGCATTCGGGTGTAGCACCGCGAGGCGTTCGATGAGGTTGTGCAGCTCGCGCACGTTGCCCGGCCAGGCGTAGGCGGCGAGCGCCGCCATCGCATCGGCGCCAAGCTTCACTTCGCCACGGCCGTCCTCGGCGAGCCGCAGGCTGATCGCCTGCACGAGGGCTGGCAGGTCGGCGATGCGCTCGCGCAGCGCCGGCATCTCGATGGGGAAGACGTTGAGGCGGTAGTACAGGTCCTCGCGGAACCCGCCGCGGGCGATCTGGTCCTCGAGGTTGCGGTGGGTGGCCGCGACCACGCGCACGTTGCACTTCAGCGTCTGCGTGCCGCCGACGCGCTCGAAGTTGCGCTCTTGCAGCACGCGCAGCAGCTTCACCTGCATGGGCAGCGGCATGTCGCCGATCTCATCGAGCAGCAGGGTGCCGCCCTCGGCCATCTCGAAGCGGCCCTTGCGGGCGGCGAGCGCGCCGGTGAAAGCGCCCTTCTCGTGGCCGAACAGTTCGCTTTCCAGCAGCTCGGCCGGCACGGCGCCGCAGTTCAGTGCGACGAAGGGCCCCTTCGCGCGCGAAGACGCCGAATGGATCGCGCGCGCGGCGACCTCCTTGCCGGTGCCGCTCTCGCCGAGGATCAGCACCGTGGTGTCGAAAGGCGCGACCTGCTCGATCATCCGCCGCAGCCGACGCACGCCCTCGCTCTGCCCTTCCGGGCCGGCGTCGCGCTCGCTGCGCTCTTCGCCGCGCAGGGCCTGCAGGCTGGCGCGGCGGAGATGCCCTTCGAGCTGCGGGTGGCGCAGCGGCCAGTCCAGCGTCCAGACCTGCTCGGGGTGCACGCCGAGCTGCTCGGTGAGGCCGTGCAGGGCCGGCAGCACCAGCAGCGGCGGGTGCAGCGGTGACTTCGACAGCCAGCCGCCGAAGCGGCGGAAGTCCTCGAGGTCTTCCACGCCGCCGACGACGATCGCCAACCAGTCGCGCGGCTTGGCCCGGGCGAGGTCGAGCTCGTCGACGGCGCCGATGCGCTTCGGGGTGAAATCGAGGAAATCGAGCAACGCGCCGATGCGTTCCGCGCGGGCGTCGTCGGCCTCGACGACGAGGATGCGCGAATCGCTCATGCGCCGCCCTGCGCCGTCCCGGCGCGGGAGTCGATGATCGGCAGCAGCTCGGCGATGTAGTTGAGCTTGCTGATGAAGGCGTCGGCGCCGGCGCGCTGCGAGTGCTCGCGGTGCTCGACGTCGTCGAAGTGCGAGGCGATCACGACGAACGGCGGTTCGTCCTGCGCCTTGATCAGGCGCGTGGCCTGCAGCCCGCCCATCTCCGGCATGGCGAGGTCGAGGACGACCACGTCCGGCTTCAGCTCATCGGCCAGGGCCACGGCTTCGATGCCGTTGCGGCCGCGGCCGATGATGGCCACGTGCGCCACGCGCCGCAGATGGCGCTCCGCCGCGTTCAGGAACGCGTCGTGGTCGTCGACGATGAGCAGGCGGATGAGGGTCATGGCAACGGGCTCGCGGCGCCGCGGGCGGCGTGGAACCGGTCAGGCCGCGCGGGCCGCAAGGCCCCGCTGCCGCGCCGGCGGGATGTTCAGTTGCTCACGATACTTGGCGACGGTGCGGCGGGCCACCTGCACACCGCGGCGGGCCAGCAGGGCCACCAGCACGTCGTCGGCCAGCGGCGCTGCCGGCAGCTCGGCATCGATCAGCTTCTTCACCAGCGCGCGGATGGCCACCCCAGCGATCGCGCTGCCTTCCAGCTTCACGCCGAAGAAGCGCTTCAGCTCGAACAGGCCGCGCGGGGTCTGCAGGTACTTGCCGGTGGTGATGCGCGAGACGGTGCTCTCGTGCACGCCGACGTCGGCGGCGATCTCCTTCAGCGTGAGGGGTAGCAGGCCCTCTTCGCCGCGCTCGAGGAAGGCCTGCTGGCGCGCCACCACGGCGCGGGCGACCTTGATCAGGGTGTCGTGGCGCTGGGCGATGCCACGGGCCAGCCAGCGCGCCTCGTTCATCAGCGCCTTGAGGTGCTGCACGGAGGGCGAATCGCCGGCTTCCGACAGCGCACTCTCGTATTCACTGGCCACGCGAACGCGCGGGGCGGTCTGCGGGTTCAGCGCCACGTGCCAGCGGCCGTCGGCCGGCCAGGCCACGACGTCGGGCAGCACGTGCACCTGCTCGTCGGCCAGCAGGGGCTCGCCCGGCTTGGGGTTCAGCGACTGGATCAGGCGGGCGGCGACGCGCAGCGCCTCCATCGGCGCGGCATGCGCGGCGGCCAGGGCCGGCCAGTCGCGCTGGGCGACGAGGGCGAGGCTGCGGTCGATCATGTCGCGGGCGAGCGCCACACCGGCGTCCTTCGCCGGCAGGTCGTGGATCTGGGCCAGCAGGCACTCGCGCAGGTCGACGGCGGCAAGGCCGGCCGGCGTGCCGTGCAGCAGGCGCTGGCGGATGGCCTCGGCGCGGCCCTTGCGGAGGCCGAGCGCGGCGGTGATGTCGGCATCGATGGCGTCGCGGTCGCCGGCGAGGTAGCCGGAATCCGCCGTCCGCTCCAGCCAGGCCGCGGCGATGGCGAGGTCGGCGTCCTTCAGTTCCATCGCCAGGCCTTCCAGCACCCGCAGGGCCGGGTCATTGCTGACCGGCGCGGCGACGCGGGACAGACGGTCTTCGCCTTCTTCCGGATCGAAACCGCTGCCCATGCCGGGCGTCGACCAGAGGTCGGGCAGCTCGTCGAAGGCCGCGGTTTCCTGCGCAGCGCGCTCCTGCGGGGTGAGCTCGGGCGGCGCAACGTCGGACTCGTCCTCCTCGCGCTCCAGCATCGGGTTCTGCGCGAGCGCCTCGGCCAGCTCCTGCTCCAACTCGAGGCCGGTGAGGCCGAGCAGGCGGATCGACTGCAGCACCTGCGCGTTGAGGCTCTGCGACTGGGACTGGGTGGCGGCGAGGCGGTTCTTCATGGCGGCACTTCCGAGGAGGTGCCGAAGCGGTATGCAAGGGGCGTGCCAACGTGGGGCGGCGGGAATCCGGCGGGCGGGCCCATCGTGGCGCCCGGACGCTCATCTCGGCACCACGCGCCCTTTACTTCGACACCGTCGTGCCCCGCTGCACCCGGGAGGTGGAGAAGATCTCCTTGTTCTCGAGCCGCAGGCGCCACTTCGACAGCGGCCGCTCACTGAGGGAAATCATGCTGGATGGATCGACCACGGGCTGGATCTGGATGTCGTACATCACCCGAGGCACGCTGGACTCATGGCGAGTCGAGCCATGCCAGATGGCCGAGTGCATCAGCAGGCAATCGCCGGGGCCCAGCTCGGGCGTGAACCGGTAAAGCTGGTTCGTCAGGTCGCCATGGATCGCACCGGCATCGCCGAGGTAGCCGAGGTGGTGGGTGCCGGGGTAGACGAACAGCCCGCCGTTCTGCGCCCCGCAAGGGGTGAGCGCCAGGAAAGCCGAGTAGCGTTCAAAGAAGCCGAGGCAGTACGGGCTGTCCTGATGGACGAACACCGGCTCACGGTTGTTCTCGTCCTTGCGGACCACGCGGATGTTGTGGAGGCCCGCGCCGCGCTCGAAGATCTGCGCCGCCAGGGCGGCGAACTCGGGCTCGAAGAGCACTTTCGCCAGGGGGCTATCGAGCTCGAAGGACACTTCGGTGAGGTGATTCTGGCGGGCCTTGGCAGAGCCCTCCGTCAGGGCTGCCTCATAGGCCTGCAGGTAGGACGCCGCCCGCTGCGCAGGCAGCAGGCCTCGCACGACGAAGACACCGGCACGGTCGAGGACTTCCAGCGATAGCTGCCTGCCCTCCAGATGTCCCGCCTGCGAAAAGAAATCCAGTTCCGCGGCTGGAAATTCAAAGAAGTTCATGGCCGATCCTGTTGGACGTCGGCGCCGGCTGGCGCAGCGGTGGACCTGCCGTAGTACTGCTGGTCTTCAAAACTGCGGCGCCGCGTGTCAAAGGCAAACTGCAGCGAAATCCGGTCCGTCGTCGATGGGACTTCGGGGCTGCTGATGACGCCGTGCAAGGACGTCCGGGCATGGAAGCACACAAGGCGCCCTGGGCTCGGGTCGACCCGCACGGGAACCCTCGCGTCCCTCTCGTACTGCCAAACCGACTCACCAAGCGCTGGGTCGGTGCGGATCTTGGGGTGGATGCACAGGGGCAAATCCGGGCTGTCCGTCAGGTACAGGACCGCCGTGTATTCATTACGGTCGAAGTGGTAGCGGAAGGAATGCCCCTGATCCCGGCGGAGGTAGTTGGCCGAGATGGCGACGGGCAGATCGTCCAGCACGAGCAGATTGGCAATGCCGGCCGCCATCTGCGCGTAGACCTGCTGGTAGAGCTGCTCGATCTCCGGGAGCTCGGCGATCAGCGCCTCGCCGTTCCGGGTCTTGATGTGCACACCGTCGTTGTCGACGGGGATGCAGTCGTGTTCCATGGCGGCCTTCAGCTTCTGTGCCAGCGTCGCGCAATCGCCGGCCGGCAACACATCGTCGAAGACTTCGTAGCCCCGATCAAAGAACAACTCGCTGAGCTGGAAACTCTTTAGTGCGCCCACATCAACCTCGCGTACTCACACCCGGTCAATCGACTTTCTGGAAGGTCATCTCGCGCGGGTCCGACTCGACCAGACTCTCGCTGACGCGCTTGACGATCACGCCGTATTCCAGCGGGAACAGGTTGCGGTCGGGCGTGTCCAGCTTGCGGAACAGCACGATTTCAAAGTCGCGCAGCAGCACCTTCAGGCCGAATTCGGTGAAGCGCCAGCAATCCGGCACCGGGCCGTGGATGCGGCAATTCAAGGGCGTGGTGATGAGGACATAACCGCCCACCTTCACGATGCGCTTGAGCTCGCGAACGGCCGCAAAAGGCTCCACCACATGTTCCAGGACTTCGGTGCACAGCAGGGCATCGAAATGGCCATCCGGGATGTGCGCGTTGTGCCGGGTGATGTCCGCCACGATGTCCGGGCCGGTGTCTGGCGTGATGTCCAACGTGACCAGCTTGCGGCCTTGCAGCTCGGGAATGTTCTTGCCCTGGTTGCCGATATCGCAGATCACATCATCCGGCTGCAGATAGCTCTTGATGAACTCCAGCCTCGTTTCATTGATGAAGGCCCTGGCCACCGGGAAAAAGAGGTTGTCGAACTCTGAAGGCAAGGTCATTTTCTGAATTCCAATAGCCGCAAGCTGGAGACTCTGCGCCGATCATGTCCGCGACTCTCCTGACCGCCGCCACCATCGGCTCCGGAGATATCGGGAGGCCGATGGCCTGCCATGCAGCACGGGTGGCCTCCGGCAAGCTCTTCCGATAGCACAAGACGTACGAACACCCCTTTCCAGCAGTCTGGGGAGTCGTCGGCGGTCGTGCAAGCGCCGTGCCAAGCATCGGATCGATGCGGCGTGCGTGGGATTTCGCCCTCGCCGGGACGCGCAGCGGCATCGTGCTCAGCCTCGCTCATCGTTTCCTGTCAGCACTCTGGTGGGCTAGGCTTCGCGAGGACCTCTTCGAGTCCCGGAATCCCGGTGGCGACATGAACATCCTCCTCTCCTGCATCGGAAAGCGCGGGTACATCGCGGACTATTTCCGCGACGCCCTGCCACCGGGCAGTCGTATCGTCGGCACCAGCAATACACCGTGGACGCCGGGCTTTTCCCGCTGCGACCATGGCGTTCTTCTTCCCCCGATCGCTTCGGACGAGTACCTGCCGCACCTGATCGAGACCTGCGTCCACTACGAGGTCCAAGGGCTTCTCTCCCTCTTCGATCCCGACGTCTGCCGACTGGCACCCCATCGAGCGACGCTTCGAGAGCGTGGCGTCATGGCGGTGCTGCCCGAGGCACGGGCGGCCACGGTCGCTTTCGACAAACTCGAAGCATTCCACGTGCTCTCTGGCCTTGGCATCGCGACGCCGCTGACCGTCGCCAGCCTCGACGACGCCCATGCCAACCTCGCGTCGGGGATCTTCGCGTTCCCGTTGGTGGTCAAGCCGCGCTTCGGGTTCGGCAGTGCCGAGACCTACGTGGCCCGGAACCGTGCCGAGCTGGACGTGTTCTTCCATCGCGCGCCGGACATGCTGGTCCAGCAGTTCCTGGACGCCGAGGCCCTCAACGTCGATGGGCTCGGGGATCTCGATGGTCGGCCGGTGGCGATCGTTCCCTGGAGGAAGTGGCTTTCCACCCTGGGGGAGACGGAGCGCGCGGAGACGATCGAATGCCCCGAGCTCATCGCCCTCGCCGAATCACTGGTCGAGTCGCTGGGGATCATCGGCCCGTTCGACGGTGATTTCTTTCGCGGTGCGGACGGGACCCTGTCGGTCCTCGAGCTCAACCTGCGATTCGGCGGCGGCTATCCGGTGTCGCACATGGCGGGCGCGGATTTCCCACGACGCATTGTCGGAATGATCCGCGGGGAGGCAACACAGGCGCCCGTAACGCCTTATCGACGAGGGGTGACCATGATGAAGCGCCCCGAGCCCATCGCCGGTCCCGTGGTGTCGCCATGAGCAGCAAGGTCCGTATCGGGATCGACACGCCTGACGCATGGGACGCGGAATGGGCGCGATGGTTCGAACGCTACTCTCGCGGCATTCCCCGCTTGGGCATGTGGCTGGCGAGGGCCTACGCGACCTCGGGTTGCGACATCCTGGAACTCGGGGCAGGAAGTGGCCGGGAGTCACGCTTCCTCTCACCGTACGCGCGATCCGTGACCTGCGTGGATTTCTCGGCGGGCGCGATGGAGGCGCTGCGAGCCAGCAATCCTCCGCCCAATCTGCGCGCCGTGACGATGGATGCGCTCAACCTCGAATTCCCCGACCGCGCCTTCGATCTCACCTTCCACAAGGGTTTCTGGAGCTGCTTCAGCGATGACGTTCAGGTCGCCCGGTTGTTTTCCGAACAACTGAGGGTCACCCGGCGGACGATGTTGGCGCTCGTTCACAACGGGGCAAACGCACCGTTTCATGCGATGTTCCAAGCGAAAGCCGAGACGGACAAGCTCTATCAGGTCCGATTCTTCAAGCCTGATGAACTCCTCGAACTCGCCCATGAAGGCCTCGCGAAGGCAGGAGTCCGTGGTTCCGTCCGCCTCCATGGCTTCGGAGGTGTCGACTGGATGCATCAGGGGCTTGGGGGTCGTTTCCCCGCGTCGGTGCAGGGCAGCCTGGCCGCGCTGGCGTACCGGCTCAGGCCACTCCGGGTGGCGGAGTCCCTGGTGCTCGAGGTGACGCCCGACCCGCACGGGAAGGGGTGACATCCAGCCCGCCCCAACGGGCGGGAGGATTCACGCCCCGGAGAGAACCCGCAAGACGTCCGCGATCACCCCGACGGTCTCGTTGGGCAGTGTCGTACCGGTCGGCAGCACGATCACGCGATCAGCAACGACCATCGTGTTCGGAAGCAGAAGCCCGGCATGCGGATAGAGCTCGCGGAAGGGCTGCATGTTGTGGCAACCCGGCCAGAAGTACTTCCTTGCGAGAATGCCCTCGGCATGGAGCGCGGCGACGATCTCGTCGCGCGATGCGCGGAACGTGCGATCCACTTCGATTACGACGTATTGCCAATTGCTGCTCTCGGTCGGGTCGTAGTCGAGCAGGTGGATCCCGTCGATGCCGGCGAAGGCTTCGGCATAAAGGCGATGGTTGGCGCGGTTCGCATCGACGACGGCCTCGAGTGACTCGAGGTTGGTGAGGCCCATCGCGGCACAGATCTCCGGCATCTTGCCGTTCGTGCCGACGTGCACCGCCTTGTCGTAGGTCTCGAACCCGAAGTTCCTCATGTACCGCATGGTGGTCGCGAGGTCGTCTTCGTTGGTGGTGACCGCTCCACCCTCGAAGCAGTTGAAGAACTTGGTGGCATGGAAGCTGAAGACTTCCGCCCTTCCAAACGCGCCAACGCGACGCCCACGATAGGTCGCACCGAACGCATGGGCGGAGTCGAACATCAGGGACAAGTGGCGACGGCGGGCGATCTCGGCCAGCTCATCCACCGGCGCGGCGCGTCCCCACAAATGCACGCCGATGATGCCCGTGGTCCGGGGCGTGATCATCTTCTCGACCGCGGCTGGATCGATGTTGTGCGTCACCGGGTCGATATCCGCGAACACCGGCGTGATCTCCTGCCACTGCAGGGCCTGGGCGGTGGCAATGAAGGTGTAGGAGGGGAGGATCACCTCACCCTTGAGGCCGAGCGCGCGAATGGCGATTTCGAGCGCGATGGTGCCATTGCACATCGCGACGACGTGGCGCACGCCCAGATAACGGGCGAGTTTCTGCTCCAGCTCGTGGACCAGCGGCCCGTTGTTGGTGAGCCAACGGCGATCCAACAGGTCATTGACGCGGGAAAGGAAGGCCGCGCGATCACCGATGTTCGGGCGACCGACGTGGACGGGATCGACGAAGGCGGGGGGAGCCCCGGCGATCGCGAGATCCTCCATGGAGTGGATCGCCTTCCTCGGCGCGATGGACGGCATGTCCATTCCCGTCGGCGCAACGGAACGGAGGTTGCCTTTGGTGGCTGGTGACATCGTCATTTCGTTCGACCTCGCCGAGAACCTGACTTTGCTGGATGCACTTGCAAGAACGTTGCCAGAGCACCGATCCCTGGCGCTATGCGCGCGGCGGAATGACGTAGGGCTGGGGCGGCAGCCCCTTGCACCATTGTGACCACGCCCATCGAATCCCGTCCTCGAAACCCAGGATCGCGGGTGCCGTTTTTCCGATCATCGTGCGGCGCATGATGTCCCGGGTTGACGATCGGAGGGCCGCGAGCGCATCCCACTGGCTGGGGCTCGCCCAATGCACCGCCCTGTCGACGAACTCGTCTTCGGACTCCGCGACGAAAGGCGCGAGCCCCGCGCCCCTCATGATGCTGCATCCTCCCCTGGCGGGAAGGGTCTTCCCTGCCAGCGTCAGCGTGGGGACCCCCATCCAGAGCGCATGGTAGGTGGTGGTACCTCCGGTGTAGGGCATCGCATCGAGGTTGATGTCGACGTCCGTCTGCCGTTGCAGGTACTCGAAGACCTTGCTGCGCGGAATGAACTGGATCCTTGACGGGTCGACGCCTTGCTCGGAGAACTGGACACGGAGACGTTCGGCCGAAGCGCTGTCGACAGCACCAATGACCATCCTGCTGTCCGGCACCCGCCGGAGCACCTGGCTCCAAAGGCGGATCGTCGCGGGATTGATCTTGTTCATTCGGTTGAAGCTGCCGAACGTGACGAACGAGTTCCTGATGCAGGGCGCCGGTCCAACATCGGGCGATGGATCCTCGGGGTGGAAGATGGACGTGCCGGGATTCAGGAGGAGCTTCTCGGTCACTTGGTCGTCCATGGTTCCCGGCGGAGCCCAAAAGACATCGGCGACGTAGTAGTCCATCCGCGACAGACCCGTTGTCGCGGGATAACCACCCCAACTGATCTGAACCGGCGCGGGCTTGAAAGCGAAGACGCCGAGACGGTTGAACCCCGTATGCCCGGAGAGGTCGACGAGCACGTCGATGCGGTCCTGGCGAATGCGGTTGGCGACCATCTCATCGCTCATGCCGACGATGTCGCACCAGCCGTCCGTGAGCGCGCGCAGGCGAGCCGTGACCTCGTCATTGGTGCGGTGGTTGGAGTAGGCGAAGACTTCGACGCGCGAGCGATCCAAACCCTGCCACAGGGGCGTGACGAAGTTTGCCATCGCGTGCTGGCGAAGGTCGCCGGAAACGAAGCCCACGCGAAACCGCCGATCCGGGTCGCGATCGTTGTCCCAGAACGCGTGGGGCACGACCGACGCTTCGACCAGCTCGCCATATCGGCGGTGCAAGGCAAAGAGCTCTTCCGGGCCGATCTCGGCGACGTGCGCACCGACAAACAGGGCGATGTCGAGGGCGCCGAGGTGCGACGTCCCCGAATCACGCAGTCGGCGGAACAAGGCCGCGGCCTGCTCGTGGCGGCCAAGACCCAGGTAGCAGACCGCCAGCGCGGAAAGGCACGCGTGGTTGGCCGGATCGGCAGCCATCGCCTCCTCGAGGAGCGGCAAGGCTTCCTTGAGCTCATCGCGATCGCGCAGGTAAGCGCCGAGCGCCAGGGCCACGCGATGGTCATGGGCGCCAAGGGCCCGGGCCCGCCGCAGCAGGGTCTCGGCCTCGGGGTCGCCGCGCTGGTTGAGCAGCAGGCCGCGGTTGACCAAGGCGCGGAGGTTTTCCGGCTCGCGCTGCAGGACCTCGTGGAACAGGGCCTCGGCCTCGTCCAGCCGGCCGCGTTCGTGCAATGCGAGGGCGAGGTTCATCCTCACGTCCGCGCCGTCGGTGTCGAGGTCGCAGGCGATGCGCAGGACCTCGATGGGCCCGTCGCCGGGCTCATTGCTCGGCAAGCTGGCGCCGAGCACCCGCCACGCGAAGGCGCACAGCGGGTAGGCGGCGACAAAGGCCGTGGCCGACGCGCGCGCGGCGGCGAAGTCGCGCTTCAGGAAGGTCTCCCGCAACGCCAACACAGCCTTGCGAGGGGCGTCGGCGGCCTGCTTTGCCGTCTTGCCGCTGGCGCGGACCTGAGCCGCCAACAGTGCGGTGCGCCGCTCACGCAGGCGTTTCTCGAATCCGGCCGCGACCTCGGCGGGCAAGCCCGATTGCATCGCCCGATGCAGCAGCCGATGCACGGCCTCGTGCTGCCCGAGCTGCATCAAGGCTTCGAGCTGGCTGATCCAGAACTCCTTTTCCCAGGGACGCAGCTTCAGAGCGCGCCCGAAGCGGGGCAATGCGCCTTTCCAGTCGCCGCGCTGCGCAAGCAGCCATGCGAGTCCGTGCTCGGCCTCGGCGGCATAGGGATTGGCCCGGAGGGCGTCAAGGTACTGGGCCTCGGCCTCGTCCAGGCGTCCGGCCTCGTGCGCGAGGTGGGCCTCCCGCAACGCGCGCTGGGCGTCGTGGGCCGACTGGGCGGAAGGTGCGGTGTCGCGGGTCATCTCGGCCAGCATGGCTCAGGCCCATGGGGACAGGAACCCTCGGCGTGCAAGCCGCGTGCCGTCTTCGGCCTCAGCCGCGTCGCTGCGCCGCGAGCCAGCGCCGATGCAGGCGGAACACGTGGCGTTCGAGGAGGTCGGCGAGCGCGGGCTCCAAGGGCTCGAAGGCCCACCACGAGGTGTCGCCCTGTCGCGCCAAGCGGCGCACCGGCAGATACGCCAGCAAGGGCAAGCCATCGCCCGGCTGCCAGGCCAAGGTGGCCGGCGCGTCCACGACCTCCGCATCGGCCGCGGAAGCGTCGATGCGCAGGCCGCGCGCACTGAGGCGCACTGCGCGGGGCGGTGGCGGCGCGAGCGCCGGCAAGGCTTGCGCCAACAGCTGGAGGGTGAGGTCGAGCTTTGCCTCGAGGCGGCGCAGGGCCGGATCGGGCGGATGGGCCGGGTCGTCGGATTCACCGCGACGCTCCTCCATCATCGCCAGGTCGCGCAGCAGTCGTTCGACGCCCTCGGCGCTGCCCGCCGGGGGCGGGCCGGGCTGAACGCGCAGTCGGGCCGTCAACTCGCAGGCGACGGCGCCATCGAACAGTGCGGCGTCGGCGGCGGCCTCATCCACCGACGTTGCCCAAGTAGGCGCGTGCCGCTGCGCCACCTTTGCGGGTGGCGGAGAGCTCGCGCGAGACGCCCGATTGCACATCGAGCAGGGCCTGGAGCAGTTCGCGCTGGCCGGCGGCCAGCATCTCCATCTCGCTCGTGGCGAGCGGGTTCGCGCCGACGCAGGCCGCGCGCACGGCGGCATCATGGTCCTGCAGGGCCGCCTCGGCGCGCGGAAGATCGACGGCGTTGAGCGCGTCCCGGGCGTCGCGCAGGGCCTGCAGGGCCGTCGCGTAATCGCTCATCGGCTCAGGCCGGCTTGATCTGCTTCCACGCGGCAAAGACGTCGTCCAGCAGGCCGGCCACTTCGCCAAAGCCCTGCGCGTCGTTGGCGGCGTTGGCGGCGACGATGCGCCGCGAGGCGTAGTCGTAAAGGGCCTCCAGCCGCGCGGCGATGTCGCCGCCCTGGCTGAAATCGAGGCAACCGGACAGCGAATCGACGATGGCGCCGGCTTCGGAGGCGGCCTTGGCCTTGCGCATGAGGTCGCCGCTGGCGATGCAGGCCTCGGCCATGCGCAGGCGCTGGATGGCGCCTTCGAGCATGAGCGCGATCAGCTGGTGTGGGTCGGCCTCGTGCACGCGGGTTTCGACGGCGGTGCTGCGGTAGGCGGCGGCGGGGTTGCGGGTGGTCATCGGGGATCAACCAGCGCCGGGAAGGCGCGCGAGTTCCTGGGTGAGAAAGGACGACGTGCTTTGCAGCTGCGAAACGAGACCGTCGAGCGCAGTGAACTGGCGCCGGTAGTTGTCCTCGATGCGGGCGATGCGCACGTCGAGGCGGTCGCGGTCGCTCAACAGGCCCTTCAGGCGATCGTTCAACGCCTTGGTTCGGGCGTCGAGCAGGCCGGTGTTCGGGGCGACGGCGCCTTCGAGGCGGGCGGAAAGCACGGCGCCGAGGCTGCCCACGCGCTCCTTGTCGAACAGGCGCTCCACCGCGGAGGGACTGGCGGCGAGTGCGGCGTCGAACTTGCTGACGTCGATGCTGAGCGAGCCGTCCTTGCTGCTCTTGATGCCGAGCGTGCTGAGCTCGGCGAAGGCGTCACCAATGGCACCGCGAAGCTGCTGCTGCAGGCCACGCACGGCGGCATCGCCGAGCAGCGGCCCGCCGGTACGCGATTCGGCGTTGTAGGCGCTGGCGTTGCGGAGCTGGGTCAGGGCGGCGTTGTACGAACCGACGAAGGTCTGGAGTGCGGTGCGGACGTTCGCGTTGTCGGCGACGATGTCGAGCGTGAAGGTGCTGTTGTCCTGCGCCTTGGTCAGGTCGATCGTGACGCCACTGATGAGATCGGTCAGGCGGTTGCTGTCCGCCGTCCGGGTGACGCCGTCCACCTTGACCACGGCATTCGTCGCCGTCGTGGTGACCGCGAGGCCATTGGTGAACGTGGCGATGCTGCCCGTGGCGTTGATGGTGATGGCGCCGGCGGTGCCCGCCTTGGCGGCGTTGAGCACCAGCACGCTGCCGGAGTCGCCGTTGACGACGGTCGCCGCAAGGCCCTTACCGGCGGTCGCCGTGTTGATGGCGTCGCGCAGCTGGGTGATGGTGTTGGTGGCGCCGAGCGTGACGTTGAAGGTCTCGGTGCCGACGGTGAAGCTCAGGGTGCCGCTGCCGAGATCGGCACTGGTGGTGACGGGGCCGCTCTGGCGCTTCTGCGCCGTCGCCAGCGACTCGACCTCGATGGTGTAGCGCCCGAGGGCGGCGGCGCTGGTGGCCGTCGCCGTGAATCCGGCGTCGGCCTGGATGGTGGCCTTGCGGCCGGCGACACCGCTGCTGCCATCGAGCGCGTTCGCGGCCGTGCGCAAGCTGGAGAGCGCGGTCTTGATCTGGTTGAACGCGGTGAGGTCGGCGCGGGCGTCGGTTTCCCGGCGGGCGATCCGCTGCTCCTGCGGCGCGCGCTCGGCCGCCACCAGCTGGGAGACCAGCTGGTTGACGTTGATGCCGGACCCGATGCCGGGACTGGAAATCGAACCCATGGCGAACTCCTCGACTCTGCTGGATATCGGCCGCGCCCCCGGGGCCTGAAGCTACGCCGCCGGGGGAAGGGCCGCCAGTGCGCGCCGGTTCAGCCCCGCAGGAGGGTCAGGACGTTCTGCGGGATCTGATTGGCCTGGGCCAGCATCGCCGTGCCGGCCTGCTGCAGGATCTGCGTGCGGGTCAGTTCGGCGGTTTCGCGGGCGTAGTCGGCGTCGCGGATGCGGCTGCGCGAAGCCGTCAGGTTCTCGGAGTTCGTCGTCAGGTTGGCGATCACCGAGCTGAAGCGGTTCTGGATGGCACCCAGGTCGGCGCGGCCCCCGTTCACCGTCGTCAGCGAGAGGTCGACGATCGACAGGGCGCGGCCGGCCCCGACGACGGTGGAGATGTCGAGGGTGTCGAGGTAGGCCGGGTTGCTGGCCGGTGCCACCGTGTTCGCCGCCGGCGCCGTGCCGAGGGTGATGCCGGCGGTGCTGCTGCTGACGGCACCGTAGGCGACGGCGTAGCCAGCGAACGCGCCGTTCGCATCGACCGCCTGGCGGACCGACGAGAACGTGATGTCGACGCCGTTGGCGGCGACTTCGGCATAGAGGCCGGTTTCGCCGATGCGGGCGTTGATGGCGGCGGCGATGCGGCCCACCACGGTGCTCGCGGTATCGCCGATGCGCACCTCGACGTCATCGATGGCGATGGCGGTGCCGAGGCTGTCGGTGACGGTGATGCCCGAGATGGTGGCGGCGGCGGTCGCCGTGCCGGTCACCACACCGGCGCCGGTGAAGGTGTCGAACACCGCCCCGCCCAGGGCCTCGGCGCGGGTGTCGGCGGTCTCGGTGATGGCGATGGCCTGGCCGGCGTTGGCACCGACCTGGAACAGCTGCGCCGTGAACGAGCCGTCCAGCAGCTTGGTGCCGTTGAATTCCGCTTGTTTGGCCACGCGGTCGACTTCGTCGATGAGCTGCTGAACTTCGGAATTCAGCGCATCGCGGTCGCTCTGGCTGTTGGTGGCGTTCGCCGACTGCACGGCCAGCTCGCGGATGCGCTGCAGGTTGGAACCGACTTCGCCGAGGGCGCCTTCGGCCACCTGGGCGAGCGAGATGCCGTCGTTGGCGTTGCGGGCGGCCTGGTTGAGGCCGCGGATCTGGGTGGTGAAACGTTCGGAGATGGCCAAGCCGGCGGCGTCGTCCCGGGCGCTGTTGATGCGCAGGCCCGAGGACAGCCGCTGGATGGTCGTCGCCAGCGAGGCGCTGTTCGCCTGGAGATTCCGCTGGGCATTCAGCGAAATCGTGTTGGTATTGATGATGCTCATGTCCGTTGGATCCTCGAGGAGATGGGAAGAGCCCTGCGGGCCAAGGCCCGGCAGGACACGCGGACCCCTCACGGCATCCGCCGACCGCCGGCTTCCCGACAGGTCTGCCCCAGAGCTGCAAGCCCCGTGCCATACACCACGAACGCGGGCACGCCAAAGGAAACGGGCCGGAGGTCGCCCCCCGGCCCGGTGCCCGAACATCATTGGAAGGGGCGGCTTACCGGAGCAGCGCCAAAACGTTGGCCGGGATCTGGTTGGCCTGCGCCAGCATCGAGGTGCCGGCCTGTTGCAGGATCTGCGTGCGGGTCAACTCGGCGGTCTCGCGGGCGTAGTCCGCGTCGCGGATGCGGCTGCGGGAGGCCGTCAGGTTCTCCGCGCTGGTGTTGAGGTTGGCCACCACCGACTGGAAGCGGTTCTGCACGGCACCGAGGTCGGCGCGGGCACCGTTCACCGTGGTCAGGGCCTTGTCGATGATCGTGATGGCTCGACCCGCACCGACGATGGTGCTCACATCGAGGCCATTCAGGCGAGTGACCGAGGTGTTGCTACCCGCACCGCCGGTCACACCGAACGTGGTGATGCCGGCGGCGCTGCTGGTTCCGCCGTTGATGGTGATCCCGGCGGCGACGCCGCTGCTGTTGACCCACTCGGTCACGGATTCCAGCGTCATCGCGACGCCATTGGCGCGAGCCAGCACGCCGGTGTCGGCAACCGCAGCATTGAACGCGGCCTCCATCTTCGTCACCACCTGTGCCGCGGTATCGCCGACGGCGACATCGACATCACCGACGGCGATGGTGTTGCCGTTCGGGCCGACCACGCCGAGCCCGGAGATGGTGCCGGCCGACGTCGCCGTGCCGGAGGCGAAGGTGCCGCCGGTGATGAAGCCGAACGTGGCCGCGCCGATCTGCTCGACACGAACGTCGGCGGTCTTCTGGATGGCGATGGCCTGGCCGGCGTTGGCGCCGACCTGGAACAGCTGGCCGAGGAAGGAACCGTCGAGCAGCTTGGTGCCGTTGAACTCGGCCTGCTTGGCCACGCGGTCGATTTCGTCGACCAGCTGCGTGACTTCGGCGTTCAGGGCGTCACGGTCGCTCTGGCTGTTGGTGGCGTTCGCCGACTGCACGGCCAGCTCGCGGATGCGCTGCAGGTTCGTGCCGACTTCGCCGAGGGCGCCTTCCGCCGTCTGCGCCAGCGACACGCCGTCGTTGGCGTTGCGGACGGCGACGTTCAGGCCGCGGATCTGGGTGGTGAAGCGCTCGGAAATCGCCAGGCCGGCCGCGTCGTCGCGGGCGCTGTTGATGCGCAGGCCCGAGGACAGGCGCTGGATCGTCGTCGCCAGCGAGGCCGAGTTCGACTGCAGGTTGCGCTGGGCATTCAGCGAAATCGTGTTGGTGTTGATGACGGACACAGCCGCTCCCCTCGGCGCACCCGGAGGCATCGCCGCGCGAATTCAGGACAAAGAAAAGGCGGGCCCGGGCTCGGGCCCGCCTTCGGGCATTGCGGATCGGGACGCCGGCACGAGGCCGGCGCCCGGATCGATTACCGCAGCAGCGAGAGGACGTTCTGCGGGATCTGGTTGGCCTGGGCCAACATCGCCGTACCGGCCTGCTGCAGGATCTGCGTGCGGGTCAGCTCGGCGGTTTCCTTCGCGTAGTCCGCGTCGCGGATTCGGCTGCGGGAGGCCGTCAGGTTCTCGGAGCTGGTGTTGAGGTTGGCCACCACCGACTGGAAGCGGTTCTGCACCGCACCGAGGTCGGCGCGGGCGCCGTTCACCGTGGTCAGGGCCTTGTCGATGATCGCCAGGGCCTGGCCGGCGCCACGCACCGACGAGATGTCGAGATCGTCGAGGAAGGCCGAGGCCGGCGCGACGGTGTTCTGGGCCGGGGCCGACGCCAAGGTGATGCCGGCCGCCGTGCTGGTCACCGTGCCGGTGTTGACGATGAAGCCGGTGAAGGCACCGCTGGCATTGACCGACTCGCGCACCGAGGCGAAGTCGATGTTGGTGCCGTCGGCCGTAGCCAGCACGCCGGTCTCGCCGATCTTGGCATTGATGGCCGCGACGATCTTGCCCGTGACGACGGCGCCGGTGTCGCCGATGGCGATCTCGACGTCATCGATGGCGACCGCGTTGCCGAGGCTGTCGGTCACCGAGATGCCGGTGATCGTGGTGGCAGCCGTCGCGGTGCCGGTGGCGGCGCCCGCGTTGTCCTCGGAATCGAACACCGCGCCGCCCAGGGAAGCAGCCTGCGCATTGGCGGTCTTCTCGATGGCGATGGCCTGGCCGGCGTTGGCGCCGACCTGGAACAGCTGGCCGAGGAAGGAGCCGTCGAGCAGCTTGGTGCCGTTGAACTCGGACTGCTTCGCGACGCGGTCGATTTCGTCGACCAGCTGGTTCACTTCGGCGTTCAGGGCGTCACGATCGCTCTGGCTGTTGGTGGCGTTCGCCGACTGCACGGCCAGCTCGCGGATGCGCTGCAGGTTCGTGCCGACTTCGCCGAGGGCACCTTCCGCCGTCTGCGCCAGCGACACGCCGTCATTGGCGTTGCGGACGGCGACGTTCAGGCCGCGGATCTGGGTGGTGAAGCGCTCGGAAATCGCCAGGCCGGCCGCGTCGTCGCGGGCGCTGTTGATGCGCAGGCCCGAGGACAGGCGCTGGATCGTCGTCGCCAGCGAGGCCGAGTTCGACTGCAGGTTGCGCTGGGCGTTCAGCGAAATCGTGTTGGTATTGATGACGCTCATGGACTTGGTCTCCGGGTCGGATGGTGTGCCGGTCCAGCGCCGAGCTGTCCGGGGCCGCGGTGGGGGGCCGTGGCCCGGTGCTCCCGCTGCTGTATGCAGTAACGGCGCTACCGGCCGGAGCTTTAGGCCCCGGAGACTGGGTTTTGTGGATCAGCGCAAATAATTGAACAGCGAGAGGCTGGCGATGCGCTGGAAGCTGAGCTGGGCGGCGTCCAAGGCCGTGCTCTGCTGGGCGAGGCGGCTGGCGGCCTCGGCGATGTTCACGTCCCGCAGGTCGGAGAGCGTGGTCTTCAGGGTGACCGTGGTGGCCTCGCGCAGGGCACTGGCCTCGTCGATGCCGGCCAAGCGGGCGCCGCCGGCAGCCCGCTTGTCGACGAAATGGTCCTGGGCCGAGGAGACGTTGGCCAGGGCCACGAAGATCGCGTTCTGCTGGCGCACCCGCTCGGTGACGGTGGTGGCCGGGGCCTCGAGGCTGTCGGCCAGCGCATCGAGGGTGCCGAAGATGTCCTGGCGGCCGGCGGGGTCGATGTTGAAGACGTCGCCCGTGGCCGGCTCGCCGTTGAGGCGCAGCTGCAGGCCCTCGAAGCTCAGCGTGTCGCCCGGGGCATAGGTGCCCGTCTGCGGAGGCAGCAGCGGGGCGCCGCCGGCGTCCTGGATCTCGTAAGTCGTCGGCGAGGTGAAGGCCACCCGGTAGCCGACGCTGCCATTGGCGGCCCAGGCGGCCGCGTCGACCACGCCGAAGGTACCGAGCAGGCCGGTGCCGGTGTTCGTCGCGGCAGCGGCCACGGCGACGCGGCCGTCGCCGGTGGAGATGCGCATCCACACCTCGCTGCCGGGTTCGGCGTCGGCCAGGGCCAAGGCCGGGGCCACCTCGATGCGGCGCTGCACCTGGTCGCCCACGTAGGTGACACCGGTGGTGGCATCGACAAAGGGCGGGCGGTCGTCCTGCGCGCCGCCAAACAGGTAGCGGCCGGCCGCGTCGGTGCCATTGGCGATGCCGACCAGGCCCTCGCGGATCTGCCGGATCTCCCGGGCGATGGTCTGGCGGTCGCTGGCCGAGAGCGGGGCGTTCGCGGCCTGGATGGTGAGTTCGCGCACGCGCTGCAGCAGTTCGCCAGCTTCTGTCAGGTTGCTTTCCTGCAGGTTCAGGCGGTTGCCGAGCACGTTGGCGTTGAGGTCGTAGCGTTCCAGCTCGGCCAGCGAGCGGTCGATGGCGGTGGCCGCGCCGGCCGCGAGCGGATCGTCGGCCGCGGTGTTGACCCGTCGGCCGCTGGCGATCTGGTTCTGCGTGGCGATCAGGTCGACCTGCCGGCGCAGCAACTGGGCCACGTTGGATTCAAACAGCGAATTGCTGGAGATGCGGTTGGTCATGGCTGTGCTCCGTCAGCGCCGCACGGCCGAGAGGAAGGTCTGGAAGATGGTGTCCGCAATGCTGATGACCTGCGCCGCCGCCTGGTAGGCCTGCTGGAAGCGCAGCAGGTCGGCGGCCTCCTCGTCGAGGTTCACGCCGGACAGGGACTCGCGCTGCTGCACCAGCGCCTCGTCGATCGCCTTCTGGCTGTCGAGCGAGAAGCTGGTCTCGCGCGCGGCCGAGCCGATGCGCGTGGTCTGCGCGACGATCGCGTCGTTGAGCGAGTTGGCGCCGCCGCCGAGCACGCGGGAATCATCCAGCTGCGCCCAGGCCCGCATGTTCGTGTTGTCGCTGGAGTTCGAGACGTTGGCCCCGACGCGGAAGGTGTCGCCGGCCCGCGGCACGCCGTCGAGCACGAGGCGCCAGCCGTTCGCATCGATGTTGGCGCCCGGCGTGTAGGCCTGCGCCGGGCCGCCGTTGAGACTGAACGTGGTGGGCGTCAGGAACTGGACCGTCGCCGGCGTGGTGAGTGCGGCGTTGGTCGGGTCGAGCACCGCCAGCGAGACCACGCGGCCCTGCCCGAGGTTGGTCAGGTCGGCGCTCGGCCGGATGCGGCTGGCGGCGGCGATGCGGTTCGGGTCGTTGATGGCCAGCGCGATATCGCGCGCGGCGTTGCTGGTCGGTTCGATCAGGAAGCGGTCGTTGGCCGCGGCCGCACCGGAAACCACCACCTCGATGCCGTTGACGACGAAGGGGCTGGCCACGGTCCCGAGGCCGGCCAGCGCGACCGGCGCGCCATTGTCCCCGCGACGCGCAGTCCAGTTCGCGCCGTCGAAGCGGAACTCCAGCGGCACGCCGTCCAGCGCGCCGACATCGGCGATGTCGACGGCGAGCGTGGCGGTGCCGGTGTTGTTGCGGTTGGCCAGCGGCTGCGGCGCAGCCAAGGCGAAGAAGTCGGTGCCGACGTTGCCGTTGAGGTCGAGGCCGGCGGCGCTCTGGCCATTGACGATCTCGGCCAGCGTCGCGGCGATGCGGCCCAGTTCGGCGCGGCCGGCATCCACCAGTTCGGCACGCGAGGACAGCGCGCCGCCCAACTGGCCGGCGATGCTGCCGGCACCCAGGCGCACGGTGCCCGTCGTGGTCTCCAGTGCGAGCACCACGCGGTCGTTTCGGAAGTCGTCCTGCACGGTGACGAAGCGCGAAGCCGTGGCGCCGACCACGATCGGCTGGCCGCCGGTGGTGAAGACGTTGAGCGAGCCATCCTCCTGCGGCAGCGTGGTGACGCCGGTGAGCGTCGCCACCTGGGCCACGAGGCGGTCGCGCTGGTCGAGCAGGTCGGGCGAGGCGTTGGCCGGGCCGTTGCGGGCGATCTCGACGTTGAGGCGGGCGATCTCGCTGGCCAGCCGGTTCACTTCCTCGGCGCCGCCGGTCAGGCGCGCGTTGATCTCGCGGTCGATCTGGTCGAGCCCACCCTGCAGCTGGTCGAAGCGGGCGACGAGGGCCTCGGCACGGCCGAGCAGTTCAGTGCGGGCGGCCTGCGAGGCCGGCTCGGCGGCCACGCCCTGCGCGGCGTCGAAGAAGGCCGAGAACGGCTGGGCAAGGCCGGTGGTGGCGTCGGTGAACAGCTGGTCGATGCGCAGCGCGAAGCCGTTCACGAGGTCGAGGCGGCCGATCTCGCCCTGGCTGTCGAGCAGGCGGTTGGTGACCAGGGTGTCGGAGAGGCGCGTGATGCTGGCGATCTGCACGCCGGCACCGATGTAGTTGTTGCGCAGGCCGTCGCCGGGGCGGTTGGACAGCTCGACGCGCTGTCGCGTGTAGCCGTCCACCGTCGCGTTGGCGATGTTGTGGCTGCTGGTGGCCAGCGCGCGCTGGAAGGCCAGCAGGGCACTGGTGCCGTTGCCGAGGATGCTGGGCATCAGAAGGCTCCCATGCCGCTGGCGGCAAACATCAGGTTGCGGGCCGACGGGGCGGTCGGACCGGTGGCGTCGTCGATGTCGAGGCGGGCCAGCGCGCGGTTCAGCGCCGGGCCGGTGGCGATGGCTTCGATCTTCCGGGCGTAGGCCGGATCGGTGGCGTAGCCGCCGCGTTGCAGGGCCGCGGCGAAACCGCGGATGTCGTCCCCCGCATTCAGCGCGCCGGCGTAGCGCGGGCTGCGCTTCAGCAGGGCGGCGTAGTCGTTGAAGCTCTGCTCGACGCCGTCGTAGGCGCGGAAGGCCGCGCGTTCGGTGCGGAAGCCGCCATTCGCGAACTCCTGCGTCGCCGTGGCCACGCTGCCGCCGCGCCAGCCGCCGGTGGCCTTGATGCCGAAGTAGTTGTTCGCCGTTTGGCCGTTGGCGGAAATCGTGCTGCGGCCCCAGCCGGTCTCGAGCGCCGTCTGCGCGACGATGGCGCGCGGGTCGACGCCGAGTTCGCGGCCGATCTTCTGCGCGTGCGGCCAGACCTTGGCGACGAAGGCGTCGACGCGGGCGTTGCCCGGGCCTGCCGTCGCGGAGGGCGCGGGTTCGGTTGCGGCGCTGGCGCGCACGGCCGGCATCATCCGCGGCACGTCGGCGGCAGCGATCCAGTTCGGTCGGGCCGAGGCATTCGAGGCAGCGAGCGCCGGCGTCGACGCGCCCGTGGGCGGAGACAGCGGCAGGGGCGCCGCTCCGGCCTCGCGCAGCACCGGCTTCGCCGCCAGCGGGCGGGTATAGGTGTCGAGCGGCAGCATCGGCGCGCTGCCGGCTTTCGGCATCGAGAGCGGCAGGGCCTGGACGGCGTCTTCCGCCCCCCCGCCGGCCTGGCGCGTGAGCTGCCGGGCAATCATCGTGGAGAGCCCGAGGCCTTTGCCTTCGGTTAGCGACTTCGCGATCTGTTCGTCGTAAAGCTCGCGGAACTGGCCGGCGGCGCCGGGGAACATCGTGTCGCCGAGCGCCGTCTCGCGCATCTGCTTGATCATCATCTGCGCGAACAGGCCTTCCATCTGCCGCGCGACCTTGTCGATCTGCGCGGCGTCGTTGGCCGGCGGCGGCGAAAGCGGCAGGGGACGGGCGTCGACGCGCATGGCCGTGGCTCAGATGATTTCCAGCTCGGCGCGCAGCGCGCCAGCCTGTTTCAGGGCTTCGAGGATGGCGATCACGTCGCCCGGCGCGGCCCCTACTTCGTTCACGGCGCGCACGATCTGGTCGAGCGACGTGCCGCCGCGGAACAGGAACATGCGCGAGCCGTCGACGGTGGCTTCCACGGTGGATTCCGGCGTCACCACGGTCTCGCCCTGGCTGAAGGGCGCCGGCTGGCTGACGTTGGCGGCTTCGGTGATGGTGACCGTGAGCGAACCGTGCGCGACGGCGGCCGGCATCACCTGCACGTTGCTGCCGATCACGACGGTGCCGGTGCGGGCGTTGACGACCACCTTGGCGGCGATCTGGCCGGGGTCGAGCGTCAGGTTCTCGACGCGGGCGAGGAAGGCCACGCGCGCGCCGGCGTCGGTGGGCGTCTGCACCTGCACGGTGCCAGCGTCGAGCGCCGTGGCGGCCGCCTCGCCGAAGGCCTTGGTCAGGGCGTCGACCATCCGGCTGGCGGTGGTGAAATCGGGCTGGTGCAGGTTGAGCATCAGCGTGCCACCGGCGCCGCTCTGCGCCAGCGCATCCGGGATCGCACGCTCGACGATGGCGCCGTTCGGGATGCGGCCGGAGCTGGGGATGTTCACGGAAACGCGCGAGCCGTCGCTACCTTCGGCGCCAAAGCCACCGACCACGAGGTTGCCCTGGGCGATGGCGTAGACCTGGCCATCGGCGCCCTTCAGCGGCGCCATCAGCAGGGCGCCGCCGCGCAGGCTGACGGCATTGGAAATCGAGGACACGGTGACGTCGATGACCTGCCCCGGGCGCGCGAAGGGCGGCAGCTCGGCATGGATGGCGACCGCCGCCACGTTCTTCACCTGCGGATTGATCCCCGGCGGCACCGTCACGCCGAGCTCGTCGAGCAGGTTCTTGAGGCTCTGGGTGGTGAAGGGCGACTGGCTGGTGCGGTCGCCGGTGCCGTCCAGGCCGACCACGAGGCCATAGCCGATCAGGGGATTGCCACGCACGCCCTCGATCTGGGCGAGGTCCTTGATGCGCTCGACGGCGCTGGCCGGGGCGGTGGCCAAGGCAGCCAGCAGCGCCAGCAGCGCCAGCAGGCTGGTGTGGAGGGAACGGGATCGGGCGGCGTTGGGCAGCATCGGAAGTCTCCAGCGGTATCGACCGCTCGGGCGGGAACTTGCAATTCCCGGGCCAGACCGCCCCGGCGGCGTCCGCCCACCCTTGGATGCGGCGTTTTCCTACAGGCCGGGCCGAAATCCCGGCGCAGGATTCGCGGGCTCCACCCCCTCCCCCGCCTCATGGAGAACCGCGATGATCCGCACCCCGTTCGCCCTGGCCGCCCTCGCGGCCGCCTTGTTCGCCCCGCTCGCCTCCGCCGCCGAACTGACCGACGAGGACGTCGGCGATGCCGCCAGCTTCGCCCAGCCCGTGAAGTGGCTGGGCCTCGTCTCCGGCTTCGTCGAACTCGACACCGACTGCAGCCCCGCCAGCCCGACCGACCCGCCGCGCACGAACTGCATCGTGCTGAATCCGGCACCGGCGATCACCAGCTTCGACCGCCCCGACCTCGACAAGATCACCCTGCCCGGCCGGAGCGCGAAGAGCCTGCTCTGCCACTGGCAGACGCCGATCGCCAGCGTGTTCTGGCAGAACACCACGGCCGCGACCGGCAATGCGCGGATTTCGATCCGGCCGTACTACCGCATCGAGAGCGACGTGCTGGCCGACCCCACCCTGATCAACCCGCAGACCGGGCTGCCCTTCGCCGGGGGTTTCGAAAGCTCGCTCACGGCGGTGAACGAATCGCAGCCGCTCGATCCGGGCCAGTCACAGAACCGCTTCTATACGTTCACGCGGGCCTGCATCGGGGGGCTGGTCTCGCGGAACTTCCTCACCCAATCACTGGGGCTGACCGAGGCTCAGGCCACGCAGATCTTCCGCAAGCCGATCACGATCCGGGCCGGCCTGCGCGGCAACGTCCAGCTCGTGCAGTTCGCCACGATCAACATCGGCACGCGATTCGTCGGCGATTGAGCGGGAGCGCGACGACGGCGCGGCGGCTCAGTTCGGGAACCACGCGCCGTTGAAGAAGCGGTCCAGCCAGCCCATCGCGTTGCTGCGCGCGATCGGCCCGCGGCCGCCGTAGACGATGCGGGCATCCGCCACGCGGGTGCTCGCGATCGTGTTGTCGGGGCCGATGTCGGCAGTGCGGATGATGCCCTGCACCTGGATCAGCTCGTTGCCCTGGTTCAGCGTGAGCTCCTTGCTGCCCTGGATGACGAGGTTGCCGTTCGGCAGCTTCTGCACCACCTGCGCGGTGAGCGTGCCGGTGATCTGGTTGCTCTGCGTCGAGTTGCCATCGCCGGCGAAGTCGCGGGTGTTGGACAGCGAGTTGTCGAGGACGTCCTGGCCACCCACCGTCACCGGGGCGCCGAACACCGTGCCCGACATGCTGTTGGTCGATTCCTTGGTGATCGCCGTGTTGGCGCGCGTGCTGGCCTGGGTGCGTTCCGACAGGTTGATCGTGACGATGTCGCCCACCTCGCGCGCCTTGCGGTCGGTGTAGAGCCGCAGGCCGGGGCCTTCGCGGTAGATGGCGCCGGCGCTCGGCACGGCCGTGGCCTGTACCGGCACCTGCATCACCGCCATCGGCGCCAGCGGCTGGACGTCGCCGCGGATCATCGCGCCGTGGCCGCAGGCGGTGAGCATCAGGAGGACGAGGGCGAGGACGAGGGCGCGCTTCATGGCGGGGCTCAGACGTTGTTGTTGAGGTAGGCCAGCATCTGGTCGGTGGTGCTGATGGCCTTGGCGTTGATCTCGTAGGCGCGCTGCGTCTCGATCATCGCCACCAGCTCTTCCACCGTGTTGACGTTCGAGCTCTCCAGCGAACCCTGCGCCAGCAGGCCGATGCCGGCCTGGCCCGGCGTGCCGGCCTGCGCAGGGCCGGAAGCGCCGCTTTCGAGGAAGAGGTTCTCGCCCTTGGCGAACAGGCCGGAGGGGTTCACGAAGTCGGTGAGGGTGATCTGGCCGACTTCCTGCGGTGCCGCCTGGCCGGCGATCTGCACCGTCACCGTGCCGTCGCTGCCGATCGAGATGGCCTGGGCGCCTTCCGGGATCTGGATGCCCGGCTGGATCGTGTAGCCGGAGTTCGTGACCAGCTCGCCCTGAGCGTTGATCTGGAAGCTGCCGTCGCGGGTGTAGGCCTCGGTGCCGTCGGGCAATAGCACCTGGAAGAAGCCGCGGCCGTTGATGGCGACGTCGAGCGCATTGCCGGTCTGCAGCAGGTTGCCCTGGATGTGGCTCTTGGCCGTGCTGACCACGCGGACGCCGGTACCGAGCTGGAGGCCCGAGGGCAGGTTGGTCTGCTGGGAGCTCGCACCACCCGGCGCGCGCACCTGCTGGTAGAGCAGGTCTTCGAAACTGGCGCGGTCGCGCTTGAAGCCCGTCGTGTTGACGTTGGCCAGATTGTTGGCCACCACCGACATGCGCGTCTGCTGCGCGTCGAGGCCGGTCTTGGCGATCCAAAGGGCGGGGTTCATGGCGCGTCTCCTTTAGCGGGCGCGCAGCAGCGTGTTCGCCGCCTGCGCGTTCTCGTCGCCGCTGCGGATGACCTTGAGGTTCATCTCGAACTGCCGCGAGAGGGAAATCATGGCCACCAGCTGTTCGGTGGCATTGACGTTGCTGTTCTCCAGCACGCCGCTCATCAGCACCTCGCCGGCCGCCGCCTGCGGCTGCGCCGCCGGATCGGTGGAGGTCGGGCGGAACAGCCCGTCCTCGCCGCGCTGGAGCTTCGTGGGATCGGCGCGGACGACGCCGATGCGGGCGACGTTCTGCGCCGTACCGGTGGCATCGCCGAGGGCGACGATGGCGACGGTGCCGTCGCCGCCGACCGAGAGGCTCTGGAACGGCGGCAGCGCGATGGGCTGGCCGGAATCATCCATCACCGGCTCGCCGCGGCCGTTCATCAGCCGGCCGGTGGCATCGAGCTTGAGGTCGGTGGCGCGCGTGTAGGCGGGCTTGCCGCCGCGGTCGGCAACGCTCATCCACAGGTCCGCGCCGTTGAGCGCGAAGTCCAGCGGATTGCCCGTGGTCTGCAGGCTGCCGCCGGTGGCATCGAAGCCGCCGACGTCGCCCATCGTGTAGGTGCGCGAGCCGACCTCGCCGCCCTTGGCCGGGAAGGCCTCGGTGGCGTGCAGCAGCGCCTTGAAGCCGGCGGTGGAGACGTTGGCCAGGTTGTGCGACACCGCGGCCTGGGCGCGCAGGTTGGCCTGCGCTCCCGACATCGCGACGTAAAGGGCCTTGTCCATCGTCGTGCTCCGGTGTCAGCCCGCGATCAACGCAGGTTGATGATGGTCTGCTGGATCTGGTCGGTGGTCTGGATCATCTGCGCGTTGGCCTGGAAGTTGCGCTGCGCGACGATCATGTTCACCAGCTGCTCGGTGAGCTCGACGTTGGAGCCTTCGAGCGCGCCCGAGGTCACCAGGCCGAAGTCCGAGGTGCCGGCCGCGCCGCGGCGCGGGCCGCCGGAGTCGAAGGTCTCCGACCACAGGTTGTCGCCGAGGTTCTGCAGGCCCTGCTGGTTCGGGAAGGTGGTGAGCGCGACCTGGCCGAGCGGCGAAGCGACGCCGTTGGTGTAGCGCGCGAACACCACGCCTTCCTGCGAGAACTCGATGCCGATCAGGCGGCCGGTGGTGTAGCCGTCCTGGCGCAGGTCATTGATGGCGAAGCGCTCGCCGTACTGGGTCGAGCTGCGCAGGTCGAGCGTGAGGTTGATGGCCGCGGCGCCGGTGGTCGGCGTGTAGGCCGGCAAGGTCACGAAGCCCGTCGCCGGCGTGGTGAGCGCACCTTGGGCGTCGTACTGCAGCGTCTGCGCCGTGCCGACGGCCGTGCCGTCGATGTAGTTGTGCAGCTGCCACTCGTTCGGGTTCGCCGTCTTCACGTAGTACAGCGTCTGCACGTGGGCGACGCCCAGCGAGTCGTACAGCGTGATCGAGGTCGAGTGGTTGAAGGTGTTCGTGTCGTTCGGATCGAAGGGCGCGGCCACCGGCACGGTGCCGTTGGCCGGCAGGTTCGAGCCGACGACCACCTCGGTCGACGCGCTCGGCGCGCTGTCCGTGGTGGTGAGCTGCAGGTCCTGCAGGCGGCCGGTCTCGAAGTTGTTCCCGGACTGGTCCGTCGGCGGGAAGATCTGCAGGCGCGCGCCGGTCGGGTTCACCACGAAGCCGTCGCGGTCCACCTGGAAGTTGCCGGCGCGCGAGTACACGGTCGCGCCGTTGTTGTTCAGGGTGAAGAAGCCGCCACCCGAAACCGCCACGTCGAGGTTGCGGTTGGTGAACTCGATTGGGCCTTGGGTGAACTGCTGCGTGATGCCGGTGACGCGCACGCCGGAGCCGGCGGTGTTGCGCGAGGTGCCGAAGATCGACGCCGCATAGAGGTCGCCGAATTCCGCGCGGCCTTCCTTGAAGCCGGCCGTCGAGACGTTGGCGATGTTGTTCGAGGTCACCGAGAGGTCGGTGGTGGCCGCGTTGATGCCGGAGAGGGCGGTGCGGAAGCTCATGGCGTGACTCCAGGTGCGGTGCAGCGGGTGTTGGCGGTGGTCAAAGCCGGCGAGGCATCAGCCCAATCGGCGGATCGCGGAGAGCGGCGCCGTGCCGAGGCCGCGGAGGTTCAGCAGCATTCCCTGCGGATCGAGCGTGACGCTGTCGATCGGCGCCATGGTCCCGGTTCCGACGGCCTGCGAACCGCGGCCTTCGCCGAAGGTGGCCCGCATCCGGTAGGTGCCTGGCGCCATCGCCTGCCCCTGCTCGTTGCGTCCGTCCCACGCGAAGGGCACGTCGCCGGCCCCTGAGGAAGTGACTTGCAAGCGCCGTACCAGCGCGCCGTTGGCGGTGGTGATCTCGATCGTCACCGGCCCCGCGCCCGGCGTGGCAGCGACACCGCTGGCCGAGAGCACGCCGTCGGCGTCGGCCGAGAGCGGCAGGCGGTCGGTTTCGACGAGGGCGGTGCGGCCGATCAGGCTGGCGCCACGCAGCGCCTGGTCGCCGTTGAACGAGGTGGCCATGTTGTCGATGGCGGTCTCGAGGTCGCCCACGCCCTGCGCCGTCGACATCTGCGCCATCTGGCTGACGAACTCGGCGTTCGAGAGCGGCTTGAGCGGGTCCTGGTTCTTCAACTGCTCGGTCATCAGGCGGAGGAAGTCGGCCTGCGTGAGGTCGGACTTGCCCATGCGGCTCTGGGTCTGCGGGCTGCTGGTGAGGCCGATGCCGTTGGCCACGTTGACGTCGAATGCCATGGTCGATTCCCGGGGCCGCGTCAGCGGCCGATGGTGAGCGTGGCGAGCGCGAGCTCGCGGGCGGAATTGAGCACTTCGACGTTGGCCTGGTAGCCGCGCGAAGCGGAGATGAGGTTCACCATCTGCGCCACCGGATCGACGTCCGGCGCGTAGATGTAGCCCTCGGCGTCGGCCATCGGATGGCCGGGCTCGTAGCGCTTGATGGCCGGTTTCTCGGACGGGTCGACGCGCAGCACCTTCACCCCGCTCATGCCCTCCTGGCCGGGGAGTGGCGCGGTCTCGAAGGTCGGCTCGATGGGCTTGTAGGCGCCGTCGGGCGTCCGCCCCACGGTGTCGGCGTTGGCGAGGTTGGAGGCGATGGTGTTGAGGCGCACCGACTGCGCGGAGAGCGCGCTTCCGGCGACGTCGAAGATGGGCAGGCTGCTCATGGCGATTCCTCAGTGAGCCGCGGCGTCATTGGCCAGTGATCGCGGTCATCAGGCCGCGCACCCGGGATTCGAAGAAGGTCAGCGAGGCGCGGTACTCGAGCACCGCGCGGCCGAAGGCGGCGTTCTCGGTCTCGGTATTCACGGTGTTGCCGTCGAGGCTCGGCTGCAGCGCCTGGCGCGTGGTCACGTAGCGGCGGAAATCCGGCCCGTCAGCGAGGCCCATCGCATCGGCCGCACCGCCACCGCCGCCGCCCACGCCGAGCGGCCCGCGCGAGGGGCCGGCGGAGACGCTGCGCTGGTGGTCTTCGGCGCCCTTCAGCGCACGCTGGAAGTCGAATTCCTGGGCCTGGTAGCCCGGGGTGTCGGCGTTCGCGAGGTTCGACGACAGCACCTTGAGCCGTTGCTCGCGCAGCGGCAGCGACAGGGCGGAAAGACCGAACGGATTGTCGAAGGGACCGGCCATGGGCGGCTCCGGGCGTGGGTTGCCTCGGAGCGGTGCAAGGGCCGTGCCAGACCGGCGGGACGCGCCGGCGGCAGGGTCGGCGGCGGCCTCAGGCCGCGGCTTTCTCGCGCTGGAAGGCCTGCACGCGGGCCAGCACCTTCTCGGCGAGTTCGTTGGCCGAGTACTTGGCCACGAAGGCGTTCGCGCCCACCTGGTCGACCATGGCGTTGTTGAACACGCCGGAGAGCGAGGTGTGCAGCAGCACGAACAGACCGGCCAGCGCCGGGTCGCGGCGGATTTCCGTCGTCAGGGTGTAGCCGTCCATAGAGGGCATCTCGATGTCGGAGATCACCATCGCGTAGTGGCGGGTCACATCGATGCCCTCGGCGGCCAGCTGCTTCAGGTGCTCGATGGCTTGGCGGCCGTCGGACAGCAGGGTCGACGAAACCCCCAGCTGGTCCAGCACGCCGCGAATCTGGTTGCGCGCCACGCGGGAGTCGTCGGTGACGAGGATGCGGACCGGTTCCTCGCCGTTGCCCAGCTTCAGGCGCTGCTCGATCGACTGCAGCATCTTGGCGCCAGTGGCATCGGCCAGCACCGACTCGACGTCGATGACCTGGATGAGCTCGCCGCCGTAGCGGGTGACCGCCGTCAGGTAGCTGTCGTCCACGCCGAGTTCCGGCGGCGGGCGGATGTCCTCGACGGCGATGTTCACGATGCGGTCCACCTCGGCCACGAGGAAGCCCTGCACCGAGCGGTTGAATTCCGTCACCACCAGGTAGGGCGGGTCGAGATGGCGCTCGGGGTAGCGCACCGCGCTGCCGAGGTCGAGGATCGGCACCGAGCGGCCGCGGATGTCGGCAGCGCCGACGAAGCCGGGCGGCAGGCGCGGGATCGGGAACAGCGGCGGTCGGCGCAGCACTTCCTGCACCTTGAAGACGTTCACGCCGAACAGCTGGCGGCCGCCGAGGCGGAACAGCAGCAAGGCCAGCCGGTTGTGGCCGGCCAAGCGGGTGCGCTGGTCGATGCGGTTGAGCAGGTCGCGCGACATGCGGCTCGGCAGCCTCGGATCCATGGGGACAGTCCTTGTCGTTGTCGGCCCGCCCGCGGGCTTCTTGAGCGGGGGTCCCGGTCGGGACGGCCCGTGCACGTGGCGTGCCGCGGCACACCGCTTGCACAGCCTGCCACGACGCATCCGCGCCCGGAGTGACCGATGTCCCGCCCTGAAGCGACCCCGCTACCCGCGCCGGCCCCGCTGCCGCCGCCGCGCTTGCCCGACCTCGCGCGGATCATCCGGCGTGAACGCCGCGTGCCGCGCACCCTGCATGTCGGCCTGCTGACCCTGGCCAGCCTTGCCGCCGGCCTGGTCTTCGCCGGCGAGCTCCGGGCCCAGGACGGCAGCTTCCAGACCGTGGCCTCCATCCGTGCGGCCGCCGAGGGGGCCCTGGCCTCGCCCGGGGCGCGCATCGAGGCCAGCCTCGACCCGGCCCTGCGCATGCCGCCCTGCCCGCACACCCTTCAGGCCCAGGCGCTCTCGGCCGTTAACGTCGAAGTGAGCTGCCCCGACGGCTGGCGCCTGTTCGTGCCGGTCCGGGTGCAGCGGGTGCAGCCGGTGGTGGTGCTGACCGCCGCCGTGGCCCCCGGGCAACCGGTCCCGGCCTCGGCCGTCGGCGTCGAAACCCGCGACACCGCGCGCCTTGGCGCCGCGCCCCTGACCGACCCGGCCCAGGCTATCGGCCAGACCCTGCGCCTCGGCGGACAGGCCGGCCAGGTCCTCCGGCGCAGCGATCTGGTCGCGCAGGCCGTGGTGAAACGCGGCGAGCCGGTGGCCCTGGTGGCCGGCGGCGGTGGTTTCGAGGTGCGGATGGCCGGCCGGGCCCTGGCCGACGCCGGCGCCGGCGAGGTGGTCCGGGTCGAGAACCTGAGCTCCCGCCGGGTCCTGAGCGGCGTGGTGGCTGCCCCCGGCGAGGTCCGGGTCGGCCGATGAGCCCCCCGAAGCTTGGGCCGGCTCACGTTTCCGGCATCGGCGAAAAAATTTCCCCCTTGGGGCTAAAGTCGCGCGGGACACGGCCGATACCGGTCGTGAGGAACCACCCGTTCCGGAGGACACGACCATGACCAACAAGATCGACGGAGCCTCAGCGCCCCGCCCGGCCCCCGCGCCGGCGGCCGCGCCGACGCCGGCCGCCATCGAACGGTCGGGGACCCCGCGCGCCCAAGCCATCGCCGAAACCCAGGCACCGTCTTCGGACAATGTGCGCCTGACCGGCGAAGCCGAGGCCCTGCGGGTCGTGCAGAAGCAGACCAAGGCCGGCCCGCCACCGATGGACATGGCGAAGATCGAAGCGCTGCGCGCGGCACTCGCCGCGGGCACGTATCGCATCGATCCGCAGGAGATCGCCCAGCGCCTCGACGCGCTGGAGCGCCAGCTCAGCGTCTGACGAAGCCCGAGACCCGACCCGATGACCGCCCTCCTGCTTGACGCCCTCGAAGCCGCCCTGCGCGCCGAACGCGATGCCCTCGGCGGGCAGGACGTCGAAGCGCTGCTGCGCTCCACCGAGGCGAAGTTGCAGGCGCTGCGCGCTGCGGAATCGGCCGGTCTCGACAGCGGGGATGCGCCACGCGTCGCCGCCTTGGCCGAGTACAACCGCGAGAACGGCCTGATGCTGGCGCGCCGCCGCCGCGCCGTGGCCTTCGCCCTGCGCCAGCTGGGTCGCAGCGAGGCGGTCGGCTACGACCCGCGTGGCCAACGTGCGCACGGCACCTGGTCGCGGCCTATCGCCGTCGCCTGAGCCGGCGTTAGCCTGTGCACCGTCGTCTTGACGGTGCTTCGCGAATGCCCGACACCCTGCCCGGCCGCTTCTGGCTGCCGAGCCAGCCCAGCAACCCGGAACTCGTCGCCTTCCTCGAGATGATCGAGGAGGGCGTGCTGCTGGTCGATGCCCGGCGGGCCGTGCACTACGCCAACCCCGCCGCCGGCGAGCTGGCGCACCGCGTGGCGGTGGACCCCGCCGACCCGGACAACCCCGCACCCCTCGTCGCCCTGCTGCCGGACGACGTGTTCGACGCCGCGGCCGGTGAAGCCTGGACCGGCGACGTCCGCGACGAGGCCAATGGCGTGGTGTTCGCGCTGCGGCGCTACCCGTGGATCGTCGACGACGCGCCCGCACACCTGCTGTTGCTGCGCGACGTCACCGAAGCGCGCCACCGCCAGGACGAGCTGCGCCGCCGCCACGGTGAGCTGCAGCAGGCCTACGCGCGGCTGGCCAGCGCGCAGGAGCAGCTGCTGCAACAGGAGAAGATGGCCTCGATCGGCCAGCTCGCCGCCGGCATCGCGCACGAGATCAACAACCCGATCGGCTACGTGCACTCCAACCTCGTCAGCCTGCGCGACTACACCAGCGGCCTACTCGAACTCATCCACGCCTACGAACGCGCGCTCGCGCCAAAGCTCGACGAGACGACGCTGGCCACGATCTCGGAAGTACGAGCGCGCGTCGATTTCGACTTCGTCTCCACCGACCTGCCCGAGCTCATCAACGAATCGCGCGAAGGCCTCGAGCGCGTGCGCCGCATCGTGCAGGATCTCAAGGACTTCTCGCATGCCGGGCGCGAGGCCGGCTGGCGCCGCGTCGACCTGCACAAGGGCCTCGAGAGCACGCTCAACATCGTCTGGAACGACCTCAAGTACAAAGCCAAGGTCGAGCGGCAACTGGGCCCGCTGCCGCTGGTCGAGTGCCACCCCAGCGAGGTCAACCAGGTCTTCATGAACCTGCTGCTCAATGCCGGCCACGCCATCGGCGAGCGCGGCACCATCACGCTGGCGAGCGGCCACGACGGCGCGCGGGACGAGGTGTGGATCAGCATCCGCGACAGCGGCCCGGGCATCGACGCCGAGGCCATGCCGCGGATCTTCGATCCGTTCTTCACCACCAAGCCGGTTGGCACCGGCACCGGCCTCGGGCTCTCGATCAGCTACGGCATCGTCAAGAAGCACGGCGGGCGCATCGACGTGGCGAACGGCGCGGAGGGCGGCGCGATCTTCACCGTGGTGCTGCCGGTGCACCAGCCGGTGCGGCTGGGCGAGTGATTCACTCCGAGCGTCGGCGCTGCATGCCAATCAGGCGCGAGATCACGATCGCGAGGTAGAGCACGCCCGTCACCTGCTGGATCATCACCACCGAGCGCGCGACATCGTGCACCGGGGTGATCTCGCCGAAGCCCACCGAGGTGAGGCAGGTGAAGCTGAAGTACAGCAGCTCCCACCAGCCGGTCACGCCATCGGGGTTGTTGGTCGGGTTGATGAAGAACGCGCCGGGCGCGAGGTGCTCGATCACCGCGTAGACGTAGGCGAACACGAAGGCCAGCAGCACGTACAGCGAAGCGAGCGCCCAGAGCTCGTCGAGCGTCATCACGTCGTCGCGCAGCACGTAGCGCAGCAGGCAACTCACCACGAAACCGTGGAACGCCGCCTGCGCAAGCTGGCTGGCCACGTACAGGCCGCTGCCGCCGGACACCACCTCGGCGGCATGCAGCAGCACCGCCGGCACGAGCAGGAACCAGCCCAGCCGCGCCTCCGCGCCGCTGGCGCGCGCGGCACGCAACGCCAACACCAGGATCAGCCAGTCGAAGCCGACCAGCATCAGCCGGCCGCCGGGGATCCCGTCCAGCCACGGCCAGGCGAGCACCTGCGCAAGCAAGGCGAGCAGGAGGAGCAGGTTCGGCAAGCGGCGGAGTTGGCGCAGGATCACGAAGCGCATGCGGCCTCCCCGCGGGAACGCCCAGCGCGGCTCACTGCAGGCCCTCCCAGGTCCGGAAGGCCTCGCGGATGTGGTGGCGCAGGTCCTCCTCGTCCCAGGGCTTGGTGAGGAAGCGGTAGATCGCGCCCTTGTTGATGGCCTCGGTGACGGTGGCGAGGTCGGTGTAGCCGGAGAGGATCAGGCGCACCGTGCGCGGGTAGAGCTCCTTCACGCGGCCGAGGAATTCGGTGCCGCTGACGTCGTTCATGCGCTGGTCGCTGACGATCACCTGCACCTCGTTGCTGGCCAGCAGCTCGAAGGCCTCCTGCACGCGGCTGGCCGCCAGCACGCGGTAGCCGTCTCGGCGGAAGACGCGCTGCAGGGCGCGCAGCACGTTCTCCTCGTCGTCGACCAGCAGCAGCGTCCGCGAGGCGGCGCCCTGCGCGAACAGCTCCGGACGCAGGTAGCGCTGGCGCAGCAGCGGATCGACTTCGGCCAGCGGCTTCGGGCCGGAGAACAGGAAACCCTGCAGCTGGTCGCAGTCGGCGCGGCGCAGGTAGCCCACCTGCGCCTCCGACTCGACGCCCTCGGCCATCACCTTCAGGTGCAGCTGTCGGCCCATCGCGATGATCGCGCGGGCAATCGCTGCCTGCCCTTGGTCGTGGGCGATCTCGCCGGTGAAGTCGCGGTCGATCTTGATCTTCGAAAGCGGGTAGCGCGGCAGCTGCACGAGGCCGGCACCGCCCATGCCGAAATCGTCGAGCGTCAGGCCCACGCCGCAGCTGCGCAGCCGCCGCAAGGTGTCGCGGATGCGGTCGACATCGCGCAGAAGCGTACTTTCCGAGAGCTCGATCTCGAACTGGTCGAATGCGACGTCGGCGGCCGCAAGGCGCGTCTCCAGCTGGTTGACGAGGTCATCCTCGAGCAGCTGCACGGTGGAGACATTCACGGCGATACGCAGGTCGTCGAACCCGGCGCGTCGCCAATGCCGCGCATCCGCGATGACGCGGTCGAGCACCCAGCCGCTGATGCCACGCATCAATCCGAGCTGCTCGGCGCGCGGCAGGAACTGCGGCGGTGCGAGCAGGCGGCCATCCGGCGCGCGCCAGCGCAGCAAGGCCTCGACCCCGGCGATGCGGCCGTCGGCGGCATCGACGAACGGTTGGTAATGCAGTTCGAGTTCGTCGCGCGCCAAGGCCTTCGCCAAGGCGTGGGTGAACACCGGCACGCTGGGACCGGCGGCACCGGACGCGGCGTGGCGCAGCGCCCTGCCGACGCCGGAGCGCTGCGCGGCGTAGAGCGCGCGGTCGGCGGCACTCAGTGCCGCCACAAGGGTGGGCGCGTCGTCGGGGAACAGCGACAGCCCGATGCTGGCGTTGATCTCCAGCGTGTAGGGCGGCACCGACAGCGGCGCGACCAGTTCGTCCAGCAGGCGCTGCGCCCAAGCCTCCGGATCGACGAGGACCTCGGCGGCATCGGTGGCCAGAAGCAGGCAAGCACCACGAAGGCGCCACAGCCGACCCTGCGGAAGTGCGAAGGCGGCGATGCGATCGGCGGCCACGGCCAAGGCGCGACCGGCGGTGTCCTCGCCGAGTCCGTCGACCAGGCCGACGAAACGGTCCAGCGCGATCTCGGCGAACAGCACGCGCCTGCCATCGGCCGCGAGCGCTTGGAGTGCCGGGGCGTCCGCCCCCAGCCACGGCAGGCCGCTGACCGGATCCGTGGATTCGTCCACCCCGGTTCAGCCCTCGCCGCGGAGTTCGGCGCCCAGCGCCTGCCAGCCGTCGCGCTGGTCGGCGAGGCTTTGCGCCTCGACCCAGGCCTCGTCGAGCGGCACTTCGCCCAGCAGGGCCCACGCCACGTGGCTGGCTCCGACGACGCCCAGCCCATGCTCCGCCGCCGCCGCGGGCGTCGCGTGTTGCGCGACCGCCTCGACCAGCGTCTCCGGCAGGCCCCACAGGGCGAGCAGGTAGGCGCCGGCCTCGGCGTAGGTCGGCCAATCCCCGGCCTCGCCAGGCTGCGGCGACCACGGCACGCGGACCTGCGGCAGCAGGCGGCCGACGCCGGCCAGCAGCGCGGCGGTGGCGGCGAGGTCCGCGCGCGGGCCGGGCAGCAGCCGGGCCGCCAGGCGCGAAGCGCGCAAGCTGGTGTCGCGAAGCCGGTCCAGCGCCTCCGGCTCGGCTTTCGGGCGGGTGGCGCCGAAGATCTCGCCGGCCATCACCAGCCGTCGCAGGCTGAGGTTGCCCAGCCACACCACGGCGCTGTGGATGTCGTCGATGCGGCGTCCGCCGCTGTACATCGCCGAGTTGCACAGGCGCAGCACCTTGGCCGCCAGCGTCGGGTCGCTTTCGACCAGCGCGGCGACATCGCGCGCGGCGACGTCGAGGTCCTCGGTGCGGCGCATCAGGTCGAGCGACAGCGCCGGCGGCGGCGGCAGGCGGCCGATGCGTCCGATGGCCTCGGCCAGCAAGGGGCTCTCCAGCCGGCGCCGCAGCGCGAGCAGCGATTTCAGTCCAGCCAGCAGGGCTTCGGCATCCAGCGGCTGGTAGAGCAGGCGGTGCAGGTTCTCCAGCGCAGCGAGTCCCGGCGCATCGCGGCCGTCGTCGAGGACGAGGCAGCGCACCAGCTTCGGGGCTTCGCGCTTCAGGACGCCGAGGAGGGCGTTGCCGGATCCCTGCCCCAGCCGCGGCTGCACCAGCACCGCCTCGAAGGCTTCGCGCCGGACAAGGGCGAGGGCCTCGTCGCTGGCACCAACAACCTGCAGGACGATGCGGTCGCCCAAGGCCTCGACGAGTGCGGCAGCCACGCTGACATCCGCACCGGCGAAGAGCAGGCGCAGCGGCGCGTCATCGGGGGTCGCGGCAGGAGCGCTCAATCGGGAAGGCGGCTCGGAGAGACGTGGCCGGACTGTAGCAGAGGCCCCGCGATGCCCTTCGCGGGGCGCGGCGTCATGGCGAATGCAGAAGCTGTGACGCGGCGCACGCTGGCGAGGGCATCAAGCGTGACGCATCCCCGGAATCACGGGAGTCCTGTCGTTACGCTTTGTCAAAAGCAACAAAAGGCTCGACGCTCCACCATGCGTGTTTTCTTCGCCACGCCCGATCCGAACCGCCCCGGCGCCGTCGCCGTCGCCGATGCGCTGTTGTCCCAGGGCCACGACTGGCAGGTGCTGTCTTATGCCCGCCCCGAGGAATCGCGCCAGGTGCTGGAACAGGACGCGGCCGACGCCATCGTCGTCGATGCCGCCCTCGACGACGCGGAGGCGCTGCTCAGGCATCTGCTCTACACCGCGCCGCAAACGGCGCGGTTGGTGATCGGCACCACCGAGCACGACGGGATCGAACCGCGGCTGCAGGCGCTGGCCCACGGCCTGCTCTCGGCCTCCAGCCCGGTCGAAGCGATCGCCGAGGCACTGGTCGCCTACGCCGAGCTCGCGCAACGCCTCGACCGTCCGGCGCTGCGCGCCCAGGTGGGCGCCCTGACGCGCCTGCCCGGGGCGCCACGGCTCTACATGGCGATCTGCAAGGCGCTGGAAGACCCGAACGTCGAGGTCGCGACCATCGCCGAACAGGTGATGTCCGACCCGGCGCTCGGCGCCCGGGTGCTGCAAATCGCCAACTCGGCGATGTACGGCGCCGGCCGCCAGATCGCCAGCATCCCGTTCGCCGTCAGCCGTCTCGGGCTGAAGACCACTCGCAATCTGGTGCTGGCGGCCGAGCTTTACGCCTTCAGCGGCCCGGAAGCGGCACGCGCAGAACGCGTGCGCCAGCGCAGCCTGCTCGCGGCCTGGCTGGCGCCGCGCCTGATGGCCCCGCAGATCGACCCCGACGTCGTCGCCACGGCCGCGCTGCTCGCCGGCATCAGCGAGATGCTTCCCGAGCTCGACGACGGCGGAGTGCCGGCGCTGCCCGCGGTGCCCCCGGTGCAGGACGAAGCGGCCGCCTACCTGATGGGCCTGTGGCAGCTGCCGAGCCTGCTCCAGCAGGCCGTGGCCTGGCAGCGCACCCCGCGCCTGTCGGGCGGCGGGTTCGGCGTGGTCGGTGCCGTCCACGTGGCCACGGCGCTCGCCTTCGGTCGGGCGGTGGACCAGGTGTGGCTGGAACGCTGCGGCATGGCCGCCCACCTGTCGGGCTGGCGCGAACTCGCCGACCGCATGGATCGCAGCGCGGCCTGAGCCGGAAGCCGCTTGTGCGGCGGTCGCAGGCCGTGGCTATCCTAGGCCGCTGCCGGGATGCCCCCCGGGAGCACGTCTGGGGAATGGCATGAGCCACGATCGGCCCGAGGCCGGCGAAGACAGTCTGGTGTTCGCGCAGGAAGCCGGAGAGCCGGGCTCGCCCGAGCGCGCCGCATGGACGATCCTCGTCGTCGACGACGAGCCCGATGTCTACGCGGCCACCTGCATGGCGATGCGTGGCGTCGAGATCCTCGGCCGTCCGCTGCACTTCCTGCATGCCGAATCCAGCGCCCAGGCCTACGACCTGCTGCGGGCGGAGCCCGACGTCGCGGTGATCCTGCTCGACGTCGTCATGGAATCGGAGAGCGCCGGCCTCGATCTGGTCGCGCGCATCCGCAACGAACTCCAGCTGCACAAGCCGCGGATCATCCTGCGCACCGGCCAGCCGGGCTACGCGCCGGAGATGCAGGCGATCCGCGATTACGACATCAACGATTACCGCATCAAGAGCGAGCTGACGCGCACGCGCCTGTACACCGTGCTCACCTCGGCGCTGCGCGGTTTCCAGACGCTTTCCGCCGTCGAGGCCACGCGCAACGACCTCGAATACCTGCTCAAGGCGCAAACCGAGCTCCTCGCCGCCAACACCATGCCGGCCTTCGCCGTCGGCCTGCTCGAGCGCCTCGCCGGCCTGTACGGCCTGCCGCCGCACACGGTGTTCTGCAGCGACGGCCGCCGCGTGCACGAAGCCGAAGACCAGCGCCGCCGCGTCGTCGCCGCGCTGGGCCGCTACGCCGACTGGTCGTGGCGCCGGCTTGACTCGCTCGGCGCCGAGCCGGAAGTGCGCGCCATCGAGCTCGCCTTCAGCACGCGCCGCACCGTCACCAGCCCCTGCGGCATCGCCGTCTACCTGCCCTCGCGCACCGGCGCCGACGCCGTCGCCTTCCTCGGCGCCGACGACCTGCCCGCCACGCACGACCCGCGCGTGTTCGACATGTTCGTGCAGAACACCACGGTGGCGGCTGACGGCGTGCGGCTGGTCGAGCGCTTGCGCGATGCCGCCTACGTCGACGGTCTCACCCGCCTGCCGAACCGCTCGGCGCTCGCCGAGACCATCGACGCCGCGCTGAGGACGCCGCCGGACGCGCCGCAGCGGCTGCTGCTGATCGACGTCGACCAGTTCTCGGAGATCAACGAAACCTTCGGCGACCGCATCGGCGACGCCCTGCTTCGCGGCGTGGCCCAGCGGCTGATGGCCCAGGCCGACGCCAGCGTGCGCGTGGCGCGCGTCGCCAACGACACCTTCGCCGCCTTCGGCCCGCGCGACCTGCTGGTACCGGCCGAATGGGCCAAGCGCCTCGACGAGCCCTTCGACGTCGAGGACCTGCAGATCGGCCTGTCGGCGTCGTTCGGCGGCGTCGAACTGGTGAGCGACTGCGTCAGTGGCGGCGAAGTCATCAAGATGGGCTACTCGGCGCTGAAGCGCGCCAAGCAGACCGGCCATCGCTCGGTCGCGTTCTACTCGCACGAGGTCGCCACCGAGATCAAGGAACGCACGCGCCTGCTGCACGGGCTGCGCGCGGCCTTCGACCAGCAGCGCCTGTTCCTGATGTACCAGCCGCAGGTCGAGGCGCGGAGTGGCCGCACCGTCGGCCTCGAAGCGTTGATGCGCTGGCGCTCGGACGATGGCCGGCTGGTGCCGCCCGACCGATTCATCCCGATCGCCGAGCAGTCCGGCCTGATCAAGGACCTCGGTGCCTGGGCGATGCGCAGCGCAATCCATCGCGCCGCCGCCCTGCGCGATGCCGGCCATCCCCTGCGCATGGCCGTCAACGTCTCGATGAGCCAGCTGCTGGTGCCCGGCTTCGAGATCATGGTGGCCGAGGCGCTCGCCGACGGCGGGCTGCCGTCGGAACTGCTTGAGATCGAGATCACCGAATCCGTCGCGATGCAGTCGCCGGACATCGTGCTTCCGCGACTCGCGGCGCTGAAGCAGCTCGGCGTCTGCGTCGCCATCGACGATTTCGGTACGGGCTATTCCTCGCTGTCCAGCCTCGAGAAGCTCGCGCCCGAGCGCCTGAAGATCGACCGCAGCTTCGTGATGGGCCTCGACGCCGAGACCGGCGGCGGGAGCCTCGCCGAGATGATCATCGAGCTCGGCCGCACGCTGGGCCTGAAGGTGATCGCCGAGGGCGTCGAAACGCCGACGCAGCGTCAGCGCCTGATCGAGCTCGGCTGCGACGAACTGCAGGGCTACCTGTTCTCGCCGCCGCTGGCGGTCGAATCGCTCGGCGAATGGCTGGCGAAGCACGGCGAGGGCTTCGCCTTGTGAGCCCGCGCTGGGTGCTGCCGATCGCCCTCGGGTTCGGCGCGACGGCCGCGCAGGCCCAGCCGTCCGCCGAGGATTTGCTCGATCTCGAGCTGCAGCAATTGCTTGAGCTGCCGGTGAGCGTGGCCAGTCGCAGCGAGCAGCGCAGCGCCGATGCCGCGGCCGCGGTCTTCGTCATCGACCAGGCCACCCTGCGCCGCTCCGGCATCCAGCGGCTTCCCGATGCCTTGCGCCTGGTGCCGGGCCTGCATGTCGGCAAGTGGGACGGCAACAAATGGGCCATCGCCAGCCGCAATGCGATGAGCCGCTTCACCAGCACGATGCTGCTCCTTGTCGACGGCCGTCCGGCCTACACGCCGCTCTTCGGCGGCGTGCGCTGGGAGACCTTCGACCTGCCGATCGACGAGATCGAGCGCATCGAGGTGGTGCGCGGTCCGGGTGGCCCACTGTGGGGGGCCAACGCCGTCGACGGCATCATCTCCATCGTCACCCGTCGCAGCGACGCCACGCTCGGGCAGCGCATCGCCGTTGGCCTCGGCGAAGGTGATGTCGATCGCTTCGCGGAAGCGCGCACCGGCCAACGCCTCGGCGACTGGACGTGGCGGCTCGGGCTGCGCTGGATGGATTCCGCCCCCGGGCTGCTGCCGCCGATCGGCCAGAGCGCGTGGACGGCGCCGCGTGCCGTGGGCGACGAAGGCCGCGACGAGGGTCGGTTCCGGACGGCCATGCTGCGTTTCGACAGCCCCGAGGACCGCCCCGGCGGCGCCCTGACGGCCTGGCTCGGCCACCGCGAGGGCCGCTTCATCGACCAGCGCCTCGTCGGTGGGCTGCCGCGCGACAACCTCAACTGGTTCGACCTCGACTACGCGGCCGGCGAGTGGCGCCGCGGCCTCGCCGACGGCCAGGCGCTGGCGCTGCGCGCCAGCCTGCAACGGCTCGACCTCGGCGACGCGACGCTCGACGACACGCAGCGGGTGGTCGACGTCGACCTGCAGCACAGCGGCACCCACGGGCGCCACGCGTGGACCTGGGGCCTCGGCTACAACCATTACCGCAGCGAAACGCGCACGCCGCAGCGATCGGCGACACCGCCCTGCACCGGTTGCTTCGGCGCCGAGCCGCCGATCGGCACCGACGCCAAGCGCAGCGTCTTCGCGCAGACGCAGTCCGACCTCGGCCGCGGCTGGACGTTGATCGCGGGCGCCAAGGTCGAAGATTCCCGCAGCATGGACTGGGACACGCAGCCGACCGTGCGGCTTCGTTGGCAGCCGGGCTTCGGCGGGACGTTCTGGGGTGGGTGGACGCGGGCCCTGCGCTCATCCACGCGCCTCGAGCGCGATGGCGCGCTGTTCAACGTGCCGGCCAACCTCGCTCCGGCCTTCGGATGCCGGCGCTACGAGGCCGGCACTTGCATCATCGGCAATCCCTCGCAACCGCCTTGGCAGGTCGAGGTGGCCGAGCTCGGCTGGCGCCAACAGCTGTCGCCGGCGTTCTCGCTCGACGCCACGGCGTTCGAGAGCCGCTACGCCGACATGGCGACCACCCCTGGCTCGCGGGTGCGCGACCGCGTCCACGGTGTCGAAGTGGTGACGCAGTGGCTGCCCTCGGAGCGCTGGTCGGTGGATGCGTCGCT
Organism: Silanimonas sp.; assembly: GCF_044377035.1. Classification (GTDB taxonomy): domain Bacteria; phylum Pseudomonadota; class Gammaproteobacteria; order Xanthomonadales; family Xanthomonadaceae; genus Silanimonas. Next base: position 101,678 of record NZ_JBILJW010000007.1, read on the forward strand.
GACCTGGCACCGCGGACGTGACCGCTTCATCGGCCAACCCGGCCGCATCGACACCTTCTTCCTGCCCGAGCTGAGCGGGCAGGTGCACGTGCAATGGTCGCCGTCCGATGCCATCGACGTCGACCTGCGCTGGTGGCGCGGGGACGACCGCGCGAGCAACTCCGCGCGCATCGGCGCGCTGCCGGGCGAGGACCGCATCGACCTGCGGCTGGCCTGGCGCCCGTCGCCGGGCTGGGAAACGGCGCTGTCCATCGGCAATGCGAACGACACGCGGGCAGTCGAATACCTCGAGAGCCTGCGGGTGAACACCGCGGTGCCGCGCAGCATCACCTGGTCCGTGGCTTGGAGCCCGCCATGATGCGGGCTCGGGTTCGATCATCCGTCGCGATGCTGCTGGCGCTGGTGCTGGCACCCGCCGCCCATGCCAGCGGCGCGGCGGACGAGTACGCGCTGAAGGCCGCGTTCCTCTTCAACTTCACCCGCTTCGTCGAGTGGCCGCCGGACGCCTTTCCCTCCGGGGACGGCGCCTTCCGCATCTGCGTGTTCGGCACTGACCCGTTCGGCGCCCGCTTGGACGCCCTTGGCCGGCGGCGCGTCGGCACACGCGCCATCGAAATCGCCCGCCCGTCGGCCCTCGCCGACCTGCCGCGCTGCCAGATCGCCTACCTCGGCGTCGGCACGCCGGCCGCGATCGAGGCCGCCGCGACCGCCAACGCCGCCCCCACCACGCTCACCGTCGCCAGCGACGCCGCCTTCGCCCGCGAAGGCGGCATGGTGGCGCTCGTCACCGTCAGCGGCCGCGTAAGGCTGCACGTCAACCTCGCGAGCATCCGTCGTTCGCCGCTGCGCTTCAGCGCCAAGCTGCTGGAGGTTTCGGAGGTGCGGCACGGCGGCAGCGGTGGCGGCCGGTGATCCGCGGCCTGCGCACCCTGTCGATCCGGACGCGGCTGCTGGCCGTCATCGGCGCGGTCACGCTGCTGGCAATCACCACCTTCGGCGCCATCGCGCTGGTGAGCGAGCGCGACGCGGCCCGCGATGCGCTGGGCTCGGAGCAGGCGGCGCTGGCGACGCTGGTGGCGAACCGCAGCGCCGCCGCCCTGCTCTTTGGTGATCCGTCGCTGGCGCAGGAGAACCTCGATGCACTGAGCGGCATCGCCCACGTGCAAGCGGCCTGCCTGTACGACAACGAGGGCCGCCTGTTCACCGGCTACACCACCGCCGACGTCACGGCCTGTCCGCAGACGCGCAGCGCCGCCGGGGTGGTGCCCGGCGGTTCGCTGGTGGTCGAGGTGCCGGTCGAGCTCGACGAGATCGTCGGTTCGCTTTCGCTGCGTTCCAGTCTTGGCCCGGTGGAGGCGCGCCTGCGCGAACAGGCGGAGACCTGGGCGGCCGCAGGCGCGGTGGGCGCCGTCCTCGCCCTGGTGCTCGCCGCCCTGCTGGAGCGGCTGATCTCCGGCCCGATCCGGCGCGTCAGCGCCGTGGTCGAGTCGATCGACACCAGCAATGCGCAAGGCCGTCGCGCGCCCGTGGAGGGCGACGACGAGGTCAGCCACCTCGCCGAGGCGTTCAACCGCATGCTCGACCGCCTCGATGAGCAGACCCGCGGCCTCAAGCTGCAGGCGGAATACAACGAGGTTCTGTTCAAGCGCTCGCCGCTGCCGGTGATCGTGGTCGATCCGCGCGCGAACTGCATGGTCGACTGCAACGAGGCGGCGGTGGCCATCTATGGCTGGGGCAATCGCGATGCCACGCTGAACACGAATGCGGCCGATGTCTCCACGCCATTGCAGTACGACGGCACGCCGTCCGAGCAGGCCAGCGTCCCCTACACCGTGGCGGCCCTGGCCGGCCAAGCCCAGGTCTATGACTGGCGCCATCGCCGCCCCGACGGCACGGAATTCGACGCCGAGGTACACCTGACGCGCTTCGGGCCGGAAGAGGCGCCGCTGCTGCTGGCCAGCCTGTTCGACGTCACCGAGCGCAAGGCCGCCGCCGCTGCCCTGCAGCGCCTGAACGAGGCCCTCGAATCGCGCGTGGCCGAGCGCACGCACGACCTCGCCGCATCGAACGCCGAGCTCTCGGCGACGGTGGAGCAGCTCCGCCGCGCCCAGGTCGAACTGGTGCGCAGCGAGCGCCTCGCCTCGCTGGGTTCGCTGGTGGCCGGCGTCGCCCACGAACTCAATACACCGCTCGGCAGCGCGCTGCTGGTCGCCACCACGCTGGGCGACGGCATCGAAGAGCTGCGGCGCAAGCTCGACACCGGAGAGCTGAAGCGCTCGACGCTCGACACCTTCCTCGAGCAGCAGGCCGAAGCGCAGGCGCTGATCGTCCGCAACGCGCGGCGCGCCGCCGAGCTGATCGGCCGTTTCAAGCAGGTGGCGGTCGACCAGACCTCCGAGCAGCGTCGCCGCTTCGACCTCGCGGAAGTGGTGGACGAGATCATCGGCACGCTGCAGCCGCGGCTGCGGAAGACGCCGCACCAGGTGGTCGTCGACATCGCCCCGGGCCTCGCGATGGACAGCTACCCCGGGCCGCTGGGCCAGGTGGTGACGAATCTCGTGCTGAACGCGCTGCTGCACGGCCTCGGCGACCGCCCCGGCGAAGTGCGCGTGGTGGCCAGCCCGCTCGACGCGGATCACGTGGCCTTGAGCGTCAGCGACGACGGCGTGGGCATCCCGGCCGAGCACCTGCCGCGGATCTTCGATCCGTTCTTCACCACCAAGCTCGGCGAAGGCGGCAGCGGCCTCGGCCTGCACATCGTCTACAGCCTGGTGCAGCGCAGCCTCGGCGGTCGCATCGACGTGGAGAGCCGCTCCGGCCACGGCGCGCGCTTCACCGTGGTGATGCCGGTGAACGCGCCGAAGAGCGCCGAAGCGGGCTGAGCGCCGATACGTCGGCTCAGCGCTTCAGCAGGCGGCGCCACCACGGCGCGCGCTTGTGGCTCGACGCCGACGGCTTCGCCAACGGCTCGGCAGGCAGGTCGGGACGCACGAGATCGCTGTCGGCCAGCGCCTGCGCCCAGGCGCCGTCCTCCATCAGCAGTTCGACGCGCCAGTCGCGCAGGCGGCGCGCCACGAGGTACACCGCGTCGTACGCGGCACGGCGGTCGGCGTCGAGCAGCACGGCCTTCGCGCGCTGCGCGAGCTCGCGGTCCTTCGTCGCGCCGATCGCCCGTTTCAGGGCGGCCTCGTCGGCGCCAAAGCCGAGGCCGAGGCGTTCGTAGAGGTCACGCATCGTCGTCGTCCTGCAGGCGCTTCCACGCCTTCTGCACCGCGTCGAATCGCTCGGCCGACGCAGCCTTCGTGGCCTCATCGGCCTGCAGCTGGCGATCGGGATGGTGCTGGCGCGAGAGCTTCCGCCAGGCGGCCTTGATCGCGATCGGCGTGGCGTCCGCCTTCAGGCCGAGCACCAGCAGGGCATCGCGGCGCTCGGCATCGGCCTGCGCGGCCTTGCCGGCATCGGCCTCGCGGGCCTTCTGGCGGGCGGCACGGGAGCGCGCGACGGCTTCCGCCGCCGCGAAGAACGCCGGGTCGGAGAGATCCGCCGGTGCCTCGAACTCGAAGCCGAGCAAGGCCTCGAAGCGCTCCGGCAACAGCGACGCCGGGGCGGCGAGCAGGTCGGAGAGGAAGATCAACGCATGGCGTTCGATCTGCGAGATGCGGCCGTCGGCCGCGGCCACGCGAATGTAGAGGTCGAGCAGCGAGACGGTGCGCTTCGGCGAACGCTGGCCGCGCAGGAAGCGGAACAGCTTCGGCAGGTCCTTCGGCATCGCATCGGCGGCGAAGGCCTCGGCGATCTCCTGCAGCGGCACGCCCTCGGGGTCGTGCGTCAGTGCAAGGCCGACCTCATGGAACTCGCGCGCATCGAGCGGTCCATCGAGCACCGCCAACCACAGCGCGGACGCGCGGATGCTGTCGGAGAGCCGCTGAGGGCTCTCCTGCAGGCGCTGCACCAGCCCGGGCGCGGTGCCGTTCAAGCCCGCCTCAGACGTGGGCGTCAGGGTTCAGCAGCAGGCCGGCCAACCAGCTTTCGCCGCGTTCCAGCAGCTCCACCGGCGTGTACTGCCAGCCGGTGACGATCATCGCTTCGGCGATGGCGAACTCGCGCTGCGGCTTGTTGAAGCTGCGCTCGCCGGCCTTGACCATCTCCAGCACGAAGGACGGCGGCGGCACCGCCTCGGGATCCGCAGCGCCGGCCATCACTTCGGCGACGCTGCCGAGGTTGGCACCCTGCCCCTTCACCAGCGCTTCGACACGCGCCAGAGCCGTGGCCTGCGCATCGCCGGTTTCCTCGACGTGCGGGGCGGCGGCGGCCAGGGTCTTGCAGATGGTGTTGAGCTGGCCGGTGGCCTTCATGCGCGCGAGCTTGGCGGCGCCGGCGGCACCTTCCGCCGCTTCGAGGTCCTGCTGCAGGCGCTCGATCTCGGCATTGGCGTCGGTGGGGATTCCGTGGTCGAGCAGACGCAGCACTTCCTTCTGCAGCTCCGAGTAGAGCGAAGGGTGGCTGGACTTGAGGTTGCGCGCGGCCATCTGCCAGGCGTAGGCCACCTGCTGTCCGCTGCGTTCGGACGGCGCAGGCGGGCCATCGGGCTTCTCCGCGCCGGGCGCCGGCACGCCGATCCCCGTACCCAGCATCGACAGCGCGGTATCCAGGCGGTGGCACAGGTCGGATTGGTCGAACTGTCGCATCGCCTTTCGGAGCTCGATGCGGCAGTCGATCAGCAGGGGTCGGAGGGGCAGGTCCATGCCCGCATTCTAGCCACGCTCAGCGGCGATGGCCGCCCACTTCGACGAAGGCGAGGAACTCGGCGCGGGTGCGGGCGTCGTCTCGGAACAGGCCGCGCATGGTCGAGGTCACCATGCTGACGCCGCGCGTGTGCACCCCGCGCGTGGTCATGCACTCGTGGCTGGCCTCGATGACCACGCCGACACCGCGCGGCTGCAGCACGCGCTCGATGCAGTCGGCGATCTGGGCGGTGAGCTTCTCCTGCACCTGCAGGCGGCGCGAGTAGGCCTCGACCACGCGGGCCAGCTTGCTGATGCCGACCACCTTGCCGCCCGGGAGGTAGCCCACGTGGGCTTTGCCGATGATCGGCGCGAGGTGGTGCTCGCAGTGGCTCTCGAAGGGGATGTCGCGCAGCACGACCATCTCGTCGTAACCCTCGACTTCCTCGAAGGTGCGCGCGAGGTAGGCATCCGGGTCGAGCGTGTAGCCGCTGAACCACTCGCGCCAGGCGCGGGCGACGCGCAGCGGGGTGTCGACGAGGCCTTCGCGCGCCGGGTCGTCGCCCGCCCAGCGCAGCAGGGTGCGGACGGCCGCTTCGGCGTCGGTGCGGGTAACGCGATCAGTGTCGTCGCTCATGGGGGGTCTTCACGCGTAGGCTTCAGTTTTCACACCCTAGGCCGCATCGCGTTCACGCGGCGAGAAGCCCCACCGTCGTTCAACCGGCCACTTGCTCAGTTCGGAAGCGGCCGCGTGGCGCGATGGGCCAACACCCACGCGGCACCGAGCAATCCGGCCGAGAACAGGAAGGCCGCACCGGGCAGGTAGGCCGGCGGATGCTCGCCGATGAAGAGCCGGAAGATGCCAGTGAACAGGAAGGGCCCAAAGATGCCCGCCGTCGAGACCAGCGAGGCCAGCGAACCCTGCAGGCGGCCCTGCAGCGTTGGATCGACGCGCTGCGTGACGAGGCTCTGTGTCGCCGGGCCGGCGAGTCCCCACAGCGCCAGCAGCGGCACCGACAGCAGGAACATCGCACCGGTCGGCGCCAGACCCATCCACGCGAAGCCGGCGATGCCACTGGCCAGCCCGATACCCACCGCGCGGCGCTCGCCGATGCGCGGCACGAGCTTCCGCACCAGAACGGCCTGCACGAAGGCATTGCAGATGCCGACGAGGCCAAGCGTCAGCCCGACATCAAGCTCGCTCCAGCCGTAGCGGTAATCGGTGTACAGCACGTACACGCTCGGCAGCACGTAGTGCGCGAGTTGCGAGAGGAACACGACGCCCGCGAGGCCCAGCACGCCGCGGGCTTGGGCCAGCAATCCCAGCGCTCCCAGCGGGCTCGCGCGCTTCACGTCGAAACGGACGCTGCGCTTCTCCACCGGCAGCGACTCCGGCAGCACGAAGAATCCGTAGAGGAAGTTCGCCAGCGACAGGCCGGCCGCCACCCAGAACGGCAAGCGCACGTCGATCTCGCCGAGCACGCCGCCCAGCGCCGGGCCGAGCACGAAGCCGATGCCAAAGGCCGCGCCGAGCATGCCGAACGCGCCGGCGCGTTTCTCCGCCGGCGTGATGTCGGCGATGTAGGCATTCGCGGTGCTGATCGAGGCCGAGGTGATGCCGGCCAGCACGCGCCCGAGGAACAGCAAGGGCAGCGTGTTCGCCAAGGCCATCAGCACGAAATCGAGGCCCAGGCCCAGGTTCGACAGCAGCACCACCGGCCGCCGGCCGAAGCGGTCCGACAACGCGCCCTGGATCGGCGACGCAAGGAACTGGGTCAGCGCGAACACGCTGCCGAACACACCGACCCACCAGGCCGCGGTCTCGATCGAGCCGCCGACGAACTGCTTGATCAGGTGCGGCAGCACCGGGATGACAACGCCGATCGCGAGGATGTCGAGCGCGACGGTGATCCAGATGAAGACGAGGCCCGGAGGGCGTCGGGCCGGGGCGGCAGCGTCCACGCGGAAAGCCGTTCGAAGAGGGCGCGCAGTGTAGCGCGGCGCCTACCGTCCGCCGTGCAGGCGTGCCGCGCTCAGGGCACCAGCCACTCGCCGCGCCAGGGCCCGAAACCAACGCGCGAGAAGCGCGCCCGCCGATGGCCTTCGAACGCGAGGTGCAGCCACTCCATGCGCTGCAGCGGCACCGTCACCACCGCGAAGTTCGCCCGGCCGGCCGCGCTCTCGGCTTCGTTGGGACGATCCTTCGACAGATGCGCGGGCAGCCCGCTGGTCGGCAGCGGCGCGGGGGTGCCGGGCGCGGCCTCGGCGAGGTAGCAGCGCCGTGACATCAGCCCGGTGCGCTTCCAAGCGAGCTCCGCGACCGCGTCGTCGTGGTGCAGGACGGCGCGACCTTCGGCGCGAAGCTGGATGCTCTGCCCGTAGAAGCACAGCGCCACGCGCGGGTCGCGCTCCAGCTCGGCCCACTTCTCGCTTCGCCGATCGGTGTGGAAACCCAGCACGCCGCGCTCCCGATCCACCTGCCGCAACACGACGTAGCGCGCGCTGGGGCCGCGGGGTGAACTGGTGGCCAGCACCGCCTGGTGGAAAGCCGAGTGCCGCAAGCGTTGGCCATCGGCGAGCTGGCTCCAGAGCTGTTCGAGCACGCTGGCGAAAGTGAGCGAGGCGGGTTCACGGCTGTCCATGGGCGTATTGGAACCGCGGCACCGTCGGCGGAGCGCGAAGCATCCTGCGGCCATTCGCATCCGCGAACCGTTCTCGACCAGCTTCACCGCGGCTGCGCGCGCACTGCGCGAGGCTTGCGGCATGGATACGCCCTCGCCCACCACGCTGGAAGTCTTCTTCGACGGCGGCTGCCCGGCCTGCCGGCGCGAGATGGCGCACTACCGCGCACAGCCGGGGGCCGAAGCGATCGGCTTCACCGATGCCGCACAGGCGTTCACGCGCCTCGCCGACGTCGGGCTTGATCCAATGGCCGCGATCGCGACCCTGCATGCGCGCGACGCTGACGGCACCTGGCACATCGGCGTTCCGGCCTTCCGCGAGATCTGGCTTCGCCTGCCGCGCTACGCCCCCTGGGCGCGGCGCTTCGCGTGGCTGATCGATTCGCGCGCGCTGGCCTGGGCCTACGCCGTGTTCTGCCGGCTTCGGCTGCCGCGGCGCTGCCGCGACGGCCGCTGCCCGGCCTGATTCAATCCAGCACGCGGCAGAACGCGGCCTTCAGGTAACGGCTTTCCTGCACGTGGGCGAGCCACGGATGGTCGGCGCCGGCGCCGGCCACCTTGATCACCTGCACGGTGCGGTTCGCGTAGAAGGCCGCGCGGCGCAGCATGTCGAGGAACTCCTCCTCGCTCACCAAGCCCGTGCACGAGAAGGTCGCGAACAGCGCGCCCGGCTTGCACACGCCGAGGGCCAGCTTGTTCATGTCGAGGTACTTCTTCAGCGCCGGGATCACCTGCTCGCGGTCGCGCGTCATCTTCGCCGGGTCGAGGATCACGACGTCGTAAGCCTCGCCGCGAGCGGCGGAATCGCGCAGCCACGGGAAGATGTCGGCATGGATGAAGCGCGTCTTCGTCGCGGCGGCCTGCGCGTTGAGCTTGAGGTTCTGCTTGGCGATGGCGATGACGTCCTCGTCGATGTCGACGCCCACCACTTCCGACGCGCCGCGCGCCGCGGCGTACACGGCGAAGCCGCCGGTGTTGCAGCACAGGTCGAGCACGCTGCGGCCTTCGACCTGGCGCGACAGCCACTCGCGGTTGTCGCGCTGGTCGGCGAAGAAGCCGGTCTTGTGCGCGCTGCCGGGCGCCGCGCGGAACTGGATGCCGTGCTCGGTGATGACGACCGGCTTCGGCGCCTCGCGCTGGTGCAGGTCGAAGCTCTCCTGCTTCTGCACGTGCTCGTCGGCGAACCACCAGAACCGGCAGCCCGGGAACTGCGCTTCGAGCGCGGCGAAGATCCACTCGCGATGGCGGAACGCGCCGGCCGAGAAGAACTCGACCACCAACAGGTCGCCGTAGCGGTCGACCACGAGGCCGGAGATGCCGTCGCCTTCGGAATGCACCACGCGCCAAGCGTCGCTGACCGCATCGAGCTTCAGCAGGTCGCGGCGCAGCGAGACAGCGGCGGCGATCTTGGTGCGGAACCAGGCCTCGTCGATGGCCTCATTCGGGTCGGTGGTGAGGATGCGAAGGGCGATGCGCGAATGGCCGTTGTAGAAGCCGCGGCCGCACCAGGTGCCGTCGCGGTCGTAGACCTCGACGATGCTGCCGGGCTTCGGCTTGGTCGGCGGCTTCTCCACCATCTTCTGGAAGATCCAGGGGTGGTTCGAGCGGCGCTCGATCTTGAGGCGGACGGCGGGGTTTTCGGCAGAGGCGTTCATCACGCCATTGTACGCGCCGCCCGCGGAGCCCCGGCTCGACGGCCCCCCAGGCCGCTCAGTCGGCCGCGACGACGCGGTTTCGGCCGCCGCGCTTGGCCGCGTACATCGCATCGTCCGCACGCCGCAGCAGGTCACGCACGTCGGTGTCGCCGGGCGTGCGCGAAGCCACGCCGACCGAAATGGTCAGCGGCCAGTCGCCGTGGTCGGCGAAGGACATGGGCATCGCCGCGACCATGGCCCGCAGGCGCTCGGCGAGCACGGCCGCTTCCGGCGCGGTGGTGCCCGGCAGCAGCATCACGAACTCCTCGCCGCCGAGACGACCGACGAGGTCGGTGGCCCGCGCCTGCACGCGCAGGTGGCTGCCGAGCCAGACGAGGGCTTCGTCACCAGCATCGTGGCCGAAGCGGTCGTTGACGCGTTTGAAGTGGTCGACGTCGATCATGAGCGCGCACAGAAGCGCTTCCGGGTCGTCGATCCACGGGCGCGCGAGGGCTTCGACCCGCCGGCGGTTGGCGAGACCAGTGAGCGGGTCGGTGTTCGCCGCTTCGGCGAGTTCGTCCTGCAGGCGCGTGGCGACCATCAGCGCGAAACCCAGCGCGGTCGCCACCGGAGCGAGGGTGGCCAGCAGGTGCAGGGCGATCTGCGTGGGGTGGACGGCAATGATGGAATCCACCGGCGTACCGAAGACCTGGTTGACCGCACGGACGAGCAGCACCCCGAGGGTCGCGGCGAGAAAGGCGGCCACCACCCGGAACGAGGGAGGCCAAGGCCGGCGCGCATGGCGACGGATCAGGACGAGGCCGTGGACCAAGGGCCAGGCCAGCATCAGGGTCATGCCGATGATGCGGACGGAGACGTCGTGCCAGCCCCACTGGACCACGACGAGGAAGAGCACCGCCACGGCCATCAGTCCGGCATCGCGCCGCCACGGGATCGGGTGCTCGAAGTAGAGCTGGAAGGCGTGGTTGATGCGCTGCATGCCCGCCAGCAGCAGCACGTTGGCGAAGATGACGGAGACGACATCGGGCACGGTGCCGCGGAGCACGAAAGCCAACCACCCCAGCCCCTGCAGCACAAGGGCTTCGGCCCAGACGCGGAGCAGAAGGCGGTAGCGGGGCGGATACCCGCTGCGCACATAGGCCAGCAGCAGTGCCGTCATGAAGCACAGCACCGTGGACACCAGCATCAGCGTCATCAGGTCAAGGGCCAATCAGCAGATCCTTCCGCGAGCGGGCTGCGAGATTGTGGGGGTGGGCGGCGCCCGCCGCCAGCGCCGGCGTCGGGGCCCTTGCCGGAGGGTGAACGCGGCCCTCAGCCCGCGGCGACCACGCGGTTGCGGCCCGCGGCCTTGGCGGCGTACATCGCCTGGTCGGCGGCGTGCAGCAGCCCGGCGAGCGTGCCCGCGTCGCCGCGCTCCACCACGCCGACCGAGACGGTCACCGACAAGGGGCCATCCTCAAGAACGACCGGCGTCTCGGCGATGTCGCGGCACAAGGCCTCGGCGCGTCGATGCGCTTCCTCGAGGCTGGTATCAGGCATCAGGAGCACGAACTCCTCGCCACCGAGCCGGGCGACCACGTCCTCGGCGCGTGTCGCATGACGCAGGCGCTCGGCCAGTGCGACGAGCACGGTATCGCCGGCCTCGTGCCCACGGGTGTCGTTGATGTGCTTGAAGTGGTCGGCATCGATGGCGACGACGGCGACCTTCCGGCCGGGTTCGAGCAGCAGGGCGTCGCCCCTCCGCTGGAGCTCCCGCCGGTTGGCCAGCCCGGTCAGTGGGTCGGCGATGGCCAGACGATGAAGTTCGCGCTGCAGGCGCTCGTTGATCATCAGCAGGAAGCCCAGCGTCGACACCAGCGGAGCAAGGTTGGACAAGGTGAAGACGAGGCTCTGCATCACCGAGGCCTGCATCATGTGGTCGACGCCCCAAGCGCTCATCTGCACGACGGCGCGCGCCAGCAGGATGAGCATGGCGGCCACCATCGAGACGCCGACGACGTGGTAGGCCATGGGCTGCGGACGCGGCGCGTGGATCCAGAGCACGCGGGCGGACTCGGCGAGCACCGCGGCGACGAGCAACGCCCCCAGCACCAGGCGCGCCGTCAGGCTGGGCCAGATCCAGAAGAAAACGACGCTCACCGCCACCTGCAGCAGTGGCAGCGGCGCATCGCGCCAGCGCAGCACCGGAAGGCGAAGGAAGGCGCGGAGTGCGAAAAGCAGGCTCTGGAAGCCGAGGAACAGGGCGAGGTTGCCCAGTACCACCGAGGCCACGTCGGGGACGTGCCCACGCGCCGCGATCAACATCCAGCCGGTGGCCAGCAGGCCGATGCCGAGGGTCCAGTAGCGCAGCTCCTCCCGTGACTCCCGCGGGAAGTCGCGTATCACCGCGGCCAGGGCGATGAAGGTGAGGACGCTGAGCACCGTGGACAGCACGGCGATGGTGCGCAGATCGAGTTCCATGCGGGCCTCGCCGGAGAAGCACGATGATAGGCCCGGTGGGCGTGCCGCGCCGCTTGTCCCCGATGGGACCGCCCCCATGTTCGCGGGATGGACACCTTTGTCACCGCACCCGACCTGGTCGGACAGGCTCGCGCCCAAGGCGCGCGGGTCCGCGCTCAATTGTTCGGCTGGCTGCTGTTCGTGGTGCTGCTGGGCCTCGTGCAGATCGCCACCATCGCCTGGCCCGCGCTCTCGTCGTGGGCTGTGGTGCCGCTGACCGGGCCCGGCCTCGTCGGCCTGGTGACGGCCCCGCTGCTGCATGCCGACTGGGGCCACCTGTTCTCCAACGCGCTGGGCCTCGTGGTGCTCGGCACGCTGGTGGGCACGGTGTACCCGCGCTCGGCCTGGCGCATCGTGCTGGCGGCCTGGGTGGGCGCCGGCGTGTTCACCTGGTTCATCGGCCGGCCCTCGGTGCACCTCGGCGCCTCGGGCTTGGTGCACGGCCTGTTCTTCGCGCTGTTCACGCTGGCCCTGCTGCGCCGCGACCGCCCGGCCGTGGTGGCGGCGATGATCGCAATGATGCTGTTCGGCGGCATGCTGCTGACAGTGTTGCCACACGAGTGGCGGATCAGCTGGGAGATGCACGCGGGTGGCGCGCTGGCCGGGATCATCGCGGCCTACGTCTGGCGCCACCGCGACCCGCCACCGCCGCGCAAGCTGTATTCGTGGGAGATCGAGGAGCTGCAGGCCGAAGCGCTCTCCGAGGCGAAAGCCCTGGACGAGGCCGCCTACGAACCCGAGCGCCCGCGCGAGGTGCCGGTGCTGTGGGTGCGGCCCGAGCGGCCGGACGATCGCGGCACAGTGCTGCCGTTCCGGCGGCCCGACGACGGCCCGCGCTGAGGCTCAGTCGGTCCGCAGCGCGGCGATCGGGTCGAGCTGCGCGGCCTGTCGCGCCGGGTACACGCCAAAGCCGAGGCCGACGACCGTGCAGGCGAATACCGCGCCCAGCACCGGCAATGGGGCCCAGGCCACCTGCCAACCGGCCAGCGCGGCGATGGCGTAGGCCAGCAGCGCACCGAACACCAGACCAAGCACGGCACCGGCGGCGCAGATCGCGGCGGCCTCGCGCAGGAAGCGCGCGACGATGTCCTCCTGGCGCGCGCCCAGCGCACGCAGCAGGCCGATCTCGCGGCGCCGCTCCAGCACGTTGGCCAGCATGATGTTCATGATGCCGATGCCGCCCACGAGCAGGGACACCGCGGCGATGGCGCCCATCACCACGCGGAAGATGCGCTGCGTCTGCTGGTGCTGGCGGAACAGTTGAGCCGGGACCACGAGGCGGAAGTCATTGGCACCGGCATGGCGCTCGCGCAGCAGGGCCGAGAGCGTGCGCGCTCCGGCCTCGATGCCTTCCGGCGATTCGAGGCGCACCAGCAGGCGATCGAGCTCGTCCTGCAGCGGTGGGCTGGCGAATCGCGTCAGCGCGGTGGAGAGCGGCACATAGACGCGGTTGGTCTCAAGCCCCAGCTGCACGCCTTCGAAGGCCTCGGCGGACAGGTCGCGATCGACCAGCACGCCCACCACCTCGAGCCACACGTGGTTCACCTTCACCAGCTGGCCGACGGCCTCGCCTTCCGGGAACAGGGTGCGTGCCGCCTGGTGGCCGAGCACCGCCACCGGCGCGATGCGGCGTTCGTCCGAGTCTTCCAGCGCCCGGCCCGTGGCCACCTCGAGCGAGGAGAGGGCGAAGAACGAGGGCGTCACGCCGACGGCCTGCGCGTCGGAGGCCGCATGGTCGCTGGCCACCGCATCGGTGCGCAGCCGCTTCTCGGCCGCACTCGACTGCGCCCCCGGCACCACGGCGAGCGCTGCGGCCGCGTCGGCGCGGGTGAGGCCGAGGCTGCGTTCGCGCAGTTCGCGCAGCGCGGTTTCATCGGTCGGTGCACTGGCTTCGACGACGAGGTTGTTGAGCCCGAGGCCTTCCACGAGCCGAAGCGCCTCGCGACGGCTGCCCTCGCCCACGGCCTGCATCGCCACGATGGCGCCGACGCCGAACACGAGGCCCAGCAGGGTGAGGCCACTGCGCAGCTTGCGCCGCGAGAGCTCGTCAAAGGCTTCGCGCCAGCCGAGGCGGTCGAACAGCATCTCGCGACGGATCACGGCGTGGCCTCCGTGGCCGGTTCGGGCTCGGCCAGCACCACGGCGTCGCCGGGCGCGAGGCCGTCGAGCACTTCCGAGCGTGCCGGTCCGCGCACGCCCAGCGTGACCGGCCGCGATTGCGCTTCACCGTCCACCCAGACGCGCACCGAGGTCTGGCCGGCGTCGCTGCGCACCGCGAGGTTCGGCACGCTCAGGGCGGCCTCGGCCGACTTCAGCCGCACGCGCGCCTGAAACGCTTGGCCCGGCACCCACGCGTGCCGGGCGCCGATGTCGGTCGGCACCGCGACCTTGAAGGCGAGGTACTTGATCGGGCTGTTGCGCGAGGTCGCGCGCGGCGCGCTCGCCAGCCAGCTGATCGGCGCTTCGAAGGCCTCTTCCGGCCGACCCGCGGGGTGCAGTTCGACCGCCTGCCCGACGGCCAGCACCTGCGCCTCGATCTGCGGCAGGCTCAATTCGACTTCGAGGCTGCGGCTGTCCGGCAGGGTGGCGAGGTCATTGCTCGCCCACATCTGCGCGCCGATCTGCGGCTTCTCGCCGCCCCAGTTGGTGGCCAGCACGAACACGCCGTCGTGCGGCGCGCGCAGCTCCAGCGCGCCGAGGTCGTCCTCGCGCGTCTTGACGCCCATCGCCACGGTGTCGCGCTGCGCGGAAAGCACCTGCAGCTCGGCCCCGCCGCGCTCGGCGCTCTGGTCCTTGCGCCAGTCGAGCACCTCGCGCTTCTCGCCGAGGTAGCGCTCGTCGGCCACGGCGTCGAGGACCACGTTGCGCGCGATGGCCGCGAAGTCGGCCTGGGCATAGCGCGAGGCGATGGCGAGCTGGCTCTGCACCTGGGCGATGTCGACGTCGAGGCGACCCACGCCGATCTCGAGCTCCGCCTGCTTGGAGGCCTGCGACAGCGCATTGCGCTCGAGGTTCAACAGGGCCTTGTCGAGTTCGAGCTGCGTCTGCTCGGCACCGAAGCGCGCGACCACGTCACCGGCTTTCACCGGGCTACCGTCGGGCACCATCCACACCAGCTGGCGCTGCGCCCAGTTCTGCCCCGGCACGACGAGCTTGGTGGCCTTCGCCGCCTTGAGCTCGCCCGAGGCCTCCACCCAGAGTTCGAGCGGCGCGGGCTGCAGCACTTCCAGCGCCGGGGTCGCCTCCGGCGCGTCGCCGCAGGCGGACAGCGCGGCAAGACCGGCAAACAACGTTGCGAGGCGGAGGGAGCGCGTCATGGCGCGGCCTCCGTGGCTTCGAGTTCGACACCCACCGCCTGGCCGGGACGCAAGCCCGCGGTATCGCCCTCGAGCGAGAGTTCGACATCGATCACCGGAATCGGCTGGCGGCGCGACTTGTTGCGCACGGCGCTGCCGATGCGCGTCACGCGCGCGTCGATCTGCCGGCCGGCGCCGCCTTCGACGCGCACGCGCGCCTTGGCGCCCACCGCGAGGCGCATGAGCTCGCGCTCCGGCGCGGTGGCGCGCACGAGCAGCGTCGCCGGGTCGGGGATCTCGGCCACAGCTTGGCCGATGAACACCTGGCTGCCGACCTCGAAGCGCTCGCCGCGCCAACCGGTCCGCAGGACGAGGATGCCGTCGCGCGGCGCCTTCACCTGCAACTCGGTGACCGCGCGGCCGAGGGTCGCCACTTCGGTCTCCAGCTGGGCCAATTCGGCCTCGACCAGCACGCGTTCCGCGGCGCGCTGGGCGCGGCCGGCGGCGTAGCGCTGCTCGAACAGCGCATCGCGCTGCTCGGCGCGGGTGCGATCGATAACAAGCTTGCGGTACTCGACCGAGCGCAACAGCTCGGCCGGCTGTTCGGTCTTGCGCTCGGCCTTGATGCGCTCGGCGCGCTGCTCCTCGAGCGTGAGCGCTTCGGTGCGTTCGCGCTCCGCGAGGTCGAGCAGCAGGCGCTCGCGTTCGCTGCGCTTCTCGCGCCGCTTGCTCTCGGCCTCCTGCAGGCGGCGCTGCACTTCCGCGCCATCGAAGGCCACCACCACGTCGCCGGCCTTCACCCGCGAACCGTCGGGCGCCATCTGCGTCACCTGGTACTGCCACTGGTTCTCGACCGCCGGCGGTGCGATGGCATCGCTGCGGGCCGCGGCGATCTCGCCCTCAAGGCGCAGCGTGCCCGCGGTGCTCCCCGCAACGGCGGCGCGCGGCGCGGCGTTCGACGCGGTCGCAGGCGGCGGGCCACCGGCTTCGATGCGCGCGCTCATGCCGGGCTTGAGCGGCAGGCCGGCCGACGCCTCAAGTGTGACGTCGACGGTGAAGTAGCGGCCGCTGCCCCACTCGGCCTTCGGCTCCGGCGCACCGGCGATGCTGGCGATGCGCCCGGCCAGCGTGCGCCCGGGCAGCGCATCGAAGCGCACCTGCACCGGCTGGCCGGACCGCAGGCCAGGGCGATCGACCTCGAGCACCCACGCGCGCACGGCGAGCTCGCCGGCACCCACCACTTCGCCGATGGCCATGCCGGGATTCGCCGAAGCCCCGACTTCGAAACGTTGGCCATTCCACGGATGGAAGCCGAACACCGCGGTGCCGGCCCGGGTGGCGCGCTGCTCGGCGCGGGCGATCTGCCGCTCGGCGAACACGAGGTCGGCCTCGAGCTGGGCCACTTCCAGCGCGCCGTCGCGCGCGCGGCGCTGCACCCCGGCTTCGGCGCTGGCGAGCTCCTGGCGCTTCAGCACGATCTCGCGGCGGGCGCGCTCCGCTTCGCCCTGGTAGCGGTCGTAATCGATGCGCGCGAGGTAGTCGGCCGGGATCGCCGCATCCACTTCGGCCTTGGCCAGCGCGGCCTCGGCGTCGACCAGCGCGAGTGCGGCGTCGACGCGGCGCACGTCGAGCTCGGCGCGCTCCTTGTCGATGCGGGCTTTGGCCAGCGCGATCTGCGTCTTCAGCGCGTTGATCTGCGCGGTGGCCGCACCCGGATCGATGCGCACGAGGACGTCACCGGGCTTCACGGCGACGCCGTCCGGGGCGAGCTGGCGCAGCACGACGGGCGAACTGTTCGACATCGGCGCGTAGATGGTCTCGGCGTCCGAGGAGCGCACCACGCCACTGAGCATCACGCGGCGCGCGTCGTCAGCCGCGTCGGCCTGCGCATGGACGGGGGCCGTGTGCAGCAGGGCCGCCATCGCGAGGAGCAGGGACCTACTGGCGCTGGTCATCGTCCACCTTGCCGTCCTTCATGCGCACCTGCCGCGGCAGGCTGGCGGCCAGCGCCAGGTCGTGGGTCACCATCACCACGGTCTGCCCCGCGGCGTGCAGTTCATGCAGCAGCGCGAGGATGTCGGCCGCGCTCTTGGAATCGAGGTTGCCGGTGGGCTCGTCGGCGAGCAGCAGGGCCGGGTCGAGCACCAGCGAGCGGGCGATCGCCGCGCGCTGCATCTGACCGCCCGAGAGCTCCGAGGGCCGATGGGCCATCCGTGCGCCAAGGCCGACGCGCTCCAACAGCTCACGGGCGCGCGCTTCGACGTCGTGGGCGAAAGGCGTGCGCGAGAAGCGCATCGGCAGCAGCACGTTCTCGAGCACCGTCAGCCGCGGCATCAGGTGGAAGCTCTGGAATACGAAGCCGATGCGGCGGTTGCGCAGGTCGCTCAACTGGCCGTCATCGAGGCCGGCGACATCCGTGCCTTCCAGCAGGTAGTGGCCAGCGTCGGGGCGGTCGAGGCAGCCGAGAACGTTGAGCAGGGTCGACTTCCCCGAGCCCGACGGCCCGGTGACGCCCACGAACTCGCCGCGTTCGATGGTGAGGTCGACGCCGTCCAGGGCGTTCACCGTCTGCCCGCCGGTGCGGTATCGGCGCGCGATGTCCTTGAGTTCGATCATTCCGGGGGAGGATGCGCGGAGGCCCGTGATGGTCGCAGCGCGCCGAACAAGCGAGGGGTGCCGGAAGTCATGCCCGACCGCTCACTTCACCGCCCGCAGCACGAAGCTCGAATTGACGTCGGCCACCTGCCCACCGGCCAGCAGGCGGTCGAGCAGGAAACGCGAGAAGTGCTCGAGGTCCTGCACCCGCACTTCGATCAGGTAGTCCATGTCGCCGGTCAGCGCGTGGCAGCGCTCCACTTCGTCCCAACCGTTGATGCTCTCGGCAAAGCGGGCGATGTCGGCGGCACCGTGGCTCTTCAACTGCACGCGCACGAAGGCGCGCAGGTTCAGGCCCAGCTTCGAGGGATCAACCTCGGCGCGGTAGCCGGTGATCACGCCGTCCGCCTCGAGCCGCTGCACGCGGCGCAGGCAGGCGGAAGGCGAGAGGTTCACGCGTTCGGCCAACTCGACATTGCTCAACCGCCCCTCCCCCTGCAGGGCGCGCAGCAGGGCGAGGTCGGTGCGGTCGAGCGTCGTCGTCTGCATGTTCGTTTCCTCATTGCCAAGCCGTGCGCACGATTATTGCTCAATGGGGGCCGATTCCTGCAACTTCGCAAGCCTGTTGCGCCCGTGCGGCGCCACAATAGGCGCCCCTGCTTCCGGTCACCCGCCATGAACGCCCAGCCCCGCCGCGTCGAACACCTGCAGACCGACAAGGGCAGCGTGCCGGTCTACACCACGGCGGTGATCGAGCAGCCCTGGTCGACCTACAGCGCCACCGACCATGCGGTCTGGACGCAGCTGTTCCGCCGCCAGCGCGAACTGCTGGTGGGCCGCGCCGACGAGGAATTCCTGCGCACGCAGGACGCCATGGGCATGGGCGAGGACCGCATCCCGAAGTTCGACGAGCTCAACCGCATGCTGCGCGCGCGCACCGGCTGGGAGCTGATCGGCGTGGAAGGCCTGCTGCCCGAGCTCACGTTCTTCGAGCACCTCGCCAACAAGCGCTTCCCGGTCACCTGGTGGATCCGCACCCCCGAGCGGCTGGATTACCTCAGCGAGCCGGACCTGTTCCACGACCTGTTCGGCCACGTGCCCCTGCTGATGAACCCGGTGTTCGCCGACTACATGCAGGCCTACGGCCAGGGCGGCGTGCGCGCCCATGGCTTCGGGCCCGAGGCGCTGGCGCAGCTGACACGCCTGTACTGGTACACGGTGGAATTCGGCCTCATCAACACCGCCGCCGGCCTGCGCATCTACGGCGCCGGCATCCTCAGCTCGAAGGGCGAGTCGATCCACTGCCTCGACAGCCCGGCGCCGAACCGCATCGGCTTCGACCTCGAGCGGATCATGCGCACGCGCTACCGCATCGACACCTACCAGAAGACCTACTTCGTCATCGACAGCTACCAGCAGCTGATGGACGCGACGCGCCCGGACTTCGCGCCGATCTACGCGCGGCTTACCAACGAGCCGACCCTGCCTGCGGGCGAGGTGCTGGCCACCGACCGCGTGTTCAGCCGCGGCAGCGGTGAAGGCTGGAGCAACGACGGCGACGTCTGACGCGGACGCTCCCGTAAACGGCACGCGGCGCGACGCCGCTTATTTGCCGATGCAGAAGCTGCTGAAGATCCGCCCGAGCAGCGCATCGCTGCTGACCCGCCCGGTGATCTCACCCAGCGCATCCTGAGCGAGACGCAGGTCCTCCGCCGCCAGTTCGCCTTGTCGCGCGCGCAATTGCATCGCGGCGTCGACCAAGTGCGTACCGGCGCGGACGATGGCGTCGACGTGGCGAGCGCGTGCCGAGAACGCGCCGCCGCTGTCCGCGCCTTCGCCGGCACCGGCGGCATCGCGCAGCGCGGCACGCAGCCGGTCGAGGCCGATGCCGCGCGGGGTATCGATCCACAGGTGATGGCCGTCGTCGCGGTGGTCCTCGCGGTTCGCAGCGTGGGTGAGATCCGCGTGCGAGTGCAGCCACAGGATCGCGGGTTGCGACGGCGGGCGGCCCTCGGGCGTCGTCGACGGCACAGCGAGCTCATTGCGGAGTCGCGCCATCGCGGCCTCGGCCTCGCGGTCATCCAGCACGGCCAGCACGAGGTCGGCTTTCGCCACTTCGGCACGGGCCCGACGGATGCCTTCGGCCTCGACGACGTCCTGCGTCTCGCGCAAGCCCGCGGTGTCGACCAAGGTGAGTTCGACGCCGTCGATGCGCACCACATCGCGCAGCACGTCGCGGGTGGTGCCGGCGATCGGCGTGACGATGGCGCGCTCGGTGCCGGCCAGCGCGTTCATCAGCGCACTCTTCCCGGCATTTGGTGCACCGACGATCACCACGTGCAGGCCGTCGACCAGTCGCACGCCGCGCGCCGCATCGCGATGGAGCGCGCCGTGCAGCGCCTCGACGCGCGCCAGCCGCGCGGCCAGCTCGGGGGCGGCGAGGAAATCGATCTCCTCCTCGGGGAAGTCGATGGCCGCCTCGACGTGCACGCGCAGCAGGGTGAGCGCCTCCACCAGTTCGTCGACGCGGGCGCTGAAGACACCGTCCAGCGAGCGCCGGGCGGCGCGCAAGGCCGCATCGGACGATGCGGTGATCAGGTCGGCGACGGCTTCGGCCTGCGCGAGGTCGAGCTTGCCCTCGAGGAAGGCGCGTTCGCTGAACTCGCCGGGGCGCGCCGCGCGCGCGCCAAGCGCGAGGCAGCGCGCCACCACCTGCGCAAGCAAGCGCGGGTTGCCATGGCCCTGCAGCTCGACGACGTCCTCGCCGGTGAAGCTGCGCGGCGCGTCGAACGCGATCGCCAGCCCATCGTCGATCACCTCGCCGCCCGCATCGTGGAAGCGGGCGTAGCGGGCCTGTCGCGCCACGAAGGGTCGTTCCGTCGCGCACAGCGCCTCGGCGATGGGCTTCGCGCGCGGCCCGGACAGGCGCACCACGCCGATACCGGCGGCGCCGTTCGCGGTGGCCACGGCCACGATGGTGTCGCGTTCGCTCATGGCACGAAGCCTAGCGCGGCGACGAGGGCGGAGGAGCGCGCGAATGCGACGAGGCCCGCTTGCGCGGGCCTCGTCGGTGGTTCGCGATGCGCGCCCCGGATCACTTCGCCTTGGCGACCACCGGGGTCGTCGGACCACCGTAGCGCTTCGTCATCCACCACTGCTGGGCGAGGCCGAGCACGCCGTTGGTGAGCCAATACAGCACGAGGCCCGAGGGGAAGAAGGCGAACATCACGCCGAAGATCACCGGCATCCACTGCAGGACCTTCTTCTGCATCGGGTCCATGCCGGGGCTGGGCGTCAGCTTCTGCGTGCCCCACATCACCGCGAGGTTGAGCGCCGGCAGGATGAAGAGCGGATCGGGCGCGGTGAGGTTGTCGATCCACAGCATCCACGGCGCCTGGCGCAGTTCCACCGACTCCAGCAGCACCCAGTAGAGCGCGAGGAAGATCGGGATCGGCACCAGCATCGGCAGGCAGCCGCCCAGAGGATTGATCTTCTCCTTCTGGTACAGCTCCATCATCGCCTGGTTGAACTTCATGCGGTCTTCGCCGTACCGCTCCTTGAGCTGCTCGATGCGCGGCGCGACGGCGCGCATGCGGGCCATGCTCTGGTACTGCTTCGCCGACACCGGGTAGAGCAGCAGCTTGAGGATCACGACGATGCCGATGATCGCCCAGCCCCAGTTGCCGAACAGGCCATGCAGCCAGTTCAGCACCCAGAACAACGGCTGCGCGAGGAAGCTGAAGATGCCGTAGTCGAGGCTCAAGGGCAGCGAGGGGTGCACCGCTTCCATCGGGCCCTGAAGCTTCGGGCCGACCCACAGCGAGAGCTCCACGAGATCACTGCCACCAGGCGGCACGGTCACGGCCTGGCCGACGCTGCGCGCGGCGAAGCGGCCACCGTCGACGGCGTGCAGCGAGAACACCTGCGGCTGGCCCTTCGGCGGCACCCAGGCCGACACGAAGTGGTGCTGCAGCATCGCGATCCAGCCGTCGGTGACGGTCTTGTCCAGCGTGCCGTCCTCGACGAAGTCCTCGAACCGGCGCTTCTCGAAGTGGTCGGTCGAGCTGTACCAGGCGGAGCCGACGAAGCTGAAGCTCTCCGGATTGGTGAACATCGCCGTCTTGGCCGGCGGCGGCGGCGGAACGCGCAGCAGCTGCTGGTAGAGGTTGCCGGTGAACGCGGCGCTGCCTTCGTTGACCAGCTCATGGCGCACGCCGATGGCATAGCTGCCGCGGGTGAAGGTGTAGATCTTGCGGACCGTCAGGCCGCTGGCGGCGTCACGCCAGATCAGGGGCAGCTCGATCGACGTGGCGCCCTCGGCGAGCGTCAGCGTCGAAGCCGGGGTCTCGAAGGCGTAGCGCGCGTCGGCACCGGGCGCGGTGGCCGTGCTGAGCCAGCCGGTCTGAGCGATCTCGAAGCGCGAGGGCTCGCGGTCGAACAGGATGACGTTGCCCTTCTCGGGGTTCTCCTGGTCAAGCGGGTAGGCGAGCAGCTCGGCGAACACCAGCGTGCCGCCCACCGAATCAACCCGCAGGCGCAGCACGTCGGTGAGGATCTCGACGGTGGCAGCCGACGCATCGGCGGCCGGGGCAGGCGTCGCCGCGACGACGGGCGTGGCCTGGGGTGTATCGGCCACCGTGGGCAAGCCCGACGCGGCATCGGCCGTCGGTGCGGCCGCAGGGGCGGCGCTCGGCGCATCGGCCAGGCTGGGGAGCCCGGCGCTGCCGGCGTCCGCGACCACAGCGGCGACCGGCGCCGGCGGCGGGGTCGTCGGCGTGGTGCTGAAGCGGGTCCACTCGAAAGCCAGCAGGATCGCGACGGCGACCCAGGCGAACAACAGGAAAGCGCGGTTCTGGTTCATGCGTTCACTCGCCCGGCGACGCCGTGGGGCGCGGGGCAGGGGCGCCCTCGGGGGCGGATAAGGAAGGAGTATCGGAAGGGGAGGTGGGTGCGGGCGTCGCGGAAGCAAGCCCGGCGGCCGCGTCACGGCGAGGGATTGTGCCGGTGGGCGATGACGGCGGCAACGCGATCAGTCGGTCCCAGAGGAGGGCCAGGTCCTTGCGGAGCGCGGCTTTGTCCAACGCCCCGGCGCCCGACCGCGCGACCAAGATGCAATCGCCGGCCGGGAACTCGCGGTAGCGGAGGCGGAAGCTCTCGCGGACCTGGCGCTTGATGCGGTTGCGGACCACCGCATCCGGGCTGACCTTGCGGCTGACCGCCATCCCCAAACGACAAAAGCCCCCATCGCGCAGGCGCAGATGGAGGCTGAAGTGGCGCGTGCTCACGCGCCGGCTGTCGGCGAAGGCGTCGCGGTAGTCACGCCCGGTGCGGACGCGAACCTCGACCGGAAAGCGGGCGCTCACGCCGCGCGCGCCGGTCGATGACGCCGGATCGCTTAGGCGCAGAGGCGCTTGCGGCCCTTCGCGCGGCGGCGCGAGAGGATCTTGCGGCCGTCGACGGTCGCCATGCGGGCACGGAAACCGTGGTCGCGGGCGCGCTTGAGGTTGCTGGGCTGGTAGGTGCGCTTGGTGGCCATGGGTCACCTCGGTAGGTGGAAGAAAAGAGGCGGGAGATTACGCGCCGGACCCGCCTCCGTCAAGCGACGCCGCGCTTGGCGGGCCGGGGCGGCGACGCTATGCTGCCGACCCATCCCACTTATCCACAGCCGCGTCCCCACGGAGGCGGGGGTGGGCTATACGCCACTGAAACTGTCCATGGAATCCGCCTGGCCCCGCTGTCTCGAGCGTCTTGAAGCCGAATTTCCGGCCGAAGACGTCCAGACCTGGCTCAAACCGCTGCATGCCGACGTCCGCGCCGACGGCCTCACGCTCTATGCGCCGAATGCCTTCGTGGTCGACACGGTGCACGAGCGCTACCTGGGGCGCATCCGCGAGCTGCTGGCCCATTACGCCGGCGAACCCCTGAGCGTGCAGGTGACGGTCGGCAGCGCCCCGCGTCCCGCGGCGGCCGGCCGCGAGCCGGGCACCGCCCCGCCGGCGCCAACGGCGGCCGCGGCCCTGCGTGCCGCCCTTCCCGAGCTCCCGAGCAACGTCGACCCGGCGTACACCTTCGAGAACTTCGTCGAGGGCCGCAGCAACCAGCTCGGCAAGTCGGCGGCCCTCCAGGTGGCCCAGAACCCGGGCCGCGCCTACAACCCGCTTCTGCTGTACGGCGGCACCGGCCTCGGCAAGACGCACCTGATGCACGCCGCCGGCAACCTGATGCGCCAGCTCAACCCGGGCATGCGCGTGCTGTACCTGCGCTCCGAGCAGTTCTTCTCCGCGATGATGAAGGCGCTGCAGGAGAAGTCGATGGACCAGTTCAAGCGCCAGTTCCACACGGTGGACGCGCTGCTGATCGACGACATCCAGTTCTTCGCCGGCAAGAACACCACGCAGGAGGAGTTCTTCCACACCTTCAATGCGCTGTTCGACGGCAAGCAGCAGATCATCCTCACCTGCGACCGCTACCCGCGCGAAGTCGAGAACCTCGAGCCGCGGCTGAAGTCGCGCCTTGGCTGGGGCCTGTCGGTGGCGATCGAGCCGCCGGACTTCGAGACCCGTGCCGCCATCCTCGGGGCCAAGGCCCAGGCGCGCGGCGTGGCGCTGCCTGACGAGGTCGCGCTGGTGATCGCCAAGCGCATGCGTTCCAACGTCCGCGACCTCGAAGGCGCGCTCAATACGCTGGCGGCCCGGGCCAACTTCCTCGGCAAGCCCATCACGGTGGATTTCGCGCAGGAAACGCTGCGCGACCTGCTGCGCGCGCAGCAGCAGGCGATCTCCATCCCGAACATCCAGAAGGCCGTGGCAGACTACTACCAGCTGCGCGTGGCGGACCTCCTGTCCAAGCGCCGGACCCGCTCGCTGGCGCGCCCGCGCCAGGTGGCGATGGCCTTGGCCAAGGAGCTCACCGAGCACAGCTTGCCGGAGATCGGCGATGGCTTCGGTGGCCGCGACCACACGACGGTGCTGCATGGCTGCCGGGTGATCCGCGACCTGATGCAGACCGACGGCAAGCTGCGCGAGGACTGGGACAAGCTGGTGCGAAAGCTGACGGAGTGAGGGAGCGGGAAACGCCGTCGACAGGCCGTGCACAGCCTGTGGACAACGTGGGACAACTTGAAGGCCGTCTGCGTTGCCCACCGTTATCCACACGGTTGTTCTTCCGGTTCCCCACAGCGTTTCCTCGATAAAGTTGAACAGAATCAAGGCTTTGGAAAGTTCTTCAGCGTTTTCCCCGGCCTCTACCACCACCATTGATAGATTTATCCAACGACGGAAATAGGCCCCGACCGCATGCGCTTCTCCCTGTCACGCGAAGCCCTTCTGAAGCCCCTCCAGCAAGTGGTTGGCGTGGTGGAGCGCCGCCAGACCCTCCCCGTCCTGTCGAACCTGTTGGTTGAAGTGCGCGGCGTCGAGCTGTCGCTCACCGGCACCGATCTGGAAGTCGAGATGGTGGCGCGGGCCGTGGTGGAGGACGCCGAGGACGGCGAGACCACCATCCCGGCGCGCAAGCTGTTCGAGATCGTCCGTGCCCTGCCGGACGGTTGCCGCGTGACCGTGGTCGTCAGCGGCGACAAGGCCACTGTGTCGGCCGGTCGCAGCCGCTTCACCCTGGCGACCTTGGCGGCGAATGACTTCCCGTCCGTCGATGCCCTCGAAGGCGTCGAGCGCGTGTCGCTCTCCGAAGCCCTGCTGAAGGACCTGATCGAACGCAGCGCCTTTGCCATGGCGCAGCAGGACGTCCGCTACTACCTCAATGGTCTGCTGTTCGACCTGCGCGGGGATTCGCTGCGCTGTGTGGCCACCGACGGCCATCGCTTGGCGCTTTGCGAAGCCGCCCTGCCCGGTGGCACCGGCACCAAGCGCCAGATCATCGTGCCGCGCAAGGGCGTTCTGGAGCTCCAGCGTCTGCTCGAAGGCGGCGACCGCCTCGTGGAGCTCGAGCTGGCGCGCAACCACCTGCGCCTGCGCCGGGAGGACGTGAGCTTCACCACCAAGCTGATCGACGGCCGTTTCCCGGATTACGAAGCGGTGATCCCGATCGGCGCCGACAAGACCGTCGAGCTGGACCGCGAAGTGCTGCGCTCGGCCTTGCAGCGCGCGGCCATCCTTTCGAACGAGAAGTTCCGTGGCGTGAAGCTCGAGGCGTCACCGGGCCTGCTGCGCATCGTCGCGCACAACCCGGAGCAGGAAGAGGCCCACGAAGAGCTCGAGGTCGACACCCGTATCGACGGTCTGGCTATTGGCTTCAACGTCACCTACCTGCTGGATGCGCTTGCTGCATTGAAGGGCGAGTCGGTCGTCCTGAACCTCCGTGACGCCAATTCCTCGGTGCTGGTGCGTGAGAAGGACAGCGATCGCAGCCGCCACGTGGTGATGCCGCTGCGCCTGTGACCGGCCGCCTTGCCGCCGCGGAGAACGCCCCGACGCCCGGTTCTTCCGGGCGTCGTGCTGTGGGGCGTCGTTCGTTGCGTCCGCGGGCCATCGGCCAGACCTTCAGTCGGCTGAGGGCGGATCGTGCGCGTTGATTCGGTCGAGATCCGCGGCCTCCGCTGCCTGCGCTCGGTCTCGTTGGCGTTGCCCAGCGCTGGTGCGTGGCTGGTGGGGCCGAATGGCGCCGGAAAGACCAGCGTGCTCGAGGCCCTCTGCTTGTTGGGGTTCGGGCGCAGCTTCCGGGGTCGTGTGGCCGATGGGCTGGTGCAGCAGGGTGAGGCGGCGCTGGAGGTGGTGGCGCGCTGGACCGACGATGCGGGCCGGAGTCGGGTGTCCGGGCTCCGCCACGCGGGAGACCGCTGGGAGGCGCGGCTGGATGGCGCTTCGGTGGCTAGCCTGAGCGAGCTGGCCGCCCCGTTTCCTGTTCTTTGTTTCCATCCCGAGTCCTCGCAAGTGGTGACCGGGCCGGCCGAAGAGCGGCGCCGGGCTCTGGATTGGCTGGCGTTCCACGTGGAACCACGCTTTGCGGAGCTGGCCCGGCGCTACGGGCGAGCCCTGAAGCAGCGGAATACCCTGCTTCGTTCCGGAGCCCCGGATGCGGAGTTCGACCCCTGGGAACGCGAGATGGGCTTGATGGCGGAAGGCCTGGCCGCCCAGCGGGCGACGGCCTTGGGACTGTGGCAACCCGGGCTCGATCGCGTCTGGCCCACCCTGGCCCTGGGACTACAACCGCCGGAGCTGCAGCTGCGACCGGGTTGGCGGCAGTCGGAGGCGATGCTGACGGACTTGCTCCTCCTCAACCGGTCTCGCGATCGGGAGTTGGGCTATACGACCATCGGTCCGCAGCGCGCCGACGTCGACCTCGGGCAGCCCTGCGGCGTGGATCCCGGCCAGTTGTCGCGGGGTCAGTCCAAGTTGGTGGCCTTGGCGCTGGTGCTTTCCCAAGCCGAGGCCCTTCGCGGTTGGTCGGGCGAGCGGAGCCTACTGCTCCTCGATGATCTTCAGGCGGAGCTGGACCCAGGTCGGCAGGCCGCGGTGCTGGAGTGGGTGGGTGTCACCGGGTGCCAGACCTTGGTGAGCGGTACCCGATGGGACCCAGATTTGGCCGAACGAACGCCGGACTGGGGTTTGTTCCACGTGGAACACGGCGGGCAGATCGAGACCGATATCGGCTCCTGAGGGGTGCCTTGGGTGCCCCGCGGTACGGCGAGCGGACACCCCGGAGGATCACGGGTTCCACGTGGAACACCAGCCGCCTTCACCCCCCGGGAACGCCTATAATCGAGCGGTTCCAGCCCGGCCCTGCGCCGGCCGTCCCGGGTCCACGCCCGCGCCGCTGCCGACGCCCTGCCCTGCTCCATGGGCACCCGGCTGGCCTCTTCTCGGCGTCCGTTGGCTACACCGCCATCGGCCGCCCGCAACGCAGCCGCAGAGCATGACGGAACAGACCCCCAGCACCCCGGCCACCCCGACCTACGACGCCAACAGCATTACCGCCCTGGAAGGCCTGGAGGCCGTCCGCAAGCGTCCGGGCATGTACATCGGCAACGTCAACGACGGGTCCGGCCTGCACCACATGGTGTTCGAGGTCGTCGACAACTCGGTCGACGAGGCCTTGGCCGGCCACGCGAACATGGTGCTGGTCACGATCCACGAGGACGGCTCGGTGTCGGTGTCCGACAACGGCCGCGGCATCCCCGTCGGCCGCCACGCCAAGGAAAGCGAGAAGCAGGGGCGCGACATCTCCGCCGCCGAGGTGGTGATGACCGTCCTGCACGCCGGCGGCAAGTTCGACGACAACAGCTACAAGGTCTCGGGCGGCCTGCACGGCGTCGGCGTGTCCGTCGTCAATGCGCTGTCCGAGAAGCTGCTGCTCGACATCTGGCGCGAAGGCCACCACTACCAGCAGGAGTACCGTCACGGCGAGCCCGTGTACCCGCTGAAGCAGCTGGAGCCCTCGGAGAAGCGCGGCACCGAGGTCCGCTTCTGGCCGTCGGTCACGGCGTTCAACCAGAACACCGAGTTCCACTACGACATCCTCGCGCGCCGTCTGCGCGAGCTGTCCTTCCTGAACTCCGGGGTCCGGATCGAGCTCGTCGACGAGCGTCCCGAGGGCAAGCGCGACCTGTTCGAGTACGAAGGCGGCATCCGCAGCTTCGTCGAGCATCTCGCCCAGCTGAAGACCCCGCTGCACCCCAGCGTCATTTCGATCAGCGGCGAGCAGGACGGCATCGTGGTCGACTGCGCCGTGCAGTGGAGCGACGCGTACCACGAGACGATCTACTGCTTCACCAACAACATCCCGCAGAAGGACGGCGGCACGCACCTGACGGGCTTCCGCTCGGCCCTGACCCGCACCCTCACCCGCTACATCGAGAAGAGCGGCATCGCCAAGCAGGCCAAGATCGCGATGTCGGGCGACGACATGCGCGAGGGCATGATCGCCGTGCTCTCGGTGAAGGTGCCGGACCCGGGCTTCTCGTCGCAGACCAAGGAAAAGCTGGTCACCGAGGCCGTGCGCCCGGTCGTCGATGCCATTTTCGCCGCGAAGCTCGACGAGTTCCTGCAGGAAAACCCCCACGAAGCGCGCGCCATCACCGGCAAGATCGTCGATGCCGCGCGCGCGCGCGAAGCGGCGCGCAAGGCCCGCGACCTGACGCGTCGCAAGGGCGCGCTCGACATCGCCGGCCTGCCGGGCAAGCTGGCCGACTGCCAGGAAAAGGACCCGGCGCTGTCCGAACTCTTCATCGTCGAGGGTGACTCGGCGGGTGGCTCGGCGAAGCAGGGCCGCAACCGCAAGACCCAGGCGATCCTCCCGCTGAAGGGCAAGATCCTCAACGTCGAGCGCGCGCGCTTCGACCGCATGCTGGGCTCGGCGGAAGTCGGCACGCTGATCACGGCGCTCGGCACCGGCATCGGCAAGGACGAGTACAACCCGGACAAGCTGCGCTACCACCGCATCATCCTGATGACCGACGCCGACGTGGACGGTTCGCACATCCGGACGCTGCTGCTGACCTTCTTCTACCGGCAGATGCCGGAGCTCATCGAGCGCGGCCACATCTACATCGGGCTGCCGCCGCTCTACAAGATCAAGCAGGGCAAGACCGAGCTCTACATCAAGGACGATCACGCCCTCAGCGCGTACCTGATCTCCAATGCCATCGAGAACGCCGAGCTGGTTCCGGCGGCCGGCGCACCGCCGGTGCGCGACACCGCGCTCGAGGCGCTGATGCAGGCCGTGGCCGCCGCGCAGGAGACCGTGGAACGCCACCGCCATCGCGTCGACGGCGCGGTGCTCGAGACCATCTACCAGGCCGAGCCGCTGACGGCCGAGACCTTCGCCGATGCCGCGAAGCTGGCCGCATGGTGCGATGCACAAAACGCGAAGCTGAAAGCGTCCGGCCTCGGCAAGCCGCGCTACGTGCTGAGCGCGCAGGCCGAGGCGGGTGACACGCCCGGCGCCATCCATGTCGACAAGCAGCACCACGGCCTGTCGAGCCGCCAGACCATCGCCGCCGCGCAGCTGCTGCACGGCGAGTTGAAGGCCCTCACCGACACCGCGGCCAAGCTCGCCGAACTCGCCCTGGGTGACGGTGCAACCGTCAGCCGTGGTGGCAAGTCGCTGCCGCTGCGCGATTTCGCCGCAGCGCAGCATTGGCTGCTCGAGGAAGCCAAGAAGGGCCGCACCATCCAGCGCTTCAAGGGCCTCGGTGAAATGAACCCCGAGCAGCTCTGGGACACCACGGTGAACCCGGAAACGCGCCGCCTGCTGCAGGTGCGCATCGAAGACGCGATCGCCGCTGACACCATCTTCTCGACCCTGATGGGCGACGTGGTGGAACCGCGCCGCGCCTTCATCGAGGACAACGCGCTGAAAGTCGGCAACCTCGACGTCTGATGGCTGCCGCGCCCGATCACGCAGGCCAGCCGTCGGCGCCGTTGGACGAGCCCCGCCCGACGTCCGCCTCGCTCTGGCGCCTATCCGGCGCGACGCTTCTCGACGCCGTCATCGCTGTCACCGTGGTGTTTGCCGGCAGCCTGATCATCGGCTTGATGCTGGGTGGCTTGCGCACCGCCGGCGTCGACGTGGGCCCCCCGGGGCCCGGTATTGCTGGTATGCCGGCGATCCTCATCCCGCTTGCGCTGCTTGCCACCCTGGGCGCGGGCGTGACGCTGTGGCTTCTGCACCGTCGTCGCCTTCCTTCCGCACCGCGCCCGTGGACGGGAGGCTTGTTCGCCACGATCGTGCTCGCGGCGGTCGCCATCCAAGCGCTTGCTTTCGGCTACTACCACCTCGTGGGCCTTTTCGGCCTGCAGGTCATGGGCACGAACATCGATCCCGTTCTCAGCGCGTACAACGCCAGCCCTTTGCTCACGGCACTGATGGTGGTGATCGCCGCACCGGTTGGCGAGGAGCTCCTGTTCCGCCGCGTCTGCCTTCATCGCTTCGCCCAAGCCGGCCGGCCCCTGCTCGGCCTGGTGCTGAGCAGCACGCTGTTCGCGCTGCTCCACCAGCCCCTGCCCGGAGAACGCGACCTGCTGGTGTGGCTGCTGATGCTTGTGCCCTATGCCGCGATCGGCGGCGTCCTCGGGCAGCTCTACCTGCGAACCGGGCGCATCGAGGCCCCGATCCTCGGCCACGCGATCATCAACGCCCTCGGCATCGCGACGCTGGCGATCGGCAGCCGCTGACACCGTCGGCGGCCTTCGGGCACTCGGTTACACTGCCGCTCTGCCGCGCCCTCCGGTGGTGCGGACCTTTGCCTCGGAACGCCGAATGAGCAAGCGCCACCTCTACCTTCTCGCCTTCGCCATCATCGCCCTGGCCACTTCGGCCATCGTCTACAAATGGCAGGTGCTGAAGTTCCCGCTGCAGCCGGACGAGTCGGTGCAGGTGTGGTCGGTGCAGGCCCATGTCGAATACCAGCCGCAGCGACGTGCCAACGCGCTCACCCTGCAGCTGCCCTTCCTCACGCCGGGTTGGATCGTCCTCGACGAGCGCTTCGTCGCCCGTGGCTACTCCAAGATCCCCGAGCGCGAGCCGCAGGGCCGCGAAGTGCAGTGGGCCACGCGCAACGCCGTCGGCGAGCAGGACCTCTACTACCGCGCCACCGTCGTCCGCTCGCAGCTGAAAGACGAGACCCTGCTTCCCGACCTTCAGCCCGAGCTGCTCACGCCGCCCGAGCTCGAGGAGCCCTATGCCGCCGCGGCCCAGGAGCTGCTGGACGAGGTCCGCGAGCGCTCTGCGGACGTCACCACGTTCTCGCGCGAACTGATCCGTCGCCTCAACGAATCCCCGGACGAGGGCGCGCAGCTGCTGCTCGACCGCTACGCCCGCGCCGATGCCGGTGCCGGCATCGACGAGGAACTGCGCACCCGCTTCCTCGTCGACCTGCTCGCCATCCGCACCATCCCGGCGCGCCTCGTGCACGCGCTGCGCTTGCCGGAAGGCGGCGTCGAGGGCACGGCGCGCATCGAGACCTGGCTGCTGGTCCACACCGGTACCGAGTGGCGCCTGCTCGACCCGCGCACTGCCGCGGAAGGCCTGCCGAAGGACCTGCTGCTCTGGAACGTCTCGCCTGAGCCGCTGCTGGCGATGGACAGCGACGCCACGCCCTCGCTGATGTACACCGTCAGCTACAACCTCGCCGACGCGATGGCGATGGCGCAGCGCCGCCTCGAGGTTCAGGACGCCAACTACATCCGCTGGTCCCTGCTCTCCCTGCCGCTGCAGGCGCAGGAGGTCTACAAGGTCCTGCTGCTCGTGCCGATCGGCGCCTTCATGATGCTGATCCTGCGCAACATCATCGGCATCAAGACCTACGGCACCTTCATGCCGGTGCTGGTGGCCCTCGCCTTCCGCGAGACGGCCCTGGTCGCGGGCATCACCCTGTTCGTCCTCGTGGTCGGCGCCGGCCTGCTGGTGCGCTTCTACCTGGAGCGATTGCGCCTGCTGCTGGTGCCGCGCCTCACCGCCATCCTGATCCTCGTCGTGCTGCTGATGGCGCTGATCTCGGTCATCGCCAACCGCCTCGACCTCGAGGTCGGCCTCTCCGTCGCCCTGTTCCCGATGGTCATCATGGCCATGACCATTGAGCGCATGTCGGTGGCCTGGGACGAGCGCGGCGCCGGCACCGCCATCAAGGAAGGCGTGGGTACGATCATCGTCGCCGCGCTGGCCTACCTGGTGATGAGTTGGGACCGCCTCGAACACCTGATCTACGTGTACCCGGAGTTCCTGCTGTACCTGTTCGCCGCCGCGCTGCTGCTCGGCCGCTACTCCGGCTACCGCTTGATGGAGCTGTTCCGCTTCCGCGCCCTGGCTCGCGAGGCCGATCCCATCGCGCCGACGCCTGCTCCGGCCCCGGCCGGCGGCGACGCCCCGAAGGCCTGAGCCATGGCGCTCTGGAACCCCATCGAGATCGCGCGCCGCCTGCGCAAGATCGGGCTGATCGGCATCGGCCAACGCAACGCCCACTACGTGCTGATGCACAACCCACGCAAGTTCTACCCGCGGGTCGACGACAAGCTGATCACCAAGAAGCTGGCCATCGATGCCGGGCTCCCGGTGCCCGAGCTTTACGCCGTGGTTCGGGAAGAGCACGAAATCGCCGAACTGCACGAGAAGATCAAGAACCGCGAGAGCTTCGTCGTGAAGCCGGCGCATGGCTCCGGCGGCGACGGCATCCTCGTCATCCACGGCCGCCGCGGCGACAAGTACCGTCGGGCCAACGGTTCGCTGATGAATCGCGAGGAGTTCGAGCACCACCTCTCGAACGGACTGTCCGGCCTCTTCTCACTCGGCGGCCAGCCCGACCACCTGCTGGTCGAGTACTGCGTGCAGTTCGACCCGATCTTTGAGCGCGTCAGCTTCAAGGGCGTGCCGGACGTCCGCATCATCGTCTTCCTCGGCTACCCGGTGATGGCGATGATCCGCCTGCCCACGCGCCTTTCGGACGGCAAGGCTAACCTGCACCAGGGCGCCATCGGCGTCGGCATCGACCTGCCGACCGGCGTCACCAAGCGCGGCGTCTGGGGCTCCGAGATCATCCGCGACCATCCCGACACCGAGCACAGCATCGTCGGCCTGAAGATCCCGCGCTGGGACGACCTGCTGCACATGGCGGCACGCTGCTACGAGCTCTCCGGCCTCGGCTACATCGGTGTCGATTTCGTGCTCGACAAGGACCACGGACCGATGATCCTCGAGTTGAACGCGCGCCCCGGCCTCGCCATCCAGATGGCGAACGCCAACGGCCTGCAGCCGCGCCTCGAGAAAATCGAAGCCCTGCAGGCGGCCGGGACGCTGTCGAAGGACCCGGCCGAGCGCGTGGCCTTCGCCGTGGCGAACTTCCCGACCACGGGCTGAGGCCGATACGCCACCGTGCGGTGGCGCCGATTCGTTAACGTCGTGTTTGTTCGCGGTGACAGCGCGGCGACGCACGCCACGATTCACGCCGGGTTCCCTTGAGCCTGCGGCACCCTAGGCATTACCCTCGCCAGCCTTGCTTCCGCGCCCGGAGTTTTCAATGGCCGCCACCCGTACCGTCCTGCTTGGCATCGCCGTCCTCACCGCTGCGTTCGCGGCGATGCCGGTGGATGCGCAGATGCCGCGCGACGCGCGCGACCGCGACCGTGGCGCCGAAGAGGCCCCGGCCAAGTTCTTCCCGGATGCCACCCGCGTCGTCGAGGAAGGCAAGGTCTCGCGCGGCCTGCAGCGCCAGCTCAACGACATGATCGCGGCGCTGAACGAGAAGGGCGATCCGGCCAAGGCGCGTGAACTGGCCGAGGCGGTGCTGGCCAACGAACGCGCCAACGCCTACGAGAAGTCGGTGGCCGCCCAGGTGGCGGGCAGCGCCGCCGGCGAGCTCGACGACATCCCCGCGAGCATCGCCTACATGGAGCGCGCGATCGCCGAGAACGGGCTCGACAACGAGCAGCACTACGGCACGATGCAGAACCTCGCGATCACCTACCTGTCGAACGAGCAGTCCGACAAGGCCATCCCGCTCTTCGCGCGGCTGATCGAGGAAACCAAGACCACCAACCCGGACTTCCACTTCGCGCTTGCCGGCGCCTACTACGAGTCCGAGCAGTACCCGCAGGCCATCGAGGCGCTGAAGCGCACCATCGCCCTGACGCCGACGCCCAAGCCGGAGTGGCTGCGCCTGCTCGCTTCGGCGCACACCGAATCCGAGCAGCCGGCGGAAGCGGCCCAGGCCCTTGAGCGCCTCGTCGCCCTGCAGCCGGACGACAAGCGCCTGATCCTGGCCCTCGCCTCCTCATACATCGACCTCGAGCAGGCGGACAAGGCCATCGCCACCATCGAAGGCGCGCGCAGCCGCGGCCTGCTGACGGAAGCGCGCGACTACCAGAACCTCTACGCGCTGTACTTCAATATCGACGGCAAGGAGAAGGAAGTCATCGCCGTCATCAACGAGGGCCTGTCGAAGGGCATCCTCAGCCGTGACCTGCCGACGCTGAACGCGCTGGCCCAGGCGGCGTACTTCGCCGAGGACATGGAACTCGCCATCAACACCTACAAGGAAGGCGCGGCACTCGACCCGAAGGGCGAGACGGCCCTGAACTACGCCAAGGTGCTTTCCAGTGAAGCACGTGACGCGGAAGCCCGCGACGCCGCCAAGGCCGCCCTTGCCAAGGGCGTGGCCAAGCCCGGCGAGGCATGGATGGTGATCGCGCGCTCGGAGAATGAGCTCGACAACCGCCCGGCCGTCCGTGCTGCGCTGCAGGAAGCCGCGAAGTACCCCGAGACGCGCGAGCAGGCCAATCGCATGCTTTCGCAGCTCCGCTGAGCCCTTCACGTTTTGCCCGCCTTCAGGCGGTATCCAGCGTCGCTTCGATCCCTTACTATTATTGACCCGCCCAGCGCGGGGTCCCATCCAAGCCGGTCCAACGCATGACGGACAATCGAATCTACGGCACCAAAGTCCCCGCGCCGTTCAGCTGGCCGCGGACGATCGGTATCGCCTTCGCCATCGCCCTGCACGCCGCGGGTGGTCTGGCGCTGCTCGTGCCGATCAACAATGCTGCGGCCGAGGAAGAAGAAGAACGCGTGGTCAACGTGAACTTCATCGAACCGCCGCCCCCGCCCCCGCCGCCGCCGCCGCCGCCGCCGGAACCGCCGAAGGTCGTACAGAAGATCGTGCAGACCCCGGTCACCCCGACGCCGGTCCCGCCGCCGCCGGAAGAACCGCCGGTCGTGTTCGACGACGCCAATGCGCTGGACGTCGAGGCCCCGCCGCCGTCGCCGCCCGCGCCGCCCGCGCCGCCCGCGGATTTCGCGCCGTCCGAGGACATCTCGGGCCGTCGCCTGAACCCGCCGCGCTACCCGCCGCAGGAGGCCCGCCGCTGTATCGGTGGCGAGGTCATGCTGCGCGTCATCATCGACGCGGCCGGTGCCGTCCAGGACGTGGCCGTCGAGAAGTCCAGCCGTAGCCGCAACCTCGATCGCTCCGCGGTCGAAGCCGCACGCCGCTGGCGCTTCAACGCCGGCCTGCGCAATGGCCAGGCGGTCGGTGGCGCCGTCCTGGTGCCAGTCAATTTCACTCCTCCCTGCTAATCCAACCGAAGGTATCCACTCATGCTGCAGGACAACACCAACACCGCGCCGGCGACGGACGCTGCTGCTGCTCCGGCGGCGGCCCCGGTCGCGACCAACGTGGCGCTGACCGCGCCCGCCGCAGGCACCGCCCAGACGGTGCAGCAGGACGTCGCTGATTTCAGCGTGCAGAACGCCATGGCCCACATGGGCGTCGTCAACTGGTCGGTGTTCGCCGCCCTGGTGATCATGTCGATGGTCGCCTGGTACTACACGATCATGAAGGCCATCAAGTACGCCCGCATCAACGGCCGTGCCGGCGCCGTCACCTCCGCGTTCTGGCAGACCAGCAACGCCCAGGAAGCCATCCGCTTCATGGAAGAGCAGCCGGGTTGGGAGCCGTTCTCGAAGATCGCCCTCGACTGCGCCCAGGCCGCCGCCCACCACCAGAAGTCGGAAGGCCGCCTGTCGGAAGCCCTGAACCGTTCGGAGTTCATTGACCGCGCCCTGCGCCAGGCCGTGGCCCGCGAGTCGGGTTCGCTCGAAGACGGCCAGAGCTGGCTCGCCACGACGGGCGCCATCGCGCCGTTCGTCGGCCTGCTCGGCACCGTGTGGGGCATCCTGATGGCCCTCGTCGGCCTGTCGGCTTCGGGCGAGAGCTCGATCAAGGCTGTCGCCGGTCCGGTCGGTGAGGCGCTGATCATGACCTTCATCGGTCTGTTCGTCGCCATCCCGGCGGTGATCGCGTTCAACTACTTCAACCGCAACAATCGCAAGCTGATCGGCCAGTTCGACGCGTTCGCGCACGACCTGCACGACTTCTTCGCCACCGGCGCCCGCGTGGGCGGCGACAAGCGCTGAGGGGCTGACCCCCCTCTCCGCGGAGATCCTCTATGGCCTTCAGTTCTGACACGGACGGCGGTTTCACCGAACCGAACGTCGTCCCGCTCGTCGACGTGATGCTGGTGCTGCTGATCATCTTCATGGTCACGGCCTCGGTTTCCGAGAACGTGAAAGTGGAGCTGCCGAAAGCGACGGTGGACGCACGTCCGCCGGCGCCCAAGGTGCCGCCGATCACGCTCTCCGTCCGCGAGGACGGCACGATCTTCTGGGCCGACGAGGCCCTGGCCGGCAAGGAGATGCTGGACACCCGCCTCGCCGTCGAGGCGCAGAAGGAGCCGCAGCCGGACGTGCTGCTGCGCGCCGACAGCGAAACCAAGTATGCGTTGATCCAGGACGTCACCACCCGCGTTCGCGTGGCCGGCATGCGTTCGATCAACTTCGTGTCCGAACCGGAATCGGGGAACTGAACCATGGCGTTTTCCGCAGGGGGCGGTTCCGGCCCCAAGTCCGACATGAACGTGGTGCCGCTGATCGACATCCTGCTCGTGCTGCTGATCATCTTCATGGTGACGGCGCCGACGCCGGCCTCGCAGATCAACGTCACGCTGCCGCAGCGCATGCGCGATCCGCCGCCGCCGCCGGCCACGCCGCCGCCGGATCCGGTCAAGCTGCAGATCCTGTCGTCGGGTGACATCCTGATCAACGGCACGCCGGCTCCGATGGCGACACTGGAAGACCAGTTCGCCGACATCACGCAGGTGCGCACCCAGGTGCTGAAGCCGGAAGAGCAGCCGAAGCTCGAGATCGAGGTCGATGCCGAAGCCGAGTACGAGGTGCTGGCGAAAGTGCTCGCCCGCGCCAAGAACGCGCAGATGGAAAAGATCGCGTTCGTCGACCAGGTCGCGCAGTAATCCGGGCGATGCCGGCCCGGCGCCGGCCTTCGCCCAACGCAACGCCGCCTTCGGGCGGCGTTGTCGTTTCCGGACATCGAAGGCGCGGTTGGTGCCTCAGCCGCCGGTGATGGCCCGGTAGCGGCGCACGGTCTCGGCGAGCCCGTCGACCAGCGCCTCGGCGATCAAGGCATGGCCGATGGAGACTTCGAGCACCCCGGGCACGCCGGCGAGGAAGGCGCCGAGATTGGCTTGCGAAAGGTCGTGGCCGGCATTGACGCCGAGGCCGATCGCCTGCGCCGCCTCGGCGCTTCGCCGGCAGGCGGCCAAGGCATCGCTGAAGGCTCGGCCAGCGGCTTCGCCATTTCCCTTCGCCGCACTCCCGTGCGCCCCCTCATGCGCTTCCGCATACGGGCCGGTGTAAAGCTCGATGCGATCGGCACCGGCGGCGCGCAGGCTTTCAAAATGCACCTCGCCAGCGTCGACGAACAGCGACACCCGGCAGCCCACCGCCTTGAACGCGGCGATCTGCGCGGCCATCGTCACCGGCAGCGCTGTCGAGTCGAAGCCGTGGTCCGAGGTGATCTGGCCGTCGCCATCGGGGACGAAGGTGACCTGGGCGGGCCGGGTGGCGCGAGCCAGCGCGAGCAGACCGGGGTAGCCCTCGCGCGGCGGCGCGAACGGGTTGCCCTCGATGTTGAACTCCACGCCGGCCGGCAATGCGGCCGCGATGGCGGCGACGTCCTCCGCGGTGATGTGGCGGCGGTCCGGGCGCGGATGCACGGTGATGCCGCGGGCGCCGGCGGCGACGCAGCGCAGGGCTTCGTCCACCGGAGCTGGCAGTCGGCCACCGCGCGAGTTGCGCAGCACCGCGATCTTGTTGACGTTGACGCTGAGCAGGGTCATGGCGGGCCTTCTTGAGCCTCGAAGCGTGCCCGTCGCCTCAGTCCGAGGGCAAGCCCACCCGCGCGCCGCGCCGCATGGAGGCCATAATGCGGGGATGACCCTCCGGCCTCCGCTGCGTTGGTACACCCTCCTCGTGTCGGCGTTCGCGCTGGCGGCGTCGGCGCTCGTGCAGGCCTCGGGGCTGGCCGGCGTGCCGATCAGCCAGCGCATTGGCCCCGATCAGTACCGGGCCGCGCCCTCGCTGTGGTCGGTGGCAGCCGCGCCCGGAAAGATTTACGTCGCTTCGCAGGACGGCGTGCTCGTGCACGACGGTGCGGAATGGACGACGGTGCCGCTGCCGATCGGCGTTAATGCCACCCTCGTGCGACGTCTTCCGGACGGGACCATCATGGTGGGTGGCAACGACACCTACGGCCGCCTCGAACTCGACCCGGTCCGCGGCTATCGCTACGTCGACCTGCTCGCCAGCAGCGGTTTGCCGGAAGCCGACCGCCGCCTCGGCCCGGTCTGGGAGATGCTGCAGACGCCCGAGGGCATCTACGTGCAGTCGCAGAACTTCCTGCACCTGATGCCGGCGAACGGCGCGCCGACGCGAAGCTGGCCGATGGGCCCGGACATGCGCAGCGTCATCGCCTTCGGCGGCGACCTCTACGCGCGCATCCAGGATCGCGGCCTCGGCTGGCTGCGCGACGGCAAGCTGCAACTGGTGCCGGGTGGCGAAGCCTTCCGGCGCATGCCGGTGTCCAACATCGTGGGTTGGGGCGGCAGCCGCTTCGTCGTCGCCGGCGACGGCGTGTGGCGCCTCGACGACAGCGGCGTGGAGCGCGCCCTCGCCTGGCCTGATGGCGAATTGTCCGTCTACGTCACGGTGCCGCTGGATGGCGGGGGCTTCGCGTTCTCGACGCTCGATGGCGAGGTGATCGTGGTGGATGCGGGCATGCGCTTGCGTCAGCGCGTGAAGATCGCCGACCAGTCGGTCGCGGATCTGGCGCGCGACAGCGAGGGGACGTTGTGGGCCGTCACCGACACCGAGATTGTGCGACTCAGCATGCCGTCGGCCTGGTCGATCCTCGACGCCAGCCATGGCGTGCGCGGCCTGGTGAGTGACACGACGGAGTTCGACGGCGCGCTGTGGATCACCACGGCCCGCGGCCTGTTCCGCATGACCGACGATGGCGCCGGCAGCGTGCGTTCCGAGCGCATGCCCTTCGTGCAGCTTGAGGGCTATGGCCTCATGGCGGACGAGCGCGCAATGCTGGTGGGCCATCGCGAGGGCCTGATCGAGCTGAAGCCGGGGTCGCGCGAGCCGCGCACCCTGCATGCGGGAGAAACGGTCTATACCCCGCAGCTCGTCCGTAACCACACCGATCTGGCGATCACCTACACGGACAGGGAGTTCTTCCTGCTGGCTTTCGATGAGGGCGCTTGGACGATCGCCGCCCGCTGGCCGCTGCAGGGCATGGCGATCATCGACGTGATCCAGACCGCCGAGGGCGAGTTCTGGCTGAGCGACGACCGCGGTCCACCGCAGCGTTGGCGACTCGATCTCGTCGCCCGCGAGCGCGTGGCCGCCGATGCCTTCGGTGAGGAACAAGGCCTTCCGATCGACGGCGAGGATCGCCCCAAGCTGTTCTTCATCGACGGCGAAATGAGTGCCTGGGCCAAGGGCGCGACCTATCGTTTCGATCCCGCTGGCGCGCGCTTCGAATTCTCCGAGACACCGGAGTGGATCGCCGAACTCGTGCAGCCCGGCAAGCTCAGCGTGATCGAGACGACCATGGGCCTTTTCGCGTACACACCGCGCGACCTGATGCGCCGTCCGGCGTCGACGATGGCATGGGAACGCGTGCAGATCGGCGGCTGGTCGAGCACCGGATTCGGCCCACCGCGCGTGAGCCGTGGTGGCGTATTGCGTGTGCCGGTGTGGAACGGCGTGCTGCAGTACGCCCCCGAGGGACCCGTGCTGCCCATGCCCGACCTGGCGGTGGGCTTCGACCAGCTGCTTGTGCAGGGCGACGATGGCGAGCTGCGCGCCGGGGAGATCGAACGCGACAGCCTGACGATCCTCTCCGGCCAACCGCTGCGCCTGCGCTTCACCCTCGGCACGCTCGAGTCCG
The DNA here is from genome assembly GCF_044377035.1 of Silanimonas sp. Taxonomy (GTDB): domain Bacteria; phylum Pseudomonadota; class Gammaproteobacteria; order Xanthomonadales; family Xanthomonadaceae; genus Silanimonas. Next base: position 141,881 of record NZ_JBILJW010000007.1, read on the forward strand.
GCGCGCGGTTCCGCTACCGCCTCTCGCAGATCGCTCCGACCGTTTCGGACTGGTCCGACCGCGACCTGACCATCCGCGGCCTCGATCCGGGCGAATATCTCTTCGAAGTGGAAGGCCAGCTCCCGAGCGGCCGACGGATCGAGCCCTTGCGCGTGCGGCTGCTGGTGATGCCACGCTGGTTCGAGGAACCGGTGTTGCGCGGCCTGCTGTTGCTGGCGCTCGTCGGGCTGGCGGTGTGGGTGTCTCGGGTGATTGGACGGCGCCGCGTGCGCCGAGTCGAGGGGCAGAACCGCCAGCTCGAGCAGCGCATCGCCGACCGCACGCTGGAGCTAGAGCGCGCCAACGTGCGCCTCGCCGAAATGGCCGTGGAAGACCCGCTGACCGGCACCCACAACCGGCGCGCCCTCAAGCAGGCATTGGGCCGCGAGTGGGCGCGCTGCGCCGAGCAGGGCCTGCCGCTGGCGGCGCTGATGATCGATGTCGACCACTTCAAGCGCTACAACGACCACCACGGCCACCTCGAGGGCGACCGCGTGCTCATCGAAGTGGCGGCGTTGCTGCGCACGGACCTGAGCGTGCCGGTGGAAATCCTCGCCCGCTACGGCGGCGAGGAATTCACCCTCCTGCTTCCGGGCGCGACGCTGGAAGCCGCGGCGCGTCGTGCGGAGCTGCTGCGCGACGCGGTGGAGCGCGCCCGTACGGGGGTCACGGTGAGCGTCGGCGTGGCGGTGGCCTGGCCCAGCGCGACGGACGTGCCTTCCTCGCTGATGCGGAGCGCCGACCAAGCGCTTTACGAGGCCAAGCGCCAGGGCCGCAACCGGGTGGTCTGTGCCGACACGTGAGTCGCGCCGCCCGGCCCGGCCGAGCAAGGTCTGTCCGGTGTGCCAGCGCCCCTTCGACTGGCGGAAGAAATGGGATCGCGACTGGGATCGCGTCGTTTACTGCTCGGACGCCTGCCGCCGCGCGTCGAGCGCCTCGCGCACGCGCTGAATTTCGGCGTCGTCCAGCATCCGCGACTGCGCGCGGCCCGTGGCCTCGGCGCGATCGCGCAGCAGGCGCGTGGTGCCGAGCAGCAGCAAGGCCAGCGCGGCAAGCAGGAGCAGCAGCACCACGCCGGTGCCGACCGGCAGCAGCACCGCCATCGCGAAACAGGCCAGGGCGGCCAGCAGGATCAACCACGCCATCGTCGGCGCTCCGAGGGGATTCGGCGCCGAGTCTAGCGCGCGCCGCCGATGCCCTTCGCCCTCAGAGCAGTGGGGCGAGCAGTCGCGCGGCGCTGTCGGTGTAGGCCTGCAGGCCGGACGGCTGCCAGCCGCGCGGCACTTCCTTCGATTGCTCGAGGTCTTCCGAGATCCGCGCCGCCAGCCGCGCCGCGACGCGGGCATCGCGGGCCAGCACCGACAGCTCGAAGTTCAGCCAGAAGCTGCGCGGGTCGACGTTGGCGCTGCCGATCAGGGCGATCTCGTCGTCCACCAGCAGGGCCTTGCCGTGCAGCATGCGCGGCTGGAATTCGAACACGCGCACGCCGGCTTCGAGCAGCTCCGGGTAGAAGCTGCGCGCGGCCGCGCGCACCAGGCGGTTGTCGTTGCGGCGCGGAAGCAGCAGGCGCACGTCGAGGCCGCTGAGCGCGGCGGACGTCAGCGCCAGCAGCACGGCGGCATCCGGAACGAAGTAGGGCGTCATCAGCCAGACGCGGCGCTTGGCGTTGTGCAGGGCTTCGACGTGCACGCGGTGGATCGGGGCCAGCGGGTTGTCGGGCCCGGACGGCACGAGCTGGCAGCGCACGTCGCCGATCGGCAAGGGCGGCCAGTGCATGGCTTCGCTGAACGTGCGGCCGGTGGCGTAGTGCCAGTCCTCCGCGAAGGCCAGCTGCAGCGCGCGCACCACTTCGCCTTCCATCCGCAGGTGCAGGTCGTGGAAGGCGGCGGCGGACGCGCGCTCGCTCTGGGTGTCGCTGATGTTCACGCCGCCGGTGAAGCCGGTGCGGCCGTCGATGACGGCGATCTTGCGGTGCGTGCGCAGGTTCAGCGTGGGGCGCCACAGCACGTGGCCAAGCTTCAGCGGGTGGAACCACGCCACCTCGGCGCCGGCCTCGCGCAGCGGCTGCAGGAAGCGCGGTGAACACTTCCGTGAGCCGAGGCCGTCGATGAGCAGGCGCACCTGCACGCCGGCGCGGGCCCGTTCCGCCAACAGGTCGCGAAGGCGGGTGCCGACGCTGTCCGGCTCGTAGATGTAGTACTCGAGGTGCACCGACTCGCGGGCCGCCTCGATGGCCTCGAACAGCGCGTCGAAGGTGCGTTCGCCCCCGGTCAGCAGGTCGATGGACGTGGCGCGGGTGGGCGCGTGGCCGGTGGCCGCCTCGATCAGCCGTTCCTGGCCTTCCTCAGAGGGGTCGCCGCAGGGCGGGAGGCGCGCTGCCGCCAGCGCCAGCCGGGCGCGCAGGCGCTTCAGCTTGCGCCGGTGGATGCGCTGCGGGCCCAGCCACCAGTAAACGGCCCAGCCGAGGACGGGCAGCCAAGCCAGGGCCAGCAGCCAGGCGAGGGTCGCCACCGGCTCGCGACGCTGGCGGATGATCCAGGCGGCGAGCACCAGCACGTAGCCGAGCCAGGCCAGGCCCAGCCACGGCGACGTCAACCAGCCCTCGAGGGTGCCCAGCGTGCGGGTGAGCGTCGCCAGCGCGGCATCGACGACGGGGGGCTGGGCGAACGCATCCATGCGCGCATGGTCGCATGCGGCGGAAACCCGCCGGTGGGCCGCCCCGGGCCATGGCACGGGGCTTGCACCCTTCCCGGCACCTGACCGTCCGTGGCCCGACGCCCGCTCCCATGTCCGACGCCATCTCCTCCGTCCTGAGCCAGATCCGCAGCTACCAGAGCCAGGTGGGCCAAGCCCTGCCGGGCGGCGGCCTGGGTGCCGCTGGCGGTGTCGGTGGTGTCGGCGGCGTCGGGGGAACGAATGCGCCCGCTGGCGCCGGCGGAGCCGCCGGGGTCGGTGCGCCGAGCTTCGGCGACGCCCTCGGCAACGCCCTGAAGAAAGTGAACAGCCTGCAGGCCGAAACCCGCGACCTGCAGGCCGCCTTCGAGCGCGGCGATCCGAAAGCCGACCTCGCCCGCGTGATGGTGGCCGCCCAGGCCTCGAGCGTCGCCTTCCGGGCCACGGTCGAGGTGCGCAACCGGTTGGTGCAGTCCTACCAAGACGTTATGAACATGCCGCTGTAAGGCACGGACCGAACCCATGAATGCCGTTGTCGTCCCGCAATCCCCATCGCCCCCGCCCGGCCTGATCGCCCAGATCGGCCAGGCCGGCCTGATGCGCCAGCTGTGGACGATGGGCCTGCTCACGCTGGCGATCGCCGGCGGGTTGTGGGCCTTCTTCTGGTTGCAGAAGCCGGCGCTCGTCACGGTGCAGAGCGGCGTCGATGCGGCCACCGCCGCCGAGTTCGCCGATGCCCTGCGCGGCGCGCAGATCCCCGTCGAGATCAATGCCGCCACTGGCGACGTGCAGGTGCCCGGTGAGCGCCTGCAGGACGCGCGCATGGCGCTGGCCACCGCGGGCCTGAGCGGCAGTGATGGCCCCGGCATGGCCCTGATCGAGCGCGATCCCGGCTTCGGCGTCAGCCAGTTCGTCGAAACCGCACGCTACCAGCGCGCGCTCGAAAGCGAGCTCGCCAAGACCATCAAGCAGCTGCGGCCGATCCGCGAGGCGCGCGTGCACCTCGCCCTGCCGCGGCCTTCGGCATTCACGCGCCAGCAGCAGCCGGCGGCCGCCTCGGTGGTGATCGGCCTGCTGCCCGGCCGCTTCATGAAGCCCGACGAAGTGCAGGCCATCCAGCATCTCGTCGCCAACGGCATCCCGAACCTCACGCCGGATCGCGTCACCGTCGTCGATGAATCCGGCCGCCTGCTCACCCGCGACGCCCCGGATTCCGCAAACGCCATCAGCGCGGAGCAGTTCGCCCTGACGCGCGAGAAGGAATCCTCGCTGTCGGCGAAGGTCGCTAGCCTGATCGAACCCCTGGTCGGCGTGGGCCGCGTACGCAGCGAAGTGGCGATCGACATGGACTTCGCCACCGTCGAGGAAGCGCGCGAGATCTACACGCCGGAATCCGGCCAGCTGCGCAGCGAGCAGGTGAGCGAGGAGCGCCGTGCCGAGGCCGCCGACCGCGGCGTGCCGGGCGCCACCAGCAACACGCCGCCGGGCCCCGATGCGGCCGCTCCGGCGGACCCCGCCGCCGACCCCGCGACCGGCGCGGCCGATGCCACTGCGGCCGCCGGCAATGCCGCGCCGGTCGATGGCGGCGCGAGCGAGGCGGCGAGCAGCCGCACGCGCAACTTCGAACTCGACCGCACCCTCACCCACACCCGCCAGCCGGTGGGCCGCGTGAAGCGCATCACCGTCGCCGTCGTGCTCGACAACGTGCCGAACGTGCCGGCCCCGTTGGCGGAAGGCGAAGAAGCCCCCGAGGGCGAGCCCGCGCCGTTCCGTGCGCTCAGCGCCGATGAGATCGGCCGCATCGAGGCGCTGGTGAAGCAGGCCGTCGGCTTCAATGAGCAGCGCGGCGACGTCGTCACCGTGGTGAACGCGCCCTTCGTCGTGCCCGAGCCGCTCGAGGACATCGCGACCCCGATCTGGGAGAACCCGCTGGTGTGGCAGATCGGCCGCATCGCCATCGGCGCGCTGCTGGTGCTGCTGCTGATCTTCATGGTCATCCGCCCGGCGATGAAGCAGCTGCTGGCCGTTCCCGTCCGTAACGCCGACGAGAACAGCCCGGCGTATGCTGCCGATGGCACCCCGCTGCTGCCCGGCAGCGCCGGTGCCGCGGGGCAGGCTGCGCTGCCGCCGGGGGCTCCCGGCACGGCGCTCGCGCTGCCCGGGCAGGCCGGCGCCGGATTCGCGCCGCCGACCAGCATCGAAGGCAAGATCGAGTACGCGCGCAATGCCGTCAAAGAGGATCCGCGCCGCGTCGCCCAGGTCGTGAAGGAATGGATGGCGAACGATGCCTGACAAGAAGAGCGAATTCAGCGGCGTCGAGAAGGCCGCGATCCTGATGCTTTCGCTCGGCGAGGTCGAAGCCGCCGAGGTGCTCAAGCACATGTCGGCGAAGGAAGTGCAGAAGGTCGGCCAGGCCATGGCCGGCGTCGGTGCCGTCTCGCGCGAGCAGATCGAGGCCGTGGTCGGCGAGTTCGCCACGGCGCTCGACAAGCAGACGTCGGTCGGCGTCGGTGCCGATGACTACGTGCGCAAGGTGCTGGTGCAGGCCCTCGGCGAGGACAAGGCCGGCAGCGTCATCGACCGCATCCTGCTCGGGCGCAACAGCTCCGGCATGGAGATGCTGAAGTGGATGGACCCGCGCGCGATCGCCGACCTGATCCGCAACGAGCATCCGCAGATCATGGCGATCGTCATGTCACACCTCGAGCCCGACCAGGCTGCCGAGACGCTGAAGAGTTTCCCCGAGCGCGTTCGTGCCGACGTGGTGCTGCGCGTGGCCACGCTCGACAACGTGCCGCCCGTAGCGTTGAACGAGCTGAACGAGGTGATGGAGAAGCAGTTCGCGGGTTCGCAGAACAGCAAGGCCACCACCATCGGCGGCATCAAGACCGCGGCGAACATCCTCAACTTCGTCGAGACCGGCCAGGACCAGATCATCCTCGGCGCCATCGGCAAGGTCGACCAGGCGCTGTCGGACCAGATCCAGGACCTGATGTTCGTGTTCGACGACCTCGCCGGCGTCGACGACAAGTCGATGCAGGCCATCCTGCGCGAAGTGCCCGGCGACCGCCTGCCGCTGGCCCTGCGCGGCGGCTCGCCCGAGGTCAAGGAGAAGGTGCTCAAGAACATGTCGCAGCGCGCCGCCGCCATCCTCAAGGAGGACATGGACGATCGCGGCCCGGTCAAGCTCAGCGATGTCGAGGGCGCTCAGAAGGAAATCCTCGCCATCGTCCGGCGTCTTGCTGACGAAGGCACCATCAGCCTCGGCGGTGCGAAAGAGGAGTTCGTGTGAGCGACGCCGCCGCCCTCTGGCGCGTGCCGGCGCTCGACGCGCCGCCGCCGCCCAAGCCGCCTTCGATCGACGAGCTGCAGCGCATCGAAGAGTCCGCGCGCAAGGAAGGTTTCGAGGCCGGTCGCCGCGAAGGCATGAAGACCGGCGAGGCCGAGGTGCGCAAGCTGGTCGCGCAGATCGAAGGCGTCGTCGAAGCCATGGCACGGCCGCTCGGGCGCCTCGATGACGAGGTGCATGCAGCGCTCGGGCAGATGGCCGTGCGCATTGCCGGTGCGCTGATCGGCCGCGCCTACGAGGCCGATCCGGAGCTTCTGGCGCAGCTGGTGCGCACCGCCATCGATGCGGTCGGCCCCGGCCAGCGCGACATCGAACTGCGCGTGCATCCCGAGGACGCCAAGGTGCTGCAGCCCTGGTTGCCGCAGTGGCCGGATGCCCGCGTCATCACCGACGCGCAGCTGGCGCGCGGCGACGTGCGCATCCATGGCGACGGCGTGCGCATCGACGCACGCACGGATTCGCGCCTGCAGGCGGCGCTCGCGGCCGTGCTCAATCCGATGGGCAGCGGCGCATGAGCACCGCCACCGGCCAACTGCTGGCCTCGCGCGACGCTCGGCTCGCGGCGCGTCTGTCCACGCTCGAACCGCAGCTCGATCGCCTGGGCACTGTGCGCGAAGGCGTGCTGCGTCGCGCCGTCGGGCTCACGCTGGAAGCCGAAGGCTGCGAAGTGCCGCTCGGCTCCGCCGTGCGCATCGAAGCCCAGGGGGGCCAGTTCGTCGAGGCGGAAGTCGTCGGCTTCGCTGGCGACAAGACCTTCCTGATGCCCACCACCGACCTGCACGGCCTGCTGCCGCGCGCGCGCGTGGTGCCGGGCTGGGCGCGCGGGCGCGTGGCGGTGGGCGAGGGCCTGCTCGGCCGCGTCATCGACAGCGATGGCCATGCGCTCGACGGCCGGCCGCAGCCGCGCCCCGACGGCTACACCGGGCTCACCGGCGTGCCGCTGAACCCGCTCGCTCGCGAACCGATCACCCAGGGCCTCGATGTCGGCGTGCGCGCGATCAACGCGATGCTGCCCATCGGCCGTGGTCAGCGCGTCGGCCTGTTCGCTGGCTCCGGCGTGGGTAAATCGACGCTGCTGGGCATGATGACCAAGTACACGCAGGCCGATGTCGTCGTGGTCGGGCTGATCGGCGAACGTGGTCGCGAAGTGCGCGATTTCGTCGAGAGCACGCTCGGCCCCGCCGGCCTGAAGCGCGCCGTCGTCGTCGCCTCGCCCGCCGATCGTCCGCCGCTGGCGCGCATCCATGGCGCGCTGCGCGCCACCGCCATCGCCGAGCACTTCCGCGACCAGGGCTTGAACGTGCTGCTGCTGATGGATTCGCTGACGCGCTTCGCCCAGGCGCAGCGTGAGATCGGCCTCTCCATCGGCGAGCCGCCCACCACGCGCGGCTACCCGCCGTCGGTGTTCGCGCGACTGCCAGCGCTCGTGGAGCGCGCCGGCATGGGCCCGGCCGGGCGCGGTTCGATCACCGCGTTCTACACCGTGCTGACCGAAGGCGACGACCAGCAGGAACCCATCGCCGACGCTGCGCGCGCCATCCTCGACGGCCACATCGTGCTCGATCGACGCATCGCCGATTCCGGCCTCTACCCGGCCATCGACATCGAGCGTTCGGTGTCGCGCGTCGTCACCGAGATCGCCGACCTCGCCACCCGCGAGCGCATCCGCCGCTTGAAGCGGCTGATGGCGGCGTATTCCGCGCAGCGCGACCTGATCGCCATCGGCGCCTACCAGCGCGGCGCCGACCCGCTGGTGGACGAAGCCATCGCCCGCTGGCCCGCCATCCAAGCCTTCCTCGGCCAGGACGTGCACGAAGGCGCCAGTCTCGAATCGAGCAAGGCCGCGCTGGCCCAGCTGCTGGAGGCCAGTCCGTGAATTCCAAGCGCCTCGACCCGTTGATCCGCCGTGCCGAGAGCCGCGAGGACGCGCTCGCCAAGGAGCTCGCCAAGCGCGTGCAGGCGCACCAGCAGCAGGCGCAGCGCCTAGGGGATCTCGAACGCTTCCGCGGTGAGTACGAAGCCCCGCCGGTGCCCGGCACCGCCGTCTCGGCGAGCCAGTTGCTCAACCGCGCCGCCTTCCTCGCCAAGATCGACGACGCGGTGGTGACGCAGCAGAAGCACATCGCCACCAGCGAGGAGGCGCTGTCCATCGAGCGCACGCGCCTGCTGCTCGCCAGCCGCGACAAGCTGGTGCTGGAGAAGCTTTCGGCGAGCTACCGCAGCGTCGAGCTCAAGGCCGAGGAGCGCCGCGACCAGAGCGTGCTCGACGACCTCGGTGCCCGCGCGCACCGCGAACGCCAGACCAAGGACACGCCATGACGCTGCCCAGTTTCTCCGCCGCGCTCGGCGCGCCTTCGACGACGCCGATGCCCGCCCTTGCCGATGGGCCGCTGGCCGACGGCACCGGCGCAACGATTGATGCCGCGACGGGCGGCTTCGCTGCCGTGCTGGATGAAGCCGCGGCGAGCCTCGATGCGCTCGCCGCCAGCGCGCTCGAGGGCGCGATGCCTGTCCTGCAGGCGCTGCCCGAAGTGCCGGTACCGACGCTTCCTGCGGCCGCTGCGATCGCGACGGCGCTCCCCACGACATTGGCGACGACACTTTCCACCTTGGATGCGAGCGCGAGTCCGGCAACGCCCAGCGATGCCGGCCTGGACGCCGCGGCGCCGGCACCCGGTTGGCCGCCGCCGGGCCTGTCCTCACTGTTTCCCGGTAGCCCCGTGCTCGCTGCCCAAGCGTGCGCGCAGGCCGCGGCATCGACGCTGGCCTCGGCGCGTGGTTTTGCGCTCAGCGCCCTGCTCCCCGAAGCCGTCGATTCGCGCCTGCCGGACAGCGCCAGCCCCTCGCCCGCCACCGGGCTCGCGCTCGACAAAGGCGTGGCATCCACGGTGGGCGCCGCCGCCGCGATGCCCATGCCTCTCGCGAACGCCGCCGGCCCCGATGCCTTGGCTGCCGCGCTGGCGCGCCAGCCGGCCACGCTGCGCCTGCCCGTGGCCGACGACAGCGATACGTCGGCGCTCACCGCCCTCACTGAAACGCTGGGCCTCGAGCGGGCGCCGGACGCCGCGCCGCTTGCGCCGACGTCGCCTACGCCGGCTCTGCACAAGCTTGATCTCGCCCAGGCCTTCCCGGCGCCGGTGCCGCTGCCCTCACCGCGCTTCGCCGAAGAGGTGGGCGCGCGCCTGCAGTGGATCGCCGAGCAGCAGGGCGGCGAAGCCACGCTGCGCATCAGCCCCGATGGCCTCGGCCCGGTCGAGATCCGTTTGAAGCTCGACGGCGATCGCGTCGAGCTCGGCTTCACCGCCACCCAGCAGGACACCCGCCAGGCCCTGCAGGACGCCCTGCCGAAGCTGCGCGAAATGCTCGCGCAGCAGGGCCTGCAGCTGGGGCAGGCCGACGTCGGGCAGAAGCACGCGCAGTCGTCGAACGAGGACGCGCCGAAGAGTGCGAATGGCTTCGCAGGCGACGATGAGGGCGACGCGATCGTGCTTGCCGGCACCCAGCGCGAGTCGAACGTGATCGTGGGTCGAGTCGGTCGGGGCGTTCTGGATCTCTACGCCTGACATTGGGGCGGGGGTCATCGAGCCCTATGCCCTTACAATCCGGGCTGAAGCCGTTCTGCGCACTGCCCATGCACATCCTCGCTTACCATGCCGGTCTGATCGACGGCCCGGACTACGCCCAGAACGACCACGTCGCTTTGCGCGAAGACTTGGAGGTCATCGCGCACTTGGGCTTGCGCGTGCTGCCATTGCAGACCGTCGTCGATGCACTGCTCGGCCGTCGCGACTGGTCGACGTTGGATGGCGCCGTGGCCCTCACCTGCGACGACGGCACCGCGTTCGATGCGCTGCCCGGCCGCGAGTACGGCGCCCACGGCCCGCAACCGTCGCTGCTGGGTGTTCTGCAGGCCTGGATCGATGAAGACCCGGCCTCGCGTTCCCAGGCCAGCCTCACCAGCTTCCTGATCGCCTCACCCGAGGCGCGCGCCGCCATGGACCGCCATTGCCTGTTCGACCGCAACGACCTCGACAGCGACTGGTGGGCGGCGGCGCAGGGCACCGGCCACATGGTGTTCGGCAACCACAGCTGGGACCACAACCATCCCATCCTGCCGCCGGAGGAGGCGCTGCCGCTTTCGCGCGGCGACTTCTTCGCCGTGGACGACGAGGCCAAGGCGGACTACGAGATCGCGCAGGCCCAGGCTTTCCTCGCCGAAGCGCTGGGGCAGCGGCCGACCTGCTTCGCCTATCCCTTCGGCCATGTGCCGGAGTTCCTGCGGTCGACCTATCTGCCGCGCCGCGGCCCGGAACTGGGCCTTGAAGCGGCGTTTACGACGGAGACCGGCCGCGTGCGCCCCGACAGCGACCGCTGGGCATTGCCGCGTTCCGTGTGCCGCTGGCACTGGAAAAGCCCCGCGGAGCTCGAGGCCCTGCTGACGGCCGATTGATCGGCCAAGGGTCGGCTAGAACGGGCCGATGGCGTGAAGCTCGCGGACGATGGCCGCGCGGCGTTCTTCGCTCAGCGGCTTGTGCCATTTCACGATGAGGTGCGGGTGATGCGTGGTCTCGTAGCCGACGCTGGCATGCACCTGCGAAGCCCGCGCGTCGCCGCAATAGCCGCCGAAGGCGTCGCAGCGGTCGGCGAACTTCCGGAACCCGAACAGCTGGGTGTGGGCCAACAGGCCGCCCGCCTCGTTCACGAGCGCGCGCTCGGCCTCGCTCATCAGCGCGAAGCCGCGGCCATCGGTGCAGCCGCCGCCAGCCAGCATCAAGTTGTCGCGCCAAGGGCGGAAGTGGACGTAGGACAGGGGCACGAGGTGGTGCTCGGTGTGCCGGTAGAACGCCACGATGTGATGCGGGAAATCCGGTGCCGACTGGCGGAACTTGCGCTGGAAGATGTGCTCGGCGAAGGCTCGCCCGTCATCGACCTCGCTGATGAGGATGAACGGTGCGAGCCGTTCCACGTAATGCTCGGGGCTCATGGGCGGCAGGATCTCGCGGCAGCAAGCGAAGGCGCCACAGTGTGCCCCAGACCTGCGCGTTGGCGGGCTGGCTGCTACAGTCCCGACGACCCCCCCACTCCGCTTTCGATGGACCGCCCGCTCCCTCCCGCTCCCTCATCGCCCCGGACGCCGCGATGAGTGAAGCCCCCCCGCTCGACACCCTCCGCCAGGTTGAAACGCCGGAAGGCGTGGCCTTGGTGCTGCGCGCCGCCGGTGCGGTGCCGCGCGCGCTGGCCTGGCTGATCGACCTCGCCGTGCGCGGCACGGTGTACTTCAGCGCCGCGACGGTGCTCGGCATCGCTGGCGAGACCGGCGCCGGCGTGATGCTGTTGCTGCTGTTCGTGCTGACCTGGGGCTACCCGATCCTGTTCGAAGTGCTCTGGCACGGGCAGACGCCCGGCAAGCGTGCGCTGGGCCTGCGCGTGCTGCGCGGCGACGGCGCGCCGGTGGGCTGGCTGGCTTCGATCACGCGCAACTTCCTGCGCACGGTCGACATGCTGCCGGTGCTCTACGGCGCGGGGTTGGTGAGCATGCTGGCCGACGCGCATTCGCGCCGCCTCGGCGATCTCGTGGCTGACACCGTCGTCGTCTATGTCGATCCGCCGCGCCGCCCGAGCGTGCTGCCGCCCGGCGAGGTGCAGCGCTGGCCGGTGCCGCTGGGTGTCGAGGAACAGCAGGCCTTGGTGGCCTTCGGCGAGCGCAGCCGTGCCTTGAGCGTGGCGCGGCAGAACGAACTCTGCGAGCACCTCTCGCCGGTGACCGGCCTGCAGGGCGACGCGGCGCGCGAGCGCGTGCTGGCGGCGGCGCGCTGGTTGGCTGGACGGAGCGCGGGTGATGCGTAGGCAGGAGCCCTTCGTCGCCCACCACGCTGGGGAATGGGCGCAGCTCGCCGACTGGCTCGACCGTCGCGAATCCGATGCGCCGCTGAAGCGCCCGCCGCCCGAGGCGGGCGTGCTCGCCGATGCCGATTTCCCCGCGCGCTACCGCCGCGTGTGCCAGCACTTGGCGCTGGCGAAGCAGCGCGGCTACAGCCCGGCCGTGGTCGAGCCGCTGCAGGGGCTGGTCGAACGCGGCCACCGCCAGCTGTATCGCCCGCCGCGCCCGCGCTGGCGCGCGGCCTGGGACTTCGTGCTGGCCGGCTTCCCGCGCCTCGTGCGCAAGCACGCCGGCTGCATGGCGCTCTCGGCGGCGCTGTTCCTCGTGCCGTTGGTGGGCGTGTTCACGCTGCTGCAGTACCGCCCGGACGCCGCGTGGCTGCTGTTCGACGCCTCGATGCTGGCGCAGATGGAGGCCATCTACGACCCAGCCGCCGAGCGCTTCGGCCGCGATCGCGGTGCCGATGGCGACTTCCAGATGTTCGGCTACTACGTGATGAACAACATCAGCATTGGTTTCCGCAGCTTTGCGTCCGGCCTGCCGGCGGGCCTCGGCGCGCTGTACGTGATGGTGTTCAACGGCGTGATGATCGGCGGCGTCGCCGGGCACCTGCACGTGTCCGGTTACGGCGACACCTTCTGGCGCTTCGTCGTCACCCATGGCGCGCCGGAGCTCACCGCCATCGTCATCGCCGGTGGCGCGGGCCTGCGCATCGGGCTATCGCTGATCGCGCCGGGCCGGCTGCGCCGCCGCGATGCGCTGGTCGAGGCTGGCCGCGACGGCGCCAAGCTCTGCCTCGGCGTGTTCGTGATGCTGCTGCTGGCGGCCTTCATCGAGGCCTTCTGGTCGTCGAAGTCGGACCTGCCGGATCTCGTGCGCTTCCCGCTGGCGGCGGCGCTGTGGGCGGCCATCTTCTGGTGGCTCGCGATGGGCGGGCGAGGGCGCAGCGATGCGGATTGACCGCCTCGGCATCGCGCTGCGCGCGCGCACCTCTTGGGAGGCCGTCGATCTCGGCATCGCCTTGGCACGCCAACACGCGCGAGTCTGGGTCGGG
>NZ_JBILJW010000024.1:0-43673 GCF_044377035.1 Silanimonas sp.
GTAGCCGGATTCGCGGCGCCCACCCTGCTCGACGATGACCTGCACGTTGAAGCGCACCAGCGGGCGCACGTCGGCGGCCAGCGTGCCGTCGGCGCGGGCGACCAGCACCGTATCGACCGCGGCCGACAGCGAGGCACTGACCTGCACCACGCGCGGATCGGCGGCGCGCACCCAGGCCTCGATCTCGCGCAGCTTCGACAGCTTGCCTTCCGGCGCGAAGCGGTCGATGGGGTCGATGGCCGGGTACAGCGAGTGGCCGGCCACCTGGACGCGCTGGCCGCGGGCGGTCTTCAGGCCCTCGCGGCTGATCGCGCGGGCGGCGCGGGCGGATTCAAGCAGCGCCGGCAGGTCGATTTCGTCGGTGTAGGCGAAGCCGGTCTTCTCGCCGCTGATGGCGCGCACGCCGACGCCCTGCTCGATGCTGTGGGCGCCGTCCTTGACGATGCCGTCCTCCACCGTCCAGCTCTCGCGGCGGCTGTGCTGGAAGTAGAGGTCGCCGTCGTCCACACCGGGGCCAAGCAGTTCGGCCAGCGCGCGATCGACGTCGTCGAGGCCGAGGCCGGTCGGCGTGAGCAGCGTGCGTTCGGCGAGTTCAAGCGGCGTCATCGGGGATTCCTTCGGGGGTGTCGCGATTCGGGGTGGTGCGGCGCGGGCCGCGTTCGACGACGTCGACGTCGGGCTGGGCCCAGGGGCCCTGCACGCTGTAGACGGTGCGCGTCGCCTGCTTCAGCGGCACCTGCAGGACAGCCTGTGCCACGGCGCCGAGGGCGGCACCGGCCGGCCCGCCGGTGACCGCGCCGATCGCCGGGAGCACCCCGCCGGCCTTGGGCAGCACTTCGACGCGCTGGTCGTACTCGCGCGAGGCCAGCGCGGTCGTGCCGCTCACGTTGATTTCCGCGGAGGGCCCATCGATACGCAGGTTGGCGGTTCGCGCATCGCCGCCCTTGAACTCGAAGTCGCCGCTCATGCCGTTGAAGGCGAAGCCCTTCGAGAAGAAATCGCTGAAATCGAGCGTCAGGCGGCGCGGGATCTCGGCGATGGAGACCAGCCCGATGAACCGGCCGGTGCCGGGTTCGACATCGAGCAGTCGGCCGGCGCCAACGTCCACGCGCAGGTTGCCGTCGAAGCGGTCGAGCCGGAAGCTGCCCGGCGAGCCCGGCCAGTCGCCGACCATGCGCGACTTCACCGGCCCCTCCTCGACCATGCCCGTGAAGCCGAGCGCATCGAGCATGCCGCCTAGGCTGTCGGCATCGAAATCCACCGCGAAGCGCGAGCGGGTCTGCCCGCCGATTCGCGTCCAGTCACCGCTGGCCATCACCGTCAGCGCCTCGGAGCTGGTGCTGAAGCGGTCCACATGCATGCCTTCCGGCGTCGGGAAGGTCTGCAGCTCGGTGCGGCCGAGCCGCGCTTCGCCGAGGCGGAAATCCTCGATCCGGAACTGCAATGGCGGCAGTCCCGAGGGGTCGGTCTGGTCGACGGCCGGCGTGGACTCGGCACGGCTGCCGGTCATCGCCTTGGTGTCCATCGGAGGCCAATGCAGGCGCGCGAAGCGCCCGTCCACCGCGGCGCCTTCGGCCGAGGGCACGCGGATCTCGCCGGCGATGGCGGCGCCGTCGAAGCCGACCCACAGCCCCTGGGCCTCGCGCCGCAGACGCACCCGGCCTTCGCCGAAGCTGCGGTCGAGCACGTCGATGGCGCCCACCTGCACATCGACGGACTGCAGGCCGCCCTGCCCGGTGCCACCGCCGGACGCCGCCGCCACCCAACCGCCGATGTCGAGGCTGGGCACCTGGCCGCGGACGGCAATACCCGCCTCGGGAATCGGCAGCGGGTCGCCGATGCTGCCGAACTCGGCGACGGCGGCGAACGGGCGCTCGCCGTCGGCCATCCGCCCGCGCAGTTGCATCAGACGGCCCAGTCGCAACTGGAGCGCGCCGGCACTGGCCGGCAGCGGGAGATCGAGACGCAGCGGCAGCGGCGTGGCCGCACTCTTGCGCAGCGGCGCCGGCAACCCGAGGCGGGTGCCGACGAGGTCGGACCGGAGGCTGAGGCGTGCCGGCGGCGGGGGCGCATCGGCGCGCGGCCGCGGCACGTCGACGCGCACGTCCCACAGGCTACGGCCCTCGAGCCAGGGCTGCAGCCATGCGAGCTCCGGGCTGCGTTCGAGCAACTGCGACGGCGCCAGCGCGGCATCGAGCTGCAGTTCGGCCACGTTCTCGGCGTCACGCACCATATCGCCGACGCGCAAGGACAGCGCGCCCTCGCTGTCGCCGTAGCGCACCGGCAGGGCGTCGGCGAGGAAGCCCTTGTCGGTGAAGGGAATCGCGCCGCTCAGGCCCTCGAAACCGATCTTCCAGCGCGCATCGGCGACGCTGGCGTTGTCGAGCGAGAGCGCTCCTTCCACCACGCGCTCGCCGAGATCCTTCCGCAGCGGCAGCTTCAGGCGCAGGTCGACCGCCGCCGGGCCGCTGATCGACAGGGCATCGATGTTCGCGCGCTGCGGCGCGTAGAGCGGGCTCTGCATCACCAGCGTGCGCAGGCCGCCGGCATCACCGCCACCGCGCACGGCGAGGTCGAGCCAAGGCGCCTTGAAATCCTCGATGGCACCGCTGGCATCGCCCACCACGGTATCGAGCAGGTTGGCGCGCATCCCGGTGAGCGCCATGCCCGGGCCGGTGAACAGCGCCTCGCCATGGAATGCGGTCGCCGCCGGCCACGCGTTGTTGAACTTCAGCGTGACGTCCTCCAGCGAGACGCGCGCATCGAAGCGTCCGCCGCCGTCGCGGAACGGCCAGTGGTCGAGATCACCGCCCATCGCGACCCGTCCACCGCGCGCCTGCCCGGCCACCAGTGCGGTGTCGAGCCACTGACGCACCGGCGGCTTCATCGTGGTCTGCAGCCAGAAGCGCTTCGCGTCCACCACATCGAAGTCGGCGAGGTCGGCGGCGAGGTCGAGCGTCGGCCGCGTGCCGTCGCCTTGGAAGCCCAGGGCGAAGCGCGTGTCGATCCGCAGGCCCGGCGCCTCGATGCCGAGCGCGTCGCTGCCGAGGCTCCAGCCCTCGCCGTCGCGCCAAAGCGCCAGCTCACCGCGCAGGCCGAGCGGCAGGACTGGCCCGAATTCCGCCGGCCAGTCGAGGCCGATCGGCGCCCCATCGAGGGCCAGCACGCCTCCTTCAGCGTCGAACGCCACCTCGCCCGCCAGGCTGCGCAGGCCGGGACGCGAGCCGACAGGCGCGAAACCGACGTCTTCGAGCGTCGCCCGACCGGCGAAGGCTCCCGGCAGCGACGCGGGCACCGACAAGGCACGCACCGTGCCGGACGGACGCGCTTCGGCCACCCACGCGGAGACACCGCCCGGCAGGCGGTTGCTGAGGGCACCGAGGGCCAGCAGCGGCCCCATGTCGATGCGCTCGGCCTCGATGGCGAAGCGCTCGCCACCCGCCATCCAGAATCCGTCGATGCGCTGCTCGCTCGAGCCATTGGCGAACGTGCCGGTCGGCACGGAGACCTGCCAGCCCCGAGCCTCCAGACGCCACTGCGCATCGAAACCGGCGCGCTCGAAACGCACGGGCGGCAAGGCCGTACCCACGCGACGCAGGCTCACGCCTTCCAGTGCCGCGCGCACCTGCACACGGGCGATGCGGCGATCATCCAACTCCACCCACGCGCCCAATTCGCCTCGACCGGCGAGCGGCTCGACGCCCAGCGCCGCGAGCAGCGGGCCCCATGCCGGCAGATCGACCTGTTCGGCGCCCACCCAGAGGCGCCCGAGGCGGCCGTCGCGGGCGACATCGGCGCTGACGTCCAGCGGTGCGCGGCCGTCCGCCGACCACAGGCGGACACCGCCACGCACCTGCGAATCGCTCACGCGCAAGCGGCCATCGATGCGCGGCAGCGTGTGGTCGATGTCCCAGCGCTCGGCGAGGATGCGCAACCTCGCGTCCTGCACGCGCAACTCCCCGAAACCGGCGAGGACGTCGAAGGGATCGATACCCGGCCGTGCGGGTTCGGGCAGGCCGCTCATGCGCCAACGACCTTCAAGATCCTGGTGCAACGTGAGCGACAGCCCATCGACACTCAGCTCGGTCAGCGGCATGCCCGGGAAGAGGCCGGAATACACCGACACCTGCAGGTCGGCGCGCCCGATGGCGAGCTGCCGATCGCCCTCGCCGACCACCAGGCCGTCCAGCGCGAAACGCGGGCCCTGCCGGGTCCATCGGGCATCGATGCCGCTGAAGCGCACCGGCTGCCCCACGCGCTCCGAGAGCCAGCGCGCGACCTCGTCAGGATGCTTCTCGACGGCCGGCAGGAACTGGTTCGCCACCGCGACGAGCAGGGCCACGACGATCAGTACGACCAATACCCCGTAGCCGCCGATGCGGCGGCAGCGACGCCACCAGCGGCGTGCGACGGAGGCCATGGCTCAGGCGCAGCTCACAGCAGGACGACGTCGTACTGTTCCTGCCCGTATTGCTCGTCGGGCTGGAAGCGGATGGTCTTGCCGAGGAATTCCTCGAGTTCGGCGACGGCGACCGACTCCTCGTCGGTGATGCGTGCGACGACATTCGGTGCGGCAATCACCAGCAGGCGCTCGGCCTCGAACTGACGCACGGCGCGCGTGACCTCGCGGAAGATCTCGTAGCTCAACGTCTCCGGCGACTTCAGCATGCCGCGTCCGCTGCAGGTCGGGCAGGTCTCGCAAAGCTGGTGCTCGAGGCTCTCGGTGGTGCGCTTGCGCGTCATCTCCACGAGGCCGAGCGGCGAGAAGTCGTACACCGTCGTCTTCGCATGGTCGCGCGCCAAGGCCTTCTCCAGCGTGCGAAGCACCTGGCGGCGATGGTCGGCGTCGTGCATGTCGATGAAGTCGATGATGATGATCCCGCCGAGGTTGCGCAGCCGAAGCTGCCTCGCCACCGCCTGCGCGGCTTCGAGGTTGGTGCGGAAGGCGGTTTCCTCGAGGTTGCGCTGGCCGAGGAAGGACCCGGTGTTGACGTCCACCGTGGTCATCGCCTCGGTCTGGTCGACCACGAGGTAACCGCCCGATTTCAGCGGCACTTCCTTCTGCAGCGCGCGGGAGATCTCGTCCTCCACGCCGTTCAGGTCGAACAGCGGCCTCTCGCCAGCGTAATGCTCGATCCGCCCGGCCAAATCGGGCATGAACTGGCCGGCGAAGCGCAGCAGCCGTTCATGCGTCTCGCGGGAATCGACCAGCACGCGGTCGATCTGCGTGCTCATCATGTCGCGCAGGGCGCGCATCGGCAGCGACAGGTCCTCGTAGATGCGGGCGCCCACCGGCGTGCTGGCGCTGGCCTCGCGAATCAGCTGCCAAGCGAGCCGCAGGTAGGCCACGTCGGCCTCCAACGCGTCGCGATCCAGCCCTTCGGCATTGGTGCGGACGATGAAGCCCATGCCGCTGCCTTCGGCCAGTTCGGTCACCAGCCCCTTCAGCCGCGCGCGCTCGGTGTCGTCCTCGATGCGCGCGGAGACACCGATCACCTTCGAATAGGGCAGCAGCACGAGGTAGCGCGACGGGATGCTGACCTGGGTGGTGAGGCGGGCGCCCT
The DNA here is from genome assembly GCF_044377035.1 of Silanimonas sp. Classification (GTDB taxonomy): domain Bacteria; phylum Pseudomonadota; class Gammaproteobacteria; order Xanthomonadales; family Xanthomonadaceae; genus Silanimonas. The sequence continues at coordinate 5,565 of NZ_JBILJW010000024.1, forward strand.
TGCTGCCGATCGGGTCCTTCACCACCTGCACGACGATCTCCTGGCCCTCGTGCACCAGCGAGGTGATCGACGGCGGCGGCGCCGGCGGCCCCAGCTCCTCGCTCTCGGAGGGCTGCACCTGCGGGACGCGGACGATGTCGGAGGCGTGCAGGAAGGCGGCGCGCTCGAGACCCAACTCGACGAACGCGGCCTGCATGCCCGGCATCACCCGCTGCACGCGACCCTTGTAGAGGTTGCCAACCACGCCCCGGCGCAAACTGCGCTCGATGTGCAGCTCCTGCAGCATGCCCTGCTCGGCGAGCGCCACGCGCGTCTCGCGCGGCGTGACGTTGATCAGGATCTCGGCGCTCAAATCGTCACTCCGTGGCGGCGCAGCAGCGCGGCCGTCTCGAACAGGGGCAGGCCCATCACGCCGGTGTAGCTGCCGGAGAGATGGGCGATGAAGGCCGCCGCGCGGCCCTGGATGGCGTAGGCCCCGGCCTTCCCCTGCCACTCGCCGCTGGCGAGGTAGGCGTCGAGGGTCGGCTCGTCCAGGGCAGCGAAGGTCACTTCCGACATCGACGTGGCCGAGGCCTCGCCGCCGGCATGGAGCAGCCAGACCACCGTGGCAACGGCATGGGTCCGCCCCGAGAGCCTGCGGAGCATGCGCGCCGCGTCCGCGGCATCGGCGGGCTTGCCGAAGACCTCGTCGTCGAGGATCACCTCGGTGTCGGCGGCCAGGACCCTCGCCCCGGGCACCGCGGCCACGGCGAGCAGGCCAGCACCGGCCTTCTCGCGGGCGACGCGGTTGACGTAGTCGAGCGCCGGCTCGCCCGGCTGGCGGACCTCCGGCACATCGACATCGAGGAGGCCGGGCTCGACGCCGAGCTGCTGCAGCAGCGCACGACGACGCGGCGATTGGGACGCGAGATAAAGCATGCCCCAAGCATAGCCGCCCGTTCAGGTCGCAGGCACGCTAGCCTTACGCCATGAAACGGCAGCCCCCCCAACGCCGACGCACCCGCTTCGCCCTCTGGATGGGCGCAGCGCTGCTGTGCGTCAGCAGCGCCGCGCTGGCCCTGAGCGAGGATCGTCGCTTCAGCGACTTCGCCATCGACAACTGGACCGTCGCCGACGGCCTTCCCCAGGTGGCCGTGCAGAGCCTCGCGCAGGACGGCGACGGCTACCTGTGGGTCGGCACGCAGTCCTCGATCGCGCGCTTCGACGGCGTGCGCTTCGAACCCTTCGATCGCCGCCGCACGGGCGGCATCGACACCTCGATGGCGGAATCGAGCTACCGCTCGCGCGACGGCGATGTCTGGTTCGCCAACCGCACGGGTGCCCTGCGCCTGCGCCGCGACCGCGTGACGCGCGTTGCCGCCGCGGGCACCGGCGTGGCGGTTCAGGCCATCACCGAATGGCCGGTAGGGCGGATGCTCTTCGGCACGGCGCGCGGCCTCTACGAGAAGGAAGGCGAAAGCCTCGTCCCCGCCGGCCTCGAAGGCCTGGACATCGGCGCGATGGTGTCCGACGGTCCGGTGCTCTGGATCGGCGCGCGCGGCCGCCTGCTGCGGCGTGAAGGCGAGCAGACGCGCAGCATCGCCCTGCCCGGCGGCGAGGACCTGCGCATCACCCACCTCCTCGCCGATGGCCCCCGGCTGTGGATCGCCACGCCGCGCGGGCTGTGGCTGCAGGACGGCGACCGACCGCCAGCGCCGTTCGCGCCGCTTCCGGAGCTCGCCCGCCAACCGATCGAAACCCTGTGCACCGACAGCGGCGGCAGCCTGTGGATCAGCACGGCACCGCGGCTCTACCGGCTCCGCTCGAACGGTGAGCTCGACGCCATCGAGGACGCGCAGTTCGTCCGCAATCCCTGGGTGAACGCCTGTTTCGAGGATCGCGAGGGCAACCTGTGGCTGGGCAGCCAGACGGAAAGCCTGTTCCGCGCCTGGGATGGTCTCGTCACGCGCCTGACCGAAGCCGACGGCCTCGTGGACCCCTTCGTCTGGGCCTTGGAGGACGACGGCCGGGGCGGCGTCCTGGTCGGCACCAATTCGGGGCTGTCCCAGTGGCGCGACGGCCGCGTCGAAACGCTCGTTCCCGGCAGTGCGCTGCCGGAAGCGGCGGTCTACGAATTGGCGCGGCTCGACGCGGAACGACTGTGGATCGGCACCCGCGGCGGCCTGCGCGAGCGCTCGAACGGCCAGCTGAGCGTCCCGCGCGGCGCCGAGACCCTGGAAGGCACGCAGATCAACGTGATCGCCCCGACGGCCGAGGCGATCTGGGTGGGCACCTCCAACGGCCTCTATCGCTCGACGCCGGACGACGGCCTGCGGCCGGTTGGCGAAGGCGCCTTCGAGGGTTCGGCGCTGCGCATCCGTTCGCTGCTGCCGATCGATGGCCAGCGCGTGCTGGTCGGTACCGAGGACGGCCTGCGCTACGTCGACGGCGCCCAAGTGAGCGTTCCGGACTGGGCGCGCACGCTGCGCGGCCGGATGGTGAGCAGCCTGCTGCGGCTGCCGAACGGCCTGCTGGTGGCGGGAACGCTCGATTCCGGCCTGACCCTCGTCGCCGGCGAGCGGGCGATCACCCTCGATGAGGGCCTGCCCACGATGAACGCGTGGACGCTGCGGGCCCACGACGACTACCTCTACGTGAGTTCGATCGAAGGCCTGTACCGCATGCCGCTGTCCCGGCTGCCGGACCCGACGACCACGAATGCCGACGCCGCGCACGGCGCCGAGGTCGGGGCCTCTTGGGTGCTGTCCATGGCCGGGCGCAACCAGAGCGGCCAGCGGGCGCGCTGCTGTAACGGCGGCGCCCGCTCGCGCGCCCTGCTCGTCGGCGGCCAGCTCTGGCTGCCTTCGATCTCCGGCGTGCTTCGTGTCGACCTCGACGCCATCGGCAGCGGCAGTACCGAGCCGCTGGTGCACGTCGAAGCCGCCACCGTCGGCGACCGCCGCCACCCCGCGGATGCCGGCCCGCTGGTGCTCGACGGCGAGCTGCGCGACCTGCGCTTCGACTTCACCGCGCTGAACTTCCGCAGCCCGCGCGCCATGCGTTTCGACTATCGCCTCGACGGCTATGACCGTGATTGGGTCGATGCCGGCGACCGGCGCAGCGCGTTCTACACCAACCTGCCTCCGGGCGACTTCCGGTTCCGGGTGCGCGCGCGCGACGAATTCGGTAAATCGGTGCAGGCCGGCAATCCGCTCGACCTCCGCGTCGAACCACGATGGTCGGAGCGACCGGAACTGCGCGTGCTCGCACTCGTGGGCGGCCTGCTGCTGCTCGTGGCGGGCGTGGTGCTGGGCCAGCGCCGGCAACGTTCCCGCATGGCGCGCCTGCAGACCCTCGTCGATGAGCGCACGGCGCAATGGCAGCGGGCGAACGAGCGCCTCGAGCAGGCGAACGCCGTGCTGGCCGTCGAAAGCCAGACCGATGCGCTCACCGGCTTGCCGAACCGCCGCGCGGTGTTCCAGCAGATGCCGGCGATGCTCGCCCGATACCCGGAAGGCGTGGTGCTGGCGCTGGTGGACATCGACCACTTCAAGCACGTCAACGACGACTACGGGCACGCCGCCGGCGACACGGTGCTGCGTGATTTCGCCGGTTTCCTTCGCCGGGCGACGCGCGAAGGCGACCTGCTCGCGCGCTGGGGCGGCGAGGAATTCATCATCGTGTTCGGCGGCCTGCGCGAGGACGCGGTCCCCGCACGCATGACCCGGCTGCTCAACGACGGGCACAGCCTCAACTTCGATCTCGGCACCGAGCGGCCGCTGACATTGACCTTCTCCGTCGGCTGGACCCGGCATCCGCTCGGCGCCACCGCCCAGTCCGACTGGGCGCACGCGCTGGAGCTGGCCGACGCCGCGCTCTACCAGGCGAAGGCCAGCGGAAGGAACACCTGGGTGGGCCTCACCGCGGGCCCGCACATGGGCGATGCCGCGCTTGGCGGCCATCCGGGCAAGCGCATCGCGGAACTCGTCGGCGAAGGCCGCCTGCAGTGGCAGAACCTCCGCCCCCGCCTCACGCCCGTGCCCCGCGAGGAGCGTTCCGCCTAGGCGCGATGGTAGGGGTGGTTGCCGAGGATCGAGCAGGCCCGGTAGAGCTGCTCGGCCACCAGCAGGCGCACCAGCATGTGCGGCAGCGTCATCGGCCCGAAGGCCCAGCGCTCGTCGGCGCGCGCCCAGACGTCGGGCGCATGGCCTTCCGGCCCACCGATCAGGAAGGCGAGATCGCGCCCCTGCTGGCGCCACGCGGCGAGGCGTTCGGCGAGTTGCTCGGAGGTGTAGGGCTTGCCGCGGCCATCGAGGGCGACGACCCAGGCGTTCTTCGGCAGCGCGGCGAGCACGCGCTCGCCTTCGTCATGCATCGCACGGGCGGCGTCGCGGCCTTTGCCGCGCATGCCGGGCGCCACTTCGACGAGTTCCAGCGGCAGCTCGCGCGAGAGGCGCTTGGTGTAGTCGGCGTAGCCCTCGGCCACCCAGCCGGGCGGCCGTTCACCGACGGCGATCAGCTTCGCTTTCAGGCGATCAGGCTTCCGGCGGCTGGTCGCCGACCGTCCACAGGCGCTCCAGCGCGTAGAACTCGCGCACGCGCGGCAGCATCACGTGGACCACGACGTCGCCGAGGTCGACCAGCACCCACTCCGCTTCGCGCTCGCCTTCGACGCCCAGCGGCTGGTAGCCGGCGTGCTTCGAGGCCTTCACCACTTCGTCGGCCAGCGACTTCACGTGGCGGGTCGAGGTGCCCGAGGCGATCAGCATGTAATCGCAGACCGAGGTCTTGCCGCGCACGTCGATCTCGACGAGGTCCTTGGCCTTGATCTCCTCGAGCGCCGCGGTGGCGAGCTTCAGGAGGTCGGCGGGGGCCGGCAGCGGGTTCGGCGGCTGCGGCTTGATGACATGCTGCGGATGCGACAACGGGGCGGTCCTGTGTGGGATGGCGCGGAGTATACCCCCGACCCTCCCGGCTCAACCCGGCGCCAGGTCGCGGTAAAGGCCCCGGGCGGCGATGACCGCCGCCACGCCCGCAGGCAGGCCGAAGGGGGGCCGCCGGCCGGCCACGGCCTCACGCACGGCGGTGGCGCTTTCCGGCTGAAGTGGCAGGTCGAGCACCGCGACGCGCCCGGCAGGCGCTGTGTGGAAATCGGCCGGCTCGGTGGCCCAGCGGCCGTCCAGCGCCTCGCGCAAGGCCGGCGGGAGGCCTTCGAGGGCGCAGCCGGGGCGGCGCGCCACCAGCAGGTGGGCGAGGTCGAACAGCGCGCGCCACTCGTGCCAGCCGGTGAGGCCGAGAAAGGCGTCGGCACCGAGGACGAAGCCCAGCGGCCGGGCCTCGCCGTGCTCCGCTCGCCATTCGCGCAGGGTGTCGACGGTGTAGCTGGGGCCTTGGCGCGCCCCTTCGCGGGGGTCGATGGCCCAGGTGCCCACCGCGGGCGGCGGTTCGCTGGCCAGGGCGGCGCGCAGCAGGTCAAGGCGATCCGCGAACGCGGCGCCCGGCGGGCCGCGATGCGGCGGGTCGGCGGCGGGCACGAAATCGAGGTGCGCTGCCCCAGTGGTGGCCAGCGCGGCGCGCGCGACGGCCAGATGGCCGAGATGGACCGGATCGAAGGTGCCGCCGTAGAGCAGGTGCAGGGAAGCGTCGGTGGCAGGCGTCATGCGGCGCGCTCCGGGCGGCTCACTTCGCCAGCAGGGTCATCGCCGCGCGAGGGCGCGCGACCGCCAGCAGCAGGCGCTCGAGAGCGCGCCACGCATCGCCGCTGGCCCGCCCCTTGGCCATGCGCTCCACCTCGCCGACGGCGATCGCGAAGCGCTCCCAGGACGAGGGCGGATGCCGTTCCAGCGCGCGGGTGTACTGCGCCATCTTCGATTCCCAGAGCTTCGCCGCGCGCATCTCGGCCATGACGTTGCCACCGCGGGCCTTCACCGCGGCGAAGCCTGCGATCTTGGTGATCTCGCCGAGCGTCCAGCCCAGCAGGCCGGCCACCTGCTCGCCCTCGCCGCGCAGCGCGGCGAGGATGCGCGGCACGCGGGCGGCTTCGCCGGCCAGCGCGGCGTCGACCAGCTTGAAGACGTCGTAGCGCGAGGCCTCGGCGACCAGGCGCTCAAGCGTCTCGAGATCGATCGGGCCGGTGCCCTGGTCGAGCAGCAGGGCCAGCTTGTCGATCTCCTGCGCCGCGGCCAGCAGGTTGCCTTCGACGCGTTCGACGAGGCGCGCCAGCGCTTCCGGCGTCGCGGAAAGGCCCTTGCGGCGCAGGCGGGTGGCCAGCCAATCGGGCAGCTCGTGTGCCTTCAGCGGCCACACCGGCACCATGTGGCCCGCGGCGGTGATCGCTTCGCTCCACTTGCCCGCGTGCTGGCGGCTCCAGTCCTGTGCGGTGATCAGCAGCACCGTGTCGGGCGGCGGATTGGCGCAGTACTCGCGGATCGCCTCGCTGCCGTCCTTGCCGGGCTTGCCGCTGGGCAGGCGCAGGTCGAAGAGGCGGCGTTGCGCGAACAGGCTCAGCGAGGCTAGGCCCTGCGTGAGCCGGTTCCAGTCGAAGTTGCCCTCGGCATCCAGCACCTCGCGCTCGCCGTAGCCTTCGGCCTTGGCCTTCTCGCGCACGGCGTCGGCGCATTCCTGCACCACCAGCGGCTCGTCCCCGGCGATCAGGATCACGGACGGCAGCGCCTCCGCCGCCACCCGCTTCATGAAGGCGTCGGGGCGGATCTCCGCCATCAGTCGGCGCGCAGGGCGAGGTCGACGCGGCGGAGGATCGCCGCCTGCATGTCGCGACGCAGCTCCTGCTGAATGATCTCCTGCTCGCCCGGGTTGCCGAAGGCCTCGGCGGCCTCGTAGACGTAGTCGCGCGTCAGCTCGACCGTCTGCTGGTCGAGGCGCTTCCCGCCGGCGGCATCGACGAGATCGAAGGTCACGCGATACCGGGTTTCGACCTCGCGCACGGCGACGAAGGCGTCCACCGAGATCGGGCGGGTTTCCCAAGTTTCGGCGGTGATCGCCAGCTTGGCGGCACCGTCCGCCGCTTCCGTCGTGCTCGCGCCGGCACGCTGCAGCGAGCGGCGCAGTTCGTCGGCCAGCGGGCTGTAGGGATCGGCCGCGGTCACCGCGATGGCGCCGAAGCCCTCGGGCACCTTCAGCGCGCCGCGCGGAGCGAAGCCGCAGCCCACAGCGAGGGCGGCGACGAGGGCGGGAACGAGGAAGCGAGCGCGCATGCGGGTCATCCGACGACGATGTTGACGATCTTGCCCGGGACGATGATCACTTTCTTCACCGCCTGGCCTTCGATGAACTTCACCACGTTCGGCTCGGCCAGCGCCATCGCCTCGATGGCGGCCTTGTCGGCGGCGGCCGGCACCTCGATGGTGCCGCGCAGCTTGCCGTTGACCTGAACGGCCAGCGTCAGCGAATCGCGCACCAGCGCCGCCGGGTCGACCGCCGGGAACGGCAGCGTCTCCAGCACCGTTTCCGGGTGGCCCAGCACCTGCCACAGCGCGTGGCTGGTGTGCGGCGTGATCGGGTTCAGCAGCAGGGTGACGGCCTCGAAGGCCTCCTGCCGCAGCGCGCGGGCGGCGTCGCCGGCCTCATCAAACTTCGACAGCGCGTTCAGCAGCTCCATCACGGCGGCGATGGCGGTGTTGAAGCTGTAGCGGCGCGCGTAGTCGTCGGTGATCTTCTGGATGGCCTCGTGCAGCTGGCGGCGGATCGCCTTGCCGGCGGGCGACAGCGAAGCGGTATCGAGCTTCGGCGCCGCACCCGCATCGACGTGCTTCTGCACCTGATTCCACAAGCGACGCAGGAAGCGCGCCATGCCCTCCACGCCCGACTCGTTCCAGTCCAGCGACTGCTCCGGCGGCGCGGCAAACATCGAGAACAGGCGCACGGTATCGGCGCCGTAGCGATCGACCATCACCTGCGGGTCGACGCCGTTGTTCTTCGACTTCGACATTTTCTCGGTGCCGCCGATGGTCACCGGCTGGCCGTCGGCGCGAAGCTTGGCGGCCACCACGCGACCGCGTTCGTCGCGCTCGACGTCGACATCGGCCGGGTTGTGCCAATCCTTCGAACCGTCGGCGTTCTCGCGATAGAAGGTCTCGGCAATCACCATGCCCTGGCAAAGGAGATTGGTCGCCGGCTCGTCGCTGTCCACGTAGCCCGCATCGCGCAGCAGCTTATGGAAGAAGCGGAAGTACATCAGGTGCATCACGGCGTGCTCGATGCCGCCGATGTACTGGTCGACCGGCAGCCAGTACTTGGCACGGTCGTCCAACATGTCGGTGGCACCCGGGCAGCAATAGCGCGCGTAGTACCAGCTCGACTCCATGAAGGTGTCGAAGGTGTCGGTCTCGCGCTCGAAGCGCTGGCCATTCGCATCGGTGACCTGGCGCCACGCCGGGTTCGATTTGATCGGCGAAGCCACGCCCTCGAAGCGCACGTCTTCCGGCAGCACGACCGGCAGTTGCTCCTCCGGCACCGCGTGGGCGTTACCCTCGGCGTCGTAAAGCATCGGGATCGGGCAACCCCAGTAGCGCTGGCGGGACACACCCCAATCGCGCAGGCGGTAGTTCACGCGGCGCGTGGCCTTGTCGCCCAGCAGCGCGGCGGCTTTGTCGAAGGCAGCCTTGTAGCCCAAGCCGTCCATCGCGCCGGAATTCACCGTGCGCAGCGACGCGGCGGTCTTGTCGCCGTACCAGTCCTGCCAGCGGGTGGCGTCGTAGCTTTCGCCGTCGACCGCGATGACCTGCGTGATCGGCAGGCTGTACTTGGTGGCGAATTCGAAGTCGCGCTCATCGTGGCCGGGCACGGCCATGACGGCGCCGGTGCCGTAGCCCATGAGCACGAAGTTGGCGATCCACACCGGCACCTTGGCGCCACTGATCGGATGGATGGCGAACAGGCCCGTCGCGATGCCGCGCTTCTCCTGCGTCTCCAGCTCCGCCTCGGACACGCCGCCCTGCTTGCAGCCGGCCACGAAGACCGCGACCTCGGGGTTCATCGCCGCGGCTTTCGCGGCCAGCGCGTGCTCGGCGGCGACGGCCACGTAGGTGACGCCCATCAGCGTGTCGGGTCGGGTGGTGAACACCACCATCGGCTCGGCCTCGCCTTCAACGGCGAAGCTGATCTCGAGACCTTCGGAACGGCCGATCCAATTGCGCTGCATGGTCTTGACCGATTCCGGCCAGCCCGGCAGCGCATCGAGGCCGTCCAGCAGCTCCTGCGCGTAGTCGGTGATCTTGAGGAACCACTGCGGGATCTCGCGCTTTTCCACCAGCGCGCCGGAGCGCCAGCCGCGGCCGTCGACCACCTGCTCGTTGGCGAGCACCGTCTGGTCGATCGGGTCCCAGTTCACGACGCTGTTCTTGCGGTAGACGAGGCCCTTCGCATACAGGCGGGTGAAGAACTGCTGCTCCCAGCGGTAGTACTCCGGCGTGCAGGTGGTGACCTCGCGCGACCAGTCGTAGGCGTAGCCCAGCGACTTCAGCTGGTTGCGCATCTTCCCGATGTTCTCGTAGGTCCACTTCGCCGGCGCGGTGTTGTTCTTTATCGCGGCGTTCTCGGCCGGCAGGCCGAAGGCGTCCCAGCCCATCGGCTGCAGCACGTTGAAGCCCTGCATGCGCTTGAAGCGGCTGATCACGTCGCCAATCGTGTAGTTGCGCACATGGCCCATGTGCAGCGCGCCCGAGGGGTACGGCAGCATGCAGAGCGCGTAGTACTTGGGCTTGGACGGGTCTTCGACGACCTCAAAGGCCTTGGCGCTGTCCCAGCACTGCTGGGCGGCGGCCTCGAGGGCCTTGGGCTGGAAGCCGGTCTCGGCGGTGTCGTTCGGGGCGGTGGATTCGGCGTGCATGGGGTCTCGGCGGGGGCGCCCACGGCGGGCTGCCCGGAATTCGGCAAGCCGCCAAGGGTACCGCAGCGGCTGCACAGGCCGTAGAGTCGGGCGTCGCGCCATGGGCTGTGCCGGGGCCCGCGGTGAACGTCCCACCGGCTTCTGAGGAGAGTGCCGATGTCGCTTCGCCCCGGCCTGCTGGCCACCGCCGTGCTCCTCGCCCTGCCCGTGCAGGCCGCCCCCACCGCCCTGCAATGCGGCGATGTCTTCGATGCCAAGGCCGGCCGCCTTATCGGCGCGCAGACCATCGTGGTCGATGCCGGCCGCATCACGGCACTCCAGCCGGGCAAGGTGGCGGTGGAAGGCGCCACGACCATCGACCTCGCCGGCCACACCTGCTCGCCGGGCTGGATCGACCTGCACGTGCACGTCGGCCAGGAGTCGAACCCGAACAGTTACTCCGAGGGCTTCCGCCTCGACGACGTCGATTTCGCGCTGCGCGCCACGCTCTACACCCGCCGCACCGTGGAGGCCGGCTTCACCAGCGTGCGCGACCTCGGCGGCGAGATCGCCCCGCACCTGCGTGACGCCATCAACGCCGGCACGATCCCGGGCCCGCGCATCTATGCCGCGGGCAAGTCGATCGCGACCACCGGCGGCCACGCCGACCCGACGAATGGCCTGAACAACACCCTGTCCACGCTGATGGGCCCGCCCGGTCCGACCGAAGGCGTCATCAATGGCGTCGACGCGGCCCGCCAGGCCGTGCGCCAGCGCTACAAGGAAGGCAGCGACACCATCAAGATCACCGCCACCGGCGGCGTGCTCAGCTACGCCCGCAGCGCCGATGCGCCGCAGTTCACGGTGGAGGAGATCCGCGCCATCGTCGACACGGCGAAGGACTACGGCTACACGGTGGCCGCCCACGCGCACGGCGACGTCGGCATGCGCCGCGCAATCGAGGGCGGGGTGACCAGCATCGAGCACGGCACCTTCATGAGCGACGCGACCATGCGCCTGATGAAGGAAAAGGGCACCTGGTGGGTACCGACGCTCAGCGCCGGCCGCTTCGTGGGTGAGAAGGCCGAGATCGACGGCTTCTACCCGGAGATCATCCGTCCGAAAGCGCGCGCGGTCGGTACGCAGATCATGGCGACCTTCCGCCGCGCCTATGCCGCAGGCGTGCCCATCGCCTTCGGCACCGACGCCGGCGTCAGCCCGCACGGCGACAACGCCCGCGAGTTCGAGTTCATGGTGGAAGGCGGCATGCCCGCCAACGTGGCCCTGCAGGCCGCCACCGTTAATGCCGCCACGGTGCTCGGCGCCACCGACCTCGGCCAGATCGCGCCGGGCTTCCACGCCGACATCGTCGCCGTGCCCGGCAATCCGCTGACCGACATCGGCCTGACCCGAAAGGTCGACTTCGTGATGAAGGGCGGCGCGGTGGTGAAGCCGCTCGCCAACTGACCGCCTTGCAAGCCGGTGCCCCCGCCCCCATCCGTGGGGGCATCGGCGCCTTGCGCCTTTCCCTCGTGAGACTTCGATGATCCGCCTCGACGCCTTCGGCACGCCGCCTGCCTCCGCTCCCACCGCCGACGCCGCGTCGCCGCACGTGTTCGACGTGACGCTGGAACGCTTCGAGGCCGAGGTGCTGCTGAAGTCGAAGGACGTCCCGGTGCTCGTGGACTTCTGGGCCACCTGGTGCGGCCCCTGCAAGACGCTCGGCCCCATCCTCGAGAAGCTGGCCGCCGAGTACCACGGGGCCTTCCTGCTGGCGAAGGTCGATGTGGACAAGGAGCAGCAGCTCGCCGGCTATTTCCAGATTCGTTCGGTACCGACGGTGATGCTGCTCAAGGGCGGCCAGATCGTCGACGGCTTCCCCGGCGCGCTGCCGGAGGGGCAGCTGAAGGCTTTCCTCACCCAGCACGGCATCTCGCCGGCCGAGCCTGTGGCCGAGGAAGCGGCCGCCGAGGCGCCACCGGTCGACCCGGAAGCCGAGGTGATCCGCCTGCGCCACGCCGTGGCCGAAGCCCCGGACGACGGCGCGCTGAAGCTCGACCTCGTGCTGGCCCTGCTGAAAGTCGGCGCCGCCGCCGAGGCGGAAACGCTGCTCGACGCCCTGCCCGCCAACCTCGCCACCGACGACCGCGCCGTAAAGGCCCGCGCGCGACTGGGTTTCGCCGCCCTGCTGAAGGACGCGCCGCCGGCTGTGGTGCTCGAACAGGCCATCGCCGCGAACCCCGACGACCTGCGCGCCCGCCACCTTCTTGGGGCGCGCTGCATCGTCGAGGGTGATTCGGAAGCCGGCCTCGTGCAGTTCCTCGAAATGCTCAAGCGCAACCGGGCCTACGAGGACGGCCTGCCGAAGAAGGCCCTGATCGACGCCTTCCGCGTGGTGGACGACGAGGACCTTGTGGGCGCCTACCGGCGGAAGATGGCCTCCGTGCTGTTCTGAGCCCGCCGTGCTCGCCTGGCTGTTCGGACAACGCAAGGATTTCCGGCCAACGCTTAGCGTCGTCCCCGCGGACATGGCGATGCGGGACATCGGCGGCGGTCACGGCCCCTCGTTTCCTTTCGAAGCCTCGCTGGTCTGGGCGGAGGACTTGCCCACACCCGACTGGCAGGCCTTCGACGTTTGGCGAGCCGGCATCGAGGACGATACGGCGTCCGCAAGCGCTTGGATGGATGCGGAACGCAGCTTCGTGCTGCATCTCGCGAAAGCTCTGGGCCCGCCCTACCGCGTCCACGAGAGCGCCGACGCGTTCGTCCTGAGCCACCTCGACGACCGTCGCGCACGCGTCGTCATCGATCACATCGGACGGACGCGCAGCCGGGTGATCCGGCTGCTGGACGGTCTCGCCGAGCGGCCAGACCTCGGCAAGGACGTGTTCCTGCTATTCGCCGAGCAGGACGACTACTACCGCTACATCAGCCGCTACTACCCGGAAGGTGGCGAGTACGCCGGCAGCGCCGGCATTCACATCAACCAGGGCTGCGGCCATTTCGCCGCTCACGGTGACGACCTCCTGCACATCGAACCAACGGTCGTGCACGAGATGACGCACAGCCTCGTGTCGCACCTGCCCTTGCCCCTCTGGCTCAACGAAGGAATCGCGGTCAACACCGAGCGTCGGCTTTGTGCCGCCTCCTTGGATTACGAAGCGGCCGAGCGCCAAGCTCGCCACCGCTCATTCTGGAACCCGCAGCGCATCGCGGACTTCTGGTCGGGTGAGGCCTTCCATTCGCCCGGCGAGCAGGTGGCCGAACTGGCCTACGACCTCGCGCGGCAGATCGTCCAAGGCTTGGCGACGAATTGGCCGGTGTTCCGCGACTTCGCGCTTCGCGCTGACTTCGCCGATGCCGGAGAGTCGGCGGCCAATGAGACCTTGGGTGTTGGGCTGGGGGAACTGGTCGCCAGCGTGCTCGATCTCGATCCCCAGCAGACTCCGGGACCGTCACTCTCTCCCCAACCCGCTCCTCCCTGAGCCTTCCTCCATACGCATGCGTATGGCATGATCGCCGCGCCTACTGCTGCGCGATCTCCTGCATGCCGCCCCGCCTGCTCCGCCACTTCTTCAACGTCTGGCCGCCGTTCCTGCTGTCCGGCATCCATGTCACGCACCTCGGCGCCGACTGGCGCAGTGCCGAGGTCGAACTGCGGATGCGCCCTTGGAACCGCAACTACGTGGGCACGCACTTTGGCGGCTCGCTGTTCGCGATGACCGATCCGTTCTGGATGATCCTTACCCTGCGCGCGCTGGGCGATGACTACGTGGTCTGGGACAAGGCCGGCGAGATCGAATTCGTGAAGCCCGGCCGCGGCACCGTGCGCTGCCGCTTCGACCTCAACGACGCTGTGCTCGATGAGCTCCGCGCCGAGGCGGCCGGGGGCGGCAAGGTGCTGCGCTGGATGGACTGCCCGGTGGTCGATGCCGAAGGCGACGTGGTGGCCCGGGTGCGCAAGCAGCTGTACGTACGCCTGAAGCCGAGGGTTCGCCGCGAGGCCGCCGCGGAACGTGACGCCGCTCACAGCCCGCAGGACAGCAGCGCCCCAAGGCCCTGATCGACGCGGATCCACGCGGTTTCCCTGCTGGACAGGCCACGGACGACGCGCGAAGCTGGCCGCCCATACCCCCCGCCCGACCCGCATGGCCATCCTGCGCTTCACGCCGTCGCCCGACGAGGAGATGTCGCCGGAGGAGTTGTCGGCCCTGCTGACCTCGATGATGCCGGACATCCCCGGCTATCGGGTCATGCGGCGCATCGGCAAGGGCGGGATGAGCTTCGTCTATCTCGCGGTGCAGGAATCGCTCGATCGCCAGGTGGCGATCAAGATCACCGCGCCGGAGATCCTCCGCGACGAGATCAGCAAGCAGCGCTTCGAGCAGGAAGCGCGGACGATCGCGAAACTCGAACACCCCTGCATCGTCGGCATCTACGAAGTGGGCCGCTCGCCGCAGGGGCTGATGTACTACGTGATGCCCTACCTCTCGAAGGGGCATCTCGGCCAGCGCGACCTGCGCAACGACGAGCCGCGGATCATCGCCGTGCTGCGCTCGCTGCTCTCCGCGCTGGGCTATGCCCACACCCGCGGCATCGTGCACCGCGACGTCAAGGCCGAGAACGTCCTGTTCGACAACGCCGATCGCCCGGTGTTGGCGGATTTCGGCATCGCGCTCCCTTTCCGCAGTTCGACGCGCATCACCAATGTCGGTTTCGCCGTGGGCAGCGCCGCCTACATGGCGCCGGAGCAGGCCCGCGGCGACAACGTCGACGGCCGTGCCGACCTGTATGCCGTTGGCGTGCTGGCCTACGAGATGGTCACCGGCCATCTGCCCTTCCAGGCCAATGACGCCCTCGCATTGGCGGTGATGCACGCCCACGACCCGATACCGCCCCTGCCGAGCAACCGACGGCATTGGCAGCCCTTCATCTCGCTGGCCATGGCGAAGACGAAGGAGCAGCGTTTCCGCAATGCCGAACAGATGCTCAGCGCGCTCGACGAACTCGAGCGCCGGCACCGGCTTGGCCCCGCCCGCGAAGCGGCGCCCGAACCGGCCGCGACGCCCCCGGGCCGCACCACTGGAGAAAGCCCCGCCACGTCACGGCCCGCCGGACGCTGGCTGGGCGTGGGTGCCGCGGCGCTGGTGATCGCGGCCGGTGCGGCCTGGTGGATGGCCTCGCGCGACCAGGCGCCGGATTTCCTCACCATCGATGGCAGCGCACCGACCGTGGTTGACGACCCGATCGGCTCCGTCGCGATTGCCGCGGGGGCTGCGCCAGCCCCGGCCGGCGCCGAGGCCGGGATGCCGCCCACGCCCCCTTCGGCCGAGGCCGCTCCCGCGGATCGCGCCGACAACGCGCCGACGCCGACGGCTTCAGCCGCCTTTGTCTCGCAGGCCCTGCCCTACGACCCGCGCGTGCCGGCGGCGCGCGAACTCGCCGCCGCGCAGCGGCAGATCGCGCGGCTGCGCCTATCCACACCAGCCGGCGACAACGCGATCGAGTCCCTGCTGGCGGCGCGCACCCTGGCCCCGCGCGATCCCGCCCTGCCCCGACTGGAGGCCGCGCTCATCGCCGCTTTCGGCGCGCAGATCGACAAGGCCCTCGACGACGACGACAACGCCAACGCGGTCGCGCTGTGGCAGCGCGCCCAGCGCTACGTTGAGCAGGCCGCCCTCAAGGACAGCGCGGCTTGGACGACGCTGGTCGACGCGCGCGCCACCGCCGTCGAACGCCGCTTGGCCGACGCCGCCTCCCGGCGCAGCGCACGCGAACTGAAGCGCGCCACCGACGAGATCGCGCTCTACGGCCTCGACGAGGCGCGCTTCGCCGACGCCATCCGCACCGCCCGCGTGGCGTTGCTGCCGCGGCCGGGCGCCCGCCTCGAAGGCGGCGGGCCGGCGATGCGCCTGGTCACCGCGCCCAGCGAGGCCCGGCCGGGCCTCGCGGCGATGGAAACGGAAGTGACCCGCGGCGACTTCCTCGCCTTCGTGCAGGCCACCGGCCGGCCGGTGTCGCGCTGCCGCGGTGGCTTCCTCGAGCGCCGCACCTGGAGTGATCCCGGCTTCGCCCAGACCGCGCGCGACCCGGCGGTGTGCGTCACCGCCGCCGACGCCGACGCCTACGCGCAATGGCGCGGCCAGCGCGATGGTGTCCGCTATCGCCTGCCGACGGCCGGCGAATGGAGCCAGTTGAGCCAGGGCGCCGCGGGTGATTGCGCCGGCACCCGCCTGAATTGCGACCGCCGCGAGGGCACGGTGCCGGTGGGCGCCGGCAAGGCCTCGTCGCTGGGGCTCGTCGATATCGGTGGCAACGCCCGTGAGTGGCTGGCCGGCGGCCGTCAGACCGCGGGCGCCGGCTGGCGCACGAATGCCGCGCAGGCGCGTGCCGGTGCGACGCAGGCCGCGGGCGACGAACGCGGGCAGGACGACCTCGGCTTCCGCCTCGTGCGCGAGGTCTCGCTGGACGAATTGCTGGACGCCTCGCCCCGCCGTCCACGCTGAGCCCGCTACGATGGCGCTATGCGCAATCTCCGCACCTGGTTCCTCACCGGCCTACTGACCCTGCTGCCGCTCTGGCTGGCATGGTTCGTCATCAGCCTGCTGTTCACCCTGCTCTCCGACCTCTCGCGGCCCTGGGTGGGCCCCCTGCTCAACGGCCTCGCCGGCGCGCAGCCGGAGGTGTTCGGCTGGGCCACGCACCCCTGGGTGCTGCCGGTGGTGGCCCTCGTCGGCACGTTGCTGATCATCCTCGGCGTCGGCGCGCTGACGCGCCGCGTGGTCGGCCAGACCCTGCTGCGCTGGACCGAAGGCCTGATCGCCCGCGTGCCCCTGGTCAACGTCGTCTACTCGAGCGCACGCAAGCTCCTCGACCTGCTGCAGCATCCGCCGGGAGGTGGCGCCCAGCGCGTCGTGCTGATCGATTTCCCGCATCGCGACATGAAGGCCGTCGGCTTCGTCACCCGCACGCTGCGCGAGGAAGGCACCGGCCGCGAGCTCGCGGCCGTGTACGTGCCGACCACACCGAACCCGACCTCGGGCTACCTCGAGATCGTGCCGGTCGACCGTCTCACCCCGACGCAGTGGAGCTTCGACGAGGCGATGGCCTTCATCATCTCCGGCGGTGCGGTGGCACCGAAGGAAGTGCCCTTCGAGGGGCCGCGCCAGTGACCCTGCTCGACGACCGCGCGACGCGGCTGTTCCTGATGCTGGCGGCCTTCTTCGCCGTCAACGCGGTGCTCGCGAACCTGATCGGCGTGAAGATCTTCGCGCTCGAAGACACGCTCGGCGTCGCGCCCTTCGAATGGTCGCTTTTCGGCCAGAGCGGCTCGCTCTCGTTCACCGCCGGCGTGCTGGTGTGGCCGCTGATCTTCGTGCTCACCGACCTCGTCAACGAGTTCTACGGCCGGCGCGGCGTGCGCTTCATCAGCCTGCTGTCGGTCGGCCTGATCCTCTACGCCTTCGCCTTTGCCTACGCGGCCATTGCCCTGGTGCCGGCCGGCTGGTGGGTGGGTGCCGCGCAGGCCAATGGCGTGCCCGACCAGCAGGCGGCGTTCGCGGCGATCTTCGGACAGGGGCTGTGGTCGATCCTCGGTTCGACCGTGGCTTTCCTCATCGGCCAGTTCATCGACATCGCGATCTTCGTCCGCATCCGCCGAATGACCGGCGAGCGCTGGGTGTGGCTGCGCGCCACCGGTTCGACGGCCGTCTCGCAGCTCATCGACAGCTTCGTCGTGCTCTACATCGCCTTCGTGATCGGCCCGCAGGTCTGGCCGACTTCGCTGTGGCTGGCGGTGGGCACGGTGAACTATGGCTACAAGGTCGCGGCGGCGATCGCGCTGATCCCGCTGATCTACCTCGCGCGCCGCGCCTTCACCGCGTGGCTCGGTCGCGAACGCGCCGAGCAGCTGCGCATGGCCGCCGCGCAGGGCTGACCCATGCGCGCCTCGCGCACCGGTGAACGGCCCAAGCCGCGCACGCGCACCCTCACGCTGAACGCCGGTTTCTTCGTCGGCGTCGGGCTGGTGCTCGCGCTGGCGTGGTGGGTGCACGGCGACGAACCGCCGGGCCTGCGCGGCGAACCCGACTTCGCCCCGCTGCGTGGCGAACCCTTCCTCGTGGTGTACGGCGCGCCGTCCTGCAGCGCCTGCATCGAGGAGTGGAAGGCGCTTCGCTCCACGTTACCCGGCGGGCTGCGCGTGGTGCACCTGCTCACTCGCGAGGGCACGGGGCCGGTGGCGGACGCGGCGGCGCTCGAGGACTGGTCCGCCCGCCTCCGGGTGCCACGCGCCGCCGTCCTGCCCGCGGACCTCACGCGCTCCACGCTCCCCGCGGTCGTGCTGCGCGACGAGCGCGCGCGGTGGCGATTCGAGCATGCCGGCCCGTGGAATGACGAAGCCCGCGCGCGCCTGGAGCGCGCTTTGCGGCTCGAGGGCGCGCTTCCTCACGCAGCACCGTGACCTCAGGCCCATGCGGCCGTCTTCACATCGGCAGAAGCTCGGCGTTCCCCGACCCTACGTGTCGACCGCTGCCGGAGTTTCCCGCCTTGCCCTTGCGCCCGCTCACTCTCGCTCTGGCGATCAGCCTCGCCGTCGGCCTGCCCGCCGTTGCCCACGCGCAATCGACGCCCGCGGCACCGGCGACCACGACGGCCAGCGAGGCTGTGCAGCCGGCGGATGCCGCCGCCGACGCGCTGTTCGCCGAGTACTGGGAAGCCTCGCTGAAGCTCTCGCCGCTGCGTGCCACCTTCGTCGGCGACGCCCGCTACAACGACCAGCTGCCCGACCTTTTCAGCGCCGAGAGCCGCGCCGAAGCCTCGGCCTTCAACAAGGCCTGGTTGGCCCGGGTGGAGGCCCTCGACCTCGAGGCCCTCTCGCCGCAGCGCCGCCTGAGCGCCGAGATCCTGCTGCGCGAGATGAAGCTCGAGATCGAAGGTGAGCGCTTCCCGAGCTGGCAGCAGCCGCTCGACCAGTTCCGCAACGTCGCCGCGCTGTTCGCGCAGCTCGGTTCCGGCACGAACGCACAGCCCTTCAAGACCGTGCAGGACTACGACAATTGGCTGAAGCGCGCCTCGCGCCTGCCGGTGCTGTTCACCACGATGCAGGCCAACATGCGCGAAGGCATGGCCAGCGGCGTCGTGCAGCCGCGCGTGCTGATGCAGAAGGCGATCCCGCAGCTCGACGCGCTGATCAAGGACAAGCCCGAGGACACGCTGTTCTGGCGCCCCATCGCCAACCTGCCCGCCGACATGCCCGCCGCGGAGAAGGAGCGCCTCACGGCCGCCTACCGCGCGCTGATCGCCGAGCAGCTGATGCCGGCCTACCGCGAGCTGCGCCGCTTCGTGGCCGAGGAGTACCTGCCCAAGACCCGCGACACCGTCGCCATCTCGGCGCTGCCGGACGGCGAGGCCTGGTATGCCTACCTCGCCAAGGTGCAGACGACGACCGACCTCACGCCGGCGCAGATCCACGACATCGGCGTCGCCGAAGTGGCGCGCATCCAGGGCGAGATGCATGACGTGATGAAGCAGATGGGCTTCGAAGGCAGCCTGCAGGACTTCTTCGTCCACATGACGACGGCGAAGGAGTACGAGTACCCGACCGAAGCGGCGCTGCTCGCCGACTACAACTCGCTGCGCGAGCGCATCGATCTGCGTGCGAAGGACATGTTCTCGCTGGTGCCGAAAGCCGGCTTCGAGATCCGCCCGGTGGAAGCCTTCCGCGCCGCCTCCGCGGCCGGCGGCAGCTATCAGGGCCCGAGCCAGGACGGCACGCGCCCGGGCGTGTTCTACGTGAACACGCACGACCTGCCGAGCCGCAAGAACTGGGACCGCGACGCGCTCTACCTGCATGAAGCCGTGCCCGGACACCACTTCCAGATCGCGCTGCAGCAGGAACTGACCGGCCTGCCGATGTTCCGTCGCTTCGGTGGCGAAACGGCATTTGCCGAGGGCTGGGGCCTGTACGCCGAATCGCTGGGCAAGGAACTCGGCGCCTACGACACGCCGCAGCAGTACTTCGGGCGCTTGCAGGCCGAGATCTGGCGCGCCATCCGCCTCGTCGTCGACACCGGCCTGCACAGCAAGGGTTGGACGCGCGAACAGGTCATCGCCTACATGAAGGCCAATTCGGCCACGACCGACACCGAAGCCGTCTCCGAGGCCGAGCGCTACATCGCCATCCCGGGCCAAGCCCTCGCCTACAAGATCGGCGAGTTGAAGATCCTCGAACTGCGTGCGCGCGCGGAAGAAGCGCTCGGCGACGCGTTCGACATCAAGGCCTTCCACGCCGAAGTGCTGGAGGACGGCTCGCTGCCGCTTTCGGTGCTGGAGGCGAAGCTCGACCGCTTCATCGCGGCGCGCAAGGGCTGAATCCGCTTGGGCCGATTGGAGGGCAAGGTGTGCCTGGTCACCGGTGCCGCGCGCGGCATCGGTGCCGCCATCGCCCGCGCCTTCGTGGCCGAAGGGGCGATGGTCTGGCTGACTGACGTGCGCGACGACGAGGGCCGCACCCTCGCCGCCGCGCTCGGCGCACGCGCACGCTATGAGCGCCTCGACGTCCGTGAGGAAGCCGACTGGACGTCGGTCGTGGCGGGCGTGCTCGCCGCGCAGTCCCGCCTCGACGTGCTGGTGAACAACGCGGGCATCACCGGCTTCGAGGAGAGCAGCGCACCGCAGGACCCCTGCCACGTGGCGCTGGCCGATTGGCAGCGCGTGCACCGCACCACGCTGGACGGCGTATTCCTCGGCTGCCGCGAGGCCTTGCGGGCGATGCGTCCCGCTGGGCGTGGCAGCATCATCAACATCGGCTCGCGCTCGGGCGTGGTCGGTATTCCGGGCGCGGCCGCCTACGCTTCGGCCAAGGGCGCCGTCCGCAACCACTCCCGCAGCGTGGCGTTGTGGGCCGCCGAGCAGGGCACGGCCATCCGCTGCAACGTCATCCAACCCGCCGCGGTGCTGACGCCGATGTGGGAGCCGATGCTCGGCGACGGCCCGGATCGCGAGGCGCGCATGGCCGCCTTCGTGGCCGACACCCCGCTTCGTCGTTTCGGGCAGGCGGAGGAAGTGGCGGCGCTTGCCGTCCTGCTGGCCTCCGATGAAGCCACGTACATCACCGGTGCCGAATTCAACGTCGACGGCGGCCTGCTGGCCGGCGCTGCCGCGGCTCCCACGCGCGAGGACGCGTGAGCCGGCCCCGCATCGCCATCGTTGTGTTCGACGAGGTCGAGGTGCTCGACTTCGCCGGGCCCTTCGAGGTGCTCTCGGCGCTGCGACTCGACGAAGCCACGCGCCGCGATTCGGCGTCGCCGTACGAGGTGATCGTGGCCGGTGTGCAGCCAGGCCTCGTGCACTGCCGCGGCGGGCTGAAGGTGCAACCCGACACGACCATCGCCGAACTCGACCCGGCCGCGCTCGACACGCTGCTGGTGCCCGGCGGCTACGGCGTGCGGCCGCTGCTGCAGGACGCCGCCTTCCTCGCTTGGCTTCGCCGGGCTGCGCCGCAGCCGCGCCGGTTGGCGTCGGTGTGCACGGGCAGCCTGCTGCTCGCGGAAGCCGGGCAACTCGATGGCGTGCGGGCCACCACGCACTGGAAGAGCCTCGACTGGATGGCGCGGGACTGGCCGTCGGTGCAGGTGCAGCGCGAGCGGCATTGGGTCGTCGACGGCCGCGTCGCCACCTCCGCGGGCATCAGCGCCGGCATCGACCTCTCGCTGAAGCTCATCGAAGCCGACTTCGGGGAGGACCTCGCGCGCGCTACCGCCGCACACATGGAGTACCCGTGGCCGGAAAGCGACGCGCGCCGCCTTCCCGAGTCTTGAACGCGAGGTGGGCGTGATTGCCCGGATCGTCGCGGCGTGGCAGCGTTCCAACGAATTTGGAACCCCCGGCCCATGACCCAGACCCCTTCGCCCGCCGCGAACGACACCGGCGACACACTGCCCCAGCGCACCACCCCGACCTGGGAGATGGAGACCCTGCTCTCCGGCGCGACCGTCTTCGCGCTGTTCCAGGCCTACGCCGAACTCAACGTCGCTGTCTTCTGGCTGTTCGAACGACTGCCGAGCGACCTGGGGGGCATCGTCAGCCCGCTGGGCTTGTACGTGCAGGGCGCCGTGCTCGGGCTCGCGCTCGGCTTCCTCGTGCATCTGCTGCTGCGCGCCGCTTGGGTGTCGCTGGTCGGGCTGCGATCGGTGGATCCGGAAGGCCGGCTGCGAGAGAACGAGAACCTCGGGCCGGCGCAGCGCGCCCTGCTCGGCGAGGCCCTCGATGCCCTGCCCCAGCGGATCGCGGCGCTCGACGACGCCGCCACGCTGGTGTTCGGTGCGGCACTCGGGCTGGCCAAGATGATGACGGGGCTCACCCTGACGCTCGGCGCGCTTTTCCTGCTGGCGTATGCCTTCGCGAAGGGCCTTGGGCTCGACAAGCACCTTGTCCCCATCAATTTCGCCTTCCTGGCCCTGTGGATCGTGCCGTTGATGCTCGCCACGATGGTCGACAACCATGCTGGCAAACACGGCCGAGCGGCACCGCGCTGGGTGATGCCGGTCCTGCGGGGCTATGCGCTGGCGGGATTCACGGCGGACCGCAACCTCGGCACGACAATGGCCACCTACCGCGTGGCCGGGGTGAAGCGGGGATGGCGGGCCCAGTTCGCCATCGCGGCCATCGTGACCAGCGTCATCCTGGTGGCCCTGCTGGTGCCGGTGCTGCAGAACCGCGGCATCGGCGGCCTGCTCGACGGCGATTTCCCTGGCCTGCACGGCGGCGATGCCGGCACGCTGCGCGCCGCGCACTACCTCGACCGCCAACGCGTCGGAGAGAGCCATAACGCCCCCGCGCTCGCCAGCGAGGTGCTCACCGGCCCCTACGCGAAGCTCTGGATTCCCTATGTGCCGGAGTGGCACGACGCCGCGCTGGCGCGCTGCGCGCCGAAGTCGCGCGAGCGCTGGCTCGCCGATTCCGCGGCCAGCCGTGCCGTGCTCGACTGCCTCGCCGCCTCGCAGCCCATCCGCTTGGATGGTCAGCCCGTCGATGCCCTCTGGTGGTGGAGCGAGGATGCGCGGCACGATCGCCGCGGCTTCCAGGTGATGATCGACGTGCGGGCTAAACGCACCGGGCCCTTCCTGCTCGAGATCGACCAGCCCGAATCGCAGCGGAAGCTCGACGACAACGCCACGGGCGACGACGACCTCCCGTGGCGCATCCCGTTCTGGCGCTGAGGGCCTCGCGCTCGGCTCAGGGCGCCGTGGCGGCGCGCGCGGCCGCGTAGCGCCGGTTCACCTCATTCCAGTTCACCACGTCCCACCAAGCCGCGATGTAATCGCCACGGACGTTGCGGTACTTCAGGTAGTAGGCGTGTTCCCACACGTCCAGCCCGAGCACCGGCGTGCCGCGCAGCTCGGCCACGTCCATCAGCGGGTTGTCCTGGTTCGGGGTGCTGGTGATGGCCAGCGTGCCGTCGGCCTTGACGATGAGCCACGCCCAGCCCGAGCCGAAACGCGTGGCCGCGGCCTGCGAGAACTGCTGCTTCATCGCGTCCATCGAGCCGAAGCCCTGCGTGATCGCCGCCGCCAGCTCGCCCGAGGGTTCGCCGCCCTGCCCCGCCGGCGCCATCACCGTCCAGAACAGGCTGTGGTTGTAGTGGCCTCCGAGGTTGTTGCGCACGCCGGGCGGCAGGGTCGACACGCGCGCCAGCAGCGGCTCGATGGCGCCTTCCTTCAACTCCGGCACGGTGGCGGCCAGCTGGTTCAGGCCATTCACCTGCGCGCCGTGGTGGCGCTGGTGATGGATCGTCATGGTTTCGGCATCGATCGCCGGCTCCAGCGCGTTCGCGGCGTAGGGCAGCGGCGGCAGCGCGTAGGGGCCCTGCGCCACGGGTGCGGCGGCCGTGGCCGGCGCGGCGGGCGCCTGTGCGGCGACCGGCAGAGCGATGGCGAGACCGAGGGCAAGGGCGATGGGAGCGAGGCGCATGGCGGTTCCAGCGGATTTCGGGACTGCCATGGTGGCCGGCGCGCCGTCGGCGGGGCGTCACGCCGCGCGCCGCATGGGCACCGCCCCGGCCATACTCCGGTTTCTCCCCCCTGCCCGCCCCGCCATGCTCTGGAAACGCGCCCTGTTCTGGGGATTGATGCCCCTCGCCGCACCGCAAGGCCTGCGCCTGAAGCGTACGGCACCACGATTCGCGCCTGCCCCCGGGCCGCGCGAAGGGCGCGTCGGCGACGGCCCGCCGCTGCACCTGCTGGCGATCGGTGATTCGGTGATCGACGGCGTGGGCTGCCCCAGCCTTGAGTACGCCCTCACCGGCCACTTCAGCCGCGAGCTGGCCCAAGTGTTCGAACGCGAGGTGCGCTGGCGTGCACTCGGCCGCACCGGCGCCTGCGTGCGCGAGTTGGGCGAAACGCTGCTTCCCGAGGTACCCGCGGGACCGTGGGACCTCGTGCTGGTCTCGGTGGGCGTGAACGATGTGTCCGGGCTTACGCGCAGCGAAGCTTTCGAACAACGCCTCGTCGACCTCGTGGAGGGCCTGCAGTCGCGTGCGCCGCACGCCACCGTGCTGCTCTGCGGCTTGCCGCGCATGCAGCATTTCCCGCTGCTGCCCCAGCCGCTGCGCTACGCGGCCGGACTTCGCGCGCAAACCCTGGATGCGCTCGCTGCCGGGGTGGCGGCGCGACAACCGGGCGTGCTGCACGAGCCCACCACCTACGTGCCGCGCGCCGACGAGTTCGCCCCCGACGGCTACCACGCCAATGCCGCGACGCAAGGCGCCTGGGCTGCGGTGCTGGCGCGACGCCTTGCGGCACGCTGGCAACCGGCGCCCTTGACGGCGATGGCAGACTAGCGGCCTCGGCCCTGCTGCCTTCGCTGCCCATCCCATGACCCTCGCCCACCATTTCACCCAGCCCGCCTCGGTGCCCGACGGCACCACGCTCACGATCACCCGTCCGGACGACTGGCACCTGCACCTGCGCGACGGCGAGGCGTTGAAGGCGGTGCTGCCGGACACCGCCGCGCAGTTCGGCCGCGCCATCGTGATGCCGAACCTGAAGCCGCCAGTGACGACGACGGCGCTGGCCGCGGCCTACCGCCAGCGCATCCTCGCCGCGCGCCCCGCAGGCTCGGATTTCGACCCACTGATGACGCTCTACCTCACCGACAAAACGCCGGGCGAGGAGATCCGCCGTGCAAAGGACAGCGGCTTCGTGCATGCGGTGAAGCTCTATCCGGCCGGTGCGACGACCAACTCGGATTCCGGCGTCACCGATCTCAAGCACACGTACAAGGCGCTCGAGGCGATGCAGGAGGTGGGCATGGTGCTCGCCATCCACGGCGAAGTGACCGACCGCGACATCGACGTGTTCGACCGCGAGAAGGTCTTCATCGACGAGAAACTGATCCCGCTGCGACGCGATTTCCCCGGCCTGCGCGTGGTGTTCGAGCACATCACCACCAAGGACGCCGCCGATTACGTCGCGGGCGCCGAGGGCGACATCGCCGCCACCATCACCGCGCACCACCTGCTCTACAACCGCAATGCCATCTTCACCGGCGGCATCCGCCCGCACTACTACTGCCTGCCGGTGCTGAAGCGCGAGGTGCATCGCCAAGCGCTCGTCGCCGCGGCCAGTTCCGGCAGCGCGCGCTTCTTCCTCGGCACCGATTCCGCGCCGCATGCCAAAGGGGACAAGGAATCCGACTGCGGCTGCGCCGGCTGCTACACCGCGCTGCACGCCATGGAGCTGTACGCGAGTGCGTTCGAGGCCGCCGGTGCGCTGGATCGGCTCGAAGGCTTCGCCAGCCACTTCGGCCCGGATTTCTACCGCCTGCCGCGGCACGCCTCGCGCGTCCAGCTGCGCAAGGAAGCCAACGTGATTCCGTCGGCCCTGCCCTACGGCACGCAGACGCTCGTGCCCCTGGCCGCCGGTGAAACCATGGCGTGGCGCTTCCTCGGCCCCGCCTGAGCCCTCCCCCACCCCGGACCCTCCGATGCCCGCAGACGCCTCCAACAACAGCGCCATCCCTCTCCGACAGTTGCGCCTGCGTCCCAAGACCCTGCTGCAGACCTGGCGCATCGGCGACGCCGGCATCGCCCAGGAGTGGCAGTTCTGCGCAGCCATCGAGGGCAAGGGGCTGATGCTCGCGCCGATGCCCGGGCAGAAGATGGCGCCGGTCGCCACCGGGGCGCGCTACGGCGTCCAGGGGTTCACTGGCCAGTACGACTTCCAGTTCGAAACGCAGGCCGTCGGAACGTTCGACGCCCCCTTCGTCTACGCCCTGCTGGCGTGGCCGGAGGCCGTGCAGGCGCGCCTGGTTCGCCAGGCCCTGCGGGTGCGCACCCTGCTGCCGGCCCAGCTCGCGCCCGTCAGCGCGAAAGGCGAAACGCAGGCGGCCTCGGTGCTCGACCTCAGCGCTTCGGGAGCGCTGGTGGAAACCCTGCATCCCATGGGCGACGTGGGCGACACGCTGCGCATCAGCTTCGTCGTCGATGCCGACGGCGAGAAGACGCAGATCACCACCGAGGCGGTGATCTGCCATCGCCGCGCCATGGAGGCACCCAGCCGCGAGCGCTTGGGGCTGAGCTTCCGCGCGCTGCCGAAGACGGAGCGACTCGTGCTCTCGATCTACCTCAGGGACATCGCCGACACGCTCGACGCGGCCTGAGGTTCGCGGCTCAGCG
Source organism: Silanimonas sp. (assembly GCF_044377035.1). Taxonomy (GTDB): domain Bacteria; phylum Pseudomonadota; class Gammaproteobacteria; order Xanthomonadales; family Xanthomonadaceae; genus Silanimonas. The sequence continues at coordinate 32,045 of NZ_JBILJW010000024.1, forward strand.
GCCCACCGTGCGTGCCATGTCGGGCAGCGCCAGTTCGACATCGGCGTCGAAGCGGCGGCGCAGTTCGCGCGCCAGGGCCTCGCGGGCGTCGTCTTCGCCATGCACCAGCAAGGTGTCCGGGCGGCCACCGACGCTGCCGTACCAGTCCAACAGCCCGGCCTGGTCGGCGTGCGCCGAAAGCCCGCCCACCGTGTGCCGCTTCGCCCGCACGGGCACCTCGCTGCCCAGCACGCGCACGTAGGCCGCGCCGTCCACGAGGCGTCGGCCCAAGGTGCCCTGCGCCTGGTAACCAACGAACACGACGTGGTTGCGCTCGAACGGCAGGCGATGGCGCAGGTGGTGGCGCACGCGGCCGCCGTTGGCCATGCCCGAGCCGGCGATGATGATGGCCCCGCTGTCGATGCGATTGATGGCCATCGACTCCTCCGTGCTGTCGGTGAGGTGCAGGTTCTTCAGCCGCAGCGGATGGGGCGTCGTCGCGAAGACGCGCGCCGCTTCCTCGTCGAAGAGCTCCGCGTGCCGTTCGTAGACAGCGAGCACCTTGGTGGCCATCGGGCTATCGAGGAAGATCTGCCAGCGGCCGAGGCCCCATTCTTCGAAGTGCTGCGCGAAGGCGTAGAGCAGCTCCTGCGTGCGACCGACGGCGAAGGCCGGGATGATGACGTTGCCGCGGTCGCGCCACGCCTCGTGGAAGATCTCGCCGAGTTCGGTCACGGTGGCTGCGCGCTCGCGGTGCAGGCGGCCGCCGTAGGTGGCCTCCAGCAGAAGCAGGTCGGCGTGCGGCACCGGCGCGGCGTCGCGCAGGATCGGCGTGCCGTTGGGCCCGAGGTCGCCAGAGAACACGAGAGTCCGGCGCGTGCCATCCGCGGCGGTCTCGACCAGCTCGACGCTGGCCGAGCCGAGGATGTGGCCGGCATCGCGCAGCGTCAGAACGAGGCCGGGGAACAGCGCAGTCGGCGCGTCGTAGTCGATCGCGCGCACGTGCTTGAGCGTCCTCGTGACGTCGTCGAGCGTGTACAGCGGCTCGAGCTCCTCCTCGTCATCGCGACCGCCGCGGCCCTCGTGCAATCGGCGACGCGCGCGCTCGGCATCGGCCTGCGCGAGCTTCGCCGAATCCTCCAGCATCACCTTCAGCAGGTCGGCGGTGGCGCGCTGGGTCCAGATCGGCCCGCGGAAGCCGCGCTTCACCAGCAGCGGCAGTCGGCCGCAGTGGTCGATGTGCGCATGGCTCAGCACCACCGCATCGATGGCCTCGGAATCGAAGCCGAAATCCTCGCGGTTGCGCGCCTCGTCGGCGCGGCTGCCCTGGATCAGGCCGCAATCCAGCAGCAGGCGATGGCCGGCCGCTTCGACCTCATGGCAGGAGCCCGTCACTTCGCCTGCAGCACCGTGGAAGATCACCCGCATGCGCTTTCTCCTTTCGATGCCCCGAGCGTAGCCGGAAACGACGAAGGCGGCCTTGCGGCCGCCCCCGGTGCGAGGCCCCGGGCATGCCCCGAAGGGCACGCCGGGCGCTTGCGGCTCAGCGCGCCTTGGCGGCGTCCTCGAGCTCCTTGACGAACTGCGGCGCCGGGTAGGCGTGCTCCATCGTCCACATCATGTATCGCGAATCGACGGCGATCATGCGCGTCATCTTCGGGTCGAACACCCAGTTCGAGCTCACCGATTCCCAGTTGCCGTCGAAGGCGAGGCCGACGAGGCGGCCACGCGCATCCATCACCGGGGAACCGGAGTTGCCGCCGGTGATGTCGAGGTCGGAGAGGAAGTTCACCGGCACGGTGCCCAACGCGGCATCGGCGCGGTTGCCGTGGCGGCGCTCGCGGATGGCGTCGAGCTGCACCAGTGGCGCGTCGAAGGGCTCGGTGCCGGTCGCCTTGGCCGCGAGGCCCTCGAGCGTGGTGAACGGCGTGTAGGCCACGCCGTCGCGCGGGGTGTAGCCGGTCACGTTGCCGAAGGTGATGCGCAGGCTGAGGTTGGCGTCCGGGTAGACATGGCCGCCCTTCGACTTGCGATAGGCCTGCACGGCGGCGAGGAAGGCCGGGCGATGCAGCAGGCTGTCACCACCGCGCGACTTCGCCTCGTTTTCCATGGCGAGCATCGTCGGGTGCAGGGCGACGGCCAGCTTCAGCATCGGGTCGGCGCTGGCCTCCAACGCGGCCTTGTCGGCCGTCAGCAGGGCGAGGCGCGCATCGGTGCCTTCGAGCTGGGTGCCCGAGTAGAGCTTGTCGAGGCCGGCCTTGATCGCCGCCTCGCTGCCGTCACCGACGATGGCATCAAGAACCTGTACGCGCTGCGCGGCCGGCAGCTTGGCGTAGTGGCCCAGCCAGTAAGCCATCAGCTGCATCTCCATGCTGCGGGCGTAGCGACGCTCCAGCTGGCGCTGGCCGCCTTCGATGCCCGGCAGGTCGCGCTGCTGGAAGCCCGGCGCGCGTTCGAGGTCCGGCTTCGCCTTCTCGAGCGCGAGGCGGTAGAGCTGGCGCACGCTGCCCAGCAGGCCGGCGTTGGCCACCTGGCCCAGCACGAGATCGCGCTCGCGCGTCTCGCGGGCCTTGGCGGCGAGGGCTTCAAGCGCGGCGTGCGCGTCGAGGGTCGCCTTCGCATCGAGGCCCTCCGCACCGGCGGCGCCGGCACGCAGCCAGTCGAGCACGGCCTGCTCCTCGGCCTGCTTGGTGGCCAGCGCGTCGATGCGCTGGAAGCCTTCCAGCTGGCCGTCCCAGTTCTTCATCGCGTTCTGCCAGCCGCGGATCGTGGCGGCGTACTTCACCTCCACGTCCTTGTCGGCCTTGCCCGCCGCCTCGACGAGGGCGACGACGTTCTTCAGGTGCTGGCCCACCACCGGGTACTGCCAGCCAGCGACGTTCTGGAACTCGTCGAACAGGGCGTAGCGGTTGGTCTGGCCGGGATAGCCCGCCACCATCACGAAATCACCGGCCTGGAGCGGCTGGTCGGCCAGCTTCAGCCAGTGCTTCGGCTGGTAGGGCACGTTGTCCTTCGAGAACGCGGCCGGCTTGCCGTCCGGGCCCACGTAGGCGCGATAGAAGGTGAAGTCGCCGGTGTGGCGCGGCCACATCCAGTTGTCGATCTCGCCGCCGTAGTTGCCGATCGAGGACGGCGGCGCGTAGGCGAGGCGCACGTCCTTGATCTCCATCTGGCGGAACAAGCGGAAGGTCTGGCCGCCGAAGAACGAGTACAGCGTGCAGCGGAAGCCGGCTTCGCTTTCGCAGGCGGCGATCAGCGCCTTCTGCTTGGCCTCCAGCGCGTTCTGGCGCGCGAGGCCATCCGCGGCGCCGGCGATCGCGGCGCGCATGTCGGCGGTGACGTCGGTGATCTGGTCCATCACGAACACGCGCGCGTTCGGGCCGGCCGAGACCTCGTCGGCCGGCGTCGCGGCGTTGAAGCCCGTCGCCATCAGGTTCTTCTCGGGCGTCGAGTTCAGCTGGATGGCGCCGTAGGCGCAGTGATGATTGGTGGCGACGAGGCCGTTCGGCGAGACGAAGCTCGCGGTGCAGCCGCCCAGTGCGACGACGGCGCCCATCGGGTCGCCAGTCAGGTTGGCGAGCTGCTCGGGCGAGAGCTCGAGGCCGGCGTCCTTCAGCGGCCCGGCAATCTCGGGCAGCTGCTGCGGCACCCACATGCCCTCACGGGCGGTGGCGGCGGAAGCGATGAGCGTGGCCGCGACGGCGGCGGCAAGCGGAAGTCGACGCATGAGGGGTTCCCCGGTTCGGACAATTAGGCGCAGCGGAATGCTTGCGAACGAAACTTCCCGAGTCTAGCCCGCCCCCTCCCCCCTCCCCCCTGCCGGAAGTCGGGGGTGCGATTTCACGCGGCGTGGCCGTCGGCGACTTCCGCCGCTGCGCCAAGGTCTCTACTGTGTCCGCTCGACAGAACGGAGCAAGGCGATGGGAATCGGCGGCCAAAGCGTCCTTGCAAGCCTGCTGGTCGCAACGGCCCTCCTGCCACAGGCACGGGCCCAGACCGCGCCCAGCCCCAGCGATGCCCTCCGTGCCGCGCTGCCCACGATCTGCGCGGGTGCGGTTCGCGACCTCGCCCTGCGCTGCGCGGCGCTGGGTGCCGTCGGGTCGGGCGGCTTCGAGAGCGCGGCCCAAGCGCAGCGACTCGGAGAACTGCCCGGGCATGCGCGCGTGGCCGACACGCAACGCGGTAGCTCGGAGGCTTCGGCGCCGCGCGACGCCGATGCAGCGCAGCCCTGGAGCGCTTGGGCCAGCGTGATCGATGGCGGCCTCGACCGGCGCGAGGGCCGGATCGAAGCCGGTTTCGAGGCCGGACGGACCGGCCTGCTGCTGGGCGCGGGCTGGCAGCCGTTGCCGACGCTCAGCCTCGACGGCGGCTGGCAGTCCCTGCGCGAAACGCTGGACTACACCGCCTCGGACGGCCGACTCGACGCCCGGGTCGATGGCCCGCTGCTGGTCGCGGCGTGGATGCCTTCGACGACCTGGCGCCTCGAGGCGCAGGCGGACTGGAGCGAGGGCCGCCTCGAAAGCCGGCGCCGCGTGCGCTACGCCCTGCCCGGCGGGGAATCCATCGACAGCGAAGCCCGCGCACGCACGGACACCCGTCGGCGCGGCGCGGCGCTGTCCGTCCGCCGGAACGACAGCTTCGGCGCGATCTCGATCGACAGCGGGCTCGGCATCGACGATTCGCGCGTCCGCATCGCGCCTTACGCGGAATCGGGCGGCGCCGGATGGGCGCTGGCAGTGCCGGGGCGCGAGCGCCGCACCCGTCGGGTCCAACTCGATGCCATGGTGTCCGGCGCGATGTCGCGCCCCTCCGGCGTCTGGGTGCCGAGCGCGCGCGTCACCGCCATCCGCGAGCTCGACGACCCCTCGCGCACCCTGGGCGTGCGCTTCCTCGACGATGCGCGCGGCACGCCGGTCCGGTTCGCCACCGAAGAACCCGATGACCAGTGGATCGACGTCGCCCTCGGGCTGACCTGGGTCCGCACCGGCGGCCGCTCGTTCTTCGTCGAAACCCGCCATCGGCTCGGCCACCGCTTCCTGCGCGAGCGCCAGCTCGCCGTCGGCTTCCGCATCGAGCGCTGAGTCCGTCGATGGAGAGCAGCGAGATCCTGGTTTTCCTCAACATCACGCAGGCGGTCATCGCCTTCGCGATGGCGGCGGTGGCGGCGCAGATGGGCGGCAACCGGCTGCGGATGTCGCGCCGCATCCTCGCCACCAGCTTCGCGGCGCTGGGCACCTTCCACGCCCTGTCCATGCTTTCCTTCTGGCTGGCGGGCCAAGGGCCGCAGTGGGTCCTGACGCGCACGCTGGTGAGCGCGGCCTCGCAGTCCGCATCGATCATCCATCTCGTGTTCCTCGGCATCGCGCTGTACCTCACCGTGTTCCGGCAGGGGCTGCGCCGCGGGACCTTCCGCCTGAGCATCGCGGCAGCGGTCGTCGTCGGCGTCGCGCTCGCCTGGCCCGGGGCCTTCGACGCGGCCGGTGCGGAACTGCGCACCACGCTGCGCGTCGGTGTCCGCTCACTGATCACGACCCTGGCCTACGCCGCCCTCGTGGTGCTGATGGCGCGACACCGGCCCGACAGCGGCCGCACGCTCGGGCAATGGCTGGTGGTGGGGTCGCTGTCGATCCTCGCCGCCAGCAACGGCGTGAACACCGTGACCACCCTCGTGCGCGACTGGCAGGCCTGGGGCGCGGAGGTGACGGTGTGGCTGCAGCTGTTCTGCCTCGTCGGCGTGATGGCCCTCGCCATCGCGATGCTGGTGTGGGTGCAGGAGCGCACCCAGGCGATGGCCGAAGCCAAGACGCTCACCGCCGAACGCATGGCGCACTTCGACGAGGACACGGGCCTGCCGAACCGGCACGGCTTCCTCCGGCGCATCGACCAGGGGGCCGCGGGCGGCGCTCCCCTCACACTGATGACCGTGCACCTGCAGCGCTACCCGATGCTGGAACGCACGCTCGGCTCTGCCTGGGCGCGCGAGGCGCTGCAGCGCGTCGGCGAGGCCCTGGTCGCGGGGCGAAGCTACCACTTCCTCGCGATCGGCCGCATCGACAGCGACCGCCTCGCGATCGCCATCACCGCTGACGGTTCGCTGGCCGACGCCGAAGTGCTGGCCCGCCGCCGCGAGGTCGAATCCGTCGCCCAAGGCCTCGGCCATCCGGTCGGCGTGAGCTTCGGCTACGCCGTCCGCCAGCAGCGCGAGAGCGTCGAGAGCCTGCTGGCCTGCGCCTGCCTTGCGCAGGAGAAGGCCGAAGCCGCCGGCATGCACATGCTGCGCTTCGAGCCCGAGCAGGCGCGCTCCGACGCCGACGAGGTCGAGATCGTCGGCGCGCTCTACCGCGCCATCGGCGAAGACCAGCTCTTCCTCGAGTACCAGGGCATCTTCGACGTGGCCACGGGCCATCTCGACGGCGTGGAAGCCCTGCTGCGCTGGAAGCACCCGGTGCAGGGCGTTCTGCCGCCCGGCCGTTTCCTGCCGGCTGCCGAGCGCGGCGGGCTGATGGGCGACATCGACCGCTGGGTGCTCGACCGCGTCTGCCGCCACCTGCGCGAGCGCCAGGAGGCCGGGCTGCCGGAGGTGCCCGTGGCGCTGAACCTGTCCGCGGCCTCCGTGCTCGATTCCGGCCTGCCCGCGGCCGTCGAGGCGCAGTTGCGGCGCAACCGGCTGCCGCCCGCCCTGCTGGAACTGGAGATCACTGAATCGGCCGCGATGCACGACCTCGCCCGCGCCCGCGACATCGTCGATGCGCTGCGCGCCCTCGGCGTGCGCATCGCCCTCGACGACCTCGGCACCGGCTATTCCTCGCTGTCGCACCTCCGCGAGCTGCGCGCCGACCGGCTGAAGATCGACCGCAGCTTCATCGGCAGCGGCGACCGGTTCGGCAACTCCATCGCCGCGGCCATCGGCGTGCTCGGCCGCTCGCTCGGCTTGGACGTGGTGGCGGAGGGCGTGGAGACGCCGGAACAATTCGCCTTTTGCCAGGCCCAGGGCTTCGCCAAGGTGCAGGGCTGGTTGTTCCATCGCCCGGCGGTCCGCTGGCCCGACGGCCAGCAGATCGCCCCGCCGGGCCCGGACGCTCACCGCGAGGGCGGAGACGCGCCGGTATAATCGGCGCCCTTCGGGCCGAGGGCCCCGGGAGCACGCGATGGGCATGATGATGAAGGCGCTCGTGAAGCGCCACGCTGAGAAAGGCATCTGGATGGAGGAGGTGCCGGTCCCGCAGATCGGCCCCAACGAGGTGCTGATCAAGCTCGAGAAGACCGCCATCTGCGGCACCGACCTGCACATCTACAAGTGGGACGAGTGGAGCCAGCGCACCATCACGCCGGGCCTCGTCATCGGCCATGAATTCGTCGGCCGCATCGTTGAACTCGGGAACGGCGTCACCGGCTACAAGGTCGGCGACCGCGTCTCGGCCGAGGGCCACATCGTCTGCGGCGTCTGCCGTAACTGCCGCGCCGGCAAGCAGCACCTGTGCCCGCACACGGTCGGCATCGGCGTGAACCGCGCCGGTGCGTTCGCCGAGTACATCGCGATGCCGGCATCGAATCTTTGGCCGATCCCCGACCAGATCCCGAGCGAGCTGGCCGCGTTCTTCGACCCCTACGGCAACGCCGCGCACTGCGCGCTGGAGTTCGACGTCATCGGCGAGGACGTGCTGATCACCGGCGCCGGCCCCATCGGCATCATCGCCGCCGGCATCTGCAAGCACATCGGCGCGCGCAACGTCGTGGTCACCGACGTCAACGACTATCGCCTGAAGCTGGCCGCCGACATGGGCGCCACCCGCGTGGTGAATGTCGCGAACCAGAACCTCAAGGACGTCATGAAGGACCTCCACATGGAGGGCTTCGACGTGGGCCTCGAGATGTCGGGCAACCCGCGCGCCTTCAACGACATGCTCGATTGCATGTACCACGGCGGCAAGATCGCACTGCTCGGCATCCTTCCGAAGGGCACCGGCGTGGATTGGGACAGGATCATCTTCAAGGGGCTCACGGTGCAGGGCATCTATGGCCGGCGCATGTACGAGACCTGGTACAAGATGACGCAGATGGTGCTCACCGGCTTCCCGCTGCAGAAGGTGCTGACGCACCAGATCCACATCGACGATTTCCAGCGCGGCTTCGACCTGATGGATGCCGGCATCTGCGGCAAGGTCGTCTGCAGCTGGAACTGACCCGCGGCATCCCCCTCCCCACGAGGCCACGCCCATGTGCTCCGCCTCCAGCGTCCGCATCGCCGTCGACCCCGACCTCGACGGCGAGAAGGCCCTCGCCATCCGCGAGATGCTTCGCGACTACAACGCGCGCTTCATCGGCCGCCCGGACTGGCTGCCGATGGTGATCACCGCGCTGGACGCCGAGGACGATCTCGTCGGCGGGCTGGCCGGCCAGTACGGGCTGGGATGGCTGCACGTCGACATGCTGGCCGTCTTGCCGGAGCGCCGGCGCACCGGCATCGGCATGCAGCTGCTCGACCAGGCCGAACACTGGGCGCGGCAGCGCGGGGCGCTCGGCGTGTACCTCGAGACCATCGAGTTCCAGGCGCTGGGCTTCTACGAGCGGCTCGGTTATCGGCAGTTCGGCCAGCAGGCGGACAATCCGCCCGGTTACACCCGCTACTACCTCGAAAAACGCTTCGACTGAATGCCTTCGCTTCTCCGTGAACCCCGCGCCTGGCTGGCAGCGGGCCTGCTGTTCGTCCATGCCGGTGCCCACGCGTCCCCCGGGGATTGCGGCCCGGATGCCGTCCCCGCCTCGGCCCTGGCCTCGCCCACCCTGCTCGGTGCCGAGGATTTCAGCGCCTCGCCCTGCGCGACCATCGTCGGCGGCATGGCGCAGTTCGTGCTGCAGCCCCACGGGCCCGGCCTGGAGGACATCGAGCCCGCGGAGCTCCGCGTCGAAAGCCTCGATCTGCTCGAGATCCGCGCCGTCGAGATGGAGGTCGTGCGCCGCCTGCGCGCGCAGGGCGCGGCCGGCACCGCGGGCCGCGCGGCGGCCTCTTCGCTGGTGCAGACCGGCTCGGCGCTGGCCGGCGTGGTCACCCGCCCGGTGGAGAGCGTCATCGGCCTGCCGGCCGGCATGCTGCGCGTGTTCGGTCGGCGTGCGTCGCGCTATGGCCGGCAAGCCTCCGACTTGGGCGAGCGCGCGGTCGAGGCGGTCTCCGACGAAGCCCTGTTCGACGCCAGCCTGCGCCCGCGCGACGCGGAGCCGCTGCCGCCGGAGCCGGAACCCTGGTGGCAGAAGGGCGGCGGGGTCGCGCTGAAGCTCGGCAAACGCTGGCTGGGCTACAACGCGGCGCGACGCGAACTCGGCCGCGAGCTGGGCATCGACCCCTACTCCACGAACCCGTGGCTCGGCGCCGAGATGGACCGGCTCGCCTGGTCGGCCCTCGTCGGTCGGCGCGGCGTGGGTTTCGGCCTCGGACAGGTCGGCGGTGCCGCCGGCACGGTGTTGGGCGAAAGCGGTCGCATCCACCGCATGGTGTGGGAAAAACCGCCGGAAGAGGTCGAAGCCTGGAACGTGGCGCGCCTCGCGCCCCTGGCCTGCCATACCGACGTGCAGGACGCCTTCTTCGACAATTCGCGCTACAGCCCGACGCTGCAGACACAGGCGGTGGATGCGCTGCTGGAGCTGGCGCCGCAAGGAGGTTGCGAGTTCTTCCTGGGCCTGGCTGCGAGCGTGCAGCGCGAGGCCGAGGCCCGCTTCGTCGTCGATGCGCTGCAGCTGATGGTGGCGGCACGGCCGCGCTTCCCGACGCGTTTCGAGATCTTCGGCGAAGCCCTCGTGCTGCGCGATGGCGAGGAGCGGTTGTGGCTGGCCCTGCCCGTCGACCTGCTTCAGTGGACGCCGGAAACAGCCGACTTCTTCGCCGACCCGGCACTGGCGAGGGTGGCCGACAAGCGCTTGCTGCTCTCGCGGGACGCCAGCCCGCGCGCGCGCGCCGCGCTGCTGGCGGAGGGTTGGGCGGTGGTGGAGCAGTCGATCGGGCCTGCGCGCGAATTCAGCGTGCGGCAGCCGAGCTTCGACGCGGGGTATTGAGCCGGGGGCGCGATGCCGAACCGTCGGCATCGCGCGGAGCCTCCCTCCGAGGCCTCAGCCGACGTCGGCTTCGGGGACGTCCGCCGGATCGTCGTTGCTGCTGCGCACCAAGCGGTAACCGTGCTGGTAGATGCCCTCGAGGCGCCATTCGCTGTCGCCCTGCAGGCCGAGGCGCTTGCGCAGACGGCTCACATAGGTGTCGATGCTGCGCGTGGCCACGTTCGGGCCGACGCGCCACACCTGCGAAAGCAGGGTTTCGCGCGAAACCACCTTGCCACGACGCTGGAACAGGAACACCAGCAGGTCGAATTCGCGGTCGGTGAGCTCGATCTGCTCGCCGTGCAGGGTGAGGCGGCGGCGGTCGAGATCAAAGCCGAAGGGCTCGACGTCTTCGATGATGTTGGCGTTGCTGAGCGGCGCGGCGCGGCGCATGGCCGACTTGATCCGCGCCACCAGCTCGGCGGCGCGCGCCGGCTTCACGATGTAGTCGTCGGCGCCGGCCTGCAGGCCGGTGACGATGTCGGATTCCTGATCGTTGCCGGTCAGGAAGATCACCGGCAGCGTCGCATTGGTCTGGCGGAGTTCGCGCAGCAGGTCGAGGCCCGAAACCCCGGGCAGGTTCCAGTCGAGCAGCAGGAGGTCGATCGATTCCGGCCCCATGCGGCGGCGGAAATCGAGCTCGGTGCCGTAGTGAAGGCAATCCATGCCCGAGTTCTCGATCATCGTGGAGATGATCTTGGCCTGGGTGGGATCGTCTTCGACGAGTCCGATTTGCAGAGTGCGCGACATGGTCCCCTGGGTGACCGGATCGGGAAGTCCGGTTCCGCAACATGTTTTACAAGTGTGAATTGTGTCAAGCGCCGGAGGACAACGGAAGACATCCCGGCCCGGGTCCATAATGCCGCCCCCGCCCCGTGTACCCCGATCGCCATGGCCCCGAACACCCCCGTCACCCCCGCCCTCACCCGCTATGCCGCCGAGCTGGCCGAGATCCGCGCCGCCGGCCTGTTCAAGGCGGAACGGGTCATCACCAGCCCCCAGTCGGCCGAGATTGCGCTGGAAGACGGCCGCAAGGTGCTGAACTTTTGTGCGAACAACTACCTGGGCCTGGCCGACCACCCGGACGTGATCGCCTCGGCCAAGGCGGCCCTCGACACCCACGGCTTCGGCATGGCCTCGGTGCGATTCATCTGCGGTACCCAGGATCTTCACAAGCAGCTGGAGGCAAAGATCGCCGAGTTCTTCGGCACCGAGGACACCATCCTCTATGCCGCCTGCTTCGACGCCAACGGCGGCCTGTTCGAGCCGCTGCTGGGCGAACAGGACGCGATCATCTCCGACAGCCTGAACCATGCCTCGATCATCGACGGCGTGCGCCTGTGCAAGGCCAAGCGCTACCGCTACGCCAACTGCGACATGGCCGACCTCGAGGCGCAGCTGAAGCAGGCCCGCGCCGACGGCGTGCGCGACATCCTGATCACCACCGACGGCGTGTTCTCGATGGACGGCTTCATCGCGCCGCTGGATGAGATCACCGCGCTGGCCGCGAAGTCCGGCGCGATGGTCCACAGCGACGAATGCCACGCCACCGGCTTCCTCGGCG
>NZ_JBILJW010000045.1:0-6161 GCF_044377035.1 Silanimonas sp.
CGGCAGCGCCGAGGTCAAGGGCGTGATGGACCGGATCGACATCTTCACCGGCACGCTCGGCAAGGCCATGGGCGGCGCGCTGGGCGGCTTCACCACCGGCCGCCGGGACGTGATCGAGCTGCTGCGCCAGCGCTCGCGGCCCTACCTGTTCAGCAACTCGCTGCCGCCACACGTGGTGGCCGCCGGCATCACCGCCTTCGACATGCTGGCCAAGGCCGGCGACCTGCGGGAGCGCCTCGCGGCCAACACCGCCTACTTCCGCGCGGAAATGGCCAAGCTCGGTTTCGACATCAAGCCCGGCGTGCACCCGATCTGCCCGGTGATGCTCTACGACGCGCCGCTGGCGCAGAAGTTCGCCGCGCGCCTGCTCGAAGAGGGCATCTACGCGATCGGCTTCTTCTTCCCGGTGGTGCCGAAGGGCCAGGCCCGCATCCGCACGCAGATGAGCGCCGCGCACACCCGCGAGCACCTCGACCGCGCCATCGCCGCCTTCGCGAAGGTGGGCCGCGAGCTCGGAGTCATCCCGGGCTGATGCGGGCCAAGCTCCGCCACCTGTTCCGTCTCGCCGTCGCCACCGACGCCGAGGCCGTGCAGGCGCCGGACGGCACCTGGACCACGCGCTGCCTGCATTGCCGCACGCGGCTGCAGGTGGCGGCCGACGGCGAGGCCATCGGCGCGAGTTCGCTGGAGCACGTGGTGCCGCAGGCCTGGTTCGGCCTGCGCGCGGCAGCAGCACTGACCGTCCAGGTGGGCGACGACCGCGACGATCCGCGCAACCTTTCGGTGGCCTGCCGGCGCTGCAACCAGGACAAGGGCAAGGGCCCGGACGCCCGCGGCCCGCAGGATGCGCGCGCTTACGACGTCGTGGCGGCCTTGCTCGCCAAGCGCCTCGCGCGCTGGCGGCCCGTCGCGGACACCCCCACAGGCTGATGAGCGCCCGGCGACTCAGCGGCGCAGCGCCGCCGCCTCGTCGTCACTGAGCACGCGCCAGCCGCCTTTCGGCAGCTCACCGAGCGCCAGCCCACCGATCGCAACGCGCACCAAGCGCAGCACGGGAAAGCCGGCGGCCTTTGCGAGGCGGCGGATCTGGCGGTTCTTGCCCTCGTCCAGCACCACCTCGAGCCATGCCGTCTTGCCGCCGCTCTTCAGCAGCGCCACCGATTTGGCCGACAGCCGCTCGCCGCCCTCATCGAGGCCCGCGACCATCGCTGCGAGCGATTCGTCGCCGGGCACGCCGTCGACCTGGACGCGGTACGTCTTGTCGGGGCCGGTGGCCGGGTCGGTGATGTGGGCTGCCCATGCCGGATCGTTGGTGAACAGCAGCAGGCCCTCGCTGGCCTGGTCGAGCCGGCCCACCGGCGCCACCCACGGCAGGCCAGCGCCATCGAAGCAGCGGTACACCGTGTCCCGGCCCTTCTCGTCGCTCGCCGTGGTGACGAGGCCACGCGGCTTGTTCAAGGCGAGATAGACCCGTGCCTCCGAGCCCAGCGGCCGACCATCCACGCAGACCTCGTCCACGCCGGCGCGCACCGGATGCTCGGGATCGCGCACGAGGTTCCCACCCACACGGACGCGGCCTTCGCGCACCCAGGCGGCGGCCTGCGTCCGCGACCCGAGGCCAGCCTTGGAAATGACGCGGGCCACGCCGTGGCGGACAACGGTGCCCGGCCCTTGCGCCTCGCGGCGCGGGCCTGGACCGGGGGCCTTCGGAGGTCGCGGCGTCCGCCTCATCCTCACTCTCCCTTCGGATGCCGTTGACGGTTTCCGCATGTGCGACGCGGCGCCGGAGTGTAGCCTTGGCGCGACTTTCCGAGGAAGCGTCCATGTCCGAACACACTGCCGCCCTGCGCTGGTCGCGCCATGGCCGCGACTTCAGCTATGAGACCTTCTCGCGCGACCACGAACTCACGTTCGAGAACGGGCAGAAGACGCTCGCCTCCTCGGCGCCCGCCTTCATCGGCAACCCCGAGGCGCTGAACCCGGAAACGCTTCTGGTCGGCTCGCTGTCCTCGTGCCACATGCTCACCTTCCTCGCGATCTGCGCGAAGCGCGGCTACGTGGTCGACCACTACGACGACGCAGCCTCGGGCCTCCTCGACAAGAACGCCGAGGGAAGGATGGCCATCACCCGCATCACGCTGCGACCGAAGGCCGTGTTCGCGGGCGACAAGCAGCCGAATGCCGAGGACCTGGCGAAGCTGCACGAGCGCGCGCACGCGAACTGCTTCATCGGCACTTCGATCCGCGCCGAAGTCGCCGTCGAACCGCGCTGAACCTGCCGCTCCCCCGGTTCACCACGCTCTCACCGCCCGCTCCCCTAGGCTTGCGCCATGTCTGAAACCGCCCCTACCGCCTCCCTCTGGGCTCGCTCGCTGACCGCCATCGTGCGCTGGTTCGACACGTCCGCGGCCGACGCGGTGGACGCCGAAGCCGCCGCCCGCATCGACTGGCTGCGCGTCGTGCCCTTCATCGGCCTGCACCTGGCCTGCCTCGGCGTGATCTGGGTCGGCATCAGCCCGTTCGCGGTGGGCGTCGCGCTCGCGCTCTACGCGCTGCGCATGTTCGCCATCACCGGGTTCTACCACCGCTACTTCTCGCACAAGGCCTTCCGCACCTCGCGGCCGGTGCAGTTCCTCTTCGGCGTCGTCGGCGCCAGCAGCGTGCAGCGCGGTCCGCTGTGGTGGGCGGCGCACCACCGCCAGCACCACCGCGCCAGCGACACCGAGCACGACCCGCATTCGCCGAAACACAAGGGCTTCTGGTACAGCCACATGGGCTGGTTCCTCACCCGCGGGGCGTTCCGCACCGATCTCGACGCGGTGAAGGACCTCGCGAAGTTCCCCGAACTGCGCCTGCTCGACCGCTTCGACATCCTCGTGCCCGTGCTGTTGGCCGTCGGCCTGTTCCTGCTCGGCGGCTGGCTGGAAACCGCCGCGCCCGCGCTGGAAACCAACGGCCCGCAGCTGCTGATCTGGGGCTTCTTCGTCTCGACGGTGGTGCTGTTCCACGTCACCGTGACGATCAACTCCTTCGCCCATCGCTTCGGCCGCCGCCGCTTCGCCACCCGCGATGACTCGCGCAACAACTGGTTCCTCGCCCTGCTGACCTTCGGCGAAGGCTGGCACAACAACCACCACCACTACCCGGGCTCGGCGCGGCAGGGCTTCCGCTGGTGGGAGTACGACTTCACGTACTACACGTTGAAGGCGCTGAGCCTGTTCCGCATCGTGTGGGACCTGAAGCCGGTGCCGGACACCTTCCGCAAACCGACCGCGGAGGCCGCGTGAGGGTCGCCGTCGTCGGCAGCGGCATCGCCGGCCTGTCCTCCGCGTGGTTGCTCTCCCGCCAGCACGAGGTCGTGCTTTTCGAAGCCGAAGCGCGCCTCGGTGGCCACACGCACACGCATGACGTCGAGCAGGCCGGGAAGCGCTATCGCGTCGACACCGGCTTCATCGTCCACAACACGCACAACTACCCGCTGCTGACGCGGATGTTCGACGAGCTCGGCGTGGCGTCGAAAGACACGACGATGAGCTTCGGCGCGCAGGTCGAGGCCACCGGCCTCGAGTACAACGCCACCAACCTCGACGCCCTGTTCTGCCAGCGCCGCAACCTGCTCTCGCCGTCCTTCATCCGGATGGTGCGCGAGATCCTGCGCTTCTACCGCGAGGCCGGCGCGCTACTGCGCGACCCGGGCCCGGGGCCGTCGCTGGGCGACTACCTCGAGCAGAACCGCTACTCCACCCTGTTCCGCGATGCCCACCTGATCCCCATGGCCTCGGCGCTGTGGTCCTCGCCCTCGGCGACGATCCTCGATTTCCCGGCCAAGTACCTCGTGCGCTTCATGGACCACCACCGGATGCTGCAGGTGGAAGGCCGGCCGCAGTGGCGCGTGGTCGAGGGCGGCTCGTCGAGCTATATCGACGCGCTGAAGGCGCGTTGGACGGTCGACGTCCGCCTCGCCTGCCCGGTGCAGCGGATCACCCGCGACGAGGCCGGCGTGACGGTCAAGCACGTCGCCGGCGAGGACCGCTTCGACGCCATCGTGGTGGCCACCCACAGCGATCAGGCCTTGGCGCTGCTCGGCGATGCCGACGCGCTCGAGCGCGAGGTGCTGGGCGCCATGCCCTACCAGCGCAACGAGGTGGTGCTGCACACCGACCGCCGGATCCTGCCCGCCCGCCGCAAGGCCTGGGCGGCATGGAACGCCTTCGTGCCGGCCGACCCGAAGGCCGAGTGCTCGGTGAGCTACTGCATGAACCTGCTGCAGGGCCTCGAATCCCCCGAGCCCTTCGTCGTCACCTTGAACCGCAGCGCCGCGATCGACCCGGCCAAGGTCATCGCGCGGATGACCTACCACCACCCGATCTACACGCACGAGAGCGTGGCCGCGCAGGAACGCCGCACGGAGCTCAATGGCCGCCGCCGCACCTGGTTCGCCGGGGCGTACTGGGGCTTCGGCTTCCACGAGGACGGCATGCGCGCCGGCGTCGAGGCCGCGGCCGGCCTCGGGGTGCGCTGGTGAGCTCGGACGGCGGCGACGAACGGATGGCGCCCGCGGGTTCCGGCCTGCGGAGCGCCCTCTACGTCGGCCGCGTCCAGCACCGCCGCTTCGCGGTGGCCGAGAACCACTTCCGCTACCGGATCTTCCAGCCTTTCCTCGATCTCGCCGAACTGGACCGCGTGTTCGACCGCCGCTGGTTCTGGTCGGTGAACCGCCGCAACCTCGCCGAGTTCCGCCGCAGCGACTACTTCGGCGATGCCGCACTCCCGCTCGATGTCGCCGTACGCCGCCGCGTGGAAGCCGAACTGGGCCGCCCGGCGCCCGGCCCCATCCGCGTGCTGACGCACCTGCGCTACTTCGGCTACGTGCAGAACCCGGTCAGCTTCTACTACGGCTATCACGAGGACGGCGAAACCCTCGACTGGATCCTCGCGGAGATCACCAACACGCCGTGGGGCGAGCGCCACGCCTACCTGCTGCCGGCCGAGAAGGCCGAGCGGAAGGGCCGCGCCCTGCACTTCGGCTTCGACAAGGCCTTCCACGTCTCGCCCTTCCTGCCGATGGACCGCCGCTACCACTGGGTGTTCACGCCGCCCGGCGACGACCTGCACATCCACATGGAGGTCCTCGCCGGCGAGGCGCGCGAGTTCGACGCGACGCTCACGCTGGAGCGGCGTCCGCTGCAGGGCAACACGCTGGCTTCATGCCTCGCCGCGTATCCATTCATCACCGTGAAGGTGGCCGCCGCCATCTACTGGCAGGCCCTCAAGCTGAGCCTGAAGCGCGTGCCCTTCCATCCCCATCCCAACCCGGACGCCCGCCTGTGAGCCTGCCTGCCGACGCCCTGCCCAACGAAAACGCCTCATCGGGCAGCTACGAGCGCTGGCTGCGCACGCGCCTGTTCGAGCGCCTCGGCGGCCTGCGCCATGGCGCCCTGATCATCAGCGACGCCTTGGGCGAAACCCGCCTCGGCGAGGCCGAACCGACGGCTGGCGCCCCCATCGCGCGCCTGCGCGTGCACGACCTCGAGGCCTATGCCCGCATGGCCACCGGCGGTTCGGTCGGCGCGGCTGAGGCCTACATGGACGGCCAGTGGAGCTGCGACGAGCTCGTCGACCTGATCCGCCTGCTGGTGCTCAACCGCGACCTGCTCGACGCGATGGAGGGCGGCATGGCCCGCCTCTCCGGCTGGCTGCTGAAGGCCGTGCACGCCTTCCGCCGCAACACCCGGGCCGGCTCGCGCAAGAACATCGCGGCGCACTACGACCTCGGCAACGAGCTCTTCCGCCTGTTCCTGTCCGACGACCTGATGTACTCGTCGGCGATCTTCGCGGATCCCACCGAGACGCTCGAAGCGGCCTCGTTCCGCAAGCTCCAGCGCATCGGCCGCAAGCTCGACCTGAAGCCGTCGGACCACCTCGTCGAGATCGGCACCGGCTGGGGCGGCATGGCCCTGCACGCCGCGAAGCACTTCGGCTGCCGCGTCACCACGACGACGATCTCGAAGGAGCAGCACGCCCTGGCCAGCGAGCGCGTGGCCCGCGCCGGGCTCTCCGACCGCGTGACCCTGCTGCTCGAGGACTACCGCGACCTCACCGGCACCTACGACAAGCTGGTGTCGATCGAGATGATCGAAGCCATCGGCCACCAGTACCTC
>NZ_JBILJW010000052.1:0-4087 GCF_044377035.1 Silanimonas sp.
GCCGTCGCGGGCTGATCAGTCCTGCGGCGCCGGCGATTCGGTGGCCTTCGCCACGATCACCGTCTCGTTGCCGGCCTTCAGCAGCAGATCGCCGTTGGCGTCGACGTCGAAGCCCGTGATGCGGCCAAGCGCGGCGAGGAAGTCGGACTCCTGCTTCGACGCCGTGTCGTCGAGGCAGGCCATCCGGGTGGCGGCGGCCATGCCAAGCCTCAGGCCCTCGCCGCTGAGCACTGCCGACGAGGTCCAGCGGTTGCAGCCCGCGAAGCCCGAGGCTTGCCCGTCGGCGCTGAACTGCAGCGTCGGCCGGCGGCCGCTCATCGCCGCACCGCCGATGCTCGCCACTGTCCACGCGTTCGGCGCCAGCACGTCGATGGGGTTGCCGCCGCAGCCCGTGAATTCGCGACCGTCCACCTGGACGACGACGGTGTCCGGGTGCGGCATCCCCGTCATGCTGTCGCGGCACACGGCGGCATTGGCCGACAGCGCGAGCGCGCCGCCCTCGCGTGTTGCCGCGAGGTCGAAGCCGTCTGCGCGCGTCGCCCGGGTCAGGCCGGTGAACACGTCGGCCGCCACGTGGTCGGCCGTGCTCCAGCGCACTTCGGTCGCGTCGGCCTGTACCAGCCAGAACGGCTCATTGCCGCGCGCGGAATAGGTGCGGATCACCTCCGGCGCAGGCGCGGCGGTCGGGGTTTCGTCGGGGCTCGTGGCGTCCGTTTCGGCCGCGACCGGCGCTTCGATGAGCGAGCACTCCGGGTACTCGTTGCCGGCCACGTTGAGCGTCGCGGTGCCGCCCTTTTCCCAGAGGTCGATGAGCGCGCCGTCGGCGCGCCAACCTTGGTAACGCGAACCCGAGGCCACGGCCACCGGGTCGAGGCGAACGGTTTCACCGTCGAGCCTGAGCATCGCCATGTGCTCGAAATAGATCGCTTCGATCGCGGTGCCGGCGCAGCCATAGTCCTTGGGGACGCCGATGTCCTTCGCCGCTGGCGGGGGCGGGGCGGGCGTCACGGGGGCGGTGGGTGCAGCGGATGGCGGAGTGACTGCGGTCCCCTCGGGTGTGCCGGCTTGGCTGCAGGCGGTGAGGCCGGGCAGGGCCAGCAGTGCTGCGCCCAGGAATGCGCAGCGGTGAATCAGGTGCGGGGACATCGAACCACTCCACGGGACTGGGCGGAATCGTGCCATGGACCGTGGAGAAATCCGCGTCGATGCCGCTGCATGTGACAATGCTGCACTTCGCCCCCACGCCCCTGAGACGTCCCCATGGCCGGAAGCAGCCTGTTCGCCCTGATCGATGACATCGCCACCCTGCTGGACGACGTCTCGGTGATGACCAAGGTCGCCGCCAAGAAGACCGCTGGCGTGCTCGGCGACGACCTCGCGCTGAACGCGAACCAGGTGGCGGGCGTGAACGCCGACCGCGAGCTGCCGGTCGTCTGGGCGGTGGCCAAGGGCTCGACCATCAACAAGGTGATCCTCGTGCCCGCGGCCCTGGCCATCGCGGCGTTTGCGCCCTGGGCCATCCCGCCGCTGTTGATCATCGGCGGCGCGTTCCTGTGCTTCGAGGGCGTGGAGAAGCTCGCCCACCGCTGGCTGCATCCGGCGGAGGGCGCCGCCGAAGAAGCGGCGCTGCGTGCGGCCGTGGCCGACGAGAGCGTCGACATGGTCGCGTTCGAGAAGGACAAGATCAAAGGCGCGATCCGCACCGACTTCATCCTGTCCGCCGAGATCATCGTCATCGCGCTCGGCACCGTGGCGACGCAGCCGCTCGTGAAGCAGTTCGGTGTGCTGGCCGGCATCTCGGTGCTGATGACCGTCGGCGTTTACGGCCTCGTGGCCGGCATCGTCAAGATCGATGACGCGGGCCTCTGGCTGCAGTCGAAGGCGAGCGCTGCGGCGAAGGCCGTCGGCCGCGCGATGCTGGTCGGGGCCCCGCTGCTGATGAAGTTCCTCTCGATCGCCGGCACCGCCGCGATGTTCCTCGTGGGCGGCAGCATCTTCGTGCACAACCTGCCGGTGGTGCATCACCTCGTGCAGGGCTGGGCGGCCATGACGGGCGCGGCGTCGGGCGTCGTCGCCGTGCTTCTGGAAGCCTTGATCGGCGTGCTCGTCGGCGCGCTGGTGCTTGCGGCCGTCGAGGGCTTCAAGAAGCTCAAGCGCTAGAACAGCTCGATGTCGTCGCCCTTGCTGTTCATCTTGTCCATGAACTCGCGGATGGCCTGTTCGACGGTCAGGCCGCGCAGCAGCACGGCTTCGAACATCTCCACTTCTTCCGGCATCGAGTAGCGCGAGCGGATCTTGCCTTGGAGGGCGGCCCACGCGGCCGTCGAGGACGCTTCGTCCTGGTCGCTCACGAGCTCGGCCAGCCAGGCGAGGCCGTGGTTGACGTGGGCAAGGCGCTGCGAAAGGCGGTCGTAGAACTGGAAGGCCACGATGGCCTGGTTGACCATGCCGGCGACGTTCATCGTCGCCATCATCAGCTCCATCTTCACCGGGCCGGTGGCCTCGGTGTCGGCCAAGCCGGAAATGCGCTCGTTGATGAGCTTGATGGTGTTCGCCATCGTGGTGAAGGTGCCGGTCAGCGCGTCCACGGAGGCGTTGCTGTCGGTCATCGCGGCTTCCACCTGCGCGACCGCCAGTTCCATCATCAGCACCGTTTCGCGCAGGTGGTTCCAGTCCGGACCCGGGTTGTTCACCTGGGTGCCGCGAACCACGCCGTCATTACCAGCCATGAGACCCCCTCGATGCCCCGGTTCATCCCATAGTGGGGGAAACCGGAGTCCGCCCGCCAGCGGTTTCGAACCGGTTTGCCCAGTTTGAAGGTTGCGCCCCGCCGAGGGTCGTCACGGCGTGAGTTCGAGCCTCGCGGTGGCGGGGCCGGGCAGGAAGGGCGACGGCCGGCCCTGCGCCCAATCGCCGTGGCCGGCGCCCCAGTAGGGCGAGAGCGGGTGGCCGGCCTGGCCCCCGGGCAACTGGAAGATCGCGTTCTCGCGGTGCGCCGGCGAGACCACCATGCGCTGGCTGGCACCGAAGGCCGGGGCCTGGATCCGCGGCATCTGCACGTCGCCGGGCAGGGGTTCGGCCGGCATGCACAAGTGCGGGCGCAGCCATTCCGGGACGCCGCTGGTCAGCGGATGGCAGACGCGGCTGAGGTTGGCCTCGCCCCAGGTCCGCGCTGTGAGCGGGCCTTCCCGGCCGCCGCGCACCTCGGTGGCCGCGGCGCGGGCCGCGTCGGCCAGCAGGGCATCCCAGCTTTCGAAGCGCGGCGGCAGCAGGTGCGCCGGGCGCTGCTCGAGCAAGGGCCACAGCACGCCCTCGAGCTGCGGCAGGTCGGGCATGACGAACCGGTCGCCGAGCCCGGCCTTGGCCGGCCCGAGCAGGCCGTTGCGGACGCGGGCCAGCACTTCGAGGCGGAAGGCGCGGGTGAGCCGGTAGCCGCTGGAGTCGATCGAGGCGTGGCCCTCCCAGTCCTCGGCGGCCTCGGCGACGTCACGCCATTCGGCGGCCGACATCGGGGCGACGGTGTCGCGCAGCAGGCGGTTCCAGCGCTCCAGGAAAAGCGCACGATCGTCCAGCTGCAGTGCCAGCAGGGCCGGTTCGTCGAGCGGTGCGCTTTCCATGAGGGTGTCCGCGATCTGCTTCTGTCGCGCACCCAAGGCGTAGCCGGAATCACCGATCAGCGCGAGCAGTTCGCCGTCGGTGATGCGCGCATTCGCCGACCACAGGCGGCCGGAGGGCGGATCGACGAGCTCCGGCTGCAGCGGCGCGTCAGCCGGGTGCCAGCCCGCCCAATCGCAGCCCTGAAGGGGCAGCAGCGGGGCCTTCGGATCGCAGCCGCCGACGCGCGCCGGGATGCGCCCGACCAGTCGCCATGCGATGCGGCCCTCGGCGTCGCCGAGCAGCATGTTCTGCGCCGGCACGCCGGCCTGCCTGGCCATGCGAAGTGCCGCGTCCAGGTCGCCTGCATGGACGAGGTCGAGCAGGCCGAAGTTGAGGCTGCCCGGCATCTGCGCGGTCCAGCGCAGGGCCAATGCACTGCCGTCCGCTTCGTCGTGCGCGATCGGACCCCAGCGGGTTTCGCGGATCTCGA
>NZ_JBILJW010000057.1:0-14259 GCF_044377035.1 Silanimonas sp.
CTGATCGCCCCCGTCGCGATGGATGAAGGCCTGCGCTTCGCGATCCGCGAAGGCGGCCGCACCGTCGGCGCCGGCGTCGTGGCCAAGATCATCAAGTAATACCTGGTGGCATCTCCCCGCCTGGCAGACGCCGGGCGGGGCACCAAGCGAAAAGAGGTCCAAGGATGGGCTTCGTCTTCGCCGGACAGGGAAGCGTGGATCGTTAAGCCCCCGTTGTTGACGGCGGCTTGGTATCCCCTCTATACTCTCCCGTCTCGGCAGAACCCCGTGGTTCTGTCGATGTTTTTTTGGGGTTCGCGCCAGACGCGTGCGGCCCGTCGCTCTTTAACTCAGGAAACCGGCCATGGCGGACCAGAAAATCCGTATTCGCTTGAAGGCGTTCGATCACCGACTGATCGATCGTTCCGCGAGCGAGATCGTCGAAACGGCCAAGCGGACCGGCGCGCAAGTGCGCGGCCCGATCCCGCTGCCGACGAAGATCGAACGTTATACCGTCCTCGTTTCTCCGCACGTCGACAAAGACGCGCGTGACCAGTACGAGACCCGCACCCACAAGCGCGTCCTGGACATCGTTGATCCCAACGACAAGACCGTCGACGCCCTGATGAAGCTCGAACTCGCCGCTGGCGTGGACGTGCAGATCAAGCTGGCCTGAGGTACACGATCATGAAGCACAGCATCGGTATCGTTGGGCGTAAGGCAGGCATGAGCCGGGTTTTCACTGCGGATGGCGCGTCCATCCCGGTCACCCTGATCGAAGCCACCCCCAACCGCGTCACCCAGATCAAGACCGTCGAGACCGACGGCTACACCGCCGTGCAGGTCACCGCGGGCGACAAGCGCGCCTCGCTGGTTAACAAGCCGGAAGGTGGCCACTTCGCCAAGGCGAAGGTCGCTCCGGGTCGTGGCCTGTGGGAGTTCCGCGTCGAAGCCAAGGACCTGGGTGCCTACGAAGTGGGCGCCGAGATCAAGGCGGACGTCTTCGCTGTCGGCCAGATGGTCGACGTCCAGGGCGTGACGAAGGGCAAGGGCTTCCAGGGCACCATCAAGCGCTGGAACTTCACCATGGGTGACGCCACCCACGGTAACTCGCTCTCGCATCGCTCGCCGGGCTCGATCGGCCAGCGCCAGACGCCGGGTCGCGTGTTCCCGGGCAAGAAGATGTCGGGCCACATGGGTGCCGAGGTCCTCAGCGTCCAGAACCTCGAGGTCGTCAAGATCGACGTCGAGCGCGGCCTCATCGCGATCCGCGGCGCCGTTCCCGGTGCGCCGGGTGGCGACGTGGTCGTCCGTCCGGCCAGCAAGGGTTAAGGAGTAGACGATGGAACTTTCCGTCATCAACGGCAAGGCGCTGTCGGTCAACGACGCCGTCTTCGGCCGTGAATTCAATCAGGATCTCGTGCACCAGGTCGTCGTTGCCTACCGCAACGCCGGTCGCGCGGGCACCAAGGCGCAGCTGACGCGTTCGGAAGTCCGCGGCACGACCAAGAAGTTCAAGAAGCAGAAGGGCGGCGGCGCTCGTCACGGCGACTACCGCGCTCCGATCTTCGTGGGCGGCGGCGTGACCTTCGCGGCCAAGCCGCGCAGCTTCGCGCAGAAGGTCAACAAGAAGATGTACCGCGGCGCCATGGCCGTGATCCTGTCCGAGCTCGCTCGCCAGGGTCGCCTGATGGTCGTCGAGGGCTTCGATGTCGACGCGCCCAAGACGCAGGGCCTCGTTGCCAAGCTGGCCGACATGAAGGTCGGTACCCGCACGCTGATCGTGTCGGAGCAGGCGAGCGAGAACCTGTACCTGGCCGCGCGCAACATTCCCTACGTGGAAGTGCGCGATGTGCAGGGCCTGGACCCGGTGTCGCTGGTCGGTGCCGACTCGGTCGTCATCACCGCCGAGGCCGTCAAGCTGATCGAGGAGTGGCTGGCATGATCAACGAGAGCCTGTTTTCGGTCCTCCGCGCCCCGAAGGTGTCGGAAAAGACCGCCCGTCTCGCCGAGAGCAACCAGTACGTCTTCGAAGTCGCCAAGACGGCGACCAAGGCTGACGTCAAGGCGGCCATCGAGCACCTGTTCAACGTCAAGGTGCTCGCGGTGAACGTCGCGAACATCAAGGGCAAGTCGAAGGCGTTCCGCCAGCGTGCTGGCCGTCGCTCCGACAAGCGCAAGGCGTATGTCCGTTTGGCCGAAGGCCAGACGCTCGACGTCACCGCCAAGGCCTGAGGATAAAGACCCATGGCAGTCATGACTTTCAAGCCGACCTCGCCTGGCCGCCGCGCCATGGTCAAGGTCGTCAACCCCGACCTCCACAAGGGCGCGCCGTTCGCGGCCCTCGTCGAGAAGAAGGGCAAGACGGGTGGCCGTAACAACCACGGCCGCATCACCACCCGCCACATCGGCGGTGGCCACAAGCAGCATTACCGCATCATCGACTTCAAGCGCGACAAGGAAGGCATCGCCTCCCGCGTCGAGCGCCTCGAGTACGATCCGAACCGCACGGCGCACATCGCACTCCTGTGCTATGCGGATGGCGAGCGCCGCTACATCATCGCGCCGAAGGGCCTGCAGGTCGGCGACCAGCTGATCTCCGGCAAGGATGCGCCGATCAAGGTCGGCAACACGCTGCCCCTGCTCAATATGCCGATCGGTGCCACCGTGCACTGCGTCGAGATGAAGCCGGGCAAGGGCGCCCAGCTGGCGCGCGCCGCTGGCGCCGGCGTCCAGCTGATCGGTCGCGAACACGGCTACGCCACGCTGCGCCTCCGCTCCGGCGAAATGCGCAAGGTGCCGGTCGACTGCCGCGCCACGATCGGCGAAGTCGGTAACACCGAGCACAACCTCGAGAAGCTGGGCAAGGCCGGTGCCTCCCGCTGGCGCGGCATCAAGCCGACCGTCCGCGGCGCCGCGATGAACCCGGTCGACCATCCGCACGGCGGTGGTGAGGCGAAGGCCGGCCAGGGCAACCCGCATCCGGTCAGCCCCTGGGGCCAGCCGTCGAAGGGTTACAAGACGCGTAAGAACAAGCGCACCGACAAGTTCATCGTGCGCGATCGTAGGGGTTAATCGGCCATGCCACGTTCACTCAAGAAGGGCCCGTTCGTCGACCACCACCTCGCCAAGAAGGTGGAAGTCGCTTCAGCGGCCAACAGCAAGAAGCCGATCAAGACCTGGTCGCGTCGTTCGATGATCCTGCCGGAAATGATCGGCCTGACCATTGCCGTGCACAACGGCAAGGCGCACATCCCGGTCCTGGTCAACGAGAACATGATCGGCCACAAGCTCGGCGAATTCGCGCTGACCCGGACCTTCAAGGGTCACGGCGGCGACAAGAAGTCGGGCAAGTAAGGAGATGACCATGGAAGCGAAAGCCATCCTGCGCTCGACGCGCATCTCCCCGCAGAAGGCCCGCCTGGTCGCCGACCAGGTCCGTGGTCTCTCGGTCGCCCGCGCTCTGGCGCTGTTGCAGTTCAGCGACAAGAAGGCCGCCGGCATCATCCGCAAGGTCGTCTACTCGGCGGCTTCGAACGCCGAGAACAACCTCGGCGCCGATGTCGACGAACTGAAGGTCGCCACGATCATGATCGACGAGGGTCCGGTGCTGAAG
Organism: Silanimonas sp.; assembly: GCF_044377035.1. Lineage (GTDB taxonomy): Bacteria > Pseudomonadota > Gammaproteobacteria > Xanthomonadales > Xanthomonadaceae > Silanimonas. The sequence goes on from NZ_JBILJW010000057.1 coordinate 3,596, forward strand.
CGCTTCGGCGCCCGCGCGAAGGGCCGTGGTACCCGCATCCTCAAGCGCACCAGCCACATCACTGTGGTCGTGGGCTCCGGCAAGAAGGCGTAAGGACGAGATTATGGGTCACAAAGTTCATCCGACCGGTATCCGTCTTGGCATCGCCAAAGACTGGAACTCCAAGTGGTACGCGAACAAGAAGGAATTCGCCGGCTACCTCGCCGCCGACCTGAAGGTTCGCCAGATGCTTCGCGAGAAGCTGGCGCAGGCCGGCATCTCCAAGATCCTGATCGAGCGTCCGAGCAAGTCGGCGCGCGTGACGATCCACACCGCCCGTCCGGGCGTCGTGATCGGCAAGCGCGGCGAGGACATCGAGAAGCTGCGCAAGCAGGTTTCGGACATCATGGGCGTCCCGGCGCACATCAATGTCTCCGAAGTCCGCAAGCCGGAACTCGATGCCCAGCTGGTCGCCGAGTCGATCGCCCAGCAGCTGGAGCGCCGCATCATGTTCCGCCGCGCCATGAAGCGCGCGGTGAGCAATGCGATGCGCCTCGGCGCGCTCGGCATCAAGGTCAACGTCGCCGGCCGCCTCAACGGCGCCGAGATCGCGCGTTCGGAGTGGTACCGCGAAGGTCGCGTGCCGCTGCACACCCTGCGCGCCGACGTCGACTACGGCTTCGCCGAAGCCCGCACCACCTTTGGCGTCATCGGCGTCAAGACGTGGGTCTACAAGGGCGAAATCTTCGACTTCTCGCAAGTCGGCCAGGAAAAGACCGAAGAGCGCGCGGAACGTCCGTCGCGTGGTCAGGCCAAGTGAGGTAACGAGCCATGTTGCAACCCAAGCGAACTAAATATCGCAAGCAGTTCAAGGGCCGTAACGAGGGCCTGAGCTGGTCGGCCAATGCCGTCAGCTTCGGCGAGTACGGTCTGAAGGCCACCGAACACGGCCGCCTCACGGCCCGCCAGATCGAGTCGGCCCGCCGCACGATCAGCCGCTACGTGAAGCGCGGCGGCAAGCTCTGGATCCGCGTGTTCCCGGACAAGCCGATCACCCAGAAGCCGATCGAAGTCCGAATGGGCGCCGGTAAGGGTAACGTCGAGTACTGGGTCGCCCAGATCCAGCCCGGCCGGATGCTCTACGAGATGGAAGGCATCCCGGAGGACCAGGCTCGCGAAGCGATGCGCCTCGCCGCCGCCAAGCTCTCCGTCAAGACCACTTTCGTGACCCGGACGGTGCGCTAATGGAACTCCAGGAACTGCGTCAGAAGTCGGCCGAAGAGCTGAAGGCCCACCTGCTGGTGCTCCGCAAGGAGCAGTTCTCTCTGCGCATGCAGAAGACGACGAACCAGCTGGCGAAGACCCACGAGATCAGCCGTGTCCGCCGCGAAATCGCGCGCGTCAACACGCTGCTGACCCAGAAGAATTAAGGGACAGGCCATGAGCGATAACGCCACCCCGCTGCGCACGGTCGAAGGCCGCGTCGTCAGCAACAAGATGAACAAGACGGTCACGATCCTGGTCGAGCGCCAGGTCAAGCATCCGCTGTACGGCAAGTACATCCGCCGTTCGACGAAGCTCCACGCCCACGACGAAGCCAATGCCTGCAACGAAGGCGACGTCGTCCGCGTGACCGAATGCGCCCCGATGTCGAAGACCAAGAACTGGCGCGTCGTCGAGATCGTCTCGAAGTCGGCCGAGTAAGAGGAGCCTGAGCCATGATCCAGACGCAGAGCTACCTCGAAGTCGCCGATAACTCCGGTGCCAAGGAACTGATGTGCATCAAGGTGCTTGGAGGTTCCAAGCGCCGCTATGCCCACATCGGCGACATCATCAAGGTCACCGTGAAAGACGCGATCCCGCGCGGCAAGGTCAAGAAGGGCGAGGTCTACAACGCCGTCGTCGTGCGCACCCGCAAGGGCGTGCGCCGCGCCGATGGCTCGCTGATCCGCTTCGACGCGAACGCCGCCGTGCTGCTGAACAACAAAGAAGAGCCGATCGGCACCCGCATCTTCGGACCCGTGACCCGTGAACTCCGCAATGAGAAGTTCATGAAGATCGTGTCCCTGGCGCCTGAAGTGCTGTAAGCCGGAGACGAAACCATGAACCGTATCCGCAAGGGCGACCAGATCGTCGTCATCACCGGCAAGGACAAGGGCAAGAAGGGCGAAATCACCCGCGTTGCCGGTGATCGCGTCATCGTCGCCAACATCAACGTGGTGAAGCGCCACACCAAGGCGAATCCGCAGGCCGGCCAGGCCGGCGGCATCGTCGAGCGCGAAGCCCCGATCCATATCTCCAACGTGATGCTGTTCAACCCGGCAACGGGCAAGGGCGACCGCGTTGGCTTCAAGGTGCTCGAGGATGGACGCAAAGTGCGTGTGTTCCGCTCGAGCGGTGAGGCGATCGACGCCTGAGGAATGCCACGATGAACACCCGGCTTGAAAAAATCTACAAGGACACCGTGGTGCCGAAGCTCATGAAAGAGTTCGGCTACACGAATCCGATGCAGGTGCCGAAGATCACCAAGATCACGCTGAACATGGGCGTGGGCGAGGCGGTCGGCAACAAGAAGATCCTCGAGAACGCCGTGGCCGACCTGGCCACGATCACCGGCCAGAAGCCGGTGACGACCAAGGCCCGCGTCTCGGTCGCCAGCTTCAAGATCCGCGAAGGCTGGCCGATCGGCACCAAGGTGACCCTGCGTCGCGCCAAGATGTATGAGTTCCTCGACCGCCTGATCAGCGTCGCCCTGCCGCGCGTCCGCGACTTCCGCGGCGTGTCGGGTCGCGCGTTCGACGGCCGTGGCAACTACAACATGGGCCTGAAGGAGCAGATCATCTTCCCGGAGATCAACTTCGACCAGGTCGACGCCCTGCGCGGCATGGACATCGCGATCACCACGACCGCGAAGACCGACGCCGAGGCCAAGGCCCTGCTCGCTGCCTTCAACTTCCCGTTCCGCAACTGACCTTTAGGATCCAATCATGGCCAAGACCAGCATGGTGAACCGCGAGGTCAAGCGCGAGAAGCTTGCCAAGCGTTACGCCGCCAAGCGCGCCGAGCTCAAGAAGCTGATCGCCAACCCGGCGACCGGCTACGAAGAGAAGATCGACGCCGTCAACAAGCTCGCGAAGCTGCCGCGCGACTCCTCGGAGTGCCGCCAGCGCAATCGCTGCGAGCTGTCGGGCCGTTCGCGCGGCGTTTACCGCAAGTTCGGCCTCGGCCGCAACAAGCTCCGCGAAGCCACCATGCGTGGCGACGTCCCCGGCCTCCGCAAGGCGAGCTGGTAAGACAAAAAGCTGCTATCCTAGGCGGCTTGCTGAACCCACCCGGCCGGAGACGGCCGGGTTTTTCCACTGAACCTGTTCGCGAAAGCGGATATCGGTGCTACTCATAAGGAACTCTCCATGAGCATGACTGATCCCATCGCTGACATGCTGGTGCGCATCAAGAACGCGCTGGCTGTCCGCAAGACCACGGTGAAGATGCCGTCGTCCAAGATCAAGCTGTCCCTTGCCAACGTCCTGAAGGCCGAAGGCTACATCCTCGACGTGCGCCAGATCGGCGACGCCAAGAAGCCGGAACTCGAAATCGTTCTGAAGTACTTCGAAGGCAAGCCGGTCATCGAGCGCCTCGAGCGCTTCTCGCGTTCGGGCCTCCGCCAGTACCGCGGCAAGGACGCGCTCCCGAAGGTCCTCGGCGGCCTCGGCGTGTCGATCATCTCGACGTCCAAGGGCATCATGACGGACCGCGACGCACGCCAGCAGGGCGTGGGCGGCGAAGTCCTGTGCCTCGTGGCCTGATGCAGGAGAACTGACCATGTCCCGCGTCGCCAAGAAGCCGATCGCCCTCCCGAAGGGCGTTGAAATCACCTCCACCGCTGAGCAGTTCAGCGTCAAGGGCCCGAAGGGCACCCTGACTCTGGCCAAGCCGCAGGGCGTGGACCTGAAGAATGAAAATGGTGTGGTCACGATGGTCGCGGCGAACGCCGACGCCATCCCGATGGCCGGCACCGCGCGCGCCATCCTTTCGAACATGGTGAAGGGCGTTTCCGAAGGCTTCCAGCGCAAGCTGGAGCTCGTCGGCGTCGGTTACCGTGCCGCGATGCAGGGCAAGGACCTGAGCCTGTCGCTCGGTTTCTCGCACCCGGTCGTGTTCATCACCCCGGAAGGCATCACCATCACCACGCCGACGCAGACGGAGATCCTGATCGCCGGCGCCGATGCGCAGCTGGTGGGCCAGGTCGCGGCCAAGATCCGCGCGTTCCGTTCGCCGGAACCGTATAAGGGCAAGGGCGTCCGTTACTCGGGCGAGAACGTCATCATCAAGGAAGCCAAGAAGGCCTAAGGGTCTTCAGCTTCCAGAAGGTATCCAGTCATGGAAAAGAAAATCGCCCGCCTGCGTCGCGCCAAGTCGACGCGCCGGCACATCCGCACGCTGGGCATCGCCCGCCTGTCGGTCCTGCGCACCGGTCAACACCTTTACGCCCAGATCTTCACGGCTGACGGCTCGAAGGTCCTCGCGGCCGCTTCGACCCTCGAAGCCGACGTCAAGTCGGGCCTGAAGGGCAGCAAGAACCTCGAAGCCGCCGCCAAGGTCGGTGCCGCCATCGCCGCCAAGGCGAAGGCCGCCGGCATCGAGGCCGTCGCTTTCGATCGTTCTGGCTACCGCTACCACGGCCGCATCAAGGCGCTCGCCGATGCGGCCCGCGAAGGCGGCCTGCAGTTCTAAGCGTCATCGATGCACCCAGGCGCGGGGTGGATTCCGCGCCTCAAACAACTATAAGCGGCGCAAAGCCGTAATTTTCCTCATTACGAGAGTCCATCATGAGCAGCAATGAAAGCCGCGATCGTCGCGACCGCGAAGGCGCAGACGACGGCATGATCGAGAAGCTGATCGCGGTCAACCGCGTCAGCAAGACCGTCAAGGGCGGTCGCCAGTTCACCTTCACCGCGCTGACGGTCGTCGGCGACGGCGCCGGCAAGATCGGCTTCGGCTACGGCAAGGCGAAGGAAGTCCCGGTTGCCATCCAGAAGTCGATGGAATACGCCCGCAAGGCGATGGTCAACGTCGACCTGAACGATGGCACCCTGTGGCACCCCGTCAAGGCCAACCATGGCGCGGCGGCGGTCTACATGCAGCCGGCGTCGGAAGGTACGGGCGTGATCGCCGGCGGCGCCATGCGTGCCGTGCTGGAAGCGGTCGGCGTCAAGAACGTGCTGGCGAAGGCCACCGGTTCGCGTAACCCGATCAACCTGGTCCGTGCCACCGTGCGCGGTCTGTCGATGATGCACTCGCCGGCCAAGATCGCGGCCAAGCGTGGCAAGAAGCTCGAGGAGATCCTCCATGGCTAACAAGACCGTCAAGGTCCGCCTGGTGCGCGGCCTCCGTGGCACCCAGCAGCGCCACCGCCTCTCGGTGCGTGCGCTCGGCCTGAACAAGCTGAACGATGTCCGTGAGCTGATCGATTCGCCGCAGGTCCGCGGTCTGATCAACCAGCTCCACTACCTCGTCCGCGTCGAGGCTTAAGGAGAATCCCATGCGTCTCAACACCATCACTCACGCCGAAGGCGCCCGCAAGGAGCGCACCCGCGTTGGTCGCGGCATCGGTTCGGGCCTCGGCAAGACCTGCGGCCGCGGCCACAAGGGTTCGTTCGCTCGCGCCGGTAAGGGCAAGATCAAGCCGGGCTTCGAAGGCGGTCAGATGCCGATGCAGCGCCGTCTGCCGAAGATCGGTTTCCGCTCCAAGATGTCGCACGAGTCGGCCGAGGTCCTGCTGTATCAGCTGGCCATGCTCGACGCTGACGTCATCGACATCGTCGTCCTGCGCGCCGCCAAGCTGGTCTCGGGCGACGCCAAGAAGGTGAAGGTCGTCAAGAAGGGCGAGCTGACCAAGAAGCTCACCATCAAGGGCCTGCTGGTTACGGCAGGTGCGAAGGCGGCGATCGAAGCCGCCGGCGGCTCGGTGGAGTAATCGCTTGGCCTCGAACGCGGCGACGATGATGGGTGGACTCGGTAGGTTCAAAGAACTGAAGGACCGCCTGCTGTTCGTGCTTCTCGCGTTGATCGTCTACCGGGTCGGGAGTTTCATTCCCGTCCCGGGGGTCAACCCGGAAGCCATGTTGGCCCTGTTCGAGAATCAGGGCGGCATCGTGGACATGTTCAACATGTTCTCCGGTGGCGCCCTGTCGCGTTTCAGCATCTTTGCGCTGAACGTGATCCCGTACATTTCGGCGTCGATCATCGTCCAGCTGCTCGGACAGGTGTACGAGCCGTGGAAGGCGCTGAAGAAAGAAGGCGAGTCGGGCCGTCGTAAGCTGACGCAGTACTCGCGTTACGGCGCCGTCTTCCTCGCCATCGTGCAGGCGGGCAGCATTGCCACGGCCCTGCAGGGCTCGGCGGCTGCCGGCGGCCAGCCGGTCGTGTACAGCCCGGGCATGGGTTTCGTGTTCACTGCGGTGGTTTCGCTGACGGCCGGAACCATGTTCCTGATGTGGCTGGGCGAGCAGATCACCGAGCGCGGCATCGGCAACGGCATCTCGCTGATCATCTTCGCGGGCATCGTCGCGGGCCTTCCGGGCGCGCTGATCGACACCATGCGGCAGGTGAATGCGGGCGAGATCAGCTGGCCGGCCATCCTCGTGATCGCCGTCCTCGTGCTGGGCGTCGTCTACTTCGTGGTGTTCATGGAGCGCGGCCAGCGCCGGATCACCGTGCACTACGCCCGCAAGCAGGGCGCGCGCCAGGGCTACAACAACCAGAGCTCGCACCTGCCGCTGAAGCTCAACATGGCTGGCGTGATCCCGCCGATCTTCGCCTCGAGCCTCATCATGCTGCCGGCCACCATCACGGCGTGGACGGGTGGATCCGGCGCGGCGGAAGCCGCCGCCGCGGCGACCGACGCCGGCTGGCAGGCCCAGGTCACGCTCGCCTTGCAGAAGGTCGCGACGGCGCTGGCGCCGAACGAGCCGCTGCACATGCTTCTGTTCGCGGGCCTGATCATCGGCTTTGCGTTCTTCTACACGGCGCTGGTGTTCAACAGCCAGGAAACCGCCGACAACCTGAAGAAGTCGGGCGCACTCGTTCCGGGTATCCGTCCGGGGCGTGCGACTGGCGACTACATCGATGGCGTGTTGACCCGTTTGACCATGATCGGCGCGCTCTATCTGGTCGCGGTCTGCCTGCTGCCGGAAGTGCTCCGCGCGACGTGGCAGGTTCCGTTCTATTTCGGCGGCACGTCGCTGCTGATCGTCGTCGTGGTGGTCATGGACTTCACGGCGCAGGTGCAGGCGCACCTCTATTCGCACCAGTACGACAGCCTTCTGAAGAAGGCCAATTTGAAGGGCGGTCCGCGCGGCGGCTTGGCGCGCGGATGAATCGAGGCGGGCCCGCGCAAGAGTAGCGCGGGCGGCGAGGGGGCCTTAGGGCCTTGTCGCCAACCCCGGTTTGTCGCCGGAGCATGGGCACACTCCCCATGCCGGGTTCGTCCCTGTTCAGGGGACGGGCTTCATTTGAACCCCGAGCCAGTGTAAACTTTTCGATTCCTTGCGCCGCTAGTCGGCGACAAAACCAGTGGAGATCGCGTCATGGCGCGTATTGCGGGTGTGAACCTGCCTGTCCAGAAGCATGTCTGGGTGGGCCTTCAGAGCATTTTCGGGATCGGGCGTACGCGCTCGCGCCTGGTCTGCACGGCCGCGGGTGTGAACCCGCATAGCAAGATCCGTGAACTGTCCGAGCCGGAAATCGAGCGCCTGCGCGCCGAGATCGGTAAGTACACCGTCGAAGGCGACCTGCGTCGCGAAGTCGGCATGTCGATCAAGCGCCTGATGGACCTCGGTTGCTACCGCGGCGTCCGTCACCGTCGTGGCCTGCCGCTCCGCGGCCAGCGCACCCGCACGAATGCCCGTACCCGCAAGGGTCCGCGCAAGGCGATCAAGAAGTAAGGATCAGCCAAAATGAATAAGCCGGCAGCTGCCAGCAAGACCAAGAAGAAGATCAAGCGCGTCGTCACCGATGGTGTGGCGCACGTGCAGGCCTCCTTCAACAATACGATCATCACGATCACCGACCGCCAGGGCAACACCCTGAGCTGGGCCACCTCGGGTGGCGCTGGCTTCCGCGGCTCGCGTAAGTCGACGCCGTTCGCGGCGCAGGTTGCCGCCGAGAAGGCCGGCAAGGCTGCGCTCGACTACGGCCTGAAGACGCTCGAAGTGCACGTGAAGGGCCCGGGTCCGGGTCGCGAATCGGCCGTCCGCGCGTTGAACAACGTCGGCTACAAGGTCACGAACATCATCGACGTCACGCCGATTCCGCACAACGGCTGCCGTCCGCCCAAGAAGCGTCGCGTCTAAGGGCAAGGGGAAAATCACATGGCTCGTTATATCGGTCCCACCTGTAAGCTCGCGCGCCGCGAAGGCGCCGACCTCAGCCTCAAGTCCCCGGCCCGCGCGCTGGACAGCAAGTGCAAGCTCGAGCAGAAGCCCGGCGTGCACGGCCCCGTCGCCAAGAAGGGCAAGCTGTCGGATTACGCCACCCAGCTTCGCGAGAAGCAGAAGGTCAAGCGTATCTACGGCCTGCTGGAGCGCCAGTTCCGCAACTACTACAAGAAGGCCGCCAACCGGAAGGGCAACACCGGCGAGAACCTGCTGCAGATGCTTGAGCAGCGTCTCGACAATGTCGTCTACCGCATGGGCTTCGCCGTCACCCGTCCGCAGGCCCGCCAGCTGGTCTCGCACCGTGGCGTGCTGGTCAACGGCAAGTCGGTGAACCTGCCGTCGTACCAGGTCCGCGTCGGCGACCAGATCACGCTCACCGAGAAGGCGGCTGCCCAGCTGCGCGTCAAGGAAGCCGTGGCCCAGTCGCAGCAGATGGACCTCGTGCCGTCGTGGTGCACGGTCGACGCCAACAAGTTCTCCGGCACCTTCAAGGCTGTGCCTGATCGCGCCGACCTGCCGGCTGACATCAACGAAGCGCTGATCGTCGAGCTGTACTCGAAGTAATTCTCCGGAGAACGCCGCCCATGACGGTAAATGCCATCCAGATGCTGCGTCCCAAGGGACCGCAGATCGAGCGCCTGTCGACGACCCGCGCCCGCGTCGTCATCGAGCCGCTGGAGCGTGGTTACGGCCACACCATCGGCAACGCGCTGCGTCGCGTGCTGCTGTCCTCGATCCCGGGTTGCGCCATCACCGAGGTGGAAATCGATGGCGTGCTGCACGAATACACCACGCTTGAAGGCCTTCAGGAGGACGTCCTCGACGTCCTGCTGAACCTCAAGGACGTGGCGATCCGTATGCACAACGTCGAGTCGACGATGCTCACCCTTCAGAAGAAGGGCCCGGGCGTCGTCACCGCCGCGGACATCAAGACCGACCACAACGTCGAGATCCTCAACGGCGAGCACGTGATCTGCACGCTGACGAAGGAAACGGCGCTGAACATGCGCCTCAAGATCGAGCGCGGCTTCGGCTACCAGCCGGCTGCGGCGCGTCGTCGCCCGGACGAAGAGTCCCGTGCGATCGGCCGCCTCATGCTGGACGCCAGCTTCGCCCCGGTTCGTCGCGTTGCGTATGCCGTGGAAGCGGCCCGCGTCGAGCAGCGTACCGACCTCGACAAGCTCGTCCTCGACATCGAGACCAACGGCACGATCGATTCGGAAGAAGCCATCCGCACCGCCGCCAGCATCCTCACGGACCAGCTGTCGGTGTTCGGCGACTTCATCGTCCGCGGTCCGGCTTCGAGCAAGAGCGCGACCGGTGGTGTCGATCCGACCCTGCTGCGTCCGATCGACGATCTCGAGCTGACCGTCCGTTCGGCCAACTGCCTCAAGGCCGAGAACATCTACTACATCGGTGATCTGATCCAGCGCACGGAAGTGGAGCTGCTGAAGACCCCGAACCTGGGCAAGAAGTCGCTCACCGAGATCAAGGAAGTGCTGGCACAGCGCGGCCTCGCCCTCGGCATGAAGCTCGAGAACTGGCCGCCGGCCGGTCTCACCCAGGGCGTGATGATGGGCTAAGGCCCACGATCGATAAGGAACCTAACCCATGCGTCACCTCAACGCCGGCCGCAAGTTCAGCCGCACCAGCGCGCATCGCGAAGCGATGTTCCGCAACATGGCTTCGTCGCTGTTCAAGCACGAGCTGATCCGTACCACCCTGCCGAAGGCCAAGGAGCTGCGTCGCATCGCCGAGCCGCTCATCACGATGGCCAAGACGGATGGCGTCGCCAACCGTCGTCTCGCCTTCTCGCGCCTGCGCGACAAGGAAGCGGTGGGTAAGCTGTTCGTCGAGCTCGGTCCGCGCTACCAGGCGCGTCCGGGCGGCTACCTGCGCATCCTGAAGTGCGGCTTCCGTCCGGGCGACAACGCCCCGATGGCTTACGTCGAGCTGGTGGATCGCCCGCGTGCCACCGAGGCCGTCGACGCCGAGTAAGCGTCCGCGAGCATCGTCAGTGTCATCAGAAACCCCGGCCCAGGCCGGGGTTTCTTTTTGCGTGCGCGCCAGTCGAGCATCTTCGTCAAACGACGTTGAATGTTCTTGTATTTGTTGGATCCGCTCGCCGAAACTCGACGAACAAGTGATCGAAAGTGTTGACGTTCACCGGGCGTTCCTGAAAAACTTCAATCCAGCCGGCGCCCCGCTTCCCCCACTTTGCGTGCTGCCGGCGCGCGACATCCCCCC
>NZ_JBILJW010000010.1:0-133843 GCF_044377035.1 Silanimonas sp.
GGAGCAGGGCTTCGACGCCGACGATGCGATCGCTGCGCAGGCTGAGGCGCGGCTGGAAGACGAGGCGGAACTCGTCCTGCGCGAGCGCGCGGCGCAGGGCGGCGAGGAGGGTGGCGCGCCGGCGCGCCTCCGCGTCCATGGCCTCGTCGTACACCTCGAAGGTATTCCGCCCCACGGATTTCGCCTGGTACATCGCCGTGTCGGCGTACTTCAGCAGGTCGGTCGGCACCATCGCGTGGTCGGGGTACAGGCTGATGCCGATGGAGGGCGTGATGCTGACGTTGTGCCGCTCGTCGACCTCCAGCGGCAGGCTGAAGGCCGCGAGCAGTTCGCGGGCGAGGCGCCCGGCCGAATCGATGCTGTCCAGGTCCTCGACGATGATCGTGAATTCGTCGCCGCCGAGCCTGGCCACCGTGTCGGTGGGGCCGACGGCGGACTGCAGGCGCGCGGCCGCGGCCTTCAGGAGCCGGTCGCCGGCCGCGTGGCCCAGCGAATCGTTGATGTCCTTGAAGTGGTCGAGGTCGATGAACAGCACGGCCACACGGCTTTCCTGCCGGCGCGCGCGGATGATGGCGCGGGACAGGCGTTCGGAAAGCAGCGTGCGGTTCGGCAGGCCGGTGAGCGTGTCGTAGTTGGCGAGGTAGCGCAGTTCCTGCTCGGCGCGCTTCTTTTGCGTGATGTCGTTGACGACGGCGACGAAGTGGGTGCGCTGCTGGTTGGCGTCGGTGACTTCGGAGAGCTCGATCCAGCTCAGGAACTCCCCGCCGTCCTTGCGGCGCTGCCACATCTCGCCGCTCCAGTGGCCGCTGCGGACGACGATGCTGCGGACGCGCTGGTAGAACTCCGCGCTGTGCTGGGACGAGTCGAGCAGGTTGGAGGGCAGGCCGAGAACGTCACCCTCGCTGTAGCCCGTGATCCGCGAGAACGCGGGGTTCACGGCGACGAAGGTGAAGTCGAGGTCGATCACCGAGACCGCCTCGCTCATGCTGCGGAACACCTCGTAGGCCACGCGCGTCTCGCGCTCGGCGCTGCGCAGTTCCTGGATGTCGCGGGTGGTGCCGCCCAGCTTCACCGCCTTGCCGCTGGCGTCGCGGTCGGTGACCTTGCCGCGGGCGCGCACCCAGCGCCAGCCGCCGTCCTCGTGGCGGATGCGGTGCTCGGATTCGAAGGTCTCCGTCTCGCCGTTCACGTGGCGCTCGACGAGGCGGCGCAGGCGTTCCACGTCGTCGGGATGGACCGCCTCCTCGCGCCATTTCGCCAGTGGCATGTGGTCCGGCGCGGACGCGCCGGCCAGGCGCTGGATGCCCTGGCGCGCGAGGACGCCGGTGCGCACGTCGAGTTCCCAGAACACGTCGCCGGAGGTGGAGAGAACGAGATCGAGCTGCTGCTTCAGGCGGCGGAACTGCCCGAGATGCTGGTCGTCCTCCACATCGCGCCTGCGCTTCGACCGGGCCCACGCGACCAGCAGTCCCAGCAGGGCCACGCCCAGTACGACCACCAGGAACCAGGCTTCGGCTGCGAGAGGGGCAGCAGGCATTGCGGGTGGTCGCCTCGGAGTCGCCGGCAGGAACGGCAGTGTACGCAGGGTGCGCACAGGCACCAAGGGCGACGGGCCGCTGATAGACTGGCGCCATCGAATTCGACGGCGTGAAATGTCCGATTCCCTGCCCCCTTATGCCGCGGTGGCCGAGCAGATCGTCGCTCTGGCCCTGTCGGTCGATGCGTCCGAACTGCACGGTTCGCTCTGCGCCCTCCGCTGCGGCCATCCCCACCGGGCCAACTGGCTCGCCGAGGCGATGGGCGACGACACGGTGCCGCTGCCGCCGGCCTCCTCGGCGCTGGGGCGGCTCGACGCCGCCACCATCGAGCAGCTCGGCGAGACCGATTTCGGCCTAGAACTGCTGCTCCCGGACGACGATGCGCCGGTGGCCGAACGTGGCGAAGCGCTGGTGTCCTGGTGCCGCGGCTTCCTCGGAGGTGTCGGCTTGGCCGGCATCGAGCCGAAGCTGGGCGAGGAAGCCCGCGAAGCCTTGGGTGACGTCGCCCGCATCGCGGAATCCGACGTCAGCTACGACGATCCGGAGGCCGACGAGGAAGCCCTGGTGGAGCTCGAGGAGTTCGTCCGCGTGGCGGCCCTGCTGATCCACGGCGACTGCCTCGCCGCCGCCGGCGATCGCAAGCGCCTGCACTGATGGCGGCAGCGAAGGCCCCGGCCGAGGTCGCGAAGGGCGAATACCAGCGCCGCCGCCGCGCCCTGCTGCAGATGGCGCAGGACGACGCCATCCTGATCCTGCCGGCCGCGCCGGAGCGCATCCGCAGCCACGACACGCACCATCCCTACCGGCAGGATTCCGATTTCTCCTACCTCACCGGCTTCCCGGAGCCGGAGGCCGTCCTGGTGCTGGTGCCGGGCCGCGCCCATGGCGAGACCCTGCTGTTCTGCCGCGAGCGCCATCCGGAGCGGGAGCTGTGGGACGGCCCACGCGCTGGCCCGGAAGGCGCCGTCTCGGCCTACGGCATCGACGACGCCTACCCCATCGACGACATCGACGAGATCCTGCCGGGCCTGCTCGAAGGTCGCTCGCGCGTCTACTACCACTTCGGCCGCGACACCGATTTCGACCTCAAGCTGATCGGCTGGGTGAACCGCGTCCGCGCGCAGGCACGGCAGGGCGCGCAGTCGCCGCACGAGTTCCTCGAACTGGGCCACCTGCTGCACGAACTGCGGCTGTTCAAGTCGCCGGCCGAACTGAAGCAGATGCGCTTCGCCGCCGTGGTGGCCGCGGAAGCGCAGAAGGCCGCGATGCGCGCGACCCGCGCCGGAGGGCGCGAGTTCGAAGTGGAGGCGGCGCTGTGGGCGGTGTGGCGTGCGCATGATTGCGTGCCGGCCTACAGCCCCATCGTCGGTGCGGGCCCGAACGGTTGCGTGCTGCACTACATCGCCAACAACGGCGCGCTGCGCGACGGCGACCTGCTGCTCTGTGACGCCGGCGCGGAGTTCCGCGGCTATGCCAGCGACATCACCCGCACCTGGCCGGTCAACGGCCGCTACTCGAAGGAGCAGCGTGCGCTTTACGACCTGGTGCTCGCGGCGCAGGCCGCGGCAATCGCGCAGGCTCTGCCGGGCCGCCCGTACGCGGCCGTGCACGACGCGGCCGTCGAAGTGCTCACCGAGGGCCTCCTCTCGCTGGGGCTGCTCAAGGGCACGTTGAAGAAAGCCTTGGAAAGCGAGGCCTACAAGGCCTTCTACATGCACAAGACCGGGCACTGGATCGGCCTCGACGTTCACGACGTCGGCGACTACAAGGTGGCGGGCGAGTCGCGCTTGCTCGAGCCCGGCATGGTGTTCACGGTGGAGCCCGGCCTCTACATCGCGCCCGACGCGAAGGTGCCGGCCAAATGGCGCGCCATCGGCATCCGCATCGAAGACGAAGTGCGGATCACCGACGAGGGCGGCGAGGTGCTGACCGGTGCGGTGCCGAAGGATGCCGACGCGATCGAGGCCTGGATGGCGGGCTGAGGCCCGCCCCTCACATGTCGTGTTTGTTGAGCGCCAAGCCGCGGGCTTGGTACTGCTTCCAGCGCTCGCGCAGCGGCTCGCGCGCGGCCGGGTCGGCAGGCACCACCTCCAGCACGCGCTCGAAGCCTTCGGGCACCGTTTCGGCCCGGAGGTTGATCACCATCGCCCGCATCGCTGCGTCGATGCCCGGGGGCACGATCAGCACGGGCACGTCGGCATCGTCTTCGTCGAGCCCGGCGATCTGGTGCTCGATGAAGCTGTCCTCCTCGAACGACCACAGCAGGTCGTCGAGTTCTTCCGCCTGCTGCGGCGTGGCGCAAAGCACCAGCGTGGGCTTGCCGGTGCCGTGGCAGCGCTTGGCGAGTTCACAGGCGAGCAGCAGGGGCTGCTCGCGGAAGCGAGGCTTGTCGATCAGGTAGAAGTCGGCCCGGCTCACTTCGCCTGGTCGATCAGCCAGCGCGTCAGCAGGCCCACCGGGCGGCCCGTGGCCATGCCCTTGCGGCCTTCGTCCGACGAGGAGCCGGCGATGTCGAGGTGCGCCCAGCGCTGGCCTTCGGCGAAGCGCGCGAGGAAGCAGGCCGCGGTGATCGAGCCGGCCGCCTTGCCGCCGATGTTGTAGACGTCGGCGTAGATCGAATCGAGCTGCGACTGGTAGTCGTCCCAGATCGGCAGGCGCCAGGCGCGGTCGTGCGCGTACTCGCCGGCGGCCAGCAGTTCGGCCGCGAGGTCGTCGTGGTGCGACATCAGGCCGGTGGCGTGCTTGCCCAGCGCGATGATCACCGCGCCGGTCAGCGTGGCCACGTCGACGAGGGCCTTCGGCTCGAAACGCTGCGCGTAGGTCAAAGCGTCACACAGGATCAGGCGACCCTCGGCGTCGGTGTTGCCGACCTCGATGGTCTTGCCGCTCATCGAGGTGAGCACGTCGGACGGGCGGTAGGCGTTGCCGTCCGGCATGTTCTCGACCGCCGCGGCGATCGCGATCACGTTGATGGGCAGCTTGAGCTTCGCAGCGGTGAGGAAGCTGCCCAACACGCTGGCGGCGCCGAGCATGTCGAACTTCATCTCTTCGATGCCGCCCTGCACCTTCAGGTTGATGCCGCCGGTGTCGAAGGTGATGCCTTTGCCGACCAGCACGTGCGGCTTGGCGTCGCCGCCGCCGCTCCACTTCAGCACGATGACCTTCGGGCGGTTGTGCGAACCGCGGCCGACGGCCAGCAGCGAGCCCATGCCGAGGGCCTCGAGCTCGGCTTCCTCGAGCACCTCGACCTGCACGCCCTCGTTTTCCGCGGCGATCTTGCGGGCGGTTTCGGCGAGATAGGCCGGGTTGCAGATGTTCGGCGGCAGGTGGCCGAGCTCGCGGGCCAGTTCGGTGCCCGCAGCAATCGCCTTGCCACGCTCAAGCGCCGCGGCGTCGTCGCCGCTGATCGACAGGGCCACGAGGTCCGGCGCCGGGCCGGCCTTGCGCGTGGCGGTGTAACGGTAGGCCGCGTGGTCGGCGCAGGCCACGGCCTGCTCGATGGCGAAGCCGGCGTCGCGGCCCTCGATGGCGAGTTCGTTGAGGGTGAGCAGCGCACGCTTGGCCGGAGTGGCCTTCACGGCGCGCAGCGCGTCGCCGATCAGCTTCTGGTAGCCGGCGGCGTTGAGCTTGCCGGCCTCACCGGCGCCCACCACCAGCACGCGCGGCGCGGCGACGCCCGGCAGGTCGGTGAGCAGGGTGGTGCGGCCGGCCTTGCCCGGCAGGTCGCCGCGGGCGTGAAGCGCCGTGAGGCGACCGCCGCTGGCGGCGTCGATGGCCGCGGCGCTGGCGCTCAGGCGCCCATCGGCGTGGATGCCGACGATGACGGCGTCGGTGGCCACCGACGGGGCGGCGGAGAGGTTCAGGTCGAATTCGAGTGCCATCGGGGAGTTTCCGTAGAATGCAGCGCCTTGCCGGCATCGCCGGAAGGACAGGTCGGTGCCGAGGCACTGGCCGCCAGTGCGGCGGTGCCCCGTGGGGGCCGCGAGTGTAATCGATCCCGTGCGAGGACCGCCTTGACGACCCTGCAGCGTTACCTCGTGCGACAGCTGGCCGCGACCACCGTGGCCACCGTGGTCGTGCTGCTGCTGGTCGGGCTCGGCGGCGTCTTCGCCGACCTTGTCTCCGAGATCGCGCGCGGCCGCGTGCCGGCGCCGCTGCTGTTCTCGCAGCTCGGCTTGCGCCTCGTCTCCTACCTGCCGCTGGTGCTGCCGCTCGGCCTGTTCATCGGGTTGCTGATGGGCATCAGCCGCCTGTACCGCGACAGCGAGATGGCCGTGCTCTTCTCCCTCGGCCAGGGGCCGCGCCAGATGGTCGGCCCGGTCTTGCTGGTCGCGCTGCCGGTGGCCACGGTGATCGCGGCGTGCAGCCTTTGGCTGGGCCCGCTCGCCGAGCGCCTGGCCACGGCCGCCGTCGCCGACGCGAACCGCAGCTTCCTCGTCGCCGGCCTCGATGCCGGTCGCTTTGTGGAATTGCCGGGCGGGCGGGGCGTGGTCTTCGTCGGCTCGCTCTCGCCCGACGGCCGCGAGTTCAAGCGGCTCTTCGTGCAGATGCAGCGCGGCGAGCGTGTCGACGTGATCACCGCGGTGGAAGGCGAGATGTTCGTCGATCGCGGCGGCCGCTTCCTCCGCCTGCGCGACGGTTTCCGCGCCGAGGGCCAGCCGGGCGAGCGCGATTTCCGCCTGCAGCGCTTCCAGGTGAACGAAGTGCGCTTGCCCGACGTGGAGAGCGAGAACCGCAATCCGCTGGCGGGCCGCCCGACGCTCGCGCTGATCAGCCCGACGGCGACGCCGCGGGCCCGGGCGGAGTTCCACTACCGCATCGGCGTGCCGCTGTTCGCGGTCGTGCTGGCCCTCCTCGCGCTGCCGCTGTCGCGCAGCCCGCCGCGGCAGGCGCGTTACGGCCGGATGATTGTCGCCACGCTGGCCTACGTCTTCGGCAGCAACCTGCTCATCCTCGGGCGCACGTGGCTGGGCAGCGGCCAGATCCCGATCCAGGCGGGGCTGTGGTGGCTGCTGGTGCCGGCACTGGCGCTCGCGATCTGGCTGGTGTGGCGTGACGGCGAGCCGCCGTTGTGGCGTCGCGCACCGGCGGTGCGCGCATGAGCGCCCTCCCGGTCCACCGCTGGTTCATCGGCCGCTCGGTCCTGGTGACCGTGCTGGCCACGTGGGGGGTGCTCACTGGTTTCGCCGTGCTCGGCGCCCTGATCGGCCAGATGGACGACCTCGGCAAGGGCGATTACGGCCTCGGCCATGCCGCGCTCTATCTCGCGCTGCAGACGCCGCGCCGCGCCTACGAGAGCTTCCCGATGGCGGCGGTGATCGGCACCGTGCTGGCGTTGGGAGCGCACGCCGCGAAATCCGAGCTGGTGGCGCTGCGCGCGGCCGGCCTGTCGCCGATGCGCATCGGTGCGACGGCCCTGATGGCGGTGGCGATCGTCGTGGTGCCGCTGATGGCGGCGATGGAGATCGTGATCCCCGGCGCCGAACAGCAGGCGCAGGCGCTCAAGCTGGCGGCGATGAAGCACGAGGTCACGCTGGCCGGCGGCGCCAACGTCTGGGCCCGCGAGGGCAGCGAGGTGTTCAACGCGCAGGGCGGCGAACGCCGGGTGGTCGAGGGCCGGACCGTGCTGGTGTTCAACCAGGTGCGCGTGTTCGCCTTCGATCCGCAAGGCCGCCTCGCCTGGATCCAGGAGGCCGGCGAGGCCGATTACGACGAGACCCGTGGCTGGCAGCTCCGCGACGTCAAACGCACCACCTTCAGCGCGCGCAGCGTGGCGGTGGAGCAGTTCGACGTCCAATCGTGGGCGACGGCCCTGCGTCCCGGCGCCATCGAGGCCAGCCTGCAGCATCCCGACCTGCTTTCTACGATGGCGCTGGGTGGCCGGATCGAGCAGTTGAAGCGCAACGGCCTCGATGCCGGCGTCTTGCTCGAGGCCTATTGGGCCCGCTGGTTCTTCCCGTTGACGACGCTGGCCCTGGTGTTCGCGGCGCTGCCGGTGGCCTTCGGGCAGCAGCGCAGCGGTGGCTTCGGGCAGCGGCTGTTCATTGGCATCGTCTTCGCGCTGGTGGCGCGACTGGTCCAGCCGATGCTGGTCAATCTCGCGAAGGCCTACCAGTGGCCCATCGTGCTGGCCTACGCGTTGCCGGTGCTGCTGCTGATCGCGCTCGGCGCCTGGTGGATCCGCCGACGCTGATCAGGGCGTGGCGAGGCGAACGAAACGCGTGCCCGCGAAGCGGTCGTAAAGCGCCTGGCCCTCGCGGTCGAACAGGGACCACAGCGGCCCGGCCGCCGCGATGGCCGCGCCGATCCAGAACGGCAGCAGGCGCTCGATGCCGGGAAGCAGCGCGAACAGTTCGATGCCGACGATGGCCGGCACCGTCGCGAAGGCATAGCGACGCAGCAGCGCACGACGCGTCGCCGGCGCGCCGTCGAGGGCGACCACCTTCAGCCGCCACGGGCGCATGCCCAGCGTCTGTCCTCCGCGCGACCAGCTCAGTACGAAGTACGCACCGGCGACGCTCCATGTGCCGGCCACGAGCAGCGGCGCCATCCACGGCAGGTCGCTCAGGTCCGGGTGACCGAGGGCTGCGGCCACCGCGGTGACCACACCGCCGAAGGCCAGCACCACCGCGAACACCGGGAAGAAGTCGTAGACGAGGGCGAGCAGGCGCCAGCCGATGTGGGCAGGCCGGGCCTGCGGGGTCGAAAAGGTCATCGCGCAAGGATACCGGCGCCCTCGGCTAGAGTGCCGTCATGAGCGAAGCCCCCGTGGCCGCGCGCGCGCCGCGCCGGCCGATGACCACCGCCGAACGCCGCGTGCTCGGCGCCGACTGGCCGGAACTCCCGGCCGAGGACGCCGCCGACATCGAGGCCTTCCTGCGCCGCCACTGGGCGGAGACCGGGAGCGCGCGCGCCACCCAAGCGGCTTACCGCGGCGACCTTGTGCTGGCCGCGCGCTGGCTGGCCTCCCGGGGGCGTGGCGGCCTTCGCGCCGCGGCGCGCGCCGATCTGTTCGCCCTGCTGGAAATGCGTGCCGGCGCGGGCTATGCCGCCCGCAGCACGGCGCGACTGATGGCCGCGCTCCGCGCGTTCTTCGCCGATGCCCTGCGCCACCAACGCGTCCCGGCCGATCCGACCGCCTTGCTCGAACTGCCGGCCCTGCCGCGGTCGCTGCCCAAGGCATTGGCGGAGACGCAGGTGGAGGCCCTGATTCGGGCCCCGGACCTCGGCACGCCGGCAGGACTGGCGGAGCGCACCCTCCTCGAGCTGCTGTATGCCACCGGCTTGCGTGTTTCCGAACTGGTGGACCTGCCCACCTTGGCCGTGAACCTCCGCCAAGGCGTGCTGCGCGTGCGCGGCAAGGGCGGCAAGGAGCGGCTGGTGCCGATCGGGGCCGAAGCGCAGCACTGGCTGGAGCGCTACCTCGCCGAGGCCCGGCCCGCGCTGGCGCGTGGCGCGACCGAGCGCCGCGCCAACCCGACGGCGCTCTTCCTCGGCATGAACGGCGAGCCGTGGACGCGCCAGCAGTTCTGGGCGCGGCTGAAGGCCTTGGCCGCGCTGGCCGGCATCGACCCGGCAAAGGTCACGCCGCACGGCCTCCGGCACAGCTTCGCGACCCACCTGCTGAACCACGGCGCCGACCTGCGCGTGGTGCAGATGCTGCTCGGGCACAGCAGCCTTTCGACCACGCAGATCTACACCCATGTCGCCCGCGAGGGCCTGAAGCGCCTGCACGCCGCCCACCATCCGCGCGGTTGAGTGGGCGGGAACTCGGCACCGCGCTCACGGTCGGAGCCCGGGTGCTGTGATTCAATACGGCGCCTGAATCGCACCGCGGCGTCCGCCGCCCCCCTTTTTTCCTGGAACGCCCATGCGCCGTCGCCTTGCCCCGCTGTCCGCTCTTGCCCTCTCGCTTGGCCTCGGCCTCTCGGCCTGCGCCCAGCCGGCGCCGTCGGTCCCCGCGCAGATCGACCCGGCACTGCCCCCGGGCACGGAAGCCGCGGTCCGCGCAACGATCGCCGGGGCACTTCCGGAAGCAGCCCTTCGTCGTCTGCGCCCGGCGCCGATCGCCGGCTTCACCGAAGCGGTGGTCGCCGGTCGCGTGTTCTACGTGAGCAATGACGGCCGCTACATCATCGATGGCGCGGTCATCGACATGCAGGAGCGCCGCAACATCGCCGAATCGGCGATGGACGACATCCGCGTCGAAGGCCTCAAGGCCATCCCGGCCTCGCAGCGCATCGTGTTCGCGCCGCGCGACCCGAAGTACACGGTGACGGTGTTCACCGACATCGACTGCGGCTATTGCCGGATGCTCCACCAGCACGTGGCCGAGTACAACGCGCTCGGCATCGCGGTGGAGTACCTGTTCTTCCCGCGCGCGGGCGAGGGCTCGGAGGGCTGGGCCAAGGCCGAGTCGGTGTGGTGCGCCACGGACCCGCGCCAGGCCATGACCGACGCCAAGGCCGGCAAGACGTTGCCGCCGGGCAACTGCGAGAACCCGGTCGCGGCGGAATACGCCCTCGGTCAGGACGTCGGTGTCAACGCCACGCCGGCGGTTTTCGCGGCCAACGGGGCCCAACTGGGCGGCTATCTCGAGCCGCAGCGCTTGCTGGCTGCCCTCGAGGCCAACGCGGCCGCCGAGGCCGCCGCGAAGACCGCCACCGCCGCGCGCTGAGGTCCGTCCCGCCGGCGCCTCGTCCCTTTGGGCGAGGTGGCGCGGCCGGGACCGGAGGGGCAGGGCAGGGGGCTTTGCTAGAATTCGGGCCCCGCCTCGTCGGAACCGCTGGTCCATGATCGTGCTCGAGGGCCTTCCGGCCCTTTCCGCCTTCCGCCTGCAACGCCTCCGGGCCGAGTGTCAGGCGATCCATCCCGCGGTCGAGGTGCTGGGCACCCACCACGTCTACCTGATCCAGCCCCGCGACGGCGCCGCCGTCGACACCGGGGCGGTCGGGGCCATCCTGGAAGGCTGCATCGCCACCACGCCGACGCCGACCGGAGCGGTCAGCCGCTACGTGGTGCCGCGTCTCGGCACCCTGTCGCCGTGGGCCAGCAAGGCCGGCGAGATCCTGCGCGGTGCCGGGCACGCCATCGCCCGCGTCGAGCGCGGCCTTCGCATCGACGTCGCGAACTGGCCGGCCGATGCGGAGACGGCGAAGCGCCTTGCTCGCGTGCTGCACGACCCGATGACGCAGTCGATCGTCGTTTCGATCGACGAGGCCGCCGCGCTGTTCCGCGTGCCGGCGAAGGGCGCCGTCGAGCACATCGCGCCGGCCGATCTTCCCGCTGCCAACGGCCGCCTCGGCCTCGCGCTCTCCGAAGACGAGATCGCCTACCTGCAGGAGGCCTACACCCAGCTGGGCCGTCCGGCGACGGACGCCGAGCTGATGATGTTCGCGCAGGCGAATTCCGAGCACTGCCGGCACAAGATCTTCAACGCCAGCTGGACCATCGACGGCGAGGAACAGGCGCACTCGCTGTTCAAGATGATCAAGGCGACGCACGCCGCGACGCCGCAGTTCACGCTGACCGCCTACGCCGACAACGCGGCCGTGGTCGAAGGCCACCCGGGCCGCCGCTTCCGCCCCGACCTCGCCAGCGGCGAGTACGTGGCCGAGCCGGTCGCCGACAGCGCGTACTGCATCAAGGTCGAGACCCACAACCACCCGACGGCGATCTCGCCCTTCCCGGGCGCCTCCACCGGCGCCGGCGGCGAGATCCGCGACGAGGGCGCCACCGGCCGCGGCGGCAAGCCCAAGGCCGGCCTGACCGGCTTCACCGTGTCGCACCTGCGCATCCCCGGTGCGCCGCAGCCCTGGGAGCAGCCTCGCGCGCTGAACCCGCGCATGGCCCCGGCCTTCGAGATCATGCGCGACGGCCCGCTGGGCGCCGCGGCCTTCAACAACGAATTCGGCCGCCCGGCGCTGTCGGGCTACTTCCGCAGCTTCGAGCTGCCGACGGAAACGCCCGGCCTCGTCCGCGCCTACGACAAGCCGATCATGCTGGCTGGCGGCCTCGGCGCCATCGACCGCGGGCAGGTGAAGAAGCTCGGCCTGCGCGACGGCGACCTCGTCATCGTGATCGGCGGCCCGGCGATGCTGATCGGCCTTGGCGGCGGTGCCGCCAGCTCGCTGGCCTCGGGCCAGAGCAGCGAAGACCTCGATTTCGCTTCCGTGCAGCGCGACAACCCGGAGATGGAGCGCCGCGTGCAGGAGGTCATCGACCGCTGCGTGGCGCTGGGCGCCGGCAACCCCATCCGCGCCTTCCACGACGTGGGTGCGGGCGGGCTCTCGAACGCGATCCCCGAGCTGTTGCACGACGCCGGCCTGGGCGGCCGCATCGCCATGGCGAAGATCCCCAGCGACGATCCGTCGCTGTCGCCGATGCAGCTGTGGTGCAACGAGTCGCAGGAGCGCTACGTGCTCGGCATCGCGCCGGAGCACCTCGCAGACTTCGACGCGATCTGCGCGCGCGAGCGCTGCCTGTATGCCGCGGTCGGCGTGGCCACGAACGACGAGGTGCTGGTGCTGGAAGCGCCGGACGGCTCGCGCCCCATCGATCTTCCGATGAACGTGCTGTTCGGCAAGGCGCCGAAGATGCACCGCGACACCGCGCACGTGGCGCCGACCCGCTGGCCGAAGCTGGACACCGCCGCGCTCGACCTGCGCGAGGCCGGCCTGCGCGTGCTCGCGCACCCGACGGTGGCCAGCAAGAGCTTCCTCATCACCATCGGCGACCGCAGCGTCGGCGGCCTGACCGCCCGCGACCAGATGGTCGGCCCCTGGCAGCTGCCGGTGGCCGACGTCGCCATCACGCTCACCGATTTCCACGGCTTTGCTGGCGAAGCCATGGCGATGGGCGAGCGCACGCCGCTGGCGCTGATCGATGCCAAGGCCTCCGCGCGCATGGCGGTCGGCGAAGCCATCACGAATCTTGTTGCGGCCCCCATCGGTGCGCTGGAGGAAGTGAAGCTCTCGGCCAACTGGATGGCGGCCTGCTCGCACCCCGGTGAGGACGCTGCGCTGTTCGATGCGGTGAAGGCCGTCGGCCTCGAGCTCTGCCCCGAACTCGATCTGTCGATCCCGGTTGGCAAGGACTCGCTGTCGATGCAGGCGCAGTACGCCGTCGATGGCAGCCCGGAGAAGTCTGTTTCGCCGGTCTCGCTGATCATCACCGCCTTCGCCCGCGTGGCGGACGTGCGCGCGCAGCTCACGCCCGATTTGAAGCGCGGCGTCGACTCGGAGCTGTGGCTGATCGGGCTCGGTGCGGGCAAGAAGCGTCTCGGCGGTTCGATCCTCGCCCAGTGCTACAACGCCTTCGGTGGCGCCGCGCCCGACCTCGACGACCCGCAGCGCCTCAAGGATTTCGTTGCGCTGATCGGCGAGGCGCGCGAGGACAAGCTGCTCCTCGCGTACCACGACCGCAGCGATGGCGGTGCTTTCGCCACGCTGTGCGAGATGGCCTTCGCCGGCCACCTGGGCCTCGATATCGCGCTCGACGGCTGGGGCGACGATCCGTTCCGCACGCTGTTCGCCGAGGAGCTTGGCGCGGTGGTGCAGGTGGCGGTCGAGGACCGCGCGGCCTTCGCCGACCTCGTCGAGCGCCACGGCCTCACCGAATGCGCGCAGCGCGTCGGCAAGCCCGTCAGCGCCCCGCGCGTGCGCGTCAGCGACGAAGGCAAGGCGCTGGCCGAATGGTCGTGGACCGAACTCTTCGAGGCCTGGTGGGCGACCAGCCATGCCATGCAGCAGCGCCGCGACGATCCCGCCTGCGCCGATGACGAGAAAGAGGCCCGCCGCCGCTTCGACGACGCCGGCCTGAATCCGAAGCTCAGCTTCGAGCCGCAGGACGACATCGCCGCGCCGTTCATCAACACGGGTGTGCGCCCGCGCGTGGCGATCGTGCGCGAGCAGGGCGTCAACGGCCAGATCGAAATGGCCGCCGCCTTCGACCGCGCCGGCTTCACGGCGGTCGACGTGCACATGAGCGACCTGATCGAAGGCCGCGTGCGCCTCGACGGCTTCAAGGGCCTCGCGGCCTGCGGCGGCTTCAGCTACGGCGACGTGCTCGGTGCGGGCCGCGGCTGGGCCACCTCGATCCTCACCCGCGATGCGCTTCGCGAGCAGTTCGCCACGTTCTTCGCACGGCCGGACAGCTTCAGCCTCGGCGTCTGCAACGGCTGCCAGATGCTGGCGCAGCTCAAGGACCTCGTGCCGGGCGCCGAGCACTGGCCGCGCTTCGTTCGAAACTTGAGCGAGCAGTACGAGGCCCGCGTGGCCCAGGTGCTCGTCGAGGACTCGCCCTCGGTGCTGCTGAAAGGCATGGCCGGCTCGCGCATCCCGATCGTCGTTTCGCACGGCGAGGGCCGCGCGCGCTTCAGCGACGACGCTCACCGCGCCGCCGCCGCGGTGGCGATGCGCTACGTGGATGGCGAGGGCCGTGTCACCCAGGCCTTCCCGGCGAACCCGAACGGCTCGCCCGACGGCATCGCCGGCCTCACCTCACGCGATGGCCGCGCCACGCTGATGATGCCGCACCCGGAACGCGTGTTCCGCACCGTGCAGCTGAGCTGGGCGCCGGCGGGTTGGGGCGAGGATTCGCCGTGGCTGCGGCTGTTCCGCAACGCGCGGGCCTTCGTCGCCTGAGGTCTCGGGGCGAGGCGCGGGCCGCGAACGCGGTCACTCGCCCCTGATACGCTTGGGCGATGCCTGATACCGACGCCCTCGCCCCCCTCGACAGCGGCCTCGACACCGACCTCGATGCCCGCATCGCCGCGGCCCTCGTGGCCCGCGGCCGCCTGAAGGACGCCGATCTCGTCCGCGCCGAGCGCCTGCGCGCCGAAACCGGCGGCGCACTGCCGGGCCTGCTGGTGAAGCTCGGCATGGTCTCCGAGCGCGACATGGCCGACACGCTCGGCGATGTGCTCGGCCTGCCGCTGATGGCGGCGAAGGACTGCCCGGACGCTCCGCCGGCCGGCGTGGCCCTGGCGATCAAGTTCCTGAAGCACCACGCGATCTGCCCGGTGGGCGAGGACGAACACAGCGTCACCGTCCTCTGCGCCGATCCCCAAGACGCCTACCTCGCCGATGCCGTTCGCCTGGCCACCGGCCGCGAAGTGAAGCTCGCCGTCGGCCTGCGCTCGGAGATCAGCGACCTCGTCGAGCGCTACTACGGCCAGGGCCGGAGCGCGCTCGGCAGCATCGTCGAGGACGTCGGCGAAGAATCGCGCGAAGAGGACGACGTCGAGCACCTGCGCGACCTCGCTTCCGAGGCGCCGGTGATCCGCCTCGTGAACCTGCTGATCCAGCGCGCGGTCGAGACGCGCGCGTCGGACATCCACATCGAGCCCTTCGAAACGCGGCTGAAGGTGCGCTACCGCATCGACGGCGTGCTGATCGATGCCGAGAGCCCGCCGGCTGCACTGACTGCAGCAGTGATCTCGCGCATCAAGATCATGGCCAAGCTCAACATCGCCGAGCGCCGGCTGCCGCAGGACGGCCGCATCATGGTGCGCGTGCAGGGCAAGGAGCTCGACCTCCGCGTCAGCACCGTGCCGACGCAGCATGGCGAGAGCGTGGTGATGCGTTTGCTCGACCGCGAGTCGGTGGTGTTCGACTTCCACCAGCTCGGCTTCACCGACGAGTTCCTGCCGCAGTTCATGCGCGTTCTCGACCAGCCGCACGGCATCCTGCTGGTCACCGGCCCCACGGGTTCAGGCAAGACCACGACGCTCTACACCGCGCTGTCGAAGCTCAACACCGACGACGTCAAGATCATCACCGTCGAGGATCCGGTCGAGTACCAGATCGAGGGCATCAACCAGATCCAGGCCAAGGCGCAGATCGGCCTCGACTTCGCGACGGCGCTGCGCAGCATCGTCCGCCAGGACCCGGACATCATCATGATCGGCGAAATGCGTGATCTGGAAACCGCGAAGATCGCGATCCAGTCCGCGCTCACCGGCCACTTGGTGCTCAGCACCCTGCACACCAACAGCGCGGCGGGCGGCGTCACCCGCCTGCTCGACATGGGCGTCGAGGACTACCTGCTCACCTCGACGATCAACGGCATCCTCGGCCAGCGCCTGGTGCGTCGCCTCGAGCCGACCCACGCCGAGCGCTACGAAGCGAGTGCCGAGGAGATCGAGAAGTTCGGCCTGCGCCGTTTGCAGCCGGAGGGGACGATACACCTGTACCGCCCGAAGCCTTCCGCGCTCACCCCGACGGGCTACCTCGGCCGCACGACGATCATGGAGTTCCTCGTTGTCGACGACGCCATCCGCAAGCTGGTGATGCAGCACGCCACGAGTGTGGAGATCGAGCGCGAGGCCCGCGCCCGCGGCATGCGCACGATGTACGAGGACGGCCTCGCGAAGGCCCTCGCCGGCCAGACGACCATCGAGGAAGTGTTGCGCGTGACGGAAGAGGCGTGATCGCGTGGCGCTGTTCCGCTACAAGGCCCTGAGCGCCGCCGGCGAAGCCCTCGCCGGCACGATGGAGGCTGTGCGCGCCGAGGACGTCGTCGCGCGCCTGCAGGAGCAGGGCCATCTGCCGCTCGACGTCGGCACCTCGCTGGACGAGGGCGCGGGGGCTGGCTTTGCGGCGCTGTTCCGCAAGAAAGCGCTCGACGAGGCGGCGGTGCTGCAGTTCACCCAGCAGCTGGCGACACTGCTCGGCGCTGGTCAGGCGTTGGATCGCGCGCTGGGCACCTTGCTGGATCTTCCGGATAACCCGCAGAGCCGCCGCGTGATCGAGCGCATTCGCGACGCCGTGCGCGGCGGCCTGCCGCTCTCGGCCGCCCTCGAGCAGCAGCACGGTCTGTTCTCGCGGCTGTACGTGAACCTCGTGCGCGCGGGTGAAGCGGGCGGTGGCCTGCAGGTGGCCCTGCTGCGCCTCGGCGAGTACCTCGAGCGTGCGGCGGCCCTGAAGGCGCAGGTGATCTCGGCGTTGATCTATCCGATCCTGCTGCTGGTGATGGTGCTGGCGGTCTGCGCGCTGCTGCTCGGCGTCGTCGTGCCGCAGTTCAACGACCTGCTGGCCAGCACCGACGTCACCCTGCCCTGGTACACGCAGTTGGTCCTCGGAAGCGGCATGTTCGTCCGTACCTACGGCCTCTACCTGTTCATCGCCGGCGCGGTGGCGCTGCTGTTGGCGGTGCGCCACTTCCGCCAGCCCGAGCCGCGCGCCCGGCTCGACGCCTGGCTGCTCGGCCGCCCGCGGATCGGCGAGCTGCTCGCGCGCTACGAAACAGCGCGCTTCGCCCGCACGCTCGGCACGCTGCTGGGCAACGGCGTGCCTTTGCTGAATGGCTTGGGCATCGCCCGGCAGGTGATGGACAACCGGGCGCTCGGCGCCGCGTTGGAGCGCGCCACCGACGAGGTGAAGACCGGCCAGGGGCTGGCTTTCGCACTGTCGCGGACGAAACTCTTTCCCCGCCTCGCGGTCCAGATGGTGCAGGTGGGCGAGGAATCCGGCGAACTGGGCGCGATGCTGCTGAAGGTGGCCGACACCTTCGACGCGGAAACCCAGCGCGCCATCCAGCGGGCCTTGGCCGCGCTGGTGCCCTTCATCACCGTGCTGATGGCGCTGTTGGTCGGCGTCGTGATCATGGCCGTGCTGGTCCCGATCTACCAACTCACGAGTTCCGCAGGAGTGTTGTGATGCGCAAGACGTCCCCCGGCTTCGCCGCCCGTTCGCAGTCGGGCTTCAGCCTGATGGAGATCCTGATTGTCGTCGGCATCATCGCCGCGATCATGGCGTTCGCGGCCAGCCAGATCTTCGGCGGCAAGGACCAGGCCAACGTGCGCCTGACCGAGACGCAGCTGGAATCGCTGGCGGCCAAGGTCGAGCAGTACCGGATGGACACCGGACAGATCCCGTCCTCGCTGGACGCGCTGGTGACCAACCCCGGCGCCAGCGGCTGGCTCGGCCCCTACGTGCGCAAGGCTGAAGACCTGCAGGACGCCTGGCGCCGCCCGGTTCAGATCCGCACGCCCGGCGCGAACGGCGAGTTCGAGCTGGTGAGCCTCGGCAGCGATGGCAAGCCCGGCGGCGAAAGCACCGCCGCCGACATCGTCAAGCCCTGAGGCGGGCGGACGTCGCGTGATCCGATGAAGGCCTACGGATGAAGCACGCGACGCGAGCGGCCGGCTTCACGCTGATCGAAGCGCTGGTGGTGATGGCGCTGATGGCGACGGCCTTCGCGCTGTTCGCCGGTGCGCTGGTCGGCGCGCTGCCGGGCCAGCAGCTGCGCGACGCCACGCATCGCCTCGCCGCCGAGATGCGCGCCACCCGCGCGCGCGCCGTGGCCACCGGCATCGACCAGAGCTTCGTCATCGACACGCAGGCGCGCACCTGGCGCAGCGGTGCCAGCGATGAGTTCGTGGAGGCGTTCGCTCCGATACCGGGCACGAAGCCTGGCGCTTCCGGCGGCGGCGCGCGCCGCCAAGGCGAACTCGACGACGCCTTGGCCCTGGGCGCCACCGTCGCGCGCGAGGAGCAGCCGGGCCCGGGCATCGCCGCGATCCGTTTCTTCGCCGACGGCAGCAGCACCGGCGGCCGTGTCGTCGTCCGTCGCGGGGATGCCGCGTGGCGCGTGGATGTGAACTGGCTGACCGGCGCGGTGCGCGTCGAGCGCGGCGAGGGCGGGCGATGAGCCCGCTTGCGCCACCTTCGGGTCGCGTGGCGGTCGCGCGCCAGCGCGGCTTCACGCTGCTCGAAGTGCTGCTGGCCTTCGCCCTGCTGGCGGGTGCCTCGGTGCTGCTGCTTTCGATCCTCTCGAACGGCCTGCGCGACGTTGCCGATGCCGAGCGCCACGGCGAAGCGGCCCTGCATGCACGCAGCCTGATGGACAACTTCGGGCGCATGGAACGCCTGCGGCCGGGCGGCCGCAATGGCCAAATCGACGACGGCCGCTACCGCTGGGCCCTCGAAGTGCAGCGCGTGGAAGACCCCCTGCCGGCGCTCTTGCCGGCACCGGGCGAGGCGACGCTGGGGCCGGGCGCGGATGGCATCGTCGATGCCGGCGAGCCCGTGCTGTACCGCCTCGATCTCACGCTGCAGTGGGGCGAGGGTGGACCGAAGCAGACCTTCCGCACCTCGACGCTGCGCGCGCTCTACCCGCTGCCGGAGGACCTGTGAGGGCGCGCGGCTTCTCGTTGCTGGAAATGCTGGTGGCGGTGGCGCTGCTGGCCACCGGCCTCGCGCTCGCCTTCGGCATCGTGCAGGGCAGCGTGCGCGCGTCCACCTCGGCCGAGCGCGTGGCCGCGCACAGCGATCGCGTGCGCACCGTGCATGGCTTCGTGCGCCGGCAGGTCGCCGCCGCGCTGCCGCAGCCGATCGATCCTGCGGCCGGGTTCGAGGAGATCCGCCTGCTTCGCCTGTCGTCCGATCGCATCGAGTTCATCGGCGAGATGCCGGGCTATCTCGGTCGCGGCGGTCCCTACCTGCAGGTGCTGCGCCTGCAGCGCGGCACGCGCGGGACGGCACTGCTGTTCGAGCATCGCCTGATGACGGCCGAAGGCCCGCTGAAGGCTGAGCGGCCAGCGGAGGTGCTGATCGACGGCCTCGCCGAGGCGCGCTTCAGTGCCCGGGCTTTCGGCCCGGACGGTCGACCCGAGGCTTGGGCTTCGGAGTGGACGCGCCTCGGCCAGTTGCCCAGCCAGGTGCGCTTCACCGCGCGCTTCGCCGAGCCGCGCTTGCGCTTTCCCGACCTCGTGGTGCCGCTGCGCTACAGCCTGTCGGGCGCGACCGGCGCGGTGCCCGAAGCCGCGCGTCGCGACACCGGCGGGGAGAGCCAGCAATGAGCCGGCGTCCCTTGGTCCGCGGCGCCGTGCGGCGCCAGCGCGGCGTCGCGCTGATCGTGGTGATGTGGCTGCTGGTGCTGCTGGCGGCGATCGTCGGATTGTTCGCGCTGAACTCGCATGCGGAGGCCGTGCAGGCCTCGGCCGTGCGCCAGCGCACCGAGCTCGACCACGCGGCGGAAGCCGGCATCGAGGCCGTCGCCGCGCGCCTGCTGGCGGTCGATGCGCGCCGACGCCCGGTGCCCGACGGCCGCGAGTCCACCTTCGACTTCGGCAACGGCATCACGGTGACCGTGGCCGTCACCGACGAAAGCGGGAAGGTCGACCTCAATGTCGCCGACGTGCTGCTGTTGCAGCGCTTGTTCGAAGCCACCGGCGTGGCGAGCGAAGAGGCCACCCGGCTGGCTGGCGCCATCGTCGACTGGCGGGATGCCGATGGGCTGGTGAGCGCGGCGGGCGGCGGCGAGGAGCGCGACTACCGCAGTGCGGGCCTGCCCTACGGACCCGCCAATCGGCCCTTCGCCCAGGTGTCGGACGTCCAGCGCGTGCTGGGCATGCGCCATGCGCTGTACCGGCGCGTGCGGCCCTACCTCACCGTGTACACCGGCCTCGCGCAGCCGAATCTCGCTTTCGCCGACCGCCCCGTGCTGGTCGCGCTGGGCTTGGCCCCGCCCGTGATCGAGCAGATCCTTGCGGCCCGTGCCCTGGTGCAGCCGGGCCTGCCGCCGCCGGCCTTGCCGGGCGGCATAGTTCTCGCTGCCGGCGGCACCGGCACGTATAGTGTTTCCAGCCGCGCCGCGCGTACTGACGGGCCCAGGGCCGAACTCGAAGCCACCGTCCGGGTCGGCGCCGGGGGCTTTCTCGGTCAGGTCTACACGCCGCTGGTCTGGCGCTACGGACAACAGGACTGATGGCCACACCCCCCGCTGCCAATCTCCCGTGGGACACCCTGCGTCTGCGCTGGGCCGCAAGCCCCGTTCCCGCCGTCCTGTCGCGCTGGTGGGACGACCTGCTCGACCTGCTCCCGCCCTCGCTGGCCCGGGTGTGGTTCCCGCCGGTCCGCCGTTTGTGGTTGCGCTGGGAAGGCGATGCCCTCCACCCCATGGAAGAGGCCGGCCGCGAGCGCGTGGCGCTGCCTCCGGTGCCGCTGGCCGATGGCGAGGGCGCGTCCCTTCTGGCCGCCAGCCTCGATCGTCGCGGCGTGGATGGCGAACTCTGGCTGTCGTTGCCCGCCTCGCAGGCGCTGGTGCGCACGCTGTCGCTGCCGCTGGCCGCGGAGGCGCAGCTCGAAGGCGTGCTTCGCCACGAGATCGATCGCCAGACGCCCTTCAGCGCCGACCAGGTGGTGCACGCCGTGCAGGTGGTGTCGCGCCATCCTGCCGAAGGGCAGCTGCGCGCCGAGCTGGTGGTCGTGCCGAAGGCCACGCTGGAGGCCGCGCTGGTGGCCCTCGGCCCGCTGGCCGCGCGCCTCTCCGGGGTGGATATCGATGACGCGGCACACCGCGCCGGACGCCGTCGCAATATTCTTCCGCTAGCGCAGCGCGTGCAGCGCACCGACCGCGATGCGCGGGTACGCATCGCGGTGATCGCGGTCGCGGCCCTCGCCTTGCTGGCCACCGGGTTCATCACGCTGGGCAACCGCGAGCGCGCGCTGGCGGCGCTTGAAGCGCAGCGCGACGCCGCGTTCAACACCGCGCGCGAGGCCCGCGCCCTGCGCCTGCAACTGGACGGGGCGGCGAGCGCCGCGAACTTCCTCGCCGAGCAGCGGCAGAAGCGCCCCACGATGCTGGAGGTGCTCGACGACCTGACGCGCCGCCTGCCCGACGATGTCTACCTGCAGCGCTTCTCCGTGGAGCAGGACCGCGTGACGATCAGCGGGGCGGCGCGCTCCGCCGGCAGCATCGTCGCCACGCTGCAGGGCTCGCCCTACCTGAAGGGCCCGGCGCTGGCCGGCGCCGTGCAGCAGGACCGCAGCACCGGCCGCGACGGGTTCACCGTCGTTGCCGAACTCGTGCCGGGAGGCCGCGATGCGCCGCAGCCTTGAGCGCTTCCGCCCGCTGCTCTGGCTCGGCATCGGGATGGTGCTGGGCTACGGCCTGCTCGTGCACTGGTGGTGGACGGCGCCGATGCTGGCGCTGGGCGACCAGATCGCCGAGGTGCGCGACGAGGAACTCGGCCTGCGCATGGAAGGCGAGCAAATCCCGCAACTGCAGGCGCGCCTGGCCGAGGTGCGCGCGGCGGAAGCAGCGAACCCCGGCTTCCTCGCCGAGCCGAACAAGGACCTCGCCACCGCGGCGCTGGTGCAGCGGCTGGAATCCGAAGTGCGCCGCGTGGCGCCGAACCCGCTGGCTTGCGAGATCACGTCCCGCACGCCGCTCGAAGCGCAGAGCAGCGACCCCTACCCGCGCGTGACGATGCAGGTGCGCCTGCGCTGCGACGCGGCGATGCTCGGCGCGTTGCTGCACGGGCTGGAAAGCGGCAGCCCGCAGCTGTTCATCGACAATCTCGCCTTCAACAGCATGGCCGCGTACTTCGGCGCGGGGCAGGGTGCCACCGACAGCCGCGTGGACGCGGTGTTCGACCTTTACGGCTACCTGCGCCCGACCGCGCCGGTGCAGGAGGGCGACCCGAATGCTTGAGGCCCTGCGTCCCGCCACGTGGTTGTCCGGCGCCGTGGCCGCCTGGTGCGTCGGCCTGCTGCTGCTTGCTTTCGCCGGGCTCGGCGGGCGCGTCGGTCCGCACCCCGGCGACCCGGCGCTCGGCCCGCCCATCCCCGAGCTGCGCTTCAGCGAGAACGCGCCGCGCCTCGGCGCCGCCACCGACTACCTCGCGGTGGGCGATCGGCCGCTGTTCAATCCGGACCGCCGCCCGGCGCCGGTGGCCATCGCCAACACCGAGCAGCAGGCGCCGTTCAATGGCGTGCTCACGTCGGTGCTGATCACCGACACGCTGCGCATGGCGATCTTCAGCGAGGAGAACGGCCAGGTGAGCAAGCGGGTGCGCCTCGGCGACACCGTGCCGGCCACGAGCTGGCGGCTGGCGTCGCTGGAACCGCGCCGCGCTGTGCTCGAGGGCCCCGAAGGCCAGCGCGTGCTCGACCTGCGCGTCTTCGACGGGCAGGGCGGCGCCGCGCCGACGCCGGTCGCCGCCATCGTCGAGGACAAGCCGGACACTCCCGGCGCCCCGGCGGCCGCGGGCCAGCCCGGCTCGTCGAATCCGCCCAGCCTCGTGCAGCAGGCCTCGCAGGCCAGGGCCGAATCGCAGCGCAGCGCCGCCGACCAGGCGCAGATCGACGCCATCCGCGCCCGCATCGAAGCGCGCCGCGCCCAATTGGCCGAACAGAAGGCCAAGAACAACAACGCCCCGGTTGCCGAGCAATGAACGATATGACCTCCCCGCGCCTCCTGCTCGCCGCCGCCGTGATGACGGCCCTGGCCGGCTGCGCCACCACGCCGGTGCCCGACATCGCCCGCAACCCCGACCTGGCGACCATGCCGACCATCGCGCGGAATGCCGACGGTGAAGCCATCGGCGGCCCGTCCTCCGCGGGAGAGCCCGACATGACGCCGGGCAGCGGCATCGTCATCAACGAGTCGCTCGCCGCGCAGGCGCCACCGCAGCTGCCGGAGGGCGGCGAGGCCACCTTCAATTTCGAAGGCGAATCGCTGCACGCCGTGGTGAAGGCGGTGCTGGGCGACCTGCTGCAGCAGAACTACGTGATCGCGCCGACGGTGCAGGGTACGGTGACGCTGGCCACGCCGCGCCCGGTGAGCCCGGCGCAGGCCCTCTCGCTGCTCGAAATGGTGCTGGGCTGGAACAACGCCCGCCTCGTGTGGAGCAACGGCCGCTACGCCATCCTGCCGGCCGACCAGGCCGTGGCCGGCAACCTCTCGCCGCGCACCGGCAGCGCCGCGAACGCGCGCGGCTTCGAGCTGCGCGCCGTGCCGCTGCAGTACGTCTCGGCCACCGAGATGGAGAAGCTGCTGAAGCCCTACGTGCGCCAGGGCGCCGTGGTGCAGGCCGACGCCGCGCGCAACCTGATCGTGCTCTCCGGCAGCCGCAGCGAGCTCGAGAACTACCTGCGCACCGTGCGCATCTTCGACGTCGATTGGCTGAAGGGCATGTCGGTCGGCGTGTTCCCGATCCAGAGCGCCGAGCCCGAGAAGATCGTCACTGCGCTGGAGCGCGTGTTCGGTGCGGAAAGCGGCACGCCGCTGGCCGGCATGTTCCGATTCCTGCCCGTGGAGGGCAGCAACTCGATCATCGTCATCACGCCGCAGCGCCAGTACCTCTCGAGCGCGCGCGAGTGGATCGAGAAGCTCGACATGGCCGGCGAGGGCGCGCGGCTGTTCGTCTACGAAGTGAAGTACATGAAGGCGGGCGACCTCGCCTCGCAGCTGGGCACGGTGTTCGATGCCAGCGTGAGCAGCAGCGGCGGTTCGGGTTCGGCGTCGATTTCGCCGGGCCTGACGCCGGTGGAGCTGGGGGCCGTTTCGCGCGAGGCCGGGCAAATCTCGCAGCCGCAGCCCGCGGGTGGCGGTGGGGCCGGCCTCAGCACCGGCAGCGGCGAGTCGGGCATCGGCATCAGCGCCATCGAAGAGAGCAACGCGCTGATGGTGCGCGCCAGCCCGGCGCAGTGGGAGTCGATCCGCCGCGCCATCGAGCGGCTTGATGTGATGCCGTCGCAGGTGCACATCGAGGCGCAGGTGCTGGAGGTGACGCTGCAGGGCAACCTCAGCTACGGCGTGAACTGGTACTTCGAGAATGCGATTCCTGCCAGCCTCGCGGGTGGGCTGCGGCCCGGCCGCAGCAGCCTCGGCTTCGTGGGAGGTTCCGTGGCGCAGGATGCGGAGGGCATCGCGTCGCTCGGCGCTACCTTCACGTCCAGCGATGCGGTGGCCGTAGTGAACCTGCTGGAGCGCGAATCCGACGTGCGCGTGCTGTCGACGCCCTCGCTGTTCGTGCGCAACAACGCCGAGGCCGCGCTCAACGTTGGCCAGAACCTCGCGGTCACCAGCACCAGCTTCAACCCGGGCACGGGCACCACGCCGGGCAACACCATCAGCAGCGTGCAGTACCTGCAAACCGGCACCAGCCTGAAGGTGAAGCCGCGCATCGGCGGCGATGGCATGGTCTTCCTCGAGATCGAGCAGGAGATCAGTTCGCCGACGGAGCGACCGGCCGGCGGTGGCAATCCCGACGTCAACACCAGCACGGTGACTACCGAGGCCCTGGTGCGCGATGGCGAGACGGTGATGCTGGCCGGCCTGATCCGGCAGTCGGACACCGAGGGCAGCTCGGGCGTTCCGGGCCTCGCCAAGCTGCCGGTTGTCGGCGGCCTGTTCGGCACGCAGGGGCGCTCGCAGTTGCGCAGCGAAGTGGTGTTGCTGATCACGCCGCGCGTGGTGCGCACGCCGCAGCAGACGCGCACGCTCACCGACGACTACCTCGAGCGCTTCCAGGGCATGGAGCCGCTGCGCGCGCCGGGCGCGGCCCCCGCCACGCCGGTGGCGAACCCCCCGGCTGCCGAACCGCCGCCGGGCGGCTGATCCGCGATGCGGCTCGCCTCGGGCCCGGTGCTGCGCGAACTGCTCGCCCGCGAGTGGCGCGAGCGCTACCAGGGCAGTGTCCTCGGCGTCGCGTGGCTCGGCCTGCTGCCCTTGGCGCAGCTGGCCGTGCTGGCCTTCGTGTTCGGCACCCTGCTGCCTGCCCGCGCCTCGTCGGGCGCGTTGCCGTACCCGATGTTCCTCGCCCTCGGCCTGTTCCCGTGGCTGCTCTTCGCGAACGCGGTGAATCGCGGCGTCACCGCCTACCTCGACAACGCGGGGCTCATCGCCCGCGTGCCGCTGCCCCCATCGTTGTACGTGCATGCGCGCGTGCTCGGCAGCGTGATCGTCGATGGCGCCGGCCTGTTGCTGGTGCTCGGCGTGCTGGTGGCCTTCGGCCTGCGCTTCGATGCGGTCGGCGCGCTGGCCGCGCTCGGCGGCGTGGCCGTGCTGGCGGTGATCGCGCTCGCGCTGGCGCGCATCGCCGCGCTGCTGCAGGTGTTCGTCCGCGACCTCGCGGCGCTGGTCGGGCAGCTCACCGGCCTCGGGTTCTTCCTCGCGCCGGTGCTCTACGAGCGCTCGCAGCTGCCGGCCGCGACCGCCGAGGCGCTCGGCTGGAACCCGCTGGTCGCGCCGCTCGAAGCGATCCGCCACGGGCTCTCCGGCGAAGGCGTGCTGCCTTGGGCGGCCTTGGGTGTGTCGGCGTGCGTGGCCGTCGTGCTGCTCGGGCTCTCGCTCGGCTTGCAGCGACGCGCTGGCCGCCATATCGAGGATTTCCTGTGAGCGCCTCGGCATCGACGCCGCCGGTGACGCGCGATGCACCATTGGTGCGCGTGGAAGGCCTGTCGAAGCGCTATCCCGTCGTCGGCGCCAGCGGTGATCGTCTCAGTGCACTCGGGCGCCTGCTGCTCGGTCGTGCGCCTTTGCGCGAGGTCGAGGTGCTGTCGGGGATCGACCTCGCGATCCATCGTGGCGAGTCGCTCGGCATCGTCGGCGAGAACGGCGCGGGCAAATCGACCTTGCTGAAGTTGATCACCGGCACGCTGACGCCGAGTACCGGCCGGGTCGTCAGTGAAGCCCGCATCGGTGCGTTGCTGGAGCTGGGCGCCGGCTTCCATCCCGAGTACAGCGGCCGCGACAACGTGCGCATGGCCGCGGCCATCCATGGTCTGGCGGGCGATGCGCTGGCGGCCAAGCTGCCCGAGATCGAAGCCTTCGCCGAGATCGGACGCTATTTCGACGAGCCGGTGAAGCACTACAGCAGCGGCATGGTGGTACGGCTCGGCTTCGCGGTGATCGCGGCGACGCGGCCCGACCTGCTGATCACCGACGAGGTGCTGGCCGTCGGCGACGAGCGCTTCCAGAAGAAGTGCATCCGCTGGATCGACCAGTACCTCGCCGAGGGCGGCACCCTGCTGCTCGTCTCGCACAGCACCTACCACGTGCAGAAGCTTTGCCGGCACGCGATCTGGCTGAAGGACGGCCGCATCGAGGCCCAAGGCGACGCCTTCGATGTGACGCAGCGCTACCAGGCGTGGCTGGAGCAGCGCGAGGCCGTGGATCGCGCGGCCACCGCGGCCGGCGGCGATTTCCGTATCGACGCCATGGAGGTCGCGATGCACGGCATGGAATCAACCCAAGGCGGCACGATCCGCATCGCGCTGCGCGCCAGCAGCCGGCACGGCGAACGTCCGCACCTGCTGGTCGGGCTGTCGCGCATCGACGGCACGGCGATCTTCGGCACCGGCACCGAGATCGACGGCGTGGCGGCCTGGCCGATCGGCGCGGAAGGGCAGGTGGGCGCACAGCTGGTGCTCGAGGACGTGCGCCTGCAGCCCGGCGACTACCGCCTCCGCGCGCACGCGATGGACCCCGAGGCCCTGCGCGTGTTCGACACGGTGGAGCGCACCTTCAGCGTGGGCGGCGCGAGCCGCGAGTTCGGCCTGCTGCGCCTGCCACACCGCTGGGAGGCGCCATGAACCCGAAAGCCGCCGCGTTGCCGGTTGTGGTCGTGCCGGTGTTCAACGCGCTCGACGAGCTGGACGCCTGCCTCGCCGCGCTGGACCGCACGCTGCCAGCCGGCGCGCGCGTGCACGTGGCGGACGACGCCTCCACCGACCCGCGCGTGCCGGCGCTGATCGCTGACTGGGTCCGACGCACGCGCCTTGACGTGACGTCGGTGCGCCGCGAGCGCAACCTCGGATTCCCCGGCAACTGCAACGCCGCCTTCGCGGAGACCGGCGAGGCCGACGTGGTGTTGCTGAACTCCGACACCGAGCCGGCGGGCGACTGGCTGCTGCGTCTCGCGGCGGGCGCCGCCGCCGACCCCCACCTCGCCAGCCTGACGCCGTGGAGCAACAACGGCGAAATCGTCTCGTACCCGAATTTCGTTTCCCCGAACCCGCTGCCGGACGACCCCGAGCCGCTCGCCCGCGCGGCGGCGCGGCTCGCGCCGCGTTACCCCACGCTGCCCACGGCCGTCGGTTTCTGCATGTACCTGCGCCGTGCGGCCCTGATGGCCGTCGGCGGCTTCGACGCTGAGACCTTCGGCAAAGGCTATGGCGAAGAGAACGACTGGTGCCTGCGCGCTGAGGGCCACGGCTGGCGGCACGCGCTTTGCGACGACGCCTACGTGGTGCATCGCGGCCACGCCTCGTTCGCGGCGACCGGCCTCGCCCCGGGGGGCGAGAACCTGCGCCGGCTCAACGCCCGCTGGCCGGGTTACAACGAGCGGATCGCCCGTTTCATCCTCGACGACCCGCTGCGGGGCGACCGCGAGCGGCTTTCCGGCGCCCTCGCTATGCTGGCGGCCGAGAGCCCGCAGGGGGACCTGTTCCGATGAGCGACGCACCGCCGCTGGCCTTTACCGGGGAGCGCTACCACCCCGAGGTGCCGCGCGAGATGGCCTACGAGCACTGGCATCGCTACGCCTTCGCGATGGAGCTGGCGCGTGGTCGCCACGTGCTCGATGCCGCCAGTGGCGAGGGCTATGGCGCCGCGCTGCTGGCGCGTACGGCGACGTCGGTGGTCGGCGTCGACCTCTCGCCCGAGGCGGTCGCGCACGCGCAGTCGCGTTACGGCGGGCCGCGCTTGCGTTTCGAGCAGGGCGACGTGCTGCGCCTCGAGGGCATCGCCGATGCCAGCCTCGACCTCGTCGTCAGCTTCGAGACCTTGGAACACGTGGACGAGCACGACGCCTTGCTCGCGGCCTTCAAGCGCGTGTTGAAGCCTGAAGGCCTGCTGGTGATCTCCACGCCGGACAAGCACACCTACACCGACCTCGCCGGCCAGCAGAATCCGCACCACGTCCGCGAGCTGTACCGCGAGGAGTTCGAAGCCCTGCTGTCGCGGCACTTCGCCCGCCACCGTCTGTATGGCCAGCGCGTGGTCACGCATTCGATGCTGTGGCGTCTCGATGGCGGCACCGGGGCGATCACCACCTACACGCAGGACGGCGATGACGTGTTCGGCGGCATGCGTGCGCTGCCGATGTACCACGTGGCCGTCTGCGCCAAGCGCGGCGAGGCCTTGGCCGGCCTGCCCGCGGTGTCCTGCTTCGCTGATGCGCAGCAGAGCGTGTTCGCGCACTACCAGCAGGTCATCCGCGAGCTGATGCTCACCGATCGCTACGCCCATACCTTGCGCGAGCGGCTGCGCGCGGCTGGACTGCCGGACGGCCCTTGAACCCGAATGCCGTCGACGCTGTCGTCGTCAGCTACGACAGCGCCTCCACCATCGACGCCAGCCTGCGTGCGCTGCTCCTGCAGCCGGAGCTCGCGAGCGTGCGCGTGGTCGACAACGGCTCCCGTGACGATACGGTGCGTCGCGTCGAGGCGATGGCCGCCGGCGATTCCCGCATCGTCCTGATCCGCCAGCCTGGCAACCCCGGCTTCGCCGCCGGTTGCAATGCGGGCGCCTGCGCCGTGGCGCGCGGTGAACCGTCGCCATGGCTGCTGTTCGTGAATCCCGACCTGGAACTCCCACCCGGCGCGCTGGGTCGGCTCCTTGCGCACGCGTCGGCAATGCCGCGGCTCGGTCTGCTGGGGGCCGATTTGCGCGATTCCGCGGGGCAGCAGGACCCGGCCGCGCGCCGTCGCGATCTCTCGCTGTCGCGGATGCTGCTGGCCGCGGGCCGGCGCGGTGCGCTCGACGTCGAATGCGACGCCGCGCGTGTCGTGCAGCCGGTGGACGCCTGTTCGGGCGCGCTCATGCTCGTTCCACGTGCGGCGTTCGAAGCCGTCGGCGGCTGGGATTCGGGCTACCGCCTGCACGTCGAGGACCTGGATTTCTGCCGGCGCCTGCGCGCCGCTGGCTTCGCCGTCGCCGTCGCCAACGACGTGCCGGTGCTGCACCACCGCGGCGTATCGAGTCGTTCCCGGCCGTTCTTCGTCGAGTGGCACAAACATCGCGGGCTGTGGCGCTACTGGTGGCGCTTCGAAGCCCGCGGCGCGACGTCCCTGCTGGCGCCGTTGGTGCTGGCAGTGCTGGCGGCGCGGCTGCTGTTGACGGCTTGGCCGGCGGCCGTGCTGCGCCGTCAGCGGTAACGGTTGATCAGGTCGCGCGTGTCGCGGGCCACGCGGGCCGCGGCTTCGGCGAAATCCGCGCCGCTGCTGGCGTAAAGGATGGCGCGCGAGCTGCTGATGATCAGTCCGGTGCGCTCGGCGTTGAGGCCGTGCTTCAGCACCGCTTCCACATCCCCGCCCTGTGCGCCGATGCCCGGCACCAGAAGAGGAATGGACGGGCCAACAATCGCACGTACTTCGCCGAGCTGTTCGGGCCACGTGGCGCCCACCACCAGCGAGAGGTTGCCGTTCGCGTTCCAGTCGCGCGCGGCCTTCTCGGCAACGCGCTGGTACAGCGGCCGCGTCGCGCCGTCGGCACTGGCGACCGGCAGATCCTGCAGGTCGGCCGCGCCCGGGTTCGACGTTCGGCACAGCACCACCACGCCCTTGTCGGCGCGCTCGAGATAGGGCGCCAGCGAGTCGCTGCCGAGGTAGGGGTTGGCGGTGACCGCATCGGCGCGGAAGCGGTCGAAGGCCTCGCGCGCGTAATTCAGCGCCGTGCTGCCGATGTCGCCGCGCTTGGCGTCGAGGATCACCGGGATGCCGGGGTGCGCCGCATGCACGTAAGCGATGAGCCGTTCCAGCGCGTCCTCGGCGCCCTGCGCCGCGAAGTGGGCGATCTGCGGCTTGAAGGCGCAGGCGCACTCCGCCGTGGCATCGATGATCGCCTTGCCGAACGTGAACACGCGGTCGGAGTCGTCCACGAGCGACGATGGATACCGCCCCGGCTCCGGGTCGATGCCGACGCAGAGCAGGGAGCCGGAGGCG
Organism: Silanimonas sp.; assembly: GCF_044377035.1. Lineage (GTDB taxonomy): Bacteria > Pseudomonadota > Gammaproteobacteria > Xanthomonadales > Xanthomonadaceae > Silanimonas. Next base: position 30,215 of record NZ_JBILJW010000010.1, read on the forward strand.
GCCCAGCGGGCCGCCAGCGTCGCGTTGAAGGCCGTCGCCGCGGCGGCCATGGACTTACTTCAGCGCCTTGAAGCGGATGCGCTTCGGGGCGGCGCCGTCGGCACCGAGGCGACGCTTCTTGTCTTCCTCGTACTCGCGGTAGTTGCCCATGAAGAACTCGACGTGCGAATCGCCTTCGAAAGCGATGATGTGCGTCGCGATGCGGTCGAGGAACCAGCGGTCGTGCGAGATGACCATCGCGCAGCCCGGGAACTCCAGCACGGCGTCTTCCAGCGCGCGAAGCGTTTCGATGTCGAGGTCGTTGGACGGTTCGTCGAGCAGCAGCACGTTGCCGCCCTGCAGCAGGGTCTTGGCCAGGTGCAGTCGGCCGCGTTCACCACCCGAGAGCGACCCGACCATCTTCTGCTGGTCCTGCCCCTTGAAGTTGAAGCGGCCGATGTAGGCGCGCGACTGGATCTCGACACCGTTGATGTTGAGGATGTCGGCGCCGCCCGACACTTCCTGGAAGACGTTGTGGTTGCCTTCCAGCTTGTCGCGGCTCTGGTCGATGTAGGCCAGCTTGACCGTCGAGCCCATGGTGATCGTGCCGCTGTCCGGCTTTTCCTGCCCGGTGATCATGCGGAACAGCGTCGACTTGCCGGCGCCGTTCGGGCCGATGATCCCGACGATCGCGCCGTTCGGGATGATGAAGCTGAGGTCGTCGATCAGCACGCGGTCACCGTAGGCCTTGGTGACGTTCTTGAACTCGATGACGTTCTGGCCGAGGCGCTCGCCCGGCGGGATGAAGATCTCGTTGGTCTCGTTGCGGCGCTGGTAGTCGACCGACTGCAGCTCCTCGAGGCGGGCGAGGCGTGCCTTGCCCTTGGTGCGGCCGCCCTTGGCGTTCTGCCGCGACCACTCGAGTTCCTTCTGGATCGCCTTCTGGCGCGCCTTCTCGGAGTTCTCTTCCTGCTTCAGGCGCTCGTCCTTCTGCTCAAGCCACTGCGTGTAGTTGCCCTTCCAGGGGATGCCGCGGCCGCGGTCGAGCTCGAGGATCCACTCGGCGGCGTTGTCGAGGAAGTAGCGATCGTGGGTGACGGCCACCACGGTGCCTGCATAGCGGGCGAGGAACTGCTCCAGCCACTCCACCGATTCGGCGTCGAGGTGGTTGGTGGGTTCGTCGAGCAGCAGCATGTCGGGCTTCTGCAGCAGCAGGCGGCACAGCGCCACGCGGCGCTTCTCGCCGCCCGAGAGCTTGCCGACGATGGCGTCCCACGGCGGCAGGCGTAGGGCGTCGGCGGCCACTTCCAGCTGCTGCTCGACCTGGTGCGCGTCACCGGCGGCGAGGATGGCCTCGAGCCGCGCCTGCTCGGCAGCGAGCTTGTCGAAGTCGGCGTTCTCTTCGGCGTAGGCCGCGTAGACGGCGTCCAGCTGCGCCTGCGCGCTGAAGATGTCGCCGAGGCCTTCCTCGACGGCTTCGCGCACGGTGTGCTCCGGGTTGAGGCGCGGCTCCTGCTCGAGGTAACCAACCTTGATGCCGGGCTGCGGGCGCGCTTCGCCGACGAAGTCCTTGTCGACGCCCGCCATGATGCGCAGCACCGTCGACTTGCCGGCACCGTTCAGGCCGAGCAGGCCGATCTTCGCGCCGGGGAAGAAGGACAGCGAGATGTCCTTGATGATCTGGCGCTTCGGCGGAACGGTCTTCGAAACACCGTTCATGGTGTAGATGTACTGCATGTCTCACTCCATTCAGACGCGCCCGGCCGCGGCGGCGCCGGCGGCGGGAGGGGGCATACGGGGACAGTCGAAGTATACCGGAGGCCCGTCGGCCCCCGGCCGCGCGCTGAACGCCGCGGGCCGTTCAGGCGGCTGGCAAGAATCGATTCAGCCGGGGGCGCCGATGCTCCAGGCGCAATCCCTCGATGCACCCCACGGAGGCCCCGCATGATTCTCGCCACCTTCCCCCGACTGGCTTCGGCGCTGCTGCTGGGCGCTGCGATGCTCGCGTCCTCCCCGGCCGACGCCGGGCGCCGTGACCGCGGGTACGACCACCGTTACGAGCATCGCGACTGGGACGATCGCGACGACCGGCAGGGCTACCGGGACGGCCGCCGCGACGATCGTCGCTGGGATCGCCGTTCGGATCGCCGCTGGGAGCGCCATGACGACCGCCGGGACTGGCGCCGCGACCACCGGGGCCGGGTGGTCTACCGCGAGGTCTACCCGGTGCCGGCTTACGGCTACGGCCCGCCGCCGCGCCACTACGGGCCGCCGCGCTGGGCCCGCGGGCACCGTATCCACGATTACGGCTGGGCGCCGACCTACGTGGTCGTCGACTATGACCGCTACGGCCTGCGCCACCCGCCCCGCGGCCACCACTGGCGCCGCGACGACCGCGGCGACTGGCTGCTGGTGGCGATCGCGAGCGGCATCATCGCGGACGTGGTCTTCGGCGATTGAGATCGCCGGCGCGCGCCGCCGGTTGACAGGAAATTGCGAATTCCGTCACGCATTTCTTGACCCTGGGCCGGGCCGGAGGGGACAGTGATCCACCTCCCGCCCGCTGTGTGTTCCCCCCCGTGTTTCAAGGACGAAATGCCCCCTCGCTCGCCGAGGCTCGTTCGCTTGCGGACGTGTTCATCGCGCGATGCGACGCGGCACCCGATGCACCGATCTATATCGATCTGGACGACGACGGTCGCCCGGCGTCGATGCTGTCCGGCCGCGCCTTGGCGGGCCGGGCGGCCGCATTCGCCGCTCGACTGGCCGAGACCTCGGCCGTGGGTGATCGCATCCTGCTGCTGCTTCCGCCCGGCCTCGATTTCGTCACGGCGTTCTGGGGCTGCGTGCTTGCCGGGCGAGTGGCAGTTCCCGTGCCGTCCCTTGATGCCGCACGCCTGAAGAACTCGGCACCCCGGCTGCGCGCCATCGCGCTCGACGCCCAGGCGGCCTGCGTGGTGCTCCCTGCCTCGCTGGCCGAGCGGTGGGCGACGACGGATGGGCTTCCGGAAACGCCGCTGCTTGCGATGTCTTCCAACGCCGCCGACGAGGCCGAACGGAGCCTTCCGGCAACCGCGGCGGCCAGCGATCCGGATGCCACCGTGTACCTGCAGTACACCTCCGGCTCGACGCGGGCGCCGCGCGGCGTCGTGATCGACTCGTTCAACGTGCTGGCGCAGTGCCGCGCCATCGGCGCGACGGGGGGGATCGACGCGGAGAGCCGCATCCTGAGCTGGCTGCCGCACCACCACGACTACGGGCTGGTGCAGGGCGTGCTGCTGCCGGTGTGCAGCGGGGCGACCGGCCACCTGATGTCGCCGATGGCCTTCCTGCGCCGGCCGCTGCGTTGGCTCGACGCGATCGCTCGTCTTGGCATCACCCACAGCGGGGCGCCGAACTTCGCGTATGCGGCCTGCGTGCGTGCACTGGCGGCCCACCCCGGCTGGCAGGGCGATCTTCGCCACCTGCGTTCGATGAGCTGCGGCGCGGAACCCATCCATGCGCCGACGATAGCCGCCTTCGTGGAGGCATTCGCGCCACACGGCTTGTCGGCAGCTGCGGTATCGCCCGCCTACGGCATGGCCGAGGCCGTGTTGGCCATCACCGCGGTGCCGCCGGGCGTCGGTGTGACGGTGGGCGCCGGCAGCGGTCATGGTGCGCTGGTCTCTTGTGGGCGGCCGCTGCCCGGCATGCGTGTCCGCATCGTCGATCCCGAGTCGCGACGGGGCTGCCCGGAGGGCGTCGAAGGCGAGATCTGGGTGGCGGGCGACAGCGTGGGTCGCGGCTACTGGGGGGATGCCGCGCTCAGTGCCGAGACGTTCGAGGCTTTCGATGCCGCGGGCGAAGGGCCCTTCTTGCGCACCGGCGACCTCGGGCACCTGGTGGCCGGCGAACTGGTCGTCACCGGGCGTCTCAAGGACCTGCTGATCGTCCGCGGGCGCAACCTGCATCCGCAGGACATCGAGTGGTGCGCACAGGCGGTCGATGCGGCGATGCGCACGGGCTACGGGGCGGCCTTCGCCGTGGCTGGGGAGGACGGTGACAACGCGGTGCTGGTGCAGGAGCTGGAGCGGGCAGTTCCCGAGCCGGGCCCGCTCGCCCAGGCCGTCCGGCGTGCGGTGGCCGACGCCTTCGACCTGCCGCTGGCCGCGCTCGTCTTCGTGCGCAGCGGCAGCCTGCCCCGCACCTCCAGCGGCAAGATCCGACGGAGCGCCTGCCGCGAGGCCTATCTCGCGGGCCAGCTCACCGTGCTGCATGTCGATGCGGGTGCCGCGTCGACACCGGTCGAGGAAGCCCTGCCGAGGCCCGGGGTGGAAGCGGCGCTGGCCGAGCTGTGGCGTGAGTTGCTGCGCGTGGAGCGGGTCGGGCGGGGCGATGCCTTCATCGCCCTCGGCGGCGACTCGCTGCGTGCCACCCAGCTCGCCTCTCGGATCGGCGAGCGCTTCGGCGTGGCATTGGGCGTCGACTGGGTGCTGGCGCAGGCGGATCTCGCGGGCATGGCCGCCGGCATCGAGGCCGCAAGCCGCGCCGATGGAACCAACGTGCCTGAGGCGTGCATTCCGCGCATCGCTTCGCGGGATCGGGCCCCGACCTCGTTCTCGCAGCGGCGCATGTGGATGGTGCAAGAGCTCACGCCGGGCACCACCGCGTACAACATGGCCTTCGCCTTCCGCATCCGCGGCCGGCTCGACGTGCCGCGGCTTGCCGCGGCGCTGGCGGCGGTGGCGGACCGCCACGACGTGTTCCGCAGCCACCTTGCCGTCGAAGGCGACGACGTGTGCCAGCGCATCGGTCCCCACTTCGCGACGCCGTTGGCGCTCCACGATGTTTCGGCGCTCGCGCCCGCGGCGCGGGACGGCGCCGCCCGCGCTTGGCTCGAAGCGCGCATCCGCCAGCCCTTCGACCTCGCGCAGTCCCCGCTGCATCACGCGCATCTCGTTCGGCTCGCGGACGACGAGCACGCCTTCCTGTGGGCGATCCACCATGCCATCGGCGACCTGTGGTCGTTCGGCGTGTTGTTGCGCGAGGTCTCGTCGGCTTATGTCGACCTCGACGCCTACCGCGCACGCCCCTTGGCGCGTCTCGATTACGTCGATTTCGCGGCCTGGCAGCGTTCCCCCGAGCGCGAAGCGGCGATGGCGCCCCAGATCGAACGCTGGTGCCGACGGCTGCAGGGCGTGGCGCCGGTCGACCTGCCGGCCGATCGCCGCCGCATCGGTGCTCCCAGCGGCCACGGTGGCCGCGTGACCGTGGCCCTGGATGCCGGGTTGCGAGTGGCCTTGAAGGCCTTGTGCGGGCAGCGCGGGGTCACGCCGTTCATGGCCTTGCTGGCGGCGTACCAGGTGCTCCTGGCCCGGGTGAGCGGGCAGGGTGACGTGGCTGTCGCCACGCCCATCGCCAACCGTCATCGCCTCGACGTCGAGGGGCTGGTGGGCACCTTCGTGAACACGGTGGTGATGCGCACGGAGCTCGCCGGCAATCCGCGCTTCGACGTGCTGCTCCAGCGCGTCCGCGGCGTCGCCCTCGAGGCCTACGCCGACCAGGATGCCCCGTTCGAACAGCTGGTCGCCCGATTGGCGGCGGACCGCACCGCCGGCGACATGCCGCTGGCGAACGTGATGTTCAACCTCGTCAGCGTGCCGTTCGACGCCCTCGCCCTCGGCCCGCATGCCATTGAGGCGTTTGATTTTGACCGCGGTGGCGCCCAGTTCGACCTGTCGCTGAGCGTCGACCTCGACGTGTTCGCGCAGGTGCACCTGGAGTACGCGGAGGACCGTTTCGATCGCGCCCGCGCGGAGGCCTTCGTCGAGGCCTACCTGCACCTGCTTGCCCAGACGGTGGCCTCGCCGGAGCTGCCGATCGACGCCTATGCGATCGACGATCGTCTGCTGCGATCAGCGGTCGACGAGGAAGCGGTGTCCGCCATGGCGGACCATGCGGTCGATCCATCGCCGTGCACCGCGGGCGGCGCCGTCGACGAGGCGGCCATCGACGCCTTGGCGCAGCGCCTGACCGCGCTGGCGCGGGAACTGCTGCCCGATGCCGAGGCGGACTACAGCTTCTTCGATGCGGGTGGCCATTCCCTGCTCGCGCTCCGCTACGCACGGAGCGTGGAAGACGAGTTCGGCGTTCGCCTGTCGCTCGTGGCGATGGCGCGGAGCAGCCTGCGTGGGCTGGCGGCCGAACTCTGGCAGGCCGGTGCCGGGCGCGCGGGGCCGCCGTGAGCCCGGACCGGCCCCGCCTGCCCGACTGCGCCTGAATTCGCCCGCCGACCGCCCGTCAGCAGGCGACGGATCGCCGCGCCACGCACCCACGCTGCGCCCTCCCGTGAATCCTGGAGGTGCCCCATGCGTCTTGGACGCAAACTGCTGGCCATCGGTGGCCTGATCCTGCTGTTGCTGATTCCCCTCGCCCTGCTGGATGGGCTGGTCGACGAACGCCAGCAGCGCGCGGCAGAGGTCGTCGCGGACATCGCGCAGGCCAGTGCGAACGCGCAGCGCGTGACTGCGCCTTTGCTCCGGGTGGAGATCGAGCGCGTGGTGCGGCGGATGGAGCGCGTCGGCAGCGATGAACGCGCGCCTTCGCAGCCTGTCGACTACACCGAGGTCGAGACTGTGCTGGTGGCGGCGGATGCGGTCGACGTGAACGCCACGCTCGGCACGGAGACCCGCCAGCGCGGCCTGTTCGACGCCCGGATCTTCCAGCAGAAGGCCGAGATCAGCGCGCGGTTCCGCGTGCCTGTGCCGCGCGAGGTGCCCGGGCAGCTCTCGGTGCGCCTCCGCGATGCGCGCTGGGTATTGGGCCTCGGCGACAACCGCGGCATCACCGCGCTCACCGTGAAGGCCAACGGCCGCGCCCTGCAGCCGGAGCCGGGCACCGGCGTGGCCTGGCTCCCGGAGGGCGTGCAGGCCGCCGTGCCGGGCGTGGCGACCCCCGGCGCGGTCATCGAGACGGCGGCGACCTTGGAACTCACCGGCACCAGCCAGCTGGCCTGGCTGCCCGTGGCCGAAGACTTCCGCTGGCGGCTGTCGGGCGACTGGCCGCACCCGCGCTTCGCCGGATTCGCGCTGCCGGTGCAGCGTGAGGTCCGCGCCGACGGGTTCACTGCCGAATGGCGGCTGTCGTCGTTGGCCAGCCAGGCGCCGCAGCGCCTCGCCGCCTGCGGCCCGGAGTCGCATTGCCCGGGGCTGGATGCCACGGCCGTCAGCCTGGAGCTGCTGGACCCGGTCGACCGCTACCTGATGACCGACCGCGCCATCAAATACGCGCTGCTGTTCCTCGGGCTGGTGTTCGGCGCGGTCTTCCTGCTGGAAGTGCTGCGCGGGGCGTCCGTGCACCCGCTGCACTACCTGCTGGTCGGGCTCGCGCTGGCCCTGTTCTTTCTGCTGCTGCTGGCCTTGGCCGAGCACGTTGGCTTTGGCTTGGCCTATGCGCTGGCCGCCGGCGCCTGCATCGCCCTCATCGGCTACTACCTGAGCGGCGTGCTGGGCGGGGCGAAGCGCGGCCTCGGTCTCGCGGCCCTGCTTGGCGCCCTATACGGCGCGCTCTACGGCCTGCTGCAGTCCGAGGACCACGCCCTGCTGCTCGGCGCCGTGCTGCTGTTCGGCGTGCTGGCGGCGACGATGGTGCTGACCCGCCGCATCGACTGGGCGCAGCTGGGCAGCGCACCGCCGCCGGTGCCGTGAAGACCGCCCCGGCCTGCATTCGAATGCGGGCCGGGGGGCGGCGGCCGGGATGGGGGGAGGGGAGCGGCTACAATGGCGGCTTCCCTTCGCCCGAGGCCCGCCCGATGTTCCCGAGCAGCATGCGCATTGCCGATTACGACACCGAACTGGCCCAGGCCATGGCCGCTGAGCGGCAGCGCCAGGAAGACCACGTCGAGCTGATCGCCTCGGAGAACTACGCCAGCCCGCGCGTGATGGAAGCCCAGGGCTCGGTGCTGACCAACAAGTACGCCGAAGGCTACCCGGGCAAGCGCTACTACGGTGGCTGCGAGTACGTCGACGTGGCCGAGAAGCTCGCCATCGAGCGCTGCAAGGCGCTGTTCGGCGCCGACTACGCCAACGTGCAGCCGCACTCGGGTTCGCAGGCCAACCAGGGCGTGTTCATGGCCCTCCTGCAGCCGGGCGACACCATCCTCGGCATGTCGCTGGCCCACGGCGGCCACCTGACCCACGGCGCCAAGGTCAACGCCTCGGGCAAGCTCTACAACGCCGTGCAGTACGGTGTGAACGAGCAGGGCCTCATCGACATGGACGAGGTCGAGCGCCTCGCCGTCGAGCACCAGCCGAAGATGGTCATCGCCGGCTTCTCGGCCTACTCGCAGGTGCTGGACTGGGCGCGCTTCCGTGCGATCGCCGACAAGGTCGGCGCCGTCCTGTTCGTCGACATGGCGCACATCGCCGGCCTCGTCGCTGCGGGCGTCTACCCGAACCCGCTGCCTTACGCCCACGTCGTCACCAGTACGACGCACAAGACCCTGCGCGGCCCGCGCGGCGGCATCATCGTGATGAGCAAAGCCGGCGCCGGCGACAAGGCCGAAGAGCTCGAGAAGAAGCTGCAGAGCATCGTCTTCCCGGGCATCCAGGGCGGCCCGCTGATGCACGTCATCGCCGGCAAGGCCGTGGCCTTCAAGGAAGCGCTGGAGCCGGAGTTCAAGGCCTACCAGCAGCAGGTGGTGAAGAACGCGCAGGCCATGGCGAAGACCTTGATCGCCCGCGGGTACAAGATCGTCTCCGGCGGCACGCAGAACCACCTGATGCTGATCGACCTGATCGGTCGCGAGGTCTCGGGCAAGGACGCGGAGGCCGCGCTCGGCGCCGCGCACATCACCGTCAACAAGAACTCGGTGCCGAACGACCCGCGTTCGCCCTTTGTCACCTCGGGCCTGCGCATCGGTACGCCGGCGGTGACGACCCGTGGCTACGTCGAGGCCGACTGCGTCGAGCTCGCGGGCTGGATCGCCGACGTGCTCGACGCCCCGACCGACGCGGCCGTGCTGACGCGCGTGCGTGACGCCGTCACCGCGCAGTGCCGCAAGTACCCGGTCTACGGCTGAGCCGCTGACGCATGCATTGCCCCTTCTGCCCGCACGAGGACACGCGCGTGATCGACTCGCGCGTGGCCGAGGACGGGAGCAGCATCCGCCGCCGCCGGGAATGCCCGGCCTGCGGCGAGCGCTTTTCCACGGTTGAACAGGTCGAGTGGCGCCTGCCGGCGGTCATCAAGAGCGATGGCCGCCGCGAGGCGTTCGACGAACGCAAGCTGCGCGCCAGCTTCGAGAAGGCCCTGCAGAAGCGGCCGGTGCCGGCCGAGCAGATCGATGCCGCGGTGTTCGCCGTGGTGAACGAGCTGCGCAAGAGTGGTGAGCGTGAACTGCCGTCGCGACGCGTCGGCGAGTTCGTGATGGCGCAGCTGAAGCTGCTCGACCAGGTGGCCTACGTGCGCTTCGCCTCGGTCTACCGCAGCTTCGAGGACGTGCAGGATTTCCGCGAGGAGATCGAGAAGCTGCAGCGCGACCTGCCGGCCGCGCAGACCCTCGACCTGCCGCTCGAGGACACGGCGCCGAAGCCGGCCAAGCCGAAGAAGGGATGAGCGCCGGCGCGCGCTGGCGACTCGTGCTGGCGGGCGAGGCCCTCGATTGGCTTCCCACCCTGGCCCGTTGGCACCACGCCGAGTGGGCCGGGCTCTATGCCGATTGGTCGGAGGAGCGGGCGCTGGCCGAACTGCTCGAGGCCGCCCGCGCCGAGTCGCCCGTGCCCACGACGCTGGTGGCCCTTGCCGACGACGGTGCTTTGCTGGGCTCGGTGAGCCTCGTCGCCGAGGATTCGCCGGACCTGCGGGCCTTCGAGGGGCCGTGGCTGGCCAGCCTGTTCGTTCGGCCCGATGCCCGTGGCCGAGGCCTGGGCGAGGCCCTGGTCCGCGCCCTCGTCGACCACGCGGCGCGGGCCGGCCTGACGCACCTGCGCCTGTTCACGCCTCAGCACCGGGCGTTCTACGAACGGCTCGGCTGGGTGTACGAGGCGCCGGCGCGAAGCGCCGGCCAGTCCGTCGATGTCCTGACCCGCGTGCCGTAGGCTTCGCGCATGCCCTTCTCCGAACTCGATCGCCGCCACATGGCCGAGGCCCTGCGCCTCGCCGCCGAGCATGCCTGCACCACCAAGCCGAACCCGATGGTCGGCTGCGTCATCGCGCAGGGCAGCGAGGTGGTGGGGCGTGGCGCACACCAGCGCGCCGGCGAGCCGCATGCCGAGGTGTTCGCGCTGCGAGAGGCGGGCGCGCGCGCCGTCGGTGCGACGGCCTACGTCACGCTCGAGCCCTGCGCGCATTTCGGCCGCACGCCGCCCTGCGCCGACGCGCTGGTGGCCGCCGGCGTGATGCGCGTGGTCGCAGCCATCCGCGATCCCTTCCATGCCGTCGCCGGCCGCGGCTTCACCGCACTGCAAGCCGCGGGCATCACCGTCGAGCACGGCCTGCTCGCCGAGGAGGCTGAGTGGTTGAACCGTGGCTTCCTGATGCGTGCGCGGCAGGGCCGGCCGTGGGTGCGCGTGAAGCTGGCGATGAGCCTCGACGGCCGCACCGCGATGGCCAGCGGCGAGTCGAAATGGATCACCGGCGAGGCCGCGCGCGCCGATGTGCAGGTCTACCGGGCGCGCGCCTCCGCCATCCTGACCGGCCTTGGGACGGTGCTGGCCGACGATCCGCGCCTCACCGCCCGCGTGCCTGAGGGCGTCGAAGTGGTGCCGCCGATGCGCGTGGTGCTCGACCACCACGGCGCGCTGCCGCGCGCCTGCCGCCTGCTCGATGGCGAAGCGCCGACGCTGGTCGCGCATGCCGATGACATCGTTCCCGACTATGGCCCGACGGTGGAAGGCTTCGCCGTGCCGCGCCGCGATGGCCACCTCGACCTGCTCGCCGTGCTCGCGCAGCTGGCCACGCGGCAGGTGAACGAGGTGCAGGTCGAGGCCGGCGCCACGCTGGCCGGCGCCTTCCTGCGCGCGGGGCTCGTCGACGAACTGCTGCTCTACGTCGCGCCGGTGCTGCTCGGCGAGCGCGGACGCCCGCTGTTCGGCGGCCTCGGCATCGACCGCATGGACGAGCGCTTCGGTCTGGAGCGCCTCGAGGTGCACGCCTTCGACGACGGCGACCTGCGCCTCACCTACCGGCCCAAGCGCTGACGATGCCGGCGCGCCTGCACTTTTTCCGCGAGCGCGCGCTGGTGCTGACACGAACCGCGGATTCGGGCTGGCACGCCCATCGCGCGCTGCAGGCGATGGTGGCGTTGGACGAGGGTTTCCGGGTCGAACGCGAGGACGCCGCGGCAGCCGAGCGCCGTTTCGCGGCCTTCGCCCCGATGGAGCGGCATCGCATCCGCGGCGGCGGCGCGTTGATCGCCTACCTGTTCTTTGATGTCGGGCCGCGCGCGTGGCAGGCCTGGCGCGAGGCCGGAGGCGAAGCCCGGGCGCCGGAGCCCGCCCTGCTGGACACCCTGCGCGCGCTGGTGCGACCCGGTGCCGACCCGGACCGCGGCGCGGTGGAAGCACTCGCGGCGCGCTGGTGCGCCGAGTGCTGGCCGGGCCTCGCGGTGCAGGCCCCCGCGGATGCGCGGCTGAAGCGCGCCCTCGACGCCCTCGAGGCCGAGCCGCTCGCGCCGTGGACGCATCGCTCGCTGGCCGAGCGCGCCCACCTCTCGCCGAGCCGGTTCCAGGTGCTGTTCCGCGAAGCGACCGGCCTGCCAGTGCGCAATTACCTGCTGTGGCGGCGCCTGCTCGAAGCCACGGCGCGGCTGCAGGCCGGGGAGGGCGTGACGGCCGCGGCGCATGCCACCGGCTTCGCCGATGCGGCGCATCTGTCGCGCAGCTTCCGACGGATCATCGGCGCGGCGCCGTCCTCGCTGCTGCCGGGGCGCTAAGCCCCCACCACCTCGGCCTCACATCCAGTGCGCTGGTTCAAGCGCCGTCGGCCACCGCCGCCTAGCCTGAGCCGCATTCCCGAACCCGCGCGCCCGCCAATGAACACCACTGCCGCCGACCTTCCGCAGCCCCGCGAACGCCGCCGCATCGACGTGCTGGTCGGGCAGTACGCGGAATCGCACCGCCACCCGACCAATGTCGCCGTGCATTGGGTCTGCGTGCCGATCATCGTCTGGTGCACGTTGGCCCTGGTGTTCGTCGTGCATCCTTGGCTGTGCTACGCCTTCGTCGCGGCCTCGCTGGTGCACTACTTCCGTCTGTCGTGGCCGATGGCGGTGGTGATGGCGGGCTTCACGGCGGCGTCGGTGGCCTCGTTCTTCGTGGTGCCACACGTGGGTTGGGTCGCGCTGGCGGCCTTCGTGGTCACCTGGATCGCGCAGTTCATCGGCCACAAGATCGAAGGCAAGAAGCCCAGCTTCCTCGAGGACCTGCAGTTCCTGCTGGTCGGCCCGCTGTTCCTACTGGTGAAGGCCTTCCGCAAGGCCGGCCTCCCGTACTGATCCGCTCGCGGCGCGGGTCGCCGGCCACCGCGCAACGCCGCGTTGCCACCACGGCGACGCCCAGCCCGGGGGCGCTCCCTATAATCGCGGGCTGCCCTTACCGGACACCCCGATGTTCACCGGATTGATCCAGGCCGTCGGCCGCCTCGTCGACCGTACGCCCCTCGGCGGCGACGTGCGCCTGCGCTTCACCGTCGGCGTCATGCCCTTTGGCGACGTGCAGCTCGGCGAATCCATCGCCTGCAATGGCGTCTGCCTGACGGTCGTCGCCTTCGACACCGCGCACTTCGACGCCGACGTCTCGACGGAAACCCTCGCCCTGACGACGCTGGGCGCCCTGCCCGTGGGCGCGGCCGTGAACCTCGAGCGCGCGCTGCGCGTCGGTGACCGTCTTGGTGGCCACCTCGTCAGCGGCCATGTGGATGGCGTCGGCGCGGTCGCCGCGGTGCACGACGACGCCCGCGGCCAGCGCTGGCGCTTCGGTGCGCCCAAGGCCCTGCTGCGCTTCATCGCGCAGAAGGGGTCGATCGCGGTCGATGGCACGTCGCTGACGGTGAACGCGGTGGATGACGCCGGTTTCGAGGTGATGCTGGTGCCGCACACGCTGGCGCACACCGGCTTCGGCGCGATGCCGGTCGGCACGCCGGTCAATCTCGAAGTGGACACGGTGGCGCGCTACGTCGCGCGCCTGCAGGAAACGGAGGGCTGGGCCTGACGGGCCTTCCCTCTTGCCGATCGGACGCGCCGATCATCCGTTCCGCCGCATGAAGCTCCGCTTGCAATCGAATCGCAACAGCGCACCAATCGTCCTGCGTCTTTGGCGCCGCACGCTCGTCTCTGGGCTTCCGGCGAAGTCCGGCCCTGAGGGCCGAACGTCGGACGACCACGGTGCCGGCCCGCCGTCCGGCAGCGAAAGCAACGGAGAAAGTCGATGAAAGCAAATCGTTTGTTTGGCCCGTTGGTCTTGGTCGCCCTTTCCGGCACCTTTCTGGCCGTTGCTTCGGGCGCCTCGGCCCAAGCGGGCTCCACTCCGGCCGATCCGGTCGCCCAGGTCGAGGAGAGAAAGGCCAACTTCAAGACGCTTGGGCGGGCGATGAATACCCTCGATACATTCGTCAAGGGCGAGGGCGGCACGGCCGAGGACGCCCGAGCGGCGGCGGCCACTCTTGCAGAGACCGGGCGCCGTATCGGTGACTGGTGGCCTGAAGGAACGGCTGTCGGCGTTGGTGATAGCGAAGCAAAGCCCGAAATCTGGACGAAGAAGGCGGAGTTCCTCGCCCTCCAGAAGCGCTTTGAGGCGACACTCCCCGGTCTGGTGCAGGCCGCCGCCACGGGCGATCGGGCCCGCATCGGCGCGGCCCTCAATGCCGTGGGCCGCGAGTGCGGGGCCTGCCACGACGGTTACAAGCTGGACTGATCCCCATGATCGCCCCGGCTGATTCCGAGCGGTCTCCTTCGCCCACGTCCGAACGGTCCCTTCGCGTTTGGGACCTCCCGGTCCGGGTCGTCCACTGGGGGCTGGTCGTTTGTCTCGCCGGCTCCTGGTGGACGGCGGAGAACGAGGATTGGGAGCGCCATCTGCTGTTTGGCTATGGCGCACTCGGCTTGGTGGTGTTCCGTGTCGCCTGGGGGATGGTCGGAAGCGAGACCGCGCGCTTCCGGAGTTTCGTTCGCGGTCCGGCAGCCGTCCTCGCGCACCTTCGTGAGCTCGCCCGCCCGGGACCGCTTCCGGCCCATCCGGGGCACAACCCCGCCGGCGCACTGGCCGTGATCCTGCTCCTGCTCCTGGTGGGTGTGCAGACGTTGTCCGGGCTGTTTCTCTCCGGCGGCGATCTCTTCTTGGTCGAAGCCCCGCTGAGCGGCTGGGTCGGCGGGCGCATGACCCGCTGGCTGGGGGACGTGCACGAATGGGGGTTCACCGTGTTGCAGGCGGTGGTCGCCTTGCACATCGTGGCCGCGCTGGCCTATGCCGTGCTCAAGCGCCGCAACCTCATCGTGCCGATGCTGACGGGGCGCGATGCCGATCTGCAGGGACCCGCGCCTTTCATGGCGCCTTTGTCGCGCGCCATCGTCCTCGGGGCCCTCGTCGCCGCGGGCGTCTGGGCGCTGGTCCGCTTCGCCTGATGCCTTCGAGCAAGGCCGGCGGTGTTTCGCGACACCGCTGGCCCATCCTCATCGGGCTGTTCAGAAACGGCCGTTGAACGAGAGCAGCACGCGCGTGTTGCGATTCAGCGCGCGCGATGCCGAGCCCGCGACCACGCCGTCCGCCCGGCTTCCGGCATAGAAGACGCGTTCCCGGCCGATGTCGTAACTGTTGGCGTTGTCGACTTCGAACCGGAACTTCCCGCGTGCCACCGCATACTCCGCGAACAGACCCAGGGAGGGGGTTTCCCCGAAGCGCAGGGTCTGGTCATAGAAGTAGCGCGTTTGGCTCGACGACCAGTCCACGTTCGCCCCCCAGGCGAAGGGCGAGTCGAGGACGTCATGGCGCAGCGCGAGTGCGTGCTGCTGTTCCGGTGCCCAGAACTGTCCGGGTTTCGGCTGCAGGCGCCGTTCCAGGCCGGTGACCGGGTCGGTGACGCGGCTGTGCTGGTACGTCCCGGCATACGTGAGCGTGACCTCCCCGGAATCGCCGAGCGGGAGCATTTTCTCCAGAGGCAGGCTCAGGTCCAGCGAAACCCCCCATTCGCGGCCGCGGCCGATGTTCCCCGGGCCGTCGACCACCGACACGATCGCGCCCGTGCCGTCGCGAATCGTGATCGGAACCAAGTCCTGCGTATCGTCGATGTGCGCCACCCATCCGCGGACTTGGCCACTGCCCCTGCCCAGCCACGCGCGACGCAGCGTTGCCGTCAAGGTCGAGGTCCGTTGCGGCACCAGGTCGGCATTCCCGGCATCGACCAGGGCGCCCAGGCCGAGATCGACGGACGTCGCGTAGTCGTTGAAATCAAGCTGCGCCGCCCGTCGTTCGAAGCGCAGGTCCAGGGTCGTGGCAGGGTCTAGCGTCCACGTCGACACGAGGCGGGGCTTCCAGAACAGGAACCGTCGGCTGGCCGACGCGTCGCCACGGACGCGAAGCGTCGATCGCTCGGCGATCATCGCGGCCTCGATCTTCCATGTCGGACGAATCGACCACACGTCGGAGATGAAAGGTTCAATTCGGAGTTCGCTGACATCGACGTTCGACGCGGGCAGCGGGGGAAGGCCCGCGATCGCGCTGGTGAAGCGGCCGCGAAGTTGGTTGCGGACCGCCTCGACGCCGAACTGGATCGAATGGCGGTCGCCGGCGGCGACGGTGTTGCCGATCCGCAGGATGGCTTCATCCTCGCGGTTGTCGTTGCGTGAGCTCTGCGACAGTGCGGAAAGGCCCGGTCCAGACCGCGAAAGATCGTTGCGGGACACGATGTCGTACCTGCTGTACAGCCCCACCAGCTTGGTGGTGATCGATCGCGTGGGGCTGAACTCAAGGTCCGCCCCCAGCTCGAAACCGTCGCGGTTCGTCGGCGATCCGCTTTCGAGCACTTCCCGACCCTGCAAGGCCCCTTGCGGGTTGAAGACGTCGCTGATCCGGACCGTCGTGTACGAATCACGATCGAGCTTTGCATTGACCCCCCAGCGCGCCGATCCCACGGCGCCGCGGACGGTGCCGGTCACGGCGGTTTGCCTGCTGTCGCTGTCGATGCCGATCCCCAGAATGCGATCGGCCCGGCGTGCGGCGTCGTAGTTCGTTTCGGCCCCGGACAGCTGGTACAGGTCGTTCCGGTAATCCAGGCCGAGCTCGAACTGCGTTCCTCTCCGCTCGAAGGACAGCGAAGACTGGCCGAACGGCCGGGCGATGCCGTCCTCGTCGACGCCGAGGCCCAGCGTGTAGGTGCCGTTGGCCCCGGTGCTCGCACTCCGGACGACATTCACGATACGGCTTTGGCCTTGCGCTTCCTGGTTGACGCCGGCGCGCTCGACCAGCTCGATCCTCGTGACGCGATCCGCGGGGATACGGGCGAGGAGCGTGCGGATGTCGTCGGACTTGGTGGACGGCCTTTCGCCGTCAATCAGCACATTGCCGGCATTGATGCCGAAGCCGCGTTCCGTGCCGACTTCGGCGATCGTGAATCCTGGGACGCGTTCGACCATCTGCAGGGCGTTCACCGGCGCGGAGGACGCGAAGAAGTCCGGCGCGTAGATCTTTGTCCCTGCGTCTGCTTCTACGGCGTCCTCGGCCTGCGCGCGCGCTGGCGAGCTGATGGCAAGGGCAATCGAAAGTGCGAGTAGGTTGAGTGCGCGGTGGCGATCCGGTGACGCGGGCATGTCGACGTTCTCGTGCAAGGAGGATGCCCGCACGATGGCGTCGTGGAATTTCGGGAGAATGCGCGCTCGATTGCGGTACGGTTGTGCGCGACGCGCGTTGCCCTCTCGTTCAGTTGATCGACTTCGCGATCGTCAGCGTCGCGCGGGCCCCGCCGCCGGCGGCATCGTCGAGTACGAGCGAGCCGTGGTGCGCCCGCCCGATCGCCTGAACAATGGCAAGGCCAAGGCCCGTGCGCTTGCTGCGCTCTCGGGTCGCGGAGTCGCCGGTGACGAACGGCTCCTTGAGCGCCTCGGGATCGCTGACCGGCCAGCCGCGACCGTCATCGACGACGATGATCCGGCATTGATCGCCGACGTCTTCCACCGTGATGGTCACCCGGGTGGCGCCAGCGTGCTGGATCGCGTTCTCGACCAGGTTGGAGATCGCCCGTTCCAGACGGGCGGGATCGGCGTCGGCGATCACCCGCCCGCTGCTCTGTCGCGTCAGGTCCACGCGGTGTTCCTCCGCCATCGGCTCGAGGCAGTGGATCACCGCATCGACGACGTCGTCGACCGACGTCGGGGCGCGCTCAAGCGAGAACCCGATGCCCTGGCTGTCGCAGAGCATGCTCAGGTCGCTGGCGAGGCGCTCGATCTGCGAAACCTGGCCGAGCAGGCTGTCGAAGAACACCCCATCGGCGACGAACACCTTGTCCTTCGCGCCCATCAATCGGGCGCGGATCACCGCCAAGGGCGTGCGCAGTTCGTGCGCGATGCCGTTCGACCGCAGGCGGAGGTCGCGATCCGCGGCGGCCAGTGATTCGGTCATGAGCGCGAAGTCGCCGATCAGGTCGCCGACCTCGCGCGGACCGGAACGCGGCGGCAGCAGCGCGGTGTCGCGCGATCCACCGGCGATCGCCCGGACGGCCCGCGACAGTCCGATGATCGGCGCGGCGATGCCACCCGCCAACTTGAACGCCAAGGCTCCGCCGATCAACGCGGTGGCGACGATCACGGTGGTCAGGGCCACGTGGTAATTGAGGTTCCAGCGCTCGATGCCATGCTGGCTCTCGAAGGAGCGGACGATGCCGGAGCAACTTCCGTAGGCCTCGGTGAGCTTGCGCAACGTCTCCTGCTCCTGCGCCGGCAGCGATGCCATGAAGAGGTAATCGCGCAGCCAGTACAGCACGTCGGGGACGAAGGCGGCGATCAGGGCCGCCGCCACGCTGATCGCGATCGCTAGGCAGGCGATTTGCATCCGCAAGGAATTCATCATTCGATGTCCAGCCTGTAGCCTTCACCGCGGATGGCGACGATCCTGACCGAGTCGACAATGGCGATCTTGGCGCGCAATCGACTGAGGTGGGCGTCGACGCCCCGGTCGGCCGCCACTTCGCTCAGCACGGCATCGCCCAATTCTGCCCGAGTGAACATCCGGCCCGGGCGACGTGCCATGGTCGTGAGGAGTCGGAACTCCGTCGGGGTCAGGTTGATCAGCTTGTCGTTGGCGAACGCACGCCGGCTTTCGACTTCGATGCGCAGCCCCCCGTGGACGATAGGCGGGGTCGATGCAAGTTGCTTGGCGCCCTCCTGCCGACGCAGCACGGCGGCGGCGCGTGCGACGACCTCGAGGGGATTGAAGGGCTTGACGATGTAATCGTCCGCGCCGAGTCGAAATCCGGAAAGACGGTCGACGTCGTCGCCCAACGCGCTGATCAGGATGACGGGAATGTTGGCATCGTCCTCCCGCACCGACACCAGTACCGAAAGGCCGTCCTTGTTGGGCATCCGGATGTCGAGGAGGATCACGTCCGGCCGCCACCGATGGACCTCTTCGCTGGCGATCCGGCCGTCCGGCGCGATCCTGACGAGGGCGCCCTCCCTCGCCAAGTAGGCGCGAAGAACGTCCGCCAAGGCGGGTTCGTCCTCGGCGATGAGAATCTTGCGGCCTTCCAGCAGGTTCTTCACGGACGTTCCGGACGACGTTGGGTGCAAGCTTTGCTCAGGGGGCCCCAGCGGTAAACGCCATGGGCGTGGTGATGCTATCGCCAGAGCCGACCAGCGTCTGCCAGAGTGGCAGAGCCGGGAGGGAAAACGGTGATGCTCGGCGCATCCACGCCAGAGGACGCCGCGTTGAACGAGAGTATGGCTTTCACTGAGTATCGCTGTCGCGCTTGATGCTGGCGTCCACGCCGCCGAACCACGCTATGCCGGAGTCTCCATAGATCGACGCACCGACGAGCAAGGTGTTCGTTTCGGGCGGCACCTTCAGCTCGATGCTGTGGCGACGAAAGCGCTTGTCGGCCGGCAGGTCAAGCTCGTATGAGTTCGCATACCCAATGCTCCTGCCTTCCTTGTCAAACGCGCGGGCCCACACCCCGACAGCGGCGGTGGCCGTGTCGCGTGCTAGCCAACCTTCAATGACCACCGTCGCGTCCTTGACCCTATCGCCATCCAATCTCTGGACGATGCCGGCATAGGGTGCGCCCTTTTCGAACGTGACACGGAGTGAGTTCAAGCCATCCCGTGTCACGGTGGGGTCGGATGCGACCTCGACGGCCGTTCCGTCCAGACGCCATCCACGCGGTGCGCCTGAATCATCGATCGCTTGCAGCGTTGGATTCGCGACGAGGGATGTCGAGGCCGTTTGCGCCGCCACGAGAATGGAGGGGGGCGCGCCGAGCGTTGCGACCATCATGAGAACGAGCATGCGCAGCAAGGTGGATCTCCTGGTGAGGTCCGGCGTGAAGAGCGAGTGCAGGCCGCGACGTCTGGGCCGGAGTCGGGGCGAGCGGCCGCGGTGGCCATCCGGGGTGGAGCTTGCTTGCGAAGCGTCCCGTGAGGATTGAGGCGGTGTTGCGATTCGATTGCGGGGCGCGCGGAGCGGACACGACGATGGCGTGCCAAGTCCCCAGCTCGGCGTGAGGGTAGACTTACGCCCCCGACCCGCGGCGTCTTCCCGGGTATCCCCAGAGAACGGCGTTCGCTCGCCTGACTTTTCGACAGAGGCGAAGAGGTCCACGATGGCTGGTGTTGGTTCTTCCGCGGCGCCGAGTCGCTTCGCGACGATCCCCGAGATTCTCGAGGACATCCGCGCCGGGAAGATGGTGGTCATCGTCGACGACGAAGACCGCGAGAACGAAGGCGACATCATCATGGCCGCCGAATTGGTTCGGCCTTCCGACATCAACTTCATGGTCACGCATGCGCGCGGCCTGGTCTGCCTTTCGCTGACGCGCGAGCGCTGCCGCCAGCTGGGCCTCGGCCCGATGGTGGTCAGCAACACCTCGCCGCACCACACCAACTTCACGGTGAGCATCGAGGCCGCCGAGGGCGTCACCACCGGCATCAGCGCCTACGACCGCGCGCACACCATCCGCACCGCGGTGCGCCCCGACGCCGCGCCCGAAGACCTCTCGCAGCCGGGTCACATCTTCCCGCTGATGGCCCAGCCCGGCGGCGTGCTGACGCGCACCGGCCACACCGAGGCCGCCAGCGACCTCGCCCTGCTCGCCGGGCTCGAGCCCGCCGGCGTGCTGGTCGAGATCCTCAATCCCGACGGCTCGATGGCGCGCCGACCGGAGCTCGAAGTGTTCGCTCGCGAGCACGGCTTGAAGATCGGCTCGATCGAGGACCTGATCCGCCACCGGCTGGCGACGGAACACACGGTGGAGCGCGTCGACGAGCGCGCCATCGAGACGGTGCACGGCTCGTTCCGCCTGATCACCTATCGCGACCGACTCAGCCGCGAACTGCATTTCGCCCTGGTCCGTGGCACGCCCTCGGGCGAGCGCCCGGCGCTGGTGCGCGTGCACGTGAAGAACCCGCTGGCCGACGTGCTGCGCTGGCGTCGCCCGGATTTCGGCGGCTCGGCCGACGAGGCCATGGCGCGCATCGCCGCGGAAGGCGAGGGCGTGCTGGTGGTGCTGGCCGACGCGGTCGCGCCGGACGCCCTGCTGGCGCGCATCACCGAGCAACCCGAGGCCGGCACCGGCAAGGTGCAGGAATGGCGGCGCAACGGCGCGGGCTCGCAGATTCTTGCCGACCTCGGTCTCAAGCACCTGCGCGTGCTCGGCACGCCGCGCAAGCAGATCGGCCTCGGCGGCTACGGTCTCGACGTGGTCGAGTACCTGCCGCTGCGCTGATCAGGGCTCGCCGTTGCCGGGGGGCGTGACGACCAACTGCACGTCCACCCCCGGCGCCCGGCTGGCCCAGCCGGCCTGCAGTCGAGCCGAAGCGTCGGCATCCAGCGCGACGTCGGCGACCACGCGCACCACCAGCACCGGGGCCGCCGCCGCGTCGCCCTTCTGGCCGATCCCGGCGCTGACCGACACCGACTCGGCCTCGGGGAACTGCGCCCGAACCTCGGCCAGCAACTCGCGTTCGAGGCGTTCGCGGGCCCGCAGGGGTTCCAGCTCCGCTTCGAGCACGACGAGACGCTGTTGCGCCTCGTCGAGCTGGCCATCGCGGCTCGCGGTCTGCTGGGACCGGAGGAAATCCTCGATCGGCTTCATGTCCGTCGCATGCGCGCCCGCGTCGCGGACATCGACATGAACCGACGACAGGCCCTGCGCGCGGAGCTTTCGTTCGATCTCCTTGCGCAGGGCGTCGGGCGGGAGGTCGCCGGTGATCGCGAGGCGCAGCGTCTTCGCCTTCCCATCGACCTGGGTCGCCAACAGCACCACGCGGGGGTCGTCCCGGTAATCGGCGAGCACCTGCCTCGCGGCCGCTTCGAAGCGTTCGGCGAGCACCAGCCGATAGGCCAGCACGCCGCTCGGCACCGCCATCAGCGTCGCAACGGCCATGATGATCCAGCGGTGCCGGCGCGCCGTGCGCGCGTCGACGTCCACGCGTTGGGGCAGGCCGGCGATCTTCACGAACACCAACGTCGACAGCGCGATGAACACGCCGTTGATGGCGAACAGGTAGAAGGCGCCCGTCGCGTACTCCCAGTTGCCGTTGGCGATGCCGTAGCCCGCGGTGCACAAGGGCGGCATCAGTGCGGTGGCGATGGCCACGCCGGGCACCACGTTGGGCACCGACTTTCGGGTGTTGGCGACCATGCCCGCCGCACCGCCGAAGAACGCGATGAGCACGTCCCAGAGCGTCGGCGAGGTGCGCGCGAGAAGTTCCGAGCGGGCCTCGGAAAGCGGCGAGACGGAGAAGTACAGGATGGCCGTCACCAGGCTGATGCCGGCCATCAATCCGAGGTTGGCCGCCGCGCGGCGGATCAGCGGGAAATCGTTGATGGCCGCGCCGTAGCCGATGCCGACGATCGGGCCCATCAAGGGCGAGATCAGCATCGCGCCGATGATCACGGCGGTGGAGTTCACGTTCAGGCCGATCGACGCGACCATGATCGCGAAGATCAGCACCCAGAGGTTGGCGCCCACCGCGTTCACGCCCTGGCGGATCTGCGCGTCGATGACCGCGGGGTCCTCCTGGTCGTAACGGAGGTCGAACCGGCGGAGCAGGGGCGACAGACGAACGGCCATGAACGGCTCCAGGGAGGGCGGCGCGCCATCCTCGACGGCTCCGTCGCCCGCGGCAAGCCCGGTCGGCGGCGTCCGTGAGCTCCGCAGGGCGTAAACTGTGCGGCCATCTCCTTCCGTCCCGCCCATGCCCCGTTTCGAAGGCGACCTCCGGCCGCACCCGTCCGGCCGCTACGCCATCGTCGCCAGCCGCTGGAACCCGAAGATCACCGACGTACTGGTCGATGGCGCCCGCAAGGCGCTGGTCGACAACGGCGTCGAGGCCGAGCGCATCGACGTCGTCCGCGTGCCCGGTGCCTGGGAGATTCCGCTGGCCGCCGCGGCGATCGCCGAGGCCGGTGGCTGTGCGGCCATCGTCGCGCTGGGCTGCGTGGTCCGCGGCGACACCCGCCACTACGAGCAGGTGGCCGACGGCTGTTCCAACGCGCTGATGCGCGTGCAGCTCGATTTCCGCCTGCCGGTGGCCAACGGCGTGCTGGCGGTCGAGGCTTATGCTGATGCCGAAGCGCGCGCCGGCGGCGCGATGGGCAACAAGGGCGAGGAGGCCGCGCTGGCCGCCCTCGAGATGAGTGACCTCCTGAAACACTGGCAGAAGACCACCGCATGAAGCCGATCCGCACCGATGGCATCGATCCCGCCGCGCGTTCGCGCGCGCGCCGCCGCGCCCTGCAGGCCCTCTACGCCTGGCAGGTCTCCGGCACGTCGATCCCGCAGGTCATCAACCAGTTCCAGCACGAGCAGGACATGGAAGTGGCCGACCAGGAGTACTTCGAGGCGCTGGTGAAGGGCGTGGCCGATCACCGCGCAGGCCTCGACGAGCGCCTCGCCGTCTACCTCGATCGTGGCATCGAGCAGGTCGACCCGATCGAGCGCGCCGTGCTGCGCATCGCCGCCTTCGAGCTCCTACACCGCGTCGACGTGCCGTACCGCGTGGTCCTCAATGAAGCCATCGAGACCGCCAAGCGCTTCGGCGCCGACCATGGGCACACCTACGTGAACGGCGTGCTCGACCGCGCCGCGGCCGAGTGGCGTCCCGGCGAGGCGGCCCAGGGCCGTCGCTGAGGCACGCGGCTTGCACCGCGCCGGGCATGGCTGAATTCGCCCTCATCGATCGCCTCCGCCAGCGCGCCGGGTCCCGCCCGGACGTGGCGCTGGGCATTGGCGACGATGCCGCCCTGATCGAACCGCCAAAAGGCCAGCAGGTGGTGCTGGCCGTCGACACCCTCGTCGAAGGCGTGCATTTCGCGAAAGGCGTGCCGGCCTCGGCCATCGGCTGGAAGGCGCTGGCGGTCAACCTGTCCGACCTCGCGGCGATGGGCGCCGAGCCTGCCGTCGCCCTGCTGGCGCTGACCCTGCCGACCGACGACACCGCCTTCGTCGACGAGTTCGCGACCGGTTTCAGCGCATTGGCTGACACCCATCGCGTCGCCCTCGTGGGCGGTGACACTACGCGCGGCCCGCTGGCCGCGAGCGTCACGGTCATGGGCTATGTACCGAAGGGCAAGGCGCTCACCCGCGCCGGTGCCGAAGCCGGCGACGACCTCTGGGTGACCGGCACCCTCGGCGATGCCGCCGGCGCCTTGGCCCTGTGGAAATCCGGTATCCCGATGCTGCGCACCGGCGTGCTGCGCGAGCGGCTCGACCGCCCGGCGCCGCGGCTCGGCGCGGGCCTCGCGCTGCGCGGTCTCGCCACCGCCTGCATCGACGTGAGCGATGGCTTCCTCGCCGATCTCGGGCACATCCTGGCCATGAGCGGCGTCGGGGCCGATGTCGAGGCCGACGCGCTGCCGCTGTCCCCGGCCTTGCTCGACGCTTTCCCCGACACGCCCACTCGTCGCGCCCTGCAGCTCACGGGCGGCGACGATTACGAACTCTGCTTCACGGCACCGGCGAAGAAGCGTGAGGCCGTACAGGCCGCGCTCGACGCCGTGGCCACGCCGGCCACGCGCGTGGGCCGCATCACCGAAGGCGCCTCGCTGCGCCTGTTCGACGCCGATGGCCTGTCGCTGGCGCTGCCGCCGCGCCGCGGCTACGTCCATTTCGCCGGGGGCGCGGCATGACGGTGCTGCCGGTCGGCACGCGCCGACGGATGATGCGGCACCCGCGCGGATGGATCGCCGCCGGTTTCGGCGCCGGGTTCTCGCCCAAGGCCCCGGGGACGGTGGGTTCGATCGTCGCCATCCTGCCTTGGTGGCTTTGGATGAACGACCTCGCCCCGCGCGATTACGCGGCCGTGCTGATCCTCGCCTTCGCGGTCGGCGTGTGGGCCGCGCGCTGGGCGATCCGCGAAAGCCGCATCGAAGACCCCTCGCTCGTCGTCTGGGATGAATTCGTCGGGATGTGGCTGGCGCTGTGGCTGCTGCCGCGCGAATGGCCGTGGGTCCTGGCCGCCTTCGTGCTGTTCCGCCTGTTCGACATCTGGAAACCCTGGCCGGTGCGCTGGGCCGACCGTTCGCTGAAAGGCGGCTTCGGCACGATGGTCGACGATGCGCTGGCGGGCCTGATGGCCTTCGGCGTGCTGCAGGTGGCCTTGGCCCTCTGGCCGATGCTGCGCGGCTAGAGATCGTCCAGGGAAAACGCACCGCGCACCCAGCGCGGTTCCTCGCCGCCATCAAAGCCGACCACGTCGAACCGGCAATCGCGCCGGGCATGCCGCGGCTCGCGCTGCAGGTAGAGCCGCGCGGCGAGAACGAGCTTTCGTGCCTTGCGCGCGTCGACGCTGTCGAGCGCATCGCCGAAGTCGCTTCGTCCACGACGGCGCACTTCGACGAACACCAGCGTTTCGCCGTCGAGCATCACGAGATCCAGCTCGCCGCCCTTGAAGCGGACGTTGCGCGCTAGCGGACGCAAGCCGCGTGCGGCGAGGAAGGCGAGGGCGGCCGACTCACCGGCGTCGCCAAGCTGCTGCGCCCGGGTGCGCGTCGCTGCCTCGGGTGGGCCGGGTGTCGTTCGGTGCGGCGCATCCATGCGCGTTGTCCTTGGGGGTTCGAGGCTCAGGGCGTCGGCGGGGGCGTGGCGTCCACCGGCATCAGCGCGCCGTCCGAGGCGCGGCGCGTCACGCCACCGCTGTACTCGGCCCAGGCCGGCACGCGCTCGACGATGCCGGCGGCATCGATGCCGAGCTCGCCCGTGGCGCCACGCAGCTGCGCACCGCCGCGCAGGGCGTCGAGGTAGGTCGCTACTTTCCAGGCGTCGAAACCGAAGGCGAACAGGCGCGCGGCGCTGCCGCGCGCGCTGGGCAGGCGACGGCCGAGGCTTTCCGCATCACCGGGGCCGACGAGGTCGCCGAGCAGCCAGGGCAGTTCGGGGTACTGCAGGCCGTCGAGCTCGCGATCGAGTCGAGGTTCGCCGCCGGACTGCACCAGCGAGGTGGCCAACACCGGTAGGGCGGCCAAACCGGCCTCCTCGCGCTGCGGCATCAGGATGCGCAGGGCCGGAGCGCGGGCCGCGACGAACAGCGCCTGTGCGCGGGTGCCGTGGTTCGCCAGCGTGGCCAGCCCCTCGGCGGCATTGCCGCCAAAGGCATCGATCGGTGCGACCGCCAACAGTTCGCCGCCCTCGGCGACGAAGCGCTCGCGGAAGCCGGCCAGCGCGCGCTGGGCACTGTCGTCGCTCTCGGCGATCGCCACCGCCCGGGTCAGGCCGCGTTCGATCAGGCGCTGCGCGACCGCGGCGCCCTCGTCCTCGGCGGCGAGGGCGAAGCTGCCGCCGCCGGCCGTTGCCACCGGCGTGCGGTTCAGCGCCAGCCACGTGGCGGTGCCGAGCGGTGCGGCGGCCAGGGCCGCCACTTCCTCGCGCCCGAGTGGGCCCACCAGCAGGTCGGCGCCTTCGGCCGCGGCGCGGTCGCGCGCGGCCTTCGCACCGTCCACCGTGCCTTGGGTGTCATGGAAGGCGATGGCCGGGCGCGTGCGCGCTTCGGCGTAGTAGGCCGCCAAAAGGCCGTCGCGCACCGCGAGGCCGGCCGGCGCGAGTTCGCCGCTGAGCGGCAGCAGCACCGCCATGCGGCGTGGCGGGTGGTAACCGTCCGAGGCCGGCGGCGGGCGATCCGCAGCGGCGGGCGCCGCGGCGGCGCGGGTGACGGCCAGGCCGCGACGGCGTGCCTCGCGAAGGGCCAGCGGCAGCACCGCGGCGGCGTCGTCGAGGAAGCCAGCCTGCTGGGCCAGGGCGGCATCCGGCACCGACTTCAGTTGGCGCTCGGCGTCGCGCAGCGCGGCGGCGCGATCGGCCCCCTGCAGCAACCCGGCGCGTTCGGCGAGGGCGGCGGCCATGCCGAAGCGGTCGCCCGTGGCATCGAGCGCGCGGGCGCGCAAGGCCAACCAGTCGGCCATCCGCCCGCCGGGCACGAGGGCGCGGTCCTGCTGCAGCAGCGCAAGGGCCTCGGCGCCGCGACCATCGTCCAGCGCGAAGGCTGCGGTGAGCAGGTCGTGGCGGAACTGGTCCTCGGGCGTGAGCCGCCGGCGCGGCGCCTCCGCGAGTTCGGCGCGGGCCCCCGCGGCATCGCCGGCCCGGCGCAGGGCCTCCGCGGCGTTCAGGCGCGCCATGGCGAGGTCGGCGCCGCGCGAGCTGGCGGCAATCGAGCGCCAGGCCTGCGCGGCCTCGGTGTGGCGACCCTGCGCGTCGAGTGCGCGCGCCTGGGATTCCGCGGGCGTGGCCTGTCGCGACGTGGGCGCGCTGGCGCAGCCGGCGAGCGAAACAGCGAGGAGGGCGAGGAGCAGCCAGCGGGCCATGCGGGGGAATCTCGGTGAGCCGGGCCTAGAATGATACGGCTCACCGGGAGGACTCGATGTCGGAAATCGTCGCTGGAACGCTTTACGTGGTGGCGACGCCCATCGGGAACCTCGGCGACCTCACGCCCCGGGCTCGCGAGGTGCTGGGCGGCGTGACTGCCATCGGTGCGGAAGACACCCGCAACACGGGCGTGCTGCTGGGCCAGTTCGGCATCGGTACCCCGCTGATCGCCGTGCACGACCACAACGAGGGCGACATCGCCGCGAAGCTGGTGGCCCGGCTGCAGGCCGGCGACAGCCTGGCCCTGGTGTCGGACGCCGGTACGCCGTTGGTCAGCGATCCGGGCTACCGGCTGGTGCGCGCGGTGCGCGAGGCGGGCCTGCCCGTGGTGCCGGTGCCTGGCGCCTGCGCGGCCATTGCCGCGCTGAGCGTGGCCGGTATTCCCAGCGACCGCTTCTGTTTCGAGGGCTTCCTGCCGGCGAAAGGCGGTGCACGCCGCGAGCGCTTGGGCGAGCTGCTGTCGGAAACGCGAACGCTGGTGTTCTACGAGAGTTCGCACCGCATCGAGGAGTCGCTGGCCGACCTCGTCGCGGTGTTCGGCGCCGAGCGCGAAGCCACGCTGGGCCGCGAACTCACCAAGCGCTTCGAGACCCTGCTGGGTCCCACGCTCGCTGCGATCCAGCAGGCCGTGGCCAGTGATGCGAACCAGCGCAAGGGCGAGTTCGTGCTGGTGGTGCGCGGCAGCGTCGACCGCGAGGCGGCGCAGCTGGCCGAGGGCAAGCGCCTTTACGCGAAGCTCGCCATCCACCTGAAGCCCTCGCAGGCCGCGAAGTTGGCGGCCGAATTGAGCGGCGCACCGCGCAAGGCGCTGTACGTGGGTGGCGATTCCGACTGATCGGCGGCCTGCGCGCCACGCGCGACAGCGCCCATTCCGTTTCGGGGTGCGTCTGACGCGTACACTGCGCCCTGACGGAGTCGGCCAGGCAGTCGCGTCGGGAGCAATCCCGCCGAGGAAAGTCCGGGCTCCATAGGGCAGAGTGCCAGGTAACGCCTGGGCGGCGCGAGCCGACGGAAAGTGCAACAGAGAATAGACCGCCGAACGGCCCGCAAGGGTGCGTGGTCAGGGTGAAACGGTGGGGTAAGAGCCCACCGCCTGCGGGGCCAACGCCGCAGGGCACGGCAAACCCCACTCGGAGCAAGACCAAATAGGGGTGCATTGGGTTGGCCCGGCCCGCACCCGGGTAGGTTGCTGGAGCGGCATCGCGAGGTGTCGCCGAGAGGAATGGCTGCCGGCACCGGCAACGGTGCTTACAGAACCCGGCTTATCGGCCGGCTCCGTCACCCTCTTCATCGATGGATGCAGGCGTGGATTACGTGTTCGACCCGGCCGCCCTCGCGGCCCTCGCGAAGGCGCGCGCGGCGGAATACGCCGCGGCCGATCCTTATCCCCACGCGGTGTTCGACGGTTTGCTGCGCCTCGAGGCCGCCGAGGCGCTGGCCCACGAATTCCCGCGCCCCGAAGACCCGGTGGGTTGGGACCAC
Organism: Silanimonas sp.; assembly: GCF_044377035.1. Classification (GTDB taxonomy): domain Bacteria; phylum Pseudomonadota; class Gammaproteobacteria; order Xanthomonadales; family Xanthomonadaceae; genus Silanimonas. Next base: position 58,712 of record NZ_JBILJW010000010.1, read on the forward strand.
TACGGCTACGAGGGTTTCGAGAAGAAGATCGCGACGTCCAAGGAGCAGTTGTTGCCGCCGCTGGTGCGTCGCACGCTGCAGGAGCTCAACACCGCGCCCTTCATCGAATTCCTCGAGGTGCTGACGGGCATCGAGGGGCTGATCCCCGACCCGACGATGCTCGGCGGCGGCATCCACCTGAGCCGTCCCGGCGACCTGCTGGGCATCCATGCCGACTTCAACTGGCATCCGAAGCTCAAGCTGCACCGTCGCATCAACTTGCTCATCTACCTCAATCCCGGCTGGGACACGGCTTGGGGCAGCGACCTCGAGCTGTGGGACACGACGGCCAGCCGCTGCGTGCGCAGCATCGCGCCGCTGATGAACCGCGCGGTCGTGTTCAACACGCGTAGCGACACGTTCCACGGCCATCCGCGGCCTTTGGCTTGCCCTGAAGGCACGTTCCGGCGGTCGATCGCGGCCTACTACTACACGGCCGAGCGCCCCGCGGATGAGATCCGCGATCCGCACAACACGCGCTACAAGGGCCTGCACCTCGACTGAGGCCCCCGCGACGCTCCAGAGCGTCGCGCTGCACTGCGGTTTGCCAATCGCGGCCGTGGCAGCCACCCTTGCCGGCGCACTCGCCGTCAGGACGCTCGCCCATGCCGCTTCGCCCGTTGCCGTCGTCGTTCCCGCGCGCCTTCGCGCTCGCCCTCACGCTGGCACTCGTTGCGCCACTGCACGCGGCCCCGCCATCGCCGGCGGTCGCCAGCGCGGACGCGACGCCTGCGACGATCTCGAACAGCGTGCGCTTCGAAAGCGCGGATCTCTTCGCCATGGAGACCGCCGGCGACGCGCAGATCTCGCCGGACGGTCGCCGCATCGTCTATGTGCGCACGCGCTACGACGTGATGAAGGACCGGCCGGTCGCCAACCTGTGGATCGTCGATGCCGAGGGCGGACGTTCCGCGCATCGCCCGCTGCGCTCCGACGGCGACATCCACCGCTCGCCGCGCTGGTCGCCGGACGGCACGCGCCTCGCCTTCATCTCGAGCAGCGACGGCAAGCCGCAGGTGTTCGTGCGCTGGATGGACAGCGGGCAGACCGCGCGCATCACCGACCTCGTGGAAGCGCCGGGCGACCTCACGTGGTCGCCGGATGGCACGCAGCTCGCCTTCATCGCTTTCGTGGCGTCCAAGCCGGCGACGATGGCCGCGCCGCCGGCCAAGCCCGAGGGCGCGGAGTGGGCCGATCCGGTGACGGTCGTCGACCGCGCGGTGTTCCGCATGGATGGCGAAGGGGTTCTGCGCAGCGGCAGTACGCATGTCTTCATCGTGCCGGCCGAAGGCGGCACGCCGCGCGCCCTGACCTCCGGCGACGCCGACCATGGCGGCCCGCTGGCCTTCTCGTCCGACGGTCGCACGCTCCATGTCTCGGCGAATCGCCGCGCCGACCGCGAGCAGGCGCCGCTGGATTCGGAGATCCACGCCATCGACGTTGCCAGTGGCGCGCTGCGCACGCTGACGCGTCGCGACGGCCCGGACGCGAACCCCGCGGTGTCGCCGGACGGAAAGCGCATCGCCTATCTCGGCTTCGACGATCGCCGCGTCAGTCACCAGCACCATCGGCTCTACGTGATGGATGCGGACGGCGGTAACGTGCGCGATCTCACCGGCGAGCACGATCTCGATTTCGAGCAGCCGACCTGGTCGGCGGACGGCAGGCACCTGTACGTGGCCTTCGACCAGCGCGGCGTGCGCAAGCTGGGACGCATCGCGATGGACGGCTCGCTCGAGGTGATCGCGTCGCCGCTCGGTGCCAGCGATGTCGGCCGCCCGTACACCGGCGGTGGCTTCTCGGTGTCGCGCGACGGCCGCTTCGCCTTCGTGCATGCGTCGACCGCGCGGCCCGGCGACGTGGCCGTCAGCGACGCGCGCGGCCGCGTGCGGACGCTCACTGCCATCAACGAGGATCTCTTCGCGCACAAGACGCTCGGCAAGGTCGAAACCATCACCTGGGCCTCGTCGCATGACGGCAAAGAGATCGAAGGCTGGCTGGTGACGCCGCCCGGCTTCGATCCGTCGAAGCGCTACCCGCTGCTGCTCGAGATCCACGGCGGCCCGCACACGGCCTATGGCCCGGTGTTCAGCGTGGAAGTGCAGCGATTCGCCGCGGCAGGTTACGTGGTGCTCTACGCCAACCCGCGCGGCAGCACGAGCTACGGCGAGGAATTCGCCAACAGCATCCACCTCGCGTATCCGGGCTTCGACTACGACGACCTGATGTCGGGCGTGGACGCGGTGATCGCCCGCGGCTTCATCGACGAGAAGAACCTCTTCGTCACAGGCGGCTCCGGCGGCGGCGTGCTCACCGCGTGGATCGTCGGCAAGACCGACCGCTTCCGTGCGGCGGTCGTCGCCAAGCCGGTGATCAACTGGACCAGCTTCGTGCTGACGGCGGACATGACGCCGTACTTCCACCGCCACTGGTTCAAGGGCTTTCCCTGGGAGTCGCAGGCGGACTACTGGGCGCGCTCGCCGCTCTCGCTGGTGGGCAACGTGAAGACGCCGACGATGCTGCTGACCGGCGAGGCCGACTACCGCACCCCGATGGGCGAGACCGAGCAGTACTTCCAGGCCCTGCGCCTGCGGGGGGTGCCCACCGCCATGGTCCGGGTGCCGGAGGCGTCTCATGGCCTGACGGGACGGCCCAGCCAGTTCATCGCCAAGATCGACAACATCCTGGCGTGGTTCGAGCGCTACCGGCAGCCCGCCGAGGAGTGAATCCAAGTAAAACAACGGCTGTGGATAAATACTTCAAGTAACACTTGAAGTGTGGCGTAAGCGATTGATCCGCCAAGCGAATTTGCCTCCAAAAAGTCATTGACACTCCCCTGACGCGGGCCTACCGTGGGCGCCTGAGGGAATTTCTGGTTTTTTGTGGGAGAAGGTGGGGATCCACCGACGGGCATGTTCCAGGGCGAGACGGCCATCACAATCGACGACAAGGGGCGGCTGGCGATTCCGGTCGCCTTTCGCGATGCCGTCGCGCGTGAATGCGGCAACCGCCTCGTGCTCACCTACAACCCCTTCGACCAGGGCTCGCTCTACCTCTACCCCGAAGCCGGCTGGCAGGCCGTGCGCGACCAGATCGTCGCGCTGTCGCCCTTCGTCCCGGAGCACCGCGTGCTGCAGCGCATGCTGGTCGGTGCGGCCACGCCGCTGGAGCCGGATTCCGCCGGCCGCGTGCTGCTCCCGCCTTCGATGCGGATGACCGCCGGCCTCGAGAAGAAGGCCGTGCTGATGGGCATGGGTGGGCGGTTGGAGCTGTGGAGCGAGCAGGCGCATCTCGCGCTGATGCGGCAGACCATCGGGTCGGCGGGCGTCAGTGCGGCGATGCAGGACTTGCGGCTCTAGTGCCGATGGCCAGCGCGTCCGCCGCACCGCCCTCGCAACACGTGCCGGTGCTCTGGGCGCCGGTGCTGGACGGCCTCGCCGTCAAGCCGGCGGGCACCTACCTCGATGGCACCTTCGGCCGCGGCGGTCATGCGCGCGGCGTGCTGGCGCAGCTCGGTCCGGAAGGCCGCCTGCTGGTGATGGACAAGGACCCGGAGGCGATCCGCGTCGCCAATGCGCTGGCCGCCGACGATGCGCGCGTGCGCGTGCGGCAGGCGAGCTTCGCCACCCTCGGCGAATGGCCGGAGGCGGCCGGTGGCCTCGATGGCGTGCTGTTCGACCTCGGCGTGTCCTCGCCCCAGCTCGACGAGGCCGCGCGCGGCTTCAGCTTCCGCAACGACGGCCCGCTCGACATGCGCATGGACCCGACGCAGGGGATGAGCGCCGCCGAGTTCGTCAACACCGCCGATGAAGCCGAGATCGCCCGCGTGCTGTGGGTGCACGGCGAGGAGCGCCAGAGCCGGCGCATCGCCAAGGCCATCGTCGCGCGTCGCGCGGAGCGCGTGTTCGAGCGCACCGGCGATCTCGCCGACGTCATCGCCAAGCTACTCGGCCGCGGCGACGGCAAGACGCACCCGGCCACGCGCAGCTTCCAGGCCATCCGCATCCACGTGAATGCCGAGCTCGACGACCTCGTCGCCGGGCTCGAGGCCGCGGAGCGGGCCTTGAAGGTGGGCGGGCGCCTCGCGGTCATCAGCTTCCACTCGCTGGAAGACCGCATCGCCAAGCAATTCATCAACGAGCGGGCGAAGGCGCCGCCGTCGAATCGTCGTGCCGTGGTCGAAGTGGCGTTCACGCCGCGCCTGCGCGACGTCTCCGGCGCGATCAAGGCCGACGAGGCCGAGCTCGCCGCGAACCCGCGCGCCCGCAGCGCGGTGCTGCGCGTGGCGGAGAAGCTCGCGGTCCCGGGGGCAGCGGCATGAGCCTGCGCGCCTTCGTGCTGCTCCTGCTGCTCGGCTTGGTCGCCACCAGCGCGATCGCCGTCGTGCTCACGCGCCACCAGCACCGCGAAGCCTTCATCGCGCTCTCGAAGGCCGAGAACGAGCGCGACGAACTCAACATCGAATTCGGCCGGCTGCAGATCGAGCAGGCCACCTGGTCAGAGACCAACCGCGTCGAGCAGATCGCGACGTCGAAGCTCGGCATGAAGTTCCCGGAAGGCGCCGACGTGGTGGTGGTCCAGCCATGAGCCCGCGCGTGAAGCCCAACACCTTCGACCCGCGCGGCCGCCTGCTGTTCCTCGCCGCCGTGCTGGGCGCCTGTGGCTTCGCCATCGCCGCGCGCGCCGCGTGGCTGCAGCTGCTGAGCCCGGAGTTCTACCAGCAGCAGGGCGACGCCCGCTTCGTGCGCGACGTGCCGATCATGGCCTCGCGCGGCAGCATCCTCGACCGCAGCGGCGAGACGCTGGCCGCGTCGTCGCCGGTGGCTTCGGTGTGGGCGAACCCGAAGGAGACGCTGCAGCATTCGGAACGGCTCGGCGACCTCGCGCAGGCCCTCGGCCTGCCGCGCCGCGAGCTCGCGCGCCGCCTCGGCGAGCGCGCCGACCGCGAGTTCGTCTACCTGCGCCGGCACATGAATCCCGATGCCGCCGCGGCCGTCGTCGCGCTGGGCATCCCCGGCGTGCACGAGCAGCGCGAGTTCCGCCGCTTCTACCCGCACGGCGAGGTGCTGGCGCACGTGCTCGGCACGACCAACATCGACGACCGCGGGCAGGAAGGCCTCGAGCTTGCCTTCGACCCGTGGCTCACCGGCAAGCCGGGCAGCAAGCGGGTGATCCGCAACCGGCAAGGACAGGTCATCGACGACGTCGACCTGTTGCGCCCCGCCGAGCCCGGCCGCGACCTCGTGCTGTCGATCGACCGCCGCGTGCAGTACCTCGCCTACCGTGAATTGAAGGCGGCGCTCACCTTGCACGGCGCGCAGAGCGGCTCGGTGGTGGTGCTCGACATCCCGACCGGCGAGGTGATCGCCATGGTCAACCAGCCGAGCTACAACCCGAACGCGCGCGCGCCTGGGCAAGAGGCGGCCCGTCGAAACCGTGCGGTCACCGACCTCGTGGAGCCCGGTTCGGTCATCAAGGCCTTCACCGTTGCCGCGGCGATGGAAAACGGCGCCGATCCGACGCGTCAGATCGACACCAACCCCGGCTTCTTCCCGCTGCGCAACCACACCATTCGCGACGTGCGCAATTTCGGCATGGTCGACATGGCGCGGCTGCTGCAGAAGAGCTCCAACATCGCCTCCACCAAGCTGGCGCTGGAGATGAGCAACGAGCACTTCTACGACGTGCTCAACCGCTTCGGCTTCGCCCAGACCACCAACAGCGGGTTCCCTGGCGAAGCGGGCGGCAGGCTCGAAGCGCCGGGCGGCTGGGGTGAAGTCGAGAAGGCCACGATCTCCTACGGCTACGGCCTCTCGGTGACGCCGCTGCAGGTGGCGCAGGGCTATGCCGCGCTCGGCAAAGGCGGCCGCCTGCTGTCGCCGACCTTCGTGCGCGGCGGCAACGTCGCGCAGGGCAATGGCCGGCAGGTGATCGACCCGCAGATCGCGCGCAGCGTCGTCGGTATGCTCGAAACCGTGGTGGCGCCCGGCGGCACCGCGACGACCGCCGCCGTGGCCGGCTACCGCGTGGCGGGCAAGTCCGGCACCACGCGGCGCTCGGTGGCCGGTGGCTACGAGAAGCGCTACGTCTCGATGTTCGCCGGGATCGTGCCGGTGCGGCAGCCGCGCTTCGCCATGGTGGTCGCGATCCATGACCCGAGCGCCGGCGCCTACTACGGCGGTGCCGTGGCGGCTCCGGTGTTCCACAGCGTGATGGACGGCGCGCTGCGCCTGATGGACGTTCCGCCGGACAACGTGCGCGGCTGGTTCGCGACCGCCCCTGAAGCCGCCGCCACGGAAATCGGCACCGACGGCCTGGTGCCGCTCGATGCGCCGGCCGCGGGAGTGCAGCCGTGACCGCGCCTCGTCTTGCCGAACTGCTTGCCGGGCTCGCCCGGGTCCCGGCCGCGCTCGACCTGCCGGTGTCGCGGCTCGTGGCCGACAGCCGTCGCGCCCGGTCTGGCGATGTCTTCGTCGCCCTTGCCGGTGCGAGCACGCACGGTTTGCGCCATGCGCCCGATGTGCTGGCGAAGGGCGCCGTCGCGATCCTCCATGACGGTGAGGCGCCGGCCGACCTGATGCTGGATGAAGCCGTCGCGGCCCATGCGATCGCCGTGCCGGGCCTCCGCGCTGAGCTGGGCGGACTGGCCGACCGCCTGGCGGGCGAGCCCTCCGCCGCGATTCGCGTGATCGGCGTGACCGGCACCAACGGCAAGACCTCGACCGTTCAGCTCATCGCGCAGGCGCTCGAACGCCTCGGCACGCCCGCCGGCACCATCGGCACGCTGGGCGCCGGCCGCGTCGGCCGCCTCGTCGAAGGCGAGCGCACCACGCCCGACGTGCTCAGCGTCCATGGCCTGCTGGCCCAGCTCCGCGACGACGGCGCGCGCGCCGTGGCCATGGAAGTGAGTTCGCACGCACTGGACCAGGGGCGCGTCGATGGCGTGCGCTTCGAGGTGGCGGTGTTCTCGAACCTCACCCGCGACCACCTCGACTATCACGGCACGATGGATGCCTACGGCGAGGCCAAGGCCAAGCTGTTCGCCTGGCCGACGCTGCAGGGCGCGGTGGTCAACATCGACGATGCCTTCGGCCGTGCGCTGGCCGTGCGCATCCCGGGGTCGATCCGCTGGACGGTCTCGGCGAACGGCGATGCCGCGGCGAGCCTGCGGGCCGAGGGCCTTGCCCTGACGGCCGATGGGCTTCGCTTCGACCTCGTCGAAGGCGGCGCGCGCGCCACGATCACCTCGCCGCTGTTGGGGAGGTTCAACGCCGACAACCTGCTGGCGGTGGCCGGCGCGCTGCGCGCCCTCGGCGTCACGTTCGACGCCGTCGCGGCGGTGCTGCCGACGCTCGAGCCCGTGCACGGGCGCATGACCCGGCTCGGCGGCGGCACGAAGCCGCTGGTGGTCGTCGACTACGCCCACACGCCGGACGCGCTTCAGCAGGCGCTGCTCTCGCTGCGCGGCCACGTGCACGGCGCGCTCGCCTGCGTGTTCGGCTGCGGCGGCGAGCGCGATCGCGGCAAGCGGCCGCAGATGGCGGCGATCGCCGAGGCCCACGCCGACCGCGTCACCGTCACCGACGACAATCCGCGGGGAGAGGACGGCAACGCCATCGTCGCCGACATCCTCGTTGGCTTCCGTGATCCGGCACGCCACACGGTGGTGCGCGACCGTCGCGCGGCGATCCGCGCCGCGGTCGGCGCCGCTGGCCCGGGCGACGTGGTGCTGCTGGCCGGCAAGGGCCACGAGCCCTACCAGGAGATCGCCGGCGTGAAGCACGCCTTCGACGACGTGGCCGAAGCCCGCGCCGCGCTGGAGGCCTGCGCATGAGGCCGATCGCGCTCTCCGACGTCGCACGCTGGACCGAAGGCCGGCTGATCGGCGACGACACGACCGTCGCGGCCATCTCCACGGACACCCGCGCCATCGCGCCGGGCGCGCTGTTCGTCGCGCTGCGCGGCGAGCGTTTCGACGCCCATGATTTCGTCGCCCAGGCCGAAGCCGCCGGCGCTGCCGCGGTGATGGTGAGCCGCCCGGTCGAGACCGCACTGCCGCAAGTGCACGTGGCTGATACCGAAGAGGCGCTGGGCGAACTCGCCGCCGGTCTGCAGCAGGGCCGCCCGGCCGTGGTGCTGGCGCTCACCGGCAGCAACGGCAAGACCTCGGTGAAGACGCTGCTGCACGGCATCCTCGCCCGGGCCGGCCGCGCCCACGTGAACCCGGGCAACCTCAACAACGAGATCGGACTGCCGCTCGCCGTGATCGGTGCGCCGGAAGACGCGCAGTTCGCGGTCTACGAAATGGGCGCGGGCAAGCCGGGCGACATCGCCTACCTGTGCAGCATCGTCGCGCCGAACGTGGCGCTGGTGAACAACATCGCCGCCGCGCACATCGAGCGCCTCGGCAGCCTGCACGGCATCGCCGAGGCCAAGGGCGCGATCTACGAAGCGCTACCGGATGACGGCATCGCCGTGGTCAACGCCGACGACGCCTTCGCGCCCTACTTCATGCAGCGCATCGGCCACCGTCGCGTGCTGCGCTATGGCATGGAAAACGATGCCGACGTGCGGGCTCGCGAGGTCCGTCTCGACGCCGCCGGCAGCCGCTTCGTCCTCGTCACTCCGGCCGGCCGGGCCGACATCCACCTGCCCTTGCCGGGCCGCCACGCCGTGGCGAACGCCTTGGCCGCCGCGGCGATGGCGCTGGCCGCCGGCGCCGGCTTCGAGGCGATCGTCGCCGGCCTGCAGGGCGCCGAGCCGGTCAAGGGCCGCCAGGTCGCGCACGCACTGGCGAACGGCAACGTGCTCGTGGACGACAGCTACAACGCGAACCCGGGCTCGCTCGCCGCGGCCATCGCCACGCTGGCCGGAACGGCCGAGGCCTGGCTCGTGCTCGGCGACATGCGTGAGCTCGGCCCGGGCGGCCCGGCCCTGCATGCCGAAGCGGGGCGGCAGGCGCGCGCCGCCGGCCTGAAGCAGGTCTGGACGATCGGCGCGCTCGCCGCCGAGACCAGTCGCGCGTTCGGCGAGGGCGGCCGGCATTTCGATTCGCGCGAGTCGCTCGTGCAGGCGCTGCGCGAGGCGCTCGCCGGTGCCGCGGGCGTGCGTTGCCTGGTGAAGGGTTCGCGCGGAAGCGCGATGGACGTGGTGGTGGCCGGGGTTCTGGCCAAGGAGGGCGCCAATGCTGCTTGAGTTGCTCCGTTGGCTGTTCCCCGGGTTCGGCCTGTTCGAGTTCATCACCATGCGCGCGATCGTCGGCGCAGGCACCGCGCTGGCCCTGTCGCTGTGGATGGGGCCGTTCGTGATTGAACGCCTGCGCGCGCTCAAGAGCGGCGGCCAGCCCATCCGCACCGACGGCCCGCAGAGCCACTTCAGCAAGGCCGGCACGCCGACGATGGGCGGTGCGCTGATCCTGCTGGCCGTGACGCTGTCCACCCTGCTGTGGTCGGATCTGTCGAACCGCTACGTGTGGATTGCGTTGGCGGTGATGCTGTCGTTCGCGCTGATCGGCTGGCTGGACGACTGGATCAAGATCGTCCGCCGCGACCCGAACGGCCTGAAGTCGCGCCACAAGTACGCGCTGCAGTCGGTGTTCGGCCTGATCGCCGCGGTGGTGCTGTTCGCGACGGCCGACCATCCCTCGAACACCACGCTCTACCTGCCGCTGCTGAAGAACTTCGCGCTGCCGCTGGGGCTGATGTTCATCGTCGTCGCCTACTTCTGGATCGTCGGCTTCTCGAATGCCGTCAACCTCACCGACGGCCTCGACGGCCTGGCGATCATGCCGGTGGTGCTGACGGCCGGCGTGCTCGCCGTGTTCGCCTACGCCTCGGGCAACGCCGTGTTCGCCGAATACCTCGGCATGCCGCGCATCCCCGGCGCCGGAGAGCTGGCCATCCTGTGCGCGGCCATCGGCGGCGCGGGCCTCGGCTTCCTGTGGTTCAACACCTATCCGGCGATGGTGTTCATGGGTGACGTCGGAGCGCTCGCCCTCGGCGCCACGCTGGGCTGCATCGCCATCATCGTCCGGCAGGAGATCGTGCTGGTGATCGTCGGCGGCATCTTCGTCATCGAGACCCTCTCGGTGATGGCGCAGGTCGCCTCGTTCAAGCTCACCGGGAGGCGCATCTTCCGCATGGCGCCGATCCACCACCACTTCGAGCTCAAGGGCTGGCCGGAGCCGCGCGTGATCGTGCGCTTCTGGATCATCTCGGTGATGCTCGCCCTCGTCGCGCTGGCGACGTTGAAGGTGCGCTGATGACGCTGGCCAAGCCCATCGACGTCCCGACCCAGGCCACGCGCCTCGACGCCATCGAGGGCCGCTACGACCGCTGGCTGCTCGGCGCCGTCCTTTCGCTGGTCGTGTTCGGCATCGTCATGGTGACCTCGGCCTCGCTCGGCCTCGCCGATGTCATGGGGGTGGGCGAGTTCTACTTCGTGCAGCGCCATCTGTTCGCCCTTGCCCTCGGCGGGATGCTGGCCTGGGTGGCGATGAACCTCGAGCTGAAGACCGTGGAGCGCTACCAGGGCCTGGCCTTGCTGGCCTGTTTCGCCGCGCTGCTGCTGGTGTTCATCCCCGGCTTCGGCGTGCGCGTGAACGGCGCGCGCCGCTGGCTGAACTTCGTCGTGTTGAATTTCCAGGCCGTCGAGGCCGTGAAGCTGCTGCTGATCATCTGGACCGCCAGCTACCTGGCCCGCCGCAAGGACGAGATCGCGGCGCACTGGCCCAGCCTGATCAAGCCGCTCGGCATCGTCGGCCTGCTGGTGTTGCTGCTGCTGGCGCAGCCGGACTTCGGCTCGTCGGCGCTGCTGCTCGCCATCGTCGGCGGCATGATCTTCCTCGGCGGTGCCCCGCTCGGCAAGCTGATGCTGCTGGGCGCGCCTGTGGTGGTCCTGTTCGTCGGCATCGCCGTGCTCGAGCCCTACCGCCTGGCGCGCATCACCAGCTTCCGCGAGCCCTTCGAGGATCCGTTCGGTGGTGGCTACCAGCTGGTGCAAGCACTCATCGCCATCGGTCGCGGCGGCTTCGATGGCGTCGGCCTCGGCGCGTCGGTGCAGAAGCTGCAGGCCTTCCCCGAGGTGCACACCGACTTCATCTTCTCGGTGCTGGCGGAAGAGCTCGGCTTCCTCGGCGTCTGCGCGGTGCTGGCGTTGTACGCCGTGCTGCTGTGGCGCGCATTTTCGGTGGGCCTGCGCTGCATGGCGCTGCGCCGCCAGTTCGCCGGCCTCGTCGCGTTCGGCATCGGCTTGTCGATCGGCATCCAGGCGACCGTCTCGATCGGCGTGAACCTCGGCCTCCTGCCGACGAAGGGCCTGACGCTGCCGCTCATCAGCTCCGGCGGCTCGAGCGTGATGATGACCTGCGCGATGCTCGGCGTGCTGCTGCGTGTCAGCTACGAGCTCGATCGCTCGGAGCGGCAGGTGCAGCGCGCGCGCGGCGAATTGCGCGGCATCGACGAGCCCGGCGACACCGTGCTGCCGGCCGCGCTGGTCGCGGCGCAGGCCGTGGCGGCGCGCGCGAAGCCCGCGCCGATGGCTGCCGCTCGCGGCACCGCGCGCATCGAGCCCGTGATCGGGGGGCCGCGATGAGCGCGCCGCGCTTCACCGTCATGGCCGGTGGCACCGGCGGCCACATCTTCCCGGCCTTGGCCGTGGCCCGCGTGTTGCGTGAGCGTGGCGCCGACGTGCGCTGGATGGGTTCGGCAGGCGGCATGGAAGAGCGCCTCGTGCCGCAGGGCGGTTTCGCGATCGACGCCATCCGTATCGGTGCGCTGCGCGGCAAGGGCCCGCTCGCCGCGCTCGCCGCACCGCTGAACGTCACTCGCGCGGTGCTACAGGCGCGCGCCCTGCTGAAGTCGCAACAGCCGCAGGCGGTGCTGGCGTTCGGTGGTTTCGCCAGCGGCCCCGGCGGTCTGGCGGCCCGCACGCTCGGCCTGCCCTTGATCGTGCACGAGCAGAACCGCGCCCCGGGCCTGACCAATCGCGTGCTGGCCCGTTTCGCCCGCAAGGTGCTCACCGGCTTCCCGGGCGCCTTCCCGCCGCCGGCCGAGGCAGTGGGCAACCCGGTGCGCGAAGCCATCGCCGCGCTGCCCGATCCGGTGCGTCGTTTGCAGGGCCGCACCGGGCCGATTCGCGTGCTGGTGCTCGGCGGCAGCCAAGGCGCGCGCGGCCTGAACCTCGCGGTGCCGAAGGCCTTGGCGGGCTGGATGAACCTCGAGATCCGCCACCAGTGCGGCGAGAAGCTGGTCGACGAAGCGCGCGCGGCCTACGCCGTGTCGAAGCTGCAGGCGCGCATCGAGCCCTTCATCACCGACATGGCGGACGCCTACGGCTGGGCCGATCTCGTGATCAGCCGCGCCGGGGCCTCGACGCTGGCTGAACTCTGCGCCGCCGGCGTGGCCAGCGTGCTGGTGCCGTTCCCCGGTGCCGTCGACGACCACCAGGCGCGCAACGCCGAGTACCTGTCCGAAGGCGGCGCGGCGCTGTGGTTGCGCCAGACCGACACGCTCGCGGCGGATCTCGCCGACCTCCTGAAACCCCTGCTCGGCGACCGCCGCCGCCTGCTCGACATGGCCCGCGCCGCGCGCGAACTGGCCCTGCCGGGCGCGGCCGAGCGCGTTGCCGACATCGCCTACGAGGAAGCCCACGCATGATGCGCGGACGCCTAAAACACCCCGGTGACCTTTCGCGCGTCTTCAACCGCGTGCACTTCGTCGGTATCGGCGGCGTCGGAATGAGCGGCATCGCGGAAGTGATGCTGACGCTCGGCTACGCCGTCTCCGGCTCCGATGCCGCCGACAACGCCACGACGCAACGCCTGGCGAAGCTGGGCGCAGCCATCCACCGCGGCCATCGCGCCGAGCATGTCGGCGACGTCGACGCGCTCGTCGTGTCGAGTGCCATCAAGGCCGACAACCCGGAGCTGATCGAAGCCCGTGCCCGCCGCATCCCGGTGGTGCCGCGCGCCGAGATGCTGGCCGAGCTGATGCGCTTCAAGCGCGGCATCGCGATCGCCGGCACGCACGGCAAGACCACAACCACCTCGCTGGTGGCCAGCGTGCTCAGCGAAGGCGGTCTCGACCCGACCTTCGTGATCGGCGGCAAGCTGCTCTCCGCTGGTGCCAACGCGCGCCTCGGCGGCAGCGAATGGCTGGTGGCCGAGGCCGACGAGAGCGACGGCAGCTTCCTGCGCCTGAATCCGCTGGTGGCCGTCGTCACCAACATCGATGCCGACCACCTCGAGAACTACGGTGGCGACTTCGAGCGCGTGAAGCAGGCCTTCGATGAATTCCTGCATCGCCTGCCGTTCTACGGCCTCGCCGTGCTGTGCATCGATGATCCCGAAGTCGCGATGCTCGCCACCCGCACGCCGCGCCACGTGCTTCGCTACGGCTTCGCCCAGAGCGCCGATGTGCGCGCCAGCGAGGTCTCGCAGCAGGGCCAGCAGATGCACTTCCTGCTGCATCTTCCGGGCGAGACGCCGACGCCGATGGCGTTGAACCTCCCGGGTCGCCACAACGTCCAGAACGCCTTGGCCGCGGCCGCCATCGGCTGGCAGCTCGGCGTTCCCGCCGATGCCATCGCCCGCGCGCTTTCCGCGTTCGAAGGCGTGGGCCGGCGCTTCAACCTCAAGGGCGAGATGGCGCTGCCGAACGGCGGCAGTGCGCTGCTGGTCGACGATTACGGCCACCATCCGGCCGAGCTGGCTGCAGTCTTCGCCGCCGCCCGCGGCGGCTGGCCGAATCGCCGCCTCGTCGCCTGCTTCCAGCCCCATCGCTACAGCCGCACGCGCGATCTGTTCGACGACTTCGCCAAGGTGCTCAGCGATGTCGATGGACTCGTGCTCTGCGACGTCTATCCGGCTGGCGAAGCGCCGATCGCGAACGCCGACGCCAAGTCGCTGGCCCGCGCCATCCGCACCCGCGGCCGCGTCGATCCGGTGCTGGCCGGCACGGCGAAAGAGCTGCCGGCGATGCTCGGCGACGTTCTGCAGCCGAACGACCTCGTGATCCTGCTCGGTGCCGGCGACATCGGCGCCGTGGCGCAGCAGCTGGCCGACCGCGGCCTGCCGGAGCGGAGTGCATGAGCCTCGACGCCGCCAGCCGCGCTGCCGTCGACGCCCTGAAGGCGCGGGTCGCCGCGCTCGCACCCGCGGCGTTCGGTCGCGTCGCCGTGCTGATGGGTGGTGAATCGGCGGAGCGCGAGGTTTCGCTGAACTCCGGCGCCAACGTGCTGGCCGCCCTGCAGGCGCGCGGTGTCGATGCCCACGGTGTCGATGGCTTGGGCGCACTGCTGGCCGCCCTCGGCCGCGGCGAGCGCTTCGATCGGGTGTTCAACATCCTGCACGGCGGCGACGGCGAGAACGGCGTGCTGCAAGGCGCGCTCGACGCGCTCGGCCTGCCGTACACCGGCCCCGGCGTCCTCGGCAGCGCGCTGACGATGGACAAGATCCGCACCAAGCAGGTGTGGATGGCCGAAGGCCTGCCGACGGCCCGCTTCGTCCGCATCGCGCCGGGCGCTGACCTTGCGGCGGCGGTGCGTTCGCTGGGCCTGCCGGTGTTCGTGAAGCCCTCGACGGAAGGCTCGAGCGTCGGCGTGTTCTGCATCGCCAGCGAGGCCGATCTCGCCCCGGCGATCGCTTTCGCCAGCACGTACGCCGGCGAACTGTTGGCCGAGCAGATGATCACCGGTGGCGAGTTCACCGTGGGCATTCTCGGCGGCATCGCGCTGCCTTCCGTGCGCATCGTTCCGCCCGGCGAGTGGTACGACTACCACGCCAAGTACATCAGCGACGACACGCAGTACCACTGCCCCGGCCTCGACGGCGATGACGAAGCCGCCATCCGCGCGCTCGCGCTGGCCGGCTTCCGCGCCGCCGGCTGCACGGGTTGGGGCCGTGTCGACGTGATGCGCCATGCCGATGGCCGCTTCCTGCTGATGGAAGTGAACACCGCGCCGGGCATGACCAGCCATTCGCTGGTGCCGAAGGCCGCGCGCGACGTCGGCATCGGCTTCGAAGAGCTCTGCCTCTCCATCCTCGCCCAGACGCTGGAGGCCGACCGCGCATGACCCGCGTGTGGCGACTGCTGGGTTGGACCTTCGCGCTGCTGCTGCTGGCGATGCCGGTGGTGGCCGTCGTGAACGGCTGGATCGGCGCCGAGCGCTGGCCGATCCGCACGCTCGCCCTGCAGGCCCCGCTGAAGCTGGTCGACGAAGCCACGCTGCGCTCGACCATCGCCCCCATGGCGCAGGGCGGCTTCTTCGCCGTCGATCCGGTCGCCATCCGCCAGTCGGTCGCCGCGCTTCCGTGGGTCGATGCCGTCGATGTGCGCAAGCGCTGGCCGGACCGCCTCGAAGTCCGGCTCACCGAGCTTCGCCCCTACGCGCATTGGGGCGAGGATCGCCTGCTGTCCGACGACGGCCGGCTCTTCGTCCTCCCGTCCGGCCTCGCCACGCCGCTGCCGCGCTTCGACGCCGCCGACGGCCGCGTTGCCGAAGTCATCGCCTTCCACCGCGAAGCCCGCCCGGTGCTGGTGCGCGTGGGCAGCGACATCCGCGAACTGCGGCTGTCCGCGCGCGGCGGCTGGTCGCTCACCACCGTGGACGGCCTGGAGGTCGAACTCGGCCGCAACGACGCCCTGCCGCGCCTGTCGCGCTTCGCCCGACTGCTGCCCACGCTCGGTCGCGATCCCGCCGGCCGCGTGCTGCAGCGCGCCGACCTCCGCTACACCAATGGCTTCGCCCTGACCTGGGGTGAACCCGCCGCGGCCCCCACCGCGCCTCCTGCATCGAGCAACGCATGAACCGCAAGAGCGACAAGTCCCTCATCGTCGGCCTCGACATCGGCACCTCCAAGGTGACGGCGTTGGTTGGTGAATACGCTCCCGACCAGCCGATCGAAGTGATCGGCATCGGGTCGCACGAATCGCGCGGCATGCGCCGCGGCGTCGTCGTCGACATCGAATCCACGGTGCAGTCGATCCAGCGCGCCATCGAGGAAGCCGACGTGATGGCCGGCTGCGAGATCCGCTCGGTCTACGCTTCGATCGCTGGCAGCCACATCCAGTGCCGCAATTCCAACGGCGTGGTGCCGATCGCCTCGGGCGAAGTCAGCTACGCCGACCTCGACCGCGTGCTCGAAGCGGCCCGCGCCGTCGCAGTGCCGGCGGACCAGCGCATCCTCCATGCCATCCCGCAGGAGTACATCGTCGACGGTTCGCAGGAAGGCATCCGCAACCCGGTCGGCATGTCCGGCGTGCGCCTCGAAGTGCGCGCCCACCTGATCACCGGTGCCACCGCCGCGGCCGCCAACATCAGCAAGTGCATCCAGCGCTGCGGCCTCTCGGTCGACGACCTCATCCTGTCCTCGCTGGCCTCGAGCACCGCCGTGCTCACTGCCGACGAGAAGGAACTCGGCGTCGTGCTGGTCGACATCGGCGCGGGCACCACCGACATCAATGTGTTCGTGCAGGGCGCCATCCGCCATTCGGCCTGCCTGCCGATCGCCGGCGACCAGATCACCAACGACATCGCCCACCTGCTGCGCACGCCCACGCCCGAGGCTGAGCAGATCAAGGTGCGCTACGCCTGCGCGCTCGCCCAGCTCGCTGGCCGCGAGGAGACCATTCAAGTGCCCAGCGTCGGCGATCGCGCGCCGCGCCGCCTCGCCCGGCAGGCGCTCGCCGAAGCGGTGCAGAACCGCTACGAGGAGATCTTCGAGATGGTGCAGGCGGAACTCCGCCGCGCCGGCTACGAGGAGCTGGTGCGCGCCGGCATGGTGCTCACCGGCGGCAGCGCCCGCATGGAAGGCGTGGTCGAGCTGGCTGAGGAGATGCTGCACATGCCCGTGCGCGTCGGCATTCCGCAGCACGTCACCGGCCTCGGCGAAGTCATCAACAACCCGGTCCACGCCACCGGCGTGGGCCTGCTGCTCTGGGGGCGCTCGCTCGAAGCGGGCCCCCGCCCCAGCCTCAACGCCGGCAAGGCCGGCGTCGCTTTCACGCGCTTCCGGAACTGGTTCCGGGGCGCGTTCTGACCGTCGGCCCCCCGACGTTTTCCCACCAAGAAGAAACACCCCCGAGACGAGAGGACGAGACCATGGCGCAGTTTGAACTCATCGAGAAGTTGGCTCCGAACGCAGTGATCAAGGTCATCGGCGTGGGCGGCGGCGGCGGCAACGCCGTGGCGCACATGGTCAATGCCAACGTGGACGGCGTGGAATTCGTCGTCGCCAACACGGATTCGCAGGCCATCAAGAACGTCGGCGCGAAGCTGCACCTGCAGCTCGGCGCCAACGTGACCAAGGGCCTCGGCGCCGGCGCGAACCCGGAAGTCGGCCGCCAGGCCGCGCTGGAGGACCGCGAGCGCATCATGAATGCCCTCGAAGGCGCCGACATGGTGTTCATCACCGCCGGCATGGGTGGCGGCACCGGCACGGGCGCCGCCCCGGTCGTGGCCCAGCTCGCGAAGGAGATGGGCATCCTCACCGTCGCCGTCATCACCAAGCCCTTCCCGTTCGAAGGCCGGCGCCGCATGCAGGTGGCGCTGAAGGGCATCGAGGAGCTGGCCAGCCACTGCGATTCGCTGATCACCATCCCGAACGAGAAGCTGATCACCGTGCTCGGCCGTGACGCCACCATGGTGCAGGCCTTCCGCGCCGCCAATGACGTGCTCCTCGGCGCCGTGCAGGGCATCGCCGACCTGATCGTCCGTCCGGGCCTGATCAACGTCGACTTCGCCGACGTGCGCACCGTGATGAGCGAGATGGGCCTGGCCATGATGGGCACCGGAACCGCTCGCGGCGACGACCGCGCCCAGGCCGCCGCCGAGGCCGCCATCAGCAACCCGCTGCTCGACGAGGTCAACCTCGCCGGCGCCTGCGGCGTGCTGGTCAACATCACCGCCGGCCCGAACTTCACCATGCGCGAGTTCGACGAAGTCGGCCGCACTATCGAGGAGTTCGCCTCGGAAGACGCCACCGTCGTGCTCGGCACGGTGCTCGATCCGGACATGCAGGACGACGTCCGCGTCACCGTGGTGGCCACCGGCCTCAACCGCGGCGTCCAGGCCGGCCGCCTGCCGAACCGCGACAGCCACCGCGAGCTGGCCCGCGCCGTCGAGCGCGAAGTGGCCCGCCCGAAGGTGCAGCTGATCCGCAACGGCAGCACCGGCCTGGCCGAGTACGCCGACGCCGTGGCCCCGGCCGCGACCGGCCGTGACAGCGGCAGCTTCGCGGGTGGCCTGCGCGGCCGCTCGGCGGACGTGGCTGGCCCGACGGCGCTTTCCGACCTGCCGGCCGACCAGGCCTACCTGGACATCCCGGCCTTCCTGCGCCGCCAGGCCGACTGAAACCCGGTCCCGGCCGAAGTAGACGGAGCCGGAGGGCTCCGGGCCGGGGACTGCTCGTCTCAGTCGCCGGCTGGACAACAGGCGGGCAGGGGGCTGCCCGCTCTGTTGCAGATTTGACACGGAGAAGTTCAGTTTTTAAGGTTTCGTTAAAGCAGGGGCGTGCTAATGTGCGCGCCCTACCGTGTCAACCCCCTCGGGGATCCTGACGATATGTTCAAGCAGCGCACCCTCAAGAACGTCATCCGCGCCACCGGCGTCGGTCTGCACAGCGGCGAGAAGGTCTACATGACCCTCCGCCCGGCGGCCGTCGACACCGGGATCGTGTTCCGCCGCGTCGATTTCGACCAGCCGGTCGAGATCCAGGCGACGGCGCTGGCCGTGGGCGACACCTCGCTCTGCACCGCGCTGGTCAAGGACCAGGTCCGCGTCATGACGATCGAGCACCTGCTCTCGGCCATGGCCGGCCTCGGCATCGACAACGCCTACGTCGACCTGTCCACGGCCGAAGTGCCGATCATGGACGGCTCGGCCGGCCCCTTCGTGTTCCTGCTGCAGTCGGCGGGCATCGAAGAGCAGAACGCCGCCAAGCGCTTCATCCGCATCAAGAAGCCGATCCTCGTCGAGGACGGCGACAAGTGGGCCCGCTTCGAGCCGTTCGAAGGCTTCAAGGTCGGCTTCACCATCGATTTCCAACACCCGGCCTTCCGCCGCTCGACCTCGAGCGCCGAGATCGATTTCTCGACGACCTCCTTCGTCAAGGAAGTCAGCCGCGCCCGCACCTTCGGTTTCATGCGGGACATCGAGTACCTGCGCGAGCGCAACCTGGCGCTGGGCGGCTCGATGGACAACGCCATCGTGCTCGACGACTACCGCGTGCTCAACGACGACGGCCTCCGCTACGAGGACGAGTTCGTGAAGCACAAGATCCTCGACGCGATCGGCGACCTGTACCTGCTGGGCCACAGCCTGATCGGCGCGTTCTACGGCCACAAGTCGGGCCACGCGCTCAACAACCGCCTGCTGCGCACCCTGCTGGCCGACAAGTCGGCTTGGGAAGAGGTGACCTTCAGCGACCCGGCGAAGTCGCCGATCTCCTACGCGAGCCCGGCCGCGGCGGTCTGATCGCCCCGTCCATCGACAGGGATGCCGCGCGAAGCGTGCTCCCCGTCACAAAGTGACCTGAAGCCCGTCGGTGACCCCGGCGGGCTTCGTCGTTCCGGGGCCCGCTTCACCGTTCGTTAGCGGCTTTTTAACGACCCGTCCGTAGACTCCGGGTTCCCGACCGAAAGGCCGGGGGTCCGGCCGCTCGCGGCCAGGCGCAGGAGCTGGGCCTTGAGATCGGGGTCCGCAACGGATTGGGCGGCAGCTTCGAGCGTGGCTCGGGCTTTCGCCGAGAGCGGTGCCCCCGGGCGTTCCGGCAACGGCGCGTCAGGCGGCACCACCTTGAGGGTCACCGACCGGGCTTCGATGCCGGCCGCGTCGGCCGCCGCCAGCAACAGGGCGGTGTCCATGCGCAGCCGGGCCTTCCAAGCCGGGGAGGGGACCACCACCACCATGGTTCCGCGGTCGACGTTCGCCAGGCGCACCTGCCCGGCCAGCGCTGGCGGCAGATGGCGGCGGAAACGCTGGTCGGCGGCGTCCAGCCACTGGGCGCGGGCGATCACCGAGGCGAGGTCGCCTTCCGCGACCCACTGGCCAGCCGGCCGGGGGGCGCTGGAGGCCCCCGGCGCCGGTTCCGACGCGTTGCGATTTTTGGATCGAAGCATGCTCAACATCATCGTCGTTTCCCGCAGCCTGCGCGCGCCCTGGACCTTCAGCCTGGAGTCCCGGCGCAACCGCTGGATGCTCGCGGGCGGCGCCACGGCGGTCGTCGCGGCCATCGGGTTGCTCGGCGCCGGCATCGGCCACTGGGTGGCAGGCACCGATGCGGCCCTCGAGCCGCTGCGTGCCGAAGTGCAGGCGAGCCGCGCCGCCGTCGACGATGCGCGCGAAGCCGCGCAGCGCGACGTCAATGCTATGGCCGC
The DNA here is from genome assembly GCF_044377035.1 of Silanimonas sp. GTDB lineage: Bacteria > Pseudomonadota > Gammaproteobacteria > Xanthomonadales > Xanthomonadaceae > Silanimonas. Next base: position 79,126 of record NZ_JBILJW010000010.1, read on the forward strand.
CAAGCTCGGCGAGCTGCAGGCGCAGGCCAACCGCCTCAATGCCCTCGGCCATCGCCTCACGGCCATGGGCCAGCTCAAGGACGGCGAATTCGACTTCAGCGAGCGCCCGGCGATGGGCGGCCCCGAGAACCCGGGCCAGCCGCAGGACGTGGCCGTCGTGCTCGGTTCGGTGGAATCCCAGTTCGCCCAGGCGGAAAAGCAGCTCGACGTGCTCGGCGCCCTGCTCGAAGGCCAGGAGCTGGCCGACGCCTCGCGCCCCAGCCGCGCCCCGGCGCCGGGCTACATCTCCTCCGGCTTCGGCACCCGCGCCGACCCCTTCACCGGCGGCCGCGACCACCACCTCGGCGTCGATTTCGATGCGAACTACGGTGATCCAGTGAAGGCGGCAGGCAACGGCATCGTCAGCTTCGCCGGCTGGAAAAGCGGCTATGGCAACACCGTCATCGTCGACCACGGCGACGGCTACCAGACGCTCTACGGCCACAACCAGCGGAACCTCGTGCGGGTCGGCGATGTCGTCCGCGCGGGCCAGGAAGTGGCGAAGGTCGGTTCGACCGGCCGCTCCACCGGCGCCCACCTGCACTTCGAAGTGCACGTCAACGGCCGTCCGGTGAATCCGATGGCCTACCTGGAGCGTATCCGCGGCTGATGCCGCGCCGCGGCGGGCCCCCGGCGCCCGCTTGATTTCGGCCTCCTCCGCCACCAGCTAGAATGCGCGGCTGCCCTCCGGCGGCCGCTTCCGTTTAGCGCGGCCTATGGCGCGCCCCCATTCCGCAAAGACCCGTCCATGCTCAATCGCCTCCTCACCGCCCTGTTCGGCAGCCGCAACGAGCGTCTGGTCCGCCAGCTCTCGAAATCCGTCGCCAAGGTCAACGCGCTCGAAGCCGGGCTGAAGGACCTCGATGACGCCGCGCTGCAGGCCAAGACGGCCGAGCTCAAGGCCCGGGTGGCGAATGGCGAGACGCTCGACGCGCTGCTGCCGGAGGCCTTCGCCGTCTGCCGCGAGGGCGCGAAGCGCTCGCTCGGCATGCGCCACTACGACGTGCAGCTGATCGGCGGCATGGTGCTGCACAGCGGCAAGATCGCCGAGATGCGCACCGGCGAAGGCAAGACGCTGATGGCGACGCTGCCGGTCTACCTCAATGCGCTGTCCGGCAAGGGCGTGCACGTCGTCACGGTCAACGACTACCTCGCGCGCCGCGACGCCGCATGGATGGGCAAGCTCTACAACTTCCTCGGCCTGTCGGTGGGCGTCGTCTACCCGGGCATGCCGATGGGCGACAAGAAGGCCGCTTACGCCGCCGACATCACCTACGGCACCAACAACGAGTTCGGCTTCGACTACCTGCGCGACAACATGGCGCTGCGCAAGGAAGACCGCCACCAGCGCGGCCTGAACTTCGCCATCGTCGACGAAGTGGACTCGATCCTCATCGACGAAGCGCGCACGCCGCTGATCATCTCCGGCCCGGGCGATGAATCGCCGGAGCTGTACGTCAAGGTCAACAAGGTGGTGCCGCAGCTGCGCCGCCAGGCCGACGAGAACGCCGATGGCGACTTCTGGGTCGACGAGAAGGGCAAGCAGGTGCACCTGTCGGAAGGCGGCATGGAGCACGCCGAGGCGTTGCTGCGCGCCGCCGGCATCCTGCAGGGCGAGGACAGCCTCTACGCCGGCCACAACATCGCCGTCGTGCACCACCTGAATCAGGCGCTGCGTGCGCACGCGATCTACCAGCGCGACGTCGACTACCTCGTCCGCAATGGCGAAGTGGTGATTGTCGACGAGTTCACCGGCCGCACGCTGTCGGGCCGCCGCTGGTCGGACGGCCTGCACCAGGCGATCGAAGCGAAGGAGAACGTGCCGATCCAGCGCGAGAACCAGACGCTGGCCTCGATTACCTTCCAGAACTACTTCCGCATGTACGGCAAGCTCGCCGGCATGACCGGCACCGCCGACACCGAGGCCTTCGAGTTCAACTCGATCTACAACCTCGAGGTCGCGGTGATCCCGACGCACCGCCCGATGGTCCGCAAGGACATGTCGGATCTCGTCTTCCTCAACCGCAAGGGCAAGTACCTCGCGGTGATCGACGACATCAAGGAGCGTCACGCCAAGGGCCAGCCGGTGCTGGTCGGCACCACCTCGATCGAGACCTCGGAACTCATCAGCGAGCAGCTGAAGGCCGCCGGCATCGAGCACGAAGTGCTCAACGCCAAGCAGCACGAGCGCGAAGCGCACATCGTCGCGCAGGCCGGCCAGCCCGGTGCCGTGACCATCGCCACCAACATGGCCGGCCGCGGCACCGACATCGTGCTGGGTGGCAGCCTCGAAGCCGAACTGCACGCCGCGGGCGAGATCGACGAAGTCACCAAGGCGCGCATCAAGGCCGAGTGGCAGCAGCGCCATGACGCGGTCAAGGCCTCGGGCGGCCTGCACATCATCGGCACGGAGCGCCACGAAAGCCGCCGCATCGACAACCAGCTGCGCGGCCGTTCGGGTCGCCAGGGCGATCCGGGTTCCTCGCGCTTCTATCTGTCGCTCGAAGACAACCTGATGCGCATCTTCGCCAGCGACTGGGTGCAGAAGGCGATGCAGCGCATGGGCATGAAGGACGACGAGGCCATCGAGAGCGGCCTCGTCACCCGCCAGATCGAGAACGCGCAGCGCAAGGTCGAGGCCCACAACTTCGACATCCGAAAGAACCTGCTCGACTTCGACGACGTCGCCAACGACCAGCGCAAGGTGGTCTACGAGCAGCGCAACGAGCTGCTCGACCAGGGCGAGATCCACGAGACCATCGGCGCTATCCGCGATGACGTCCTGGCCTCGCACACCCGCAAGTACGTGCCGGCGCAGTCCATCGACGAGCAGTGGGACCTGCCCGCGCTCGAGAACAGCCTGCGCGACGAGTTCGGCGTCCAGGTCGACGTGCGCGGCGCGATCACCGCCGGCGCCGAACTGGACGACGAGGGCATCCTCGCGAAGGTCATCGAGGCCGGCCGCGCCCACTTCGCCAGCAAGGAAGCGCAGCTCGGCCCGGAGCTGATGCGCCAGCTCGAGAGCCAGGTGATGCTCTCGATGCTCGACCAGAACTGGAAGGAGCATCTCGCGCGGATGGATTACCTGCGCCAGGGCATCCACCTGCGCAGCTACGCGCAGAAGCAGCCGAAGCAGGAGTACAAGCGCGAAGCCTTCGAGCTGTTCGAAGAGATGCTCGACAAGGTGAAGCGCGACATCGTCACGCTGCTCGCCCGCGTGCGCATCCGCACCGAGGAAGAAGTGGCCTCGATGGAAGCCGAGGATCGCCGTCGTGCCGAAGCCCAGGCCCGCGCGATGCAGTTCCAGCACCCGGAAACCGGCAGCTACGGTGCCGACGAGGAAGCGGCCGACGTCCTCGAGGAGCAGCAGCGCCTCGCCCGCATCGCCGCCGCCTCGGGTGCGGCCGCCGGCACCGCTGGCATGGCCATCGGCCGCAACGACCCCTGCCCCTGCGGCTCGGGCCGCAAGTACAAGCACTGCCACGGGCAGGCCTGAGCGCGGGCCGTCGCCCGCCCGCCGGGTGATGGACGCGCCGCTGCACGTCGTCGCTGGCGTCCTGCGGGACGCGCAGGGGCGCGTGCTGCTGGCCCGGCGTCCCGCCGGCAAGGCGGATGCCGGGCTGTGGGAATTCCCCGGTGGCAAAGTCGAGCCCGGCGAAACCGCGCTCGACGCGCTGCGGCGTGAACTGCATGAGGAACTGGGCCTTCGCGCACTCGACGGCGAGCCGCTGATCCTCGTGCCCGTGGCGTCGACGGACGATGGCGCCCCGATCCGATTGCACCTCGACACGTGGACGATCCTCGCCTTCGACGGTGTGCCGATCGCCCACGAGCACGACGCCCTCGCCTGGGTGGCGCTGGAGGCGCTTGACCGCTATCCGATGCCGCCGGCCGATCGCCCCGTGGTGGCCGCCCTGCGCGAGTCTGACCGGGTGCTGGTCACGCCGGAGCCGGGTGACGGCCCCGCGGCCGAGGTTGACTGGCTTGCGGGTATTGATCGCGCCCTCGGCGCGGAATTGCGCCGCGTGCATCTGCGCCTCGCCGACCCCGCGCAGCGTCGTCGGCTCTGCGCTGCCCTCGCGGACCGTTGCCGGGCCTCGGGCGCCGGCCTCTGGGTGCACGGCGACGCCGCGCTGGCTGCCGAGCTGGGCGTGGGCCTTCACTGGCGCGCCTCCCAACTGCGAGACCCTGAGGCCGCCGCGATAACCCGCCGCCACCGCGAGGCCGGTGGGCGCGTCTGCGCCGCCGTGCATGACGCCGAAGAGCTCACCTTGGCCGAGGCGCTCGGCGTCGACGACCTGCTGCTGGGGCCGGTGAAGCCCACGGCAACCCATCCGGGCCAGCCCGGGCTCGGTTGGCCGGCCTTCGAACGGCTGCGGGCCCAGACGGCATTGCCGGTCTATGCGCTGGGCGGAGTGTGCCCGGACGACCTCGCGGAGGCGCGGCGGCACGGCGCGCAGGGCGTGGCCGGCATCCGGGCGTTTTGGCCGGCCTTGATCGGACCGGCGTAAGTCACGCGTCCTTGGGCTGACGGCTCAGCCGGGGTGCCAACGGGCGTCCAGCCTGCCGACTGCCGCGTCCAGTTCCTCCAGCGACCCAAGGTTGACGATCACATCGTCGGCCAGCGCCAGACGCTGCGCCCGCGTGGCTTGCGCCGCGATCATCCGCTCCGCCAGGTCCGCGTCCACGCCGTCGCGAGCCTTCAGGCGCGCCCGCTGCACCGAAACGGGCACATCGACCACCACGATGCGGTCGAGCATCGGCCAGGTGGTGCGGCCACCGCCCTCGGTGAGCAGGGCGATATCGAGGATCACGTAGGGCGTCGCCGTCGCCTCGGCGCGTGCCAGCATCCAGGCGCGGATGCGCGGGTGGAGCAGGGCCTCCAGCCCTTTGCGCTGGCTGGCGTCGGCGAAGACACGGGCGCGCAGGGCCGCGCGGTCCAAGCGCCCATCCGGCCCCAGCACGTCCGCGCCCAAGGTCGCGACCACGGCAGCCAGCCCCTCCGTGCCGGGCTCGACTACGGCGCGGGCGGCGATGTCGGCATCGACAACGCAGCTGGGATGCCGGGCGTCGAAGGCCCGTGCCACGCTGGACTTGCCGGAAGCCACGCCCCCCGTGAGGCCGATCAGGGCAGGGCGGCGGGCCATGCCGGTCTCAGGGCGCGGTGGCGCCCGGCGGCAGCATCAGGCCCCAGTAGAGCGCCGAGAGCTCCGGGCCGAACAGGAACCAGATCCAGCCGGCGATGGCCAGGAAGGGGCCGAAGGGGATCGGGGTAGCGCGGTCGCGCCCTTGGATGGCGATGGCAGCGCCGCCGATGACGGCACCGACCAGGGAGGACAGCAGCACGATGGGAAGGATCGCCGAAACGCCGCACCACGCACCGAGCGCGGCCAGCAGCTTGAAGTCCCCGAAGCCCATGCCCTCCTTGCCGGTAACCAGATTGAAGCCTTGGTAGACCGTCCAGAGGCTCAGGTAGCCCGCCAGCGCCCCAAGAATCGCGCTCTGCGTCGGCACGAACAGGGTCATCACGCTGGCGCCGAGGCCCAGCCACAGCAGCGGATAGGTGAGATCGTCAGGAAGCAGCTTGGTGTGCCAATCGATGCCCGACAAGGCGATCAGCAGTGCCGTGAAGACGATTGCCGCCGCGCCTTCCGCGCCCAGCCCGAAGCGCCACACGCAGGCCGCAAAGGCGAGGCCGGTGAGCAGCTCGACGATGGGGTACTGGACGGAAATTGGCGTCTTGCATGCGGAACACTTTCCGCGCAGCGCCAGCCAGCTCACCAGCGGCACGTTTTCGTACCAGCGCAGCGCGTGCCCACACTTGGGGCAATGCGAGCCCTTCACGACGATGCCCGGGGGCTCGGGCTCGCCCACCTCGGGCAGCTCGAGCACGTCCCGCGCCTCGCGGCGCCAGGCCCACATCAGGCGAGGCGGCACGCGCAGGATGACCACGTTGAGGAAGCTGCCGACCAGCAGGCCGAAGAGGAAGACGGCCGCGATCGCGGCCGTCGGGTGTTGCGCAATCAGATCGAGCACGTCAGCCCACGACCTGGCCGAGCTTGAAGATCGGCAGGTACATCGCGACCACCATGCCGCCAACCAACGTGCCGAGCACCACGATGATGAAGGGCTCCATCAGGCTGGTCATGGCATCGACTGCGTTGTTGACTTCTTGCTCGTGGAACTCGGCCACCTTGAACAACATTTGATCAAGTGCACCGGCTTCTTCACCGATGGCCGTCATCTGCACGACCATCGGAGGAAAGATGCCGACCTGCTTCATGGCTAGGTTGAGGGCATAGCCGACGGCGACATCGTCACGAATCTTGGCAACGGCCTCGTCATAAATGATGCTGCCCGTGGCGCCGGAGACGGTGCCAAGGGCTTCCACCAGTGGCACACCGGCCTTGAAGGTTAGGGCCAAGGTGCGCGCGAATCGCGAGATGGCCGAGTCGTGCATGATCTTGCCAATCACCGGCACCTTCAGCATCCAGCGGTCGACATTGCGCTGGAGTGTCGGAGAGGCGCGGTAGGCAAATCCCGTCCCGACTACGCTGCCTATCGCCACCACCAGTAGCCACCACCAATTGGCGAGCATGAAGTCGGAGGCGTTAACGTACAGCAGTGTGAAGGCCGGCAGGTCGGCACCGAAGCCGGCGAATGTTTCCTTGAACTGTGGAATCACAAACATCAGGAGGATGAGGCTGACGATCATGCCGACAGCCAGCACCGAAACAGGATAGAACAGCGCCTTCTTGATCTTGCCCTTCAGCTCCTCGATGCGCTCGAGGTAGGTTGCGAGTGTGTCGAGCACCGTATCCAGCACGCCAGCACCTTCGCCAGCCCTGACCAGGTTCCGATACAGTTCGTTGAACTGCATGGGGTGCGCCTTGAGGGCCTCTGAGAAGGCGGAGCCTCCCGACACATCGTCTCGGAGACTCCTGATTAGAGCCGCGAACTTCGGATTCTTCTGGCCGTTCGAAAGAATCTCGAGCGACTGCACCATCGGTATGCCCGAAGCCATCATCGTCGCCATCTGCCGGCTGAAGAAGGTGATCTCGCGGGGGCTTACGGTCTTGCCGGCAGACCCGAACAGCGGCTTCGATTTGGGCTTGATATCGCCCGGATTCAGGCCTTGCTTGCGTAGCTCGGCGCGAACAAAGTTGGCCGATTTGGCGGCCATGTCGCCCTTCAGTGTCTTGCCGCGTTTGTCGGTGGCGGTCCAGACGAACTGGCTGAGCGGGTTCTCGCGGACGGTGGGCTTGGCGCCCTTCGCGTTCTTTGCGGTCGCAGACATGGCTTAGTCCTTGGTCACTCGGTTCATCTCGGCCAGGCTGATCTGCCCGGCCTTGACCTTGTTGATGGCGGAGCGGCGCAGGTCACCGATCCCCTCGCGGGCACAGACCAGCCCGATGTCCATGGCGTTGCCGCCTTCCAAGATGATCTTCTGGATCTCCTCGGTCATCGGCATCACTTGGTAGATGCCCACGCGGCCCTTGTAGCCGGCGTTGCAGTCGTCGCAGCCCACGGCCTCGTAGACGTCGAGCCCGCCCTCGCATTCCTCGGGTTTGAAGCCCTCGGCCACCAGAGCCGCCTGCGGAATATGCACCCTTTTCTTGCAGTCGTGCAGGCGGCGGGCGAGGCGCTGGGCAATGATCAGCGTGACCGAGCTGGTGATGTTGTAGGGCGCGATGCCCATGTTCATCAGGCGCGCCACGGTCTGCGGCGCGTCGTTGGTGTGCAGGGTGCTGAGCACCAGGTGGCCGGTCTGTGCGGCCTTGATGGCGATCTCGGCGGTTTCCAGATCGCGGATTTCGCCGACCATCACCACGTCCGGGTCCTGGCGCAGGAAGCTGCGCAGGGCGGCAGCGAAGTTCATGCCCTTCTTCGGGTTCATCTGCACCTGGTTGATGCCGGGCACTCGGATTTCGACCGGGTCCTCGGCGGTGCTGATGTTGCGCTCCTCGGTGTTGAGGATGTTCAGGCCCGTGTAAAGCGACACGGTCTTGCCCGAGCCGGTGGGGCCGGTGACGAGGATCATCCCGTAGGGCTTGTCCAGCGCGCTCAAGTAAAGCTGCTTCTGGTAGTCCTCGTAGCCCAGCTTGTCGATGCCCATCTTGGCGGCGCTGCCGTCCAGGATACGCAGCACGGTTTTCTCACCAAACAAGGTGGGGCAAGTGGACACGCGGAAGTCCATCGCCTTGGTCTTGCTGATGTTGAGCTTGATGCGTCCGTCCTGCGGCAGACGTTTTTCGGCGATGTCCAACCCGCTCATCACCTTCAGGCGGGCGGTGATGCGCTGGGCCAGCTTCACCGGCGCCTTCGACACGATCTTCAGCACGCCATCCATGCGGAAGCGCACGCGGAAGTCGTGCTCGTAAGGCTCGAAGTGAAGGTCGGAGGCGCCGCGCTTGATCGCGTCCAGAAGCATTTTGTTGACGAACTTGACGACCGGGGTGTCGTCGCCCTTGGAGTCATTGCCGCCGCCCTCGGCCTTGTCGTCGTCGCCGGCCTCGGAATCCAGCGCATCGAGACCCTCGTCGTCGCCGCCGGCATCGAAGGCCTCGGCCGCCGTGAAGGCGCGGTCGATGGCGCGCTTCAGTTGCTCCTCGTCGATCAGGATCGGCTCGACGGTGGCGCCGGCGGCGAACTGGATCTCTTCGATGGCGCGAGTGTTGGTGGGGTCGCTGATGCCGAGGAACAGGCGGTTGCCGCGCTTGTAGAGCGGTAGCACGCCGTGCTTGGTGATCATCTCCTCGTTGACCGCCTTGACGGCGGCGCGGCTCAGATCAAAGGCATTGACCTCGAGCAGGGGAATGCCGAACTCGATGCTGTTCGCGGCGGCCACGGCGGCGCTGCCGACCAGCTTTTTCTCTAGCAGCCAGCGCACCACTGGCTGCTTGGCCTTGGGCGCCTCGTCCATGGCCCTGCGGGCGTCAGTCTCGCTTAGGGCGCCATCCATCACCAAGCGCCGGGCGATGCCGGTGATGCCGACTAGGTTGGGAGTGACTTGCGCGTTCATCGGTTAGAGGACGGCCGAAAAAGTTACCGTTGAAGCATACGCCGAAATCGCACTAGTCCCTCAACTGCCTGCGGCCATGCGTTGTGGTGATGTGCTGAATCGATTCAAGAGGTATCTGCGTGCCGGCTGCTCAATGACCGCGTGAAGGATCGCGGCAAGCATCAGCGTCGCACAGAGATAGAACAGCGTGAAGGCTAACTCGCTGCCCTGAAAAAACTCCATAACCCCCTTCGCCCATGGGATCGTTGACATATGGACGAGGTATACAGCGAAGGTTAACTCCGCGGCCCTCTTGAATCCCCTTGACGCAGGCATGGATCGCGATTGCGCGGCGCCAGCGACCAGCAGCGCTGCAAAAATGCCGGCCGCGCCGGGCACCGCCGCTACCTCCATGACTCCCGGTACGACCATCCACTGCTTGGATGCCAGCAAGGTGAATAGTCCCAAGGTGCCGGCCCAGACCATAGCAGTAGACAGGCTTTGGCTCGGAGTTCGCGCAAGGGTCAGAACTCCCGCAGATGCACCGAGAAACAATGGGTCCAGAGATACATGCATCGGGGATCGCAGGTTGTGGAAGTACAACAGATAATCGATTCCATCGCCAAGCATTGCGGCCTCCAGCGCGCGTGCAGCGATGCTTGCAAACGCAAGCCCCGCAAGAACCAGCGCGATGGTCGTCGGCTTCCTCCCTCGCAGAATCACAAAAACGCCAGCCGCGACTACGTAGAATTTCATTTCAACGGCAAGCGTCCAGAACGCGACGATAAGCTCTGATCCTGTGTAATCGTTCAAGAAGAACAGGTGCTCGACAATCTCCAGCGCAGAAGCCCCCGCCGGATCGCCCATGAACACGCCGGGTGCGGCAAAGATAACAAGCAGGCAAAAGAAATACGCAGGCACGATGCGTGCGATCCGGTGTACGAGGAATTCGCGCGCATCGTTCTTCGTCCAGAAACTTCTCGAGACAAGAAATCCGGATAGCGCAAAAAAGATATCTACGCCGAGCCATCCATTCGCAGCGATATTGCCCAGGATGGAGCTAGTCGGACCGTACCCTTCGATGGCCACCCACCAGTGGCGCAACAGGACAAAGGAGATTGCCGCGGTGCGGACCACGTCCAATCCGGCTTTGCGATCCATCGATCAGGCCGGAGAGTGAAGGGTGTTCTTGATGGCCGATTGTCGAAGCTTCCAAATCTTGCTGTCAGCGACGTAGTGATGGAAATTCAGTGCTTGGAACACGATAACGATACCCGCGATCCCGATTTCAGAGAGCGAGTACGCGAAGTAGTTCCCTATCTGGTAGATCACGAGCGTCAGGAGCAGCGAGAATCCGAAGTACGGAAGCAAGCGCTCGGGCTGGCTGAGCCAAGAGATAACCAGCGACCCGCTTTCGACGCCGGCTCGATAGCGCTTCCTATTGAAGGCATACACGAAGAGCAGGTATTGGAGATTGTGCCAGATATTGATCGCCAGCCAGCCATGGTCGATGTTCGCCGTAAACATGTAACCGATGGCGAACATGCCTAGATGCGAGGCGACGAACAACGTTCCCAGGTGCCATTCGCTGCGCCCGCGCCTCAGCGTCCTGATGGCCCATATTGCCGCGAAGGCAGCAGTAACGATCGCCAGCGTCTGGGCGACGGGTGCCGGAACCGGTGGAGTCCAGAAATCGAAGTCCAGAAACTGGGAGTGCTGTTCTGCGCAGCGCCACACTATCCCGGTAATGGGAACCAGCCAGAAAACCCACTTGTCAAGCCAGTCCAGTCTCCCACTGGCCTTGCTTGAGGTGCGCAAAACGAGGGAAATGCCCCAGCTTTGCCGAACGTAGTGAAACCATTGCCAGAAGAAGTAGATGGAGGTAACCACCCAAACTCCCGCTGCCCAGGCCAGAAGCCCCACCAAGAGAAGCATGAGGGGTAACAGCAGCCATAGAGCGACGTGCGCGGCCCTGGTCTGCGCGTCGAGTCCGAGGCGCAAATAGGTCGCGATGACGTGGTGATAGCCGAGGAGCCACAAGTCTGCGATCAGTAACGCGAGAAAAAGCGCTGGTTCGATGCCGACCGCCAGCAGGGCTGTGAGTCCGAGGGTCACTGGGAGCAAGACTAGGGCGCGATCGAACCCGTATCCGAGCAAGTGAGGCCGGGAGGATTGCGAGTCAATTGCGCCAGTCATCGACGCCTCCAAAAGGAATTGGGCTTTCTCGATGTTCCCTTCAGGCTCGGGGTCTCGAGAATTCTTGTGCTCGGGAAGCGTGGCAGGCCTGGGCCGAGCCCTCGACCGGCGCTGTGGCGCCGACGGCAGGAGCTCAGAGTCCGCAGCCTTGTACTTTGGGCGCGCTGGCCGGGGTGAGCGTGCACGTCCACGCCAGTGTCCCGGTACCGACGACGGCGCTTGGCGCAAGCGTGGCAGTGACGCCCTTATACGTGTGAGTGAGCTGTCCTGCGCCGCTGCAGCCTGTGATGGAGGCTCCCGAGGTGTCGGTGCAACCCAGTGCCCCCGTTGCCGCAAACGCATCGGAGACGAGGACTTTCGAGATGTCGAGCGATGACACGGCATGTGTCGCCTCTGCTCGCCCCGTGTAATCGCTGTAGGCCGGCAGCGCGACCGCTGCCATGATGCCGATCACCGCCACGGCGACCATCAATTCGATCAGTGTGATTCCTGATTGCTTGCGCATGACGGACCTCGTAAGTGCAACCTGTCTCAGAATGCTAGCAGCGAAAGGACTGCGCGGGCCGACGCATTTGACCGCCGCTCCAAAAAAAACAAACCCCGCCGAAGCGGGGTTTGCCCTCAAACCCACGCGCCGGTCGCCAGAGGCGCCGGACGGGTTTGGCGTCCCTTTACGGAGCGGCCGGGGCACCGACGCCCGAGGCCTGCACACAGGAGGCGCTGGCCATCGTGCAGGTCACGGTGCCGTCGCCCGGCAGCGCCGCGGTTGCAGTGAACGTGGCCGTTGCAGCGGTCACGACCGGGATGTTGGTGCAAGCGCGGTTAACCGCGGTCGGGATCAGCGAGTTGTCGGCAATGGCCACGGCGGCGGCGTTCGCGAAGGCTTTGGCTTCGCCGAGGCAGGCGCGGTTGGCCGACTTGCGGGTGTACTCGTTGTAGGCCGGCAGCGCGATGGCGGCGAGGATGCCGATGATCGCGACGACGATCATCAGTTCGATGAGGGTGAAGCCCTGCTGCTTGTTCATGGTGATACCCCTAGCTAGTGGTGGTGGTTTTCGTGCCCGGAGCCGTGGTGGCACCCGTCGGTGCCGACGCCGGCACGGGGCGAACAATGCACCATCCGTGCCAAGGGCGGAACCCCGGATTCTGTGACGCGTTGCAAAACGTGGGCCGTGGGTGCGGTCTTGTGCCATCGTCCGGACGGGGAGGGTCACAAAGTGACGCGACCGGCCGCGTCACTGGGTGATGGCCTTCACGCTCGCTACTCGATCCCGTACTTCTTCAGCTTGTAGCGCAGGGCCCGAAAGGTGATGCCCAAGGCTTCGGCGGTCTTGGTGCGGTGCCAGCGGTGCGCGTCCAGTGCGGCGATCAGGGCCTCGCGCTCGATCTGGGCCAGCGCGTCGGGCAAGGCGCCTTCCGCACGGGCGCGGGCCAGGGCCGCGGCGGTGGCGGGGAGGGGGGCGTCGGCAGCTTCCGGGCCTTCGGCCTCGGTGGCGTGACCGTTCGGGATGCCTCCCGGGGTGCCGGCCACCGGCAGGCCGAGATCGGCAGCGCGCAGGCTCGGGCCGTCGGCCAAGGCCACGGCGCGCTCCAGCACGTTCTCGAGTTCCCGCACGTTGCCGGGGAAGGGGTAGGCGGCCAGCGCGGCGCGGGCGTCGTCGGCCAAGCCGAGGGCGAGGCCCTGCTCCTGCGCGATGCGGGCCAGCACCGCCTCGGCGATGGCCGGGATGTCCTCGCGGCGCTCGCGCAGCGGCGGCACGGGCAGGCCGATCACGTTGATTCGGTAGAACAGGTCGTGGCGGAAGCGGCCGTCGTCGACGAGTTTCGCCAGATCTTTGTGGGTGGCCGAAAGGATGCGCACGTCCACCGGCACCTCGGCCGGCGCGCCGACCGGGCGCACGGCCTTCTCCTGGATGACGCGCAGCAGCTTCACCTGCATGTGCAGGGGCAGCTCTGCGATCTCGTCGAGGAACAGGGTGCCGCCCTGCGCGGCCTGGAACAGGCCGTCCTTGTCGGCGTGGGCGCCGGTGAAGCTGCCCTTGCGGTGGCCGAACAGCTCGCTTTCCATCAATTCGGCCGGGATGGCGCCGCAGTTCACCGGCACGAAGGGGCCGTCCTTCCGTCCACTTTGGGCGTGAACAAGACGAGCCACCAGCTCCTTGCCGGTGCCGGATTCGCCGCAGATGAAGACCGGGGCTTGGCTGCGCGCCACCTTGGCGGCGGTCTCGCGCAGCTGGCGCATGGCCGGCGAATCGCCGATCAGGCGCGGGGTGTGTGCCTGCGCGGCGGCGCGGCGCTGCACGCCGAGGTTCAGCGCGTGGGTGACGAGCTGGCGCAGCACGGTCAGGTCGACGGGCTTGGTGACGAAATCGAAGGCGCCGGCCTTCAGCGCGGCGACGGCGGCTTCGACATTGCCGTAGGCCGTCATCATCGCCACCGGCGTGTTCGGGTGCTTCGCGGCGATCAGCTCGACCAGCTGCGTGCCGTTGCCGTCGGGCAGGCGCATGTCGGTGAGGCAGAAGTCGAAATCGTGCGCCTGCAGCTGGGCGCGCGCCTGCGCGAGGTCGCCGGCGGTTTCCACGCGCAGCCCCATGCGCCCGAGGGTGAGCGCCACCAGCTCGCGGATGTCGCGTTCGTCGTCGACGATGAGGGCGCTGCGCGAAATCATGGGGTCCCGGGGCGTCCTGGCCGTTCGCTAGCGTAACGGCCCGGCAGCCGGATGCGGAAACAGGCGCCGCCGCCGGGCACGGCCACGAAGCGCAGGCCGCCCTGGTTGGCCTCGCAGAGCTGGCGGGCGATGTACAGGCCAAGCCCAGTGCCGTGTTCGCTGGTCGTATAGAAGGGCTCGAACAGGCGCGCGGCGACGGCCGGCGGGATGCCGGGGCCATGGTCCACCACGTCGAGATCGACGGCGCCGGGTTCGACGCCCTCGCCGCTCGCCGGCTGGGCGCGCAGCAGAACGCGGGCCGGTTGGCCGGGGAGGCGGCCGTAGGCGCGGGCGTTGTCGACCAGCACCGTGAGCACCTGCTGCAGGTGGCGCGGGTCGACCATCACGCTCAAGGGCCCGCTGCTGCGCTCGTTCAGCTCGTCGGCGCCGAGCGGGTGCATGGTGCGGTACTCGTCGACGAAGCGCTGCAGCAGCCGGGGCAGGTCCACCACTTCGGCCTGCGCGCTCTCGCGGCGGGCGAGGCCGAGGATGCTGTCGACGATGCCGTCCATGCGCTGGCATTGGCCCTGGATGATCTCCAGCAGCCGGCGGTCGGCCTCGGGCATGCCGGGCGATTCGTCGAGCAGCTGCGCGGCGTGGAGGATGGCTGAGAGCGGGTTGCGGATCTCGTGGGCGATGCTGGCGCCGAGGCGGCCCAGCGTGGCCAGGGTGAGCTCCTCGGCGCGGCCGCTGTAGTGGCGCGCGTCGTCGAGGAAGCAGAGATACAACTCGTCACGGACGCCCGTTGCGGCGAAGCGCGGCAGCAGCTCGGGGCCGTCCTCGCCCACCCGCAGGCTGCGCGGCTGCACCTCGCCGGTGCTGCGCCAGCGCCGCAGCAGGGCGTCGAGTGGCGGATGCAGGTCGGCGAGGCGCTGCGCCTCGCCCTTCGCCCCGAGCAGGGCCCAGGCGGCCTCGTTGAACAGCCGGATGCGGTGCTGGCCGTCCACCACCAGCACGCCGGTGCGCATGCGGCGGATGACCAGTTCGTTCAATTCCGCCAGCTGGGCCACTTCGCTGCCGCGCTCGTCGGCCAGCGCTTCGGTGCGGGCGAGTTCGCGGCGCAGGAACTGCGAGAAGGCCGCGCCGGCGAGGTAGCAGACGGCGAACATCGCTGGCTCCACCAGCGGGCGGTCGTCGCGGGCGGCCAAGGTGCTGATGGCGAACTCGCCGAACACGGCGCCCGCGGCCAGCAGGGCCAGCGCGAGGGCCAGCCGCATCCCGACGATCAGGCTGCCGATGGTGATGTTGAACAGCAGCATCAGGCCGATGGCGGCGTCCAGCCCTTGCTGGGCCGAGAGCGCCGTCGCGGCGATGATGATGTCGAGGGCCAGGCCCCAGCCGCCCTGGATGGGCAGGTTCGCGCCCTCGCGGCGGCTGGCCCAGAGCAGGCCCAGCGAGAGCAGCAGGTAGAGCGTGGCGGCACCGCGCAGCAGCGGGCCGTCGACGGCGCTCAGCAGGCCGAGGTGCCCGGGGGTCCAGGCCAGCGTGGCCAGCAGGACGGCTTCCAGCACGCGGTACAGGGCGAAACCGAACAGCTCGCGCTGCTGCACGCCGCCTTGGGGCAGTTCGCTGGTCGAGCGTACGAAGGGCATGGGCGCACTGTAGCCGGCCCTCGTGGCCGGCGGGCCGGTGCGGGCGCCGCGTTTTGCCTTCCCCGCCCCGAGCGACGACAATACGCGCCCCGTCGGCGGGCGCATCCCGAATCGCCACCCCGATGGCCCAGCCCCGCGGCGCTCCCGCCGCCCCAGACCCAGGTGTCCCATGAATTTCCACGAGTACCAGGCCAAAGAGCTGTTCGCCGAGGTCGGCATCCCCGTTCCCGCCGGCAAGATCGCCCGCACCGCTGATGAAGCCGTCGAGGCCGCCAAGGCGCTCGGAGGCGACTTCTGGGTGGTGAAGGCGCAGATCCACGCGGGTGGCCGCGGCAAGGCCGGTGGCGTGAAGCTCTGCAAGAGCCTCGATGCCGTGAAGGAAGCGGCCGCCGGCCTGCTGGGCCGCAAGATGGAAACCTACCAGTCGGGTGGCCGCGCGCTGCCGATCGACGTGGTGCTGGTGACCGAGGCTTCGGACATCGCGAAAGAGCTGTACATCTCGGCTCTGGTCGATCGCGCGACGCAGTCGATCACCTTCATCTGCTCCGCTGAAGGCGGCGTGGAAATCGAGAAGGTCGCGGCCGAAACGCCGGAACTGATCCACTCGGTGCACGTGAACTTCGTGGAAGGCCTGCAGCCCTACCAGTGCCGCCAGGTCGGCTTCGCGATGGGTTTGAACGCCAAGCAGTGCGGCCAGCTCACCAAGATCATGCTGGGCCTGTTCACCCTGTTCAACAAGTACGACTTGTCGATCATTGAGTTGAACCCGCTCGCCATCAACACGAACGGCGACCTGATCGCGCTCGACGGCAAGGTGAACTCGGACGACAACGCCGACTTCCGCCAGCCGAAGACCACGGCCATGCGCGACATCGCGCAGGAAGACGAAGCCGAAGTGCTGGCCGTCAAGTACAACCTCAACTACGTGACGATGGACGGCAACATCGGCTGCCTCGTCAATGGTGCGGGCCTCGCCATGGCCACGATGGACGTCATCCAGTTGAACGGCGGTTCGCCGGCCAACTTCCTCGACGTCGGCGGCGGCGCCACCAAGGAGCGCGTGACCGAAGCCTTCAAGCTCATCTTGAGCTCGGACAAGGTCAAGGCGATCTTCGTCAACATCTTCGGCGGCATCGTCCGCTGCGACATGATCGCGGAAGGCATCATCGCCGCGGTCAAGGAAGTGGACGTCAAGGTGCCGGTGATCGTGCGTCTTGAAGGCACCAACGTCGAGAAGGGCAAGGAACTGCTGGCGAACTCCGGCCTGGCCATCCAGCCCGCTGACGACATCAACGACGGCGCGAAGAAAGCCGTCGCCGCCGCTGCCTGATCACGACACCAAGGAATCGAACATGAGCGTTCTCGTCAACAAGAACACCAAGGTGATCGTGCAGGGCTTCACCGGCCAGCAGGGCACCTTCCACGCCGAGCAGATGCTCGACTACGGCACCAAGGTTGTCGGTGGCGTGACGCCCGGCAAGGGCGGCACCACCCACATCGGCCTGCCGGTTTTCAACACGGTGCAGGACGCGGTCGATGAGACCGGCGCCGACGCCTCGGTCATCTACGTGCCGCCGCCGTTCGCGGCCGACGCCATCCTCGAAGCGGCCGCCGCCGGCATCCGCCTGATCGTCTGCATCACCGAAGGCATTCCGGTGCTCGACATGCTGCGCGTGAAGCACGTGCTGGCGCAGTGCGACGACGTCGTGCTGATCGGCCCGAACTGCCCCGGCGTGATCACGCCCGGCGAGTGCAAGATCGGCATCATGCCGGGCCACATCCACATGCCGGGCAAGATCGGCATCGTGTCGCGCTCGGGCACG
The DNA here is from genome assembly GCF_044377035.1 of Silanimonas sp. Lineage (GTDB taxonomy): Bacteria > Pseudomonadota > Gammaproteobacteria > Xanthomonadales > Xanthomonadaceae > Silanimonas. Next base: position 96,484 of record NZ_JBILJW010000010.1, read on the forward strand.
CTGACCTATGAAGCCGTGAAGCAGACCACCGACGCTGGCCTCGGCCAGTCGACCTGCATCGGCATCGGCGGCGACCCGATCAACGGCACCAACTTCATCGACGCGCTGCAGCTGTTCCAAGACGATCCGCAGACCGAAGGCATCATCATGGTCGGCGAGATCGGTGGTTCGGCCGAAGAAGAAGCCGCTGAGTTCATCAGCGAGTACGTGACCAAGCCGGTCGTCGGCTTCATCGCCGGCTCGTCGGCCCCTCCGGGCAAGCGCATGGGCCACGCCGGCGCCATCGCCTCGGGCGGTCAGGGCACGGCGGAAGGCAAGTTCGCTGCGCTGGAAAAGGCTGGCGTCGTCACCGTGAAGTCGCCGGGCGACCTCGGTGCGGCCATCGCCAAGCTGCTGAAGAAGTAAGGGCCGCGGCGCAGAAGCGCCGGGGTTCGTGAGTACCGAAGGCCGCCCGCAGGGGCGGCCTTCGTGTTTTCGGGCCTGCCTGCGGCACGCGACTTCCACCGCGGCGACGCGCGACACTATCGCCCCCGGATGCCCGACGCCCCTCGATGACGCTGCGCCTCGCCCTCGCCCAGTTCGACTGCCCTGTCGGCGCCGTCGCCGCCAACGCCGACCGCGTGATCGCGTGGATCGCGCAAGCGCGCGACACGCATCGCGCCGACCTCGTGGTGTTCCCCGAGCTCACGCTCTCGGGCTATCCGCCGGAAGACCTGCTGGAGCGGCCCGGATTCCTGGCCGAGTGCGCGGCACAGCTGCAGCGGGTGGCCGAGGCCTGCACCGGCGGCATCACCGCGATCGTCGGCTGGCCCGAGGCCGTGGGCGGCGTGGTGTTCAACGCGGCCAGCGTGCTGCGCGACGGGCGCGTCGAAGCCACGTACCGCAAGCGCAAGCTGCCGAACTACGCGGTGTTCGACGAGCGCCGGCACTTCGCGCCGGGCCACGAGGACTGCGTGGTCGAGGTGGCCGGCGTGCCGGTGGGCGTGATCGTCTGCGAAGACCTCTGGCACCCGGAACCGATCGCCGCGACGGTGGCTGCCGGCGCGCAACTCGTGGTGGTGTCGAACGCTTCGCCCTTCGAGCGCGACAAGCTCGCCGACCGCGACGCCCTGTTGGCCACTCGCACCGCCGAGGCCCGCACGGCGATTGCTTACCTCAACCTCGTCGGCGGGCAGGACGAACTGGTGTTCGACGGCGCGTCCGTGCTGGCCGATGCCGACGGCCGCCTGCATCCGGCCGCACGCGCCTTCGAGGATCAGTGGTTGGTCGCCGATTTCGACGCGGCGAGCGGGCGCTTCACCCCGGTGCGCTGGCCGGCGGAAGACGACGAATCGCGCGAGTCGCTCGCCTACCGCGCCGCCGTGCGGGGCTTGCGCGATTATTGCGGCAAGAACGGCTTCAAGACCGCGTGGCTGGGGCTCTCCGGCGGCATCGATTCCGGCCTCGTGCTGGCGATGGCGGTGGATGCGCTGGGCGCTGCGAACATCACCGCCGTGCGACTGCCCTCGCGCTACACCTCGGACCTGTCGAACGACCTCGCCGCCGAGCAGGCGGCGGCGCTCGGCGTGCGGCTGGAGACCGTTGCGATCGAAGCGCCGTTCGATGGCTTCCTGCAGGCGCTTGGCCCGCTGTTCGAGGGCCTCGCGCCGGACGTGACGGAGGAGAACCTGCAGTCGCGCTGCCGCGGCGCGCTGATGATGGCGCTGGCCAACAAGAAGGGTGGCCTGCTGCTGACCACCGGCAACAAGAGCGAGTACGCGGTCGGCTACGCGACGATCTACGGCGACATGTGCGGCGGCTACGCGCCGATCAAGGACCTCTACAAGATGGAGGTGTTCGCGCTGGCGCGCTGGCGCAACGCGCGGCAGCCGGCCGGCGCGCCACCGGCGATCCCGGACGAAGTCATCACGCGCCCGCCGTCGGCCGAGCTGCGCGAGAACCAGACCGACCAGGATTCGCTGCCGCCCTACGCGCTGCTCGACGCCATCCTCGAAGCGCACATTGAAGGCCGCGAGGGCCGTGAGGCCTTGCTGGCCTGGGGCTTTCCGATCGAATCGGTCGACCAGGTGCTGCGCCTGGTCCGCATCAGCGAGTGGAAGCGCCGCCAGGCCGCGCCGGGGCCGAAGCTGTCGCGCCGGGCCTTCGGCCGCGAGCGGCGCTACCCGATCACCAACGGCTGGCGAAGCTGAGGCCGGAAACGCGAAGACCGCCCGGAGGCGGTCTTCGTGGGTGCCGATTGGGCCGGGGTGGGGCCGTTAGCGGCCGGCGCCGAACGGGTTCAGCTGGCCCCAGAGGCCACCGCGCTCCGGCCAGTTGCCGCTGAGGTAGGGGTGCTCGGGGTAGTTCTTTTCCAGCACGCGGCGGGCGTCGGCGGCGAGGTCGTCCTGGCCGAGCGCGGCATGGCTGGAAGCCAGCAGGGCGATGCCGTCGGCCTCGAACTCGCTCTGCGGGTAGGTTTCCAGCAGGAACTTCGCGCGGTTGATGGCTGACACGTAGGCGCCGCGGCGGTGGTAGTAGAGGCCGGTGGTCGCTTCGTGGCGGGCCAGGAAGTTCTTCAGGTAGACCATGCGCTGCCGCGAATCGGCGGCGTAGCGGCTGCTCGGGTAGCGGCGAAGCAGCTCGGCGAAGGCCTCGAAGCTGGACTGCACGCGGGTGAGGTCGCGGGCCGACATGTCGGCGCGGGCCACGCGCTGCAGGAAGAAGCTCTCGCGGTCGAAGCCGTTCAGCGCGCGCAGGTAGAACGCGTAGTCGATGGCCGGGTGGGTCGGGTAGGTGCGGATGAAGCGGTCGAGGGTCGACGTGGCGTCCTCGTGCTTGCCCTGCTTGTACTGGGCGTAGGCGAGGTCCAGCTGGGCCTGCTCGGTGTAGGGGCCGAACGGGAAGCGGCCGGTAAGGCGCGTCAGGTAGACCTCAGCGCGCGAGTAGTTGCCGCTCTCGCGCGATTCGCGGGCTTCGGCGTAGAGGGCCTCGACCGGGAGGGTCTCGGTGTCCGGTTCTCCACCGCCGAACCAGCCCTTCATGGTCTGGCAGCCGGTGGTGCCCAGAGCCAGCAGCGAAAGGAGGGCGAGGCGGGTCAGGACGCGCGTGGACGGCATGGACGGCACGGAACGGGCACCAGCGGGGTTCAGGACGGTCGATAATAGCGGAATCCCCTGAATCGCCGCCGAGCCGTCCCGCCCATGACCCTTCCCCATTCCGGCCGCCCGGACACCGACGATGCGCGTGCCGAGGACGAGCGTGAACTGCTCGAGGCCGTGGTGCCGCTGGAGCACGCCGGCCGCCGCTTCGACCAGGTCCTGGCCGACCTCTTCCCCGACTTCTCGCGCTCCCGCCTGACCAGCTGGATCAAGACAGGCGAGGCCCTGCTGGACGGCGCGGAAGCCAAGCCCAAGCAGGCCCTGCGCGGCGGCGAGACCGTCACCGTGTGGGTGACGCTCTCGATCGAGACGACGGCCGAGCCCGAGGCCATCGCCCTCGATCTCCGCCACGCCGACGAGGACGTGATCGTGCTGAACAAGCCGGCCGGCCTCGTGGTGCACCCCGGTGCCGGCAATCCGCGCGGCACCCTGGTGAATGCGCTGCTGCACTTCGACCCGAAGCTGGCCGAGCTGCCGCGCGCGGGCATCGTGCACCGGCTCGACAAGGACACCTCGGGCCTGATGGTGGTCGCCCGCAGCCTGCGCGCGCATACCGCGCTGGTGGAGCAGCTTTCCAGCCGCGAGGTGCACCGCCAGTACCTCGCGGTGGCCTGTGGCGCGATGGTGGCGGGCGGCACGGTGGACGCGCCCATCGGCCGCCACCCGACCGACCGCATCCGCCAGGCGGTGAATGAGAGCGGCCGCGAGGCCGTCACCCACTACCGCGTGCGCGAACGCTTCCGCAGCCACACGCTGGTGGAATGCCGGCTCGAGACGGGCCGCACCCACCAGATCCGCGTCCACATGGCGCACGTGCGCCATCCGCTGGTCGGCGACCCGCTTTACGGCGGCAACCTGCGCCTGCCGAAGGGCGCGACGGAGGCGCTGGTGGAGGGCCTGCGCGGCTTCAAGCGACAAGCCCTGCATGCCGAATCGCTGGCTTTCGTGCACCCGGCCAGCGGCGAGACGCTGCGCTTCGAGGCCGGCATGCCCGACGACATGCTTGCCCTGCTGGCGCAGTTGCGCGAGGACACCGCGGAAGCGGCGGCCAAGGGCATCAAGTGATGGCGACGATCGGCATCGCGCGGCGCTGATGGACGTCGCGCTGCCGTTCTTCGAGTGGGCCGACTGGCCGGCGCCGCCCGGCGTGCGCGGTGGCTCGACGCAGCGCCTCGGCTTGGGCGCTTCGCCGCCGCCGTTCGACACCTTGAACCTCGGTGGCCATCGCAGCGCCGACGGTGACGCGGGGGGGCACGTGCTCGCAAACCGCGTGGCCCTGCGTGAGGCGCTTGAACTGCCTTCCGCGCCGCGCTGGTTGCGTCAGGTGCACGGCACGGCGGTGTTCGATGCCGACACGGGCGCGGTCAGTGGCACGTCGTTGCCATCGGACGGTGATGAACCCGAGGCCGACGCCGCGGTGACGCGGTGCGCCGTCGTGGTGCTGGCGGTGCTGCATGCCGATTGCCTCCCGGTGCTGCTGTGTTCCGATGACGGCGCGGTGCTCGGTGCCGCGCATGCGGGATGGCGTGGCCTCTCGGCCGGCGTCGTCGAAGCCACGGTCGACGCGATGCGCGTTCCGGGCGAGCGCGTCATGGCGTGGCTTGGCCCCGCCGCCGGGCCTGCGAACTACGAGATCGGCGAAGAGGTGCGCGCCGCCTTCGTCGATGGCGATGCCGGCGCGGCCGCCGCGTTCACCGCAACGCGCCCCGGACATTGGCGCGTGGATCTTTATGCGCTCGCGCGGCGTCGTCTCGCGGCGATCGGCGTCGCGCGCGTGCACGGCGGCGGACGCTGCACGATCGGCGAGCCGCAGGCGTTTTTCTCGCATCGCCGCGATGCGCGCACTGGCCGCATGGCCAGCCTTCTCTGGCGCGCTTCCTGAGCGAACGCATGCTGCGGCGCACACGGCCCGTGCGCGCCATCGCAGAAAAAGCGTGATGGCGGGCGCGCCGCGACCTGCGAACTGAGACGTGGCGCCGCAGTTGACAGCGCGTGGCTTTCGCGCGGCGGCTGAAGGCGCAGCCTGCGCGGCATCCGAACCGGAGTCCTGCCATGCCCGTCGTCCGTCCTGTCGCTCTCGCCCTTGCTGCGCTGTTCTCCGCGGCGGGAGTTTCCGCGCAGTCGACCACGCCGACGCCGGAGATCGCCGGCTTCATCGTCACGTACGCGCCCGGCACGGCGGAGGCCGCCAACGCGAACATCGCGGCGCGGCGCCTCTCCGACGCCAGCCGCCAGGTGGCGCGCTCCGGCCTGATGGCCAAGCGGGGCCCTTCGGCCGGCCTCGGCTACCAGCGCCGGCTTTCCGTGGGTGGCGATGTGCTGCGGGCCACGCGCTTGCTGGCCCTCGACGAAGCCGCGGCTGCGCGCGCCGCACTCGCGGCCCAGCCGGGCGTTGCGCGGGTCGAGTACGACTACGTGCTGCAGGCCAACCTGCGGCCGAACGACACCCGCTACGCCGAGCAGTGGGCGATGACCGATGCCGATGCCGGCCTGCGTGCTGAAGCCGCGTGGGATCTTTCGACGGGCAGTGGCGTCGTGATCGGCGTGCTCGACACGGGCTTTGCCCGCCACACGGACCTCGATGCCAATGTGGTGCCGGGCTACGACTTCATCACCAGCGTGACCACCGCGGGCGACGGCAACGGCCGTGATGCGGACGCCAGCGATCCGGGCGATTTCGCCAACGGCCGCAATTCGAGCTGGCACGGTACGCACGTCGCCGGCATCGCCGCGGCACGTGGCAACAACGCCGCCGGCATCGCCGGCCTCGCCTTCAGCGCGAAGGTGATGCCGGTGCGCGTGCTGGGCCGCGGCGGCGGCACCACCTCGGACATCGCCGACGCCATCGTCTGGGCCTCGGGCGGCGCCGTCGCCGGCGTGCCCACGCTCTCCGCCGCGAACGCGGCCGACGTGCTGAACCTCTCGTTGGGCGGCCCCGGCACCTGCACCAGCGCCCTGCAGTCGGCCATCGCCAGCGCGGCCTCGCGCGGCGTGCCGGTGGTGGTGGCGGCGGGCAACGATGCCCGCGACGCCGGCGCCTACACGCCCGCCAACTGCCCCGGCGTCATCACCGTGGCGGCGGTGGGCGCGAACAGTGCGCGCGCGTCGTTCTCGAACTTCGGCGCGGTGGTGGATGTCGCCGCGCCGGGCGTGTCGATCCTCTCGACGGCGAACGCCGGCACGCAGGTGCCGGGTGCGGAGAACTTCCTCGCCTACAGCGGCACCTCGATGGCCGCGCCCTACGTCAGTGCGACGCTTGCCCTGGTGCAGGCGCGCCGCACGGCGCTGCGTCTCTCGCCGCTGACGGTGGCCGATCAGGAAGCCCTGCTGAAGCGCAGCACCTACGCCGCGGCCGCCGGCTGCAGCGGCTGCGGTGCCGGCCTGCTGAGCGCGCAGGCCGCCGTGCAGGCGGCGGGCGGCGCGAGCACGACGCCGACGACGCCCACCAACCCGACCACGCCGACGACCCCCACGACGCCGACGAACCCGACGACGCCGGGCACCACCTTCACCCAGACCTTCCTGAACCTGACGGCCAGCACCGGTACGCAGATGCGCACCAGCCTCAACGTGCCGGCCGGCGCGCGCGACCTGCGCATCGAGACCAGTGGGGGCATCGGCAATGCCGACCTCTTCGTCGGCCAGGGCACCGCCCCGACGACGGCGCAGGCCACGTGCAAAGCCAACGCTGCCGGCAACGCGGGCCTGTGCGCCTTCGCCACGCCGGTGGCCGGCACCTACCACGTGCTGATCAACGCCACGGCGGCCTTCAGCGGCATGACGCTGAAGATCAGCTACGTGCAGGGCGGCAGCACCACCCCGGCGACCTTCGCGAACGAGACCGATGTCGCCATCCGCGACAACGCCACGGCCACCAGCGCGATCGCGGTGAGCGGCCGTGCCGCCACGCTGTCGGCACCGGTCACGATCAACTTCGCACTGAAGCACCCGGCTTCCGGCGAGCTGAAGGTGGAGCTGGTGATGCCCGACGGCCTCGTGGTGCTGCTGCACAACCGCGCTGGCGGTGCCACGCCGAACCTCGCGGGCCGCATCAGCCTGCAGGCGCCGGGCCGCGCCGCGAACGGCACGTGGACCTTGCGCGTCACCGACCAGGTGACGGGCAACACCGGCCTGATCGACCGCTGGAGCCTCGCGTTCTGAGGCCGCCCCGGCCCGTGGCTGAACGACGGGCGCAGGCATGACGAACGGCAGGGCGACGACGACGGGGCCGTGAGGTGATGCTCACCTCACCGCCCTTGTCCCCCGGAGTGTCGTGATGCGCCTCGCCCCCCTTGCCCTCGCCCTGTGCTTCGCCGGCTTCTCCGCGGCGGCCTTCGCGAACGCCGCCGACATCGAGTCCCTGTTGAAGGTCCGTGATCCCGGCGCGCTGGCGAAGGCGCAGGCCTTCGTCGAGACCAACGAGGCCAACGCCCGCGCCTGGGTGCTGTTGGCGCGCGCGCAGCTGCAGAAAGGCGAGGCCGACGAGGCCGTCGAAAGTGCTGAACAGGCGGTCGAACTGGCGCCGAACGATGCGCAGGCGCAGTTCTGGCTGGGCAATAGCCTGGGCGTGCGCATCAACGAGGTGAACATGCTGCGCAAGCTGACCATGGCGCCGTCCTTGCGCGACGCCTACGAGGCCGCCGTGCGCCTCGACGGCAACCTGCTCGACGCCCGCAGCAGGCTGATCCAGTACTACCTGTATCCGGCGGCACCCGGTGGCGGCGTGGAAAAGGCGCAGGCACAGGTCGTGGAGATCGCGAAGCGCAACCCGGTGCGAGGTCATCTTGCGGAAGCGACCATCCAACGCGCCCACTTCGAGGACAACGCGGCGGCGATGCGTGCCATCGATGCCGCCATGGCTGCGGCGCCGGCGCTGGCCGCCGACGACATCGACACCCGCGTGATGTTGGGCAATAGCCTCGTCGCGCTCGAGCGTTATGCCGACGCCCACACCTTCTACAGTGCGTGGGCGGCCGCGCAGCCGCGACATGCCGCGCCGCACTACCACCTCGGCCGCCTCGCCGCGATCAGCGGCCAGTTCCTCGACGAGGGCAGCGCCGGGCTGAAACACTACCTCGACGGCGGCCTCACCCGCGGTGACAACGATCCGCGGGACACGGCCGCGTGGTGGCGCCTCGGCCAGATCCAGGCCAAGCAGGGCGACACGGCCGCCGCGCGCTCTTCGTTCCAGACCGCGTTGCGCCTCGATCCCGCCAACGCCGAAGCGAAGAAGGATCTCGAGGCGCTCTGAGGAAGGTCGACGCCCGGGGCCGAGGCAGTCTTCCGGACTGAACGATTCGGCGTGGCCGGCTTGCGCCGGATCAAGCCGGCCTTGAATCACCTCTTCATCATCCGCATCTGGAAGCTATCGCGGCCCGTTCCGTGGGCCGCCGCCCCTTTCGGAGACGACCCATGCGGATGGACAAGCTCACCTCCCGCTTCGCCCAGGCCCTACAGGACGCGCAGTCGCTGGCGCTCGTTCGCGACCACAACCTGATCGAACCCGCGCACTTGCTCTCGGCCTTGCTCGACCAGCAGGGCGGTGGCACGCGGCCGTTGCTGGCGCAGGCCGGCGGCAACGTGGTGGTGCTGCGCGAGAAGATCGGCGAGGCGCTCGACAAGCTGCCGAAGGTGACTGGCCAGGCCGGCCAGGTGAACCTCGGCAACGAACTGGCGCGCCTGCTCAACGTCACCGACAAGCTGGCCAGCCAGCGCGGCGACGCCTTCATCGCCAGCGAACTGTTCCTGCTCGCCTGCATCGAGGACGGTGGCGACGCCGGCAAGCTGCTGAAGTCGGCGGGTTTCGACAAGGCCCGGCTCGAGGCGGCCATCCAGAAGATGCGCGGGGGCGAGAAAGTGCAGAGCGAAAACGCCGAAGACCAGCGCCAAGCGCTGGAGAAGTACTGCATCGACCTCACGGCCCGCGCCGAGAGCAGCAAGCTCGACCCGGTGATCGGCCGCGACGAGGAGATCCGCCGCACCATCCAGGTGCTGCAGCGGCGCACCAAGAACAACCCGGTGCTGATCGGCGAACCCGGCGTGGGCAAGACCGCCATCGTCGAAGGCCTCGCGCAGCGGATCATCAACGGGGAAGTGCCGGAAGGGCTGCGCGGTCGCCGTGTGCTCTCGCTCGACATGGGCGCGCTGATTGCCGGCGCGAAGTTCCGTGGCGAGTTCGAAGAGCGCCTCAAGGCCGTGCTGAACGACCTCGCGAAGCAGGAGGGCAACGTCATCCTGTTCATCGACGAGCTGCACACGATGGTCGGCGCCGGCAAGGCGGAAGGCTCGATGGACGCCGGCAACATGCTGAAGCCCGCGCTCGCGCGCGGCGAACTGCATTGCATCGGTGCCACCACGCTGGACGAGTACCGCAAGTACGTCGAGAAGGACGCTGCGCTCGAGCGCCGATTCCAGAAGGTGTTCGTCGGCGAGCCGAGTGTGGAGGACACCATCGCCATCCTTCGCGGCCTCAAGGAACGCTATGCGGTCCACCACGGCGTGGAGATCACCGACCCGGCCATCGTCGCCGCGGCCACGCTCTCGAATCGCTACATCGCCGACCGCCAGCTGCCCGACAAGGCCATCGACCTGATGGACGAGGCGGCCTCGCGCATCCGCATGGAAATCGACTCCAAGCCCGAGGAGATGGACCGCAAGGAGCGCCGCCTGATCCAGCTCAAGATCCAGCGCGAAGCGCTGAAAAAGGAAAAGGACGACGAATCGAAGCAGCGCCTCGCCGACCTCGAGGCCGAGATCGCCAAGCTGGAGCGCGAGTTCAACGACCTCGAAGAGGTGTGGAAGGCCGAGAAGGCCATCGTCAGCGGCACCACCAAGGTGAAGGAGCAGATCGAGCACCTGAAGCAGGAGCTCGAAGCCGCGCACCGCCGGCAGGACCTCGCGCGCGCCTCGGAGATCCAGTACGGCGCGCTGCCGAAGCTGGAGAAGCAGCTCGCCGATGCGCAGGCCGCCGAGACCAAGGGCTTCACCCTGCTGCAGGACAAGGTGACGGCCGAGGAGATCGCCGAGGTGGTGTCGCGTTGGACCGGCATTCCGGTCAGCAAGATGCTGGAAGGCGAACGCGAGAAACTGCTGAAGATGGACGAGGTGCTGGCGGCCCGCGTGGTCGGCCAGCGCGAGGCCGTGCGCGCGGTGTCGGATGCGATCCGCCGTTCGCGTGCGGGCCTCTCCGACCCGAACCGCCCCAACGGCAGCTTCCTGTTCCTCGGCCCCACCGGCGTGGGCAAGACCGAGCTATGCAAGGCGCTGGCGAGCTTCCTCTTCGACACCGAGGAAGCGATGGTGCGCATCGACATGAGCGAGTTCATGGAGAAGCACTCCGTGGCCCGCCTGATCGGTGCGCCCCCGGGCTACGTGGGCTACGAAGAGGGTGGCTACCTCACGGAAGCCGTGCGTCGCCGCCCGTACAGCGTGATCCTGCTCGATGAGGTCGAGAAGGCGCATCCGGACGTGTTCAACGTGCTGCTGCAGGTCCTCGATGACGGGCGCCTCACCGACGGCCAGGGTCGCACGGTGGATTTCCGCAACACCGTGATCGTGATGACGTCGAACCTCGGCAGCCAGCACATCCAGGAGCTGAGCGGCGAGGGCGATGCCGCCTACATCCAGATGAAAGCCGAGGTGATGGGCGTGGTGCAGTCGCACTTCCGCCCGGAGTTCATCAACCGCCTCGATGAGATCGTGGTGTTCCACCCGCTGGGCCGCGAGCAGATCCGCGAGATCGCGCGCATCCAGACCGCCTACTTGGCCAAGCGTCTCGCCGAGCGGCAGATCAAGTTCAGCATCGACGACAAGGCGCTGGACGTGCTCGGCAACGTCGGCTTCGATCCGGTCTACGGCGCGCGGCCGCTGAAGCGCGCGATCCAGCAGCAGATCGAGAACCCGCTGGCGCAGAAGATCCTCGGTGGCGAGTTCGTCGCCGGCGACGCGCTGCAGGTGAGCAGCGACGGCGGAACGATCACCTTCCGGAAAAACTGAAGCGGACGCGCCGGCGGCCTAGCGCCCCGGCGCACTGATCGTGCGGTCGCCCGGTAGCGGCGCGCCTTCGCGCAGGTGCGCCAGCATCGCGTCGAGTGCGGCGTAGGCCTGCGGCATCAGGGGCACGTAGCGGGCGGCCAGCGCTGGGTTGCCGAGGAAGGCGTCGAAGTGTTGTGCGCGTTCGATGCGCCAGTAGACGAGGCGCGCGCCTTGCTTTCGGGCGAACGCGGCGTAGGGCGCGCTCGTCTCCCACTCCGGTACGAGGCCGTCGTCGAGGCCGTGCAGCAGCAGGATCGGCAGGCCCTCGCGAGGCGGCAGGGCGCGCGTGGCGGCGATGGCGTCGCGCACGGCGGGATCGTCCGTCGCCAGTTCGCGCAGACCGAGCAGACCCTCCAGACGCCCGTTGTCGCCGGGTGGATCGAGCAGCACCACGCCATTGCCGGGCGGAATGCCGCTGCTGTCGCTCCACCACAGCGCGGCTTCGGCCGTCGAGGGCGGCACCGGCGCGCCCTGCGCGTCGCGCACGGCGTAGCGGTAGCCGAGCGGCATGGACTCGGCCGGCGTGCGCCGATAGGCCGAGGCGTAGCCTGACGCGACTGCGCGCCACAGATCGAACGCGACGCTCAAGCTGCCCGCGCGCATCGCCGCGTCGGTCCAGCCAGCCCTCTGCATCGCGGTCCACGCGTTCGTGGCCTGCGTGGCGACGTCATCGCCGTCGATTGCTCCGCGCGCGGCGAGCGCCGCGCAGCTTGCGGCGTAGGCGGGCGGAATCGCAGCGCCCGGCCGCAGCAGGGCATCGCCGTCGAAGTGCGGAGCGGCGAGCGCACAGGGCATCAGCAGCGCGGCGTGGGTCGCCACGTCGAACAGCGGGCGCGCGCCGTCGATGTGGATGTTGGGCGAGACGGCGACCACGCCATCGAGACGCGGTGCACCCTCGATGCCGCGTTCGCTGGCCGCTTCGTCACCGGCCGCGCGCAGCACTGCGCCTGCCCCGTTCGAGACGCCGGCGGCGATGACGATCAACGCATCTGGGTCGATGCCCGTTTCGCGAACCAGTACCTCGCGACCGAACGCGGCGGCCTGAAGCACGTGGCGGCCCCAGTCGGCTTCCGGGTGGTCGCCGGAATGGGCGTGCGGCACGTGCACCGCATCGTCGCCGCTTCCGATCGGAACGCGCCGCCAGTCGGTGCCCGCGCCCTTGTCGGTGTAGGCGACGGCGCAGCCTTTCGGCAGGCCCCAACCGCCGGCCAGCGCGATGGCGCCATAGACGCCGCGCGAGCCGGAGGAGGCGGTGACGACCAGGCAGGGGCTCTCGCGGTCGAAGGTGTCGGGCACCTGCAGCAGCAGGCGATGCGGATGGGTCGCGCCCGGGGCAGTCGCGCTGCCGTGGAACTCTCGGCCCGGCACCGGCCGGAGATCACCGTAGGCCGTGCCGAGGCCGCCGGTGGAGCTCACGTCGGCGATGCCTCGCCAATTGGTCCAGAACGCGCGGCGACGCAGTTCGGCGAAGGTCGGTGCGTCCGCGTCCGCCAGCGGGGGGATGGGGCCGCGCAGGCCGTCGATGCCGAGGCCAGCGGTGAGCAGGTCGTCCCCGTCGCGATGGGTGCTCGTGGTCGGCACCGCCACGCTGTTCGCGATAGCCGGCGCCTCGGCCTGCGCCGCGCCAACGCCCAGCAAGGCCAGCAGCGCGAGCGTCATCGGCTGGATCGCGGCGAGGGCGCGCGGACGGAGTGGCGAGGGCGAATCGGCGTTCATCGCGGCAGTCTGAGGTCCGGGGTCGGCGTGGCCATCGTACTTTCGTCCAAAGGCCGGCCGGCCGCGCGCGCGGCAAGCTGGCGCCATGACTGATCGATTCCTCGAAGGCCGCATCGCGCTCGTCACCGGCGCCACCTCCGGCATCGGCCTCGCCGTCGCTGAAGCCCTGGGCGCCGCCGGCGCGCACGTGCACATCAATGGCCTCGGCAGCAGCGGGCAGATCGCGGCTGCGCTCGCCGCGGTCCGCATGGCCGGTGCGCCGTCCGCTTCGCACCACGATGCCGACCTGCGCGACCCCGACGCCATCCGCGCGATGATGGCGGCCGTCGGCACCGTGGACGTGCTCGTCAACAACGCCGGCGTCCAGCACACCGCGTCGCTGGCCGAGATGCCCGACGAGCGCTGGGACGCGCTGATCGCCATCAACCTCAGCGCCTGCTTCCACACGATGAAGGCGGCGATGCCCGGCATGGCCGCACGCGGTTTCGGCCGCGTCATCAACATCGCCTCGGTGCACGGCCTGGTCGCGTCGGTGAACAAGGCGCCCTACGTCGCGGCGAAGCACGGCCTGATCGGGCTGACTAAAGTGGCCGCGCTGGAGATGGCAGCGCAGGGTTCGCGCGCTTCGGGCGGCGTCACCGCCAACTGCGTGTGCCCGGGCTGGGTGGAAACGCCGCTGATCGAGCCGCAGATCGCCGCGCGGTCGGTGGACGGTGACCGCGAGGCCGGCGTCCGCGCCCTGCTGGCGGAGAAGCAGCCCAGCCTGCGCATGACGCTGCCGGCGGAAATCGCCTCCCTGGTGCTGTGGCTCTGCCGCCGCGAAGCGCACAACCTCAACGGCGCGGCGCTCCCGGTGGATGGCGGGTGGACGGTGCAATGAGCGGCTAAGCTGCCGCCATGCACCATCTGCTGATCGTCGACGACCACCCGCTGTACCGGCTCGCCCTGCGGCAGACGCTGGCCGCCGGCCTGCCCGGGGCCCGCATCGACGAAGCGGGCGACCTCGCCGGGGCGCAGGGCCTGCTGGCCGAAGCCCCGGACACCGATCTCGTGCTGCTGGACCTCCAGTTGCCGGGTACGCACGGCCTGCTCGCCTTGGGTGAACTGCGTGCCGCGCATCCGGGCGTCGCGGTGGCGATCCTGTCCGGGCAGGACGATCCGGCCATCGTGCGCCGTGCGCTGGCCATGGGCGCCTGCGGTTACCTCACCAAGCACGCGGGCACCGAGGAACTGCATGCCGGCGTGCGTGCCCTCTTGGCCGGGGAGACCTGGATGCCGGCGGCCTTGCGCGAGCTGCTGGCGCGCACGCCGCGCGACGGCGAGTCGGAATCGCTGGCCGGGCGTCTCGCGACCCTCTCGCCGCAGCAGTTGAAGGTGCTGCAGCGCGTCGCCGAGGGGCGCCTCAACAAGCAGATCGCCGACGAACTCGGCATCCAGGAGCGCACGGTGAAGGCGCATCTCACCGTCGTCTTCGAGAAGCTTGGCGTGCGCAATCGCACGCAGGCGGGCGTGCTGCTCAGCGGGCTGGCCGGGGAATAGCGGCGACTCAGGCGCGGGCCAAAGCGGCCAGCAGGGATTTCAGGCGCAGGGGTTTCAGTGGCTTCGTCAGTGGCGTGGCGCCTGCGGCAAGCACGGCCTGGCGCACAGCTTCGCCGTGGTCCGCGCTGACAACGATCCCGATGCCGCGTGGATGGCGCAGCGACAGGGCCTGGTGCAAGGCATCGCCGGTCGCCCCGTCGTCCAAGTGGAAGTCCAGCACCCAGGCCTGTGGCGACAGCGCAGCGGCAGCGCGCAGGGCCTCCTCGGGCGTGGTGGCGGTGCGCACCGTCGCGCCCCAGCTTTCGAGCCACTGGCGGGTGGCCTCGAGCACGACGGTGTCGTTGTCGACCACGAGCACGCGAAGAGGCAGGTCCGCCGCGGCAGCGGCGGGAACCGGGGCCGTCGTCGCATGGGTGGATCGAGCGGCGACGCGTGCGACGGTGATCGAGAACACGCTGCCGCGCCCAGGCCGCGAGCGCAGCGCCAGCGGAGCATCGAGCAAGCGCGCGAGACGGTCGGCGATGGCGAGGCCGAGGCCAAGGCCCTGGCCGCCGCGCTGCAGGCGGCGGAACTCCTCGAACACGAGTCGCTGCTGCTCGGGTGCGATGCCAATGCCGCTGTCCCAGACTTCGATCGCCAGGGCGTTCTTGCCGCGTCGACGCACGCCGATCACGAGGCCGCCGCGTGGTGTGTAACGCACCGCGTTGGCGAGGAAGTTCTGCAGCACGCGGCGCAGCAGCTGCGGGTCGCTGCGCACCCAGGCCGCGGTCGGTACGCAGCGCAGCGAGAGGCCTTTCGCTTCCGCCATGACGCCCGCTTCCCGCGCCAATCCGTCGAGCAGCGGCTGCAGCGGCAGGTCGACCGGCTGCGCCGCGAGGCCGCCGGCATCGAGCCGCGAGATATCGAGCAGGCCGCCGAGCAGGTCTTCCGCCGACTCCAGCGCACCCGCGATCCGTGCGACCTGCGGTGCGACCCCCGCCTCGTCGCTTCGCCGCGCCAGCGCATCGGTGAACAGCCGCGCGGCGTGCAGCGGTTGCGTGAGGTCGTGGCTCACGGCGGCGAGGAAGCGCGTCTTGGCCTGGTTCGCGCGATCGGCTTCGGCCTTCGCCGCCACGAGTTCACGCGTGCGCTCCGCCACTCGGGCTTCCAGCGTTTCGGCATCGCGGCGCAGCGCATCTTCGCTGGCGCGGAACACCGTCACGTCGGTGAAGGTGGCGACGAAGCCGCCGCCGGGCATCGGTTCGCCACGGATCTCGATGACCGCGCCGCCGATGCGACGTTCGCTCAAGTAAGGCGTGCCGGCGCGCATGTGCGCGAGGCGTTGCTCGAGGCCGCGCGCGACGTCGATGTCGCCGGTGAGCCCGCGACGCAGGTTGTGCTCCACCAGCGCCGCGACGGGCAGCCCGACCTGCAGCAGGCCCTCGGGGTAGCCGAAGATCTCGCGATAGCGCCGGTTCCACACCACCAGACGCAGGTCGCGGTCGACGACGCTGATGCCCTGGCTCATGTGCTCGAGCGCCACCTCGAGCAGCTGCTGGTTGAAGCGCAGGCCTTGCGTGGCCTCGTCGACGAGTTCCGCCACCTGCTCCGGCGCCGGGCCGCTGGGCTGACGCAGCGCATCGAGCAGCAGGCGCGCGGAAGAGGCGCCCACGACGGCCGCGAGTTCGCGCTCCACGCGGGCCAACTGCGCCACGGGCAACAGACCGGTGGCGGGCGCATCGCGCAGCGCGGCGTCGAGGCGATCCGTGGCCAGGAAGCGCGAGGCCAGCCGCTTCACCGCCGCGACATCGAGCGGGCCGTCGCGACGGTCGTCGGCCGAGCCGCGCCAACTCGCCAGCAGCAGAGGCACGGCCGTGCCGACCAGCAGGCTGGCGGCCACGCCGCGGCTGAGCGGGCTCCAGTCGCCCAGACCGAACAGACCGGCCGGCGACAGCCACGCCCATCCGAAGGGCGCACTGTGCCGGTCGATGAGCGTGAAGCCCATCGGCTCGGCCACGCCGGGCAGCAGCACCCACGCCCAGACCAGGAAGCCCGCCACGAGACCGGCGATCACCGCCCAGGGCGGCGTCTGCGGCCGCCACAGGGCGAATCCGACGGCCGGTGCCAGCGTGCCGAGGCCCGAGAACGAGAGCGCGCCGAGGTCGGCGAGCGCGCCGTCGTCGCCCAGCACGCGGCTGTAGCCCCAGGCCAGCGCCAGCACCGCCGCGATAGCGAAGCGACGCTGGCGCAGTACCGCGCCGCGCAGGTCGCCGTCGCCGGCGCGCCAGCCGCCGCGCAGACGCAGCGGCGTGACCCAGTGGTTGCCGATCATCACGCTCAGCGTGAGTGTCGCGAGGATCAGCATGCCGGTCGCCGCGGACAGCCCGCCGAGGAACCCCAACAGGGCCATGCCGGGCGCACCGTCGGCCAATGGCAGGGCCAGCACGTAGAGATCGGCCGGCACGCCCATGGCGCCGAGCGTCGCTTCGCCCGCCATCGCCAGCGGCAGCACGGGAAGCGCGATCAGTACCAGGTACAGCGGGAACAGCCAGCGCGCGG
Organism: Silanimonas sp.; assembly: GCF_044377035.1. GTDB lineage: Bacteria > Pseudomonadota > Gammaproteobacteria > Xanthomonadales > Xanthomonadaceae > Silanimonas. Next base: position 113,448 of record NZ_JBILJW010000010.1, read on the forward strand.
TGCGCAGGTGGCCTTCGTCCCGCGCTTCGACGATGCCGACGTGGAACTGGTGCGGCAGCGTCAGCATCGCCAGCGCGCCGAGCAGCACTAGGGCGGGGAAGCCATCGGTGCCGCCTTCGACGACGGGCAGCGGCGTATCGGGCCAGCCGCCGGGCCGCATCAGAAGCCACAGTCCGAGGCCGAGCATCGCGGCGAGCTTCAGCAGCGATTCCGCCGCCATCGCCAGCACGAGGCCGCGGTTGTGCTCGACGGCCGAGGCACGGCGCGTGCCGAACAGCATGGCGAAGGCCCCGAGGGCGATCGCCACGTAGAGGGCGCTGTCCTGCTCCGGCGGCGCGGCGAGGTCGCTGCCGCGCGTCACGAGGCCATGGCTCATGGCTACGGCCTTCAGCTGCAGCGCGAGGTAGGGAACCATGCCGATCACCGCGATGGCGGTGACGGTCGCGGCCAGCGCGGAGCTGCGCCCGAGCCGTGTGGCGATGAAGTCGGCCAGCGAGGTGCTGTTGAGCTCGCGCGCGAGTCGGAAGAGCTTCAGCACCACCGGGAAGGCCAGTGCATACAGCAGCAGCGTACCGAGGAAGGTGGGCGTCAGCGCCCAGCCGGAATCACGCGCCTGCTGCACCGTGCCGAAAAAGGTCCAGCTCGTGCAGTACACCGCCAGCGAGAGCGAGAACACCACGCCCCAATGCTTCGACAGCGCCTGCGGATGGCGTTCGCCCCACACGGCCGTGCCGAACAGCAGGCCCAGCCACAGCACCGCGGCCAGCAGCACACCCCATTCGTTCAACATGCCGATGGGCCCCCGCGCCGCGAGGTGGCGTTCGTGTTCAGCGCGTGCCGGCGAGGCGGTCGAGCATGGCCGCGACGAAGCGGATCTGCCCGCCGGTCTTCAGGTCGTAGTCGGCACCGCCGTAGCCCCACCAGTCCCAGCATGCTTTCGGATTCAGCGGCATGTAGCTCGATTGCGTCTGAGGATAGACCACGACGACGCGATGCACGTCGGCCCAGCGGTTGAAGCCGGCTTCGCGCACGAAAGCCTCGCCCACGATTTCCTCGTTCTGCTGGCAGCCGTGGAACATCACCAGTACGCCGCAGGCCGCACCGGCGCAGGCCTTCGGTGTGTAGACGAAGCCAGTATCGGCCAAGCCCGCCGCGCCCTCTGGCGCCAACTCGCGCTGATCGAAGCGGGCCAACGTGCCGTCGCTGGCTGCAGCGGCGGCCTCGGGCGGTGAAGCTTCGACGCCGAACAACGCGGCCATCGTTTCTCCCGCCGCATCGATGCCGCAGTCGAGCAGCCAGGGAGAAGCGGGCTGCTCGCACGGGGCGCCGGCATCCAACGTCGGCCAGCCGTGGCCGAAGGCGCGCTGGTCGTCGAGCGTCACCGAGGCCGAATCGCCCGCGAGGGCGCGAAGCACGCCCGCGTTCGCCGTGGCGAGCGACGGCGCGACGATGGCATCGCGCGTGCCGTGCATCACCAGGATGCGATCACCGTCGAACGCCGACAGCGGATCGATCGCGCCCTGCGCGGCGCGCTGTTCGGCGTTGGCGACGAGCGTCGCCGTGTCGGGCAGGGCCGGCTGCGCTGTCATGCAGGGGCCCAGCGCGGTGTCCAGCTGGCCCTGCGCGCAGCCGTAAGGCCCGCCGGCCACGAGCGCCGCACCGTGCACGCGGGCGTTCAGCGCAACATGCACTTGCGTGGCCATGTAGGCCCCGGAAGACACGCCGGCCACGGTCACGCGCGAGGGATCGAGCGTGATCGCGGCCAGCGGCGGGGCCGGTTCGCCGCTGCAGCCCGCGAGGCTTCCGAGCATCACGGCGAAGGCCATCGCGAGCGGGCGGCGGTGGGTCATCGAGGCGCTCAGAAGTCGTAGCGGACCGACAGGCTGTACTGGCGCGGCGCGCCGTAGAAGCCGGTGTAGACGCCCAGGGCCTGCGCGAGGTTGTAGCCCGTCGTCAGGTATTCCTTGTCGGTCAGGTTGGTGCCTTGCAGGGACACCGACCACGGGCCGCCGCTCTGCCAGACGACGCCGGCCGTCACGAGGCCGTAGCCGTCCTGGCTGATCGGCGGGCGGCCGAACGGTGCCGCCGGCGGCACGTTGCTGCGGATGATCTCGGTCGTCGCGATCACCTCGCTCTGGTAGCTGTAGCCGACGCGTGCGGTGAGTTGGCCGGCGTCACCCACGGCCGTGCGCCACTCGAGGTTGATCGCACCGGAGAACTCCGGGGCGTTCGTGAATTGCTGCTCGTTGGCGATGTCGACGCCGGCGAACAGGAACTCGTCGTACTCGGCGTCCAGCCAGGCGAGGTTGCCGCTCACCGTGAAGGCATCGCTCAGCAGCCACTGGTACTCGGCTTCGAGGCCCTGCACCGTGCCCTTGCCGGCGTTGGTGAAGTCGCCGAAGAAGCCGCCTGCCGGGTTCGCGGTGAACACCGAGAGCTGGATGTCCTCGTACTTGTTGTGGAAGGCGGCGAGGTTCAGGAACAGGCGCTGGTCGAGCAGGCCCATCTTGGCGCCGACCTCGAAGCTGTCCACCACCTCGTCGTCGAAGGGCAGGGCGGAGCGCGGCACGAGCGTGGCCTGCGCGCGGATGTTGTAGCCGCCGGACTTGAAGCCGCGCGACGCGAGGCCGTACAGCATGACGTTGTCGCTCAGGTCGAAGTTCAGCGCGATCTTCGGCGAGGTGTTCTTGAAGTTGATGGTGCGGTCGAAGTTCGCGGCGGCCGGGTCGTCGGTGAGCACGGCCGGCGTGCAGTCGCGCAAGGTGGTGAACGTGGCGCTGGTGTAGCAGCGGTTCAGCACTTTGGCGCGCTTGTCTTCATCCGTGTAGCGCGCGCCGAGGTCCAGCGACAGCCGCTCGCTGAGGTCGAAGGTCCAGTCGGCGTAAAGGGCGACGCTCTCGGTGAACACCGTGCCCTGCGTGTCGCCGAAGCTGAGGTTGAAGAAGTTGTTGAGCACCTGGCCGCCGGCTTCGCCATCGAAGGCGTAGAGGCCGATGACGCCGCGCGAGCGGCCACCGCCGTCCCAGTTCGCCTGCAGCTCGTGGCTCACCTGCTCGTCGGCATAGAGGGCCCTCACGTCGGCGATCTGGGCGGGCGTGGTGTCGAAGTCGATGTTGGTCTCGGTGTCGCTCTGGCGCTTGGCGAGCACGTACTTCAGCGTGAGGTCTTCGGTGGCGCGCCAGTTCAACGTCGCCGACGCGCCCTCGAGGGTCGTGTCGTTAATGTTCGGCATGCCGTTGCGGACGTCGTAGCGGTCGGCGAGCGGCGGGAAGGCCCCCAGCGCCGGGAAGAACACGCCGTTGAAGCGGTTCGCTTCGAGCATCTGGGCGCCGCGCACGCCGCTCTGGTCGTCCACCATGTCGAAGGCGAACTGGATGTCGAGGTTGTCGTTGACGAAGGCGCCGAGCTGGCCGCGCACCGCGAACACGTCCTTGTCGCTGACGTCGGCACCGGTGACGCGGTTCTCGCCGAATCCGTCACGGTCGAGCTTGGCGACCGCGAGGCGGGCGCGAAGGCCACCGTTCGCGGCGATCGGCCCGCCGATGGCGGCCTTGACGTCGAGCTGGCCGTAGTTGCCGACGGTGACCGAGGCGCTGCCGTCGAACTCGGTGGGCAGGCCGCGCGAGATGTACTTGATGGCGCCACCGATGGTGTTCTTGCCGTACAGCGTGCCCTGCGGGCCGCGCAGCACTTCGATGCGCTCGACGTCGAACACATCCAGCAGAGCGCCCTGGGGACGGGCGATATAGACGTCATCGAGGTAGAGGCCGACGCCCGGGTCGACGCCCCAGAGCGGGTCCGCCTGGCCGACGCCGCGGATGAACGTCGTCAGCGTCGAGCTGGAACCGCGGGCCGCGTAGATCGTGAGATTCGGCACCTGCGCGTCGAGGTCGGCGATGTCGCGCGTGCCCAGGCGGTCCAGCGCGTCCGCCGTGAAGGCCGTCACCGCGATCGGCACCTCCTGCAGCGTTTCCTCGCGCTTGCGCGCGGTGACGGTGACGGCATCGAGCGTCTTCGCTTGCGACGCGTCTTCGGCCGGAGCCGACTGCGCGAAGACGGCCGGCGCGGCAAGACTGCTCGCGACGAGGGCGGCATGGATGGCGGTGCTGAGTGCGCTGCGGAACATCGGTGTACCCCTAAAGGTGTGGAGCGCGCCCCCCGGCGCGGTTGCCGAGCAGACTAGGCCCGGGCCCCGGGGCGGGCACCTGTACGTTCGTCCAATCACGCGCCCCGGAGGCCGCCGCGCATGCTGCCGCCGTCCCGTCCGGAGCCTTCCCGATGCTGAGCGCCCTCGGCCTCGCCCTCGCCCTCGCCCTGCTGATCGCGCTCACCATGCGGGGCTGGAACCTGTTCGTCGCCACGCCGTTGTGCGCGCTGATCGTTGCGCTGACCTCTGGTATCGCCCTGCTGCCGCCGCTCGCCCTCGAAGGCGCGCCGAACCTGGTCGGTGCCTACATGGGCGGCTTCACCGGTTTCGTGACCAACTGGTTCTTCATGTTCCTGCTCGGCTCCATCTTCGGAAAGCTGATGGAGGACAGCGGTGCCGCCGACGCGATCGCGACCGCGGTGATGCGCCACCTCGGCCCTTCGCACGCGGCGCTGGCCGTCGTGCTGGCCTGCGCCATCCTCACCTACGGCGGCGTGAGCCTCTTCGTCGTCGCCTTCTCGGTGTACCCGGCGGCGCTCGCCCTGTTCCGTGCCGCCGACCTGCCGCGCCGCTTCATCCCTGCGGCGCTCGCCTTCGGATCGGTCACGTTCACCATGACCTCGGCGGGTTCGCCCGAGATCCAGAACTGGATCCCGATCCCCTACCTCGGCACCACGCCGTGGGCGGCCTGGGAGGCCAGCCTCGTCACGGCGCTGTTCATGGCGGTGGTCGGCCAGCTTTGGCTGGGCTGGATGCTGAAGCGTGCGAAGGCCCGCGGCGAAGGCTTCGTGGCGCGCGACGGCGATCCCGGAGAACTGCGCGCCGACCTCCCGCCGCTCTGGGCCGCCTTGCTGCCCACGCTGGTGGTGCTCGGCGTGTCCTTCGCACTGCACGATGCGTTCGGCGTGTCCGCACTGATCGTCGCGCTGCTCTCGGGCTGCGCCGCGGTGGGCCTGCTTTGCCTGCGCACGCTGCGGGACCCCGCCAAGGCCATCGGCGAGGGCAGCACGGGGGCGCTCATCGCCATCGGCAATACCGCCGCGGTGGTTGGCTTCGGCGCCGTGGCCAAAGTGTCGCCAGCCTTCGCCGTGGCCGTCGACGCGATCACCCACATGCCCGGTTCCGACGTGGCCACCGCGGCCGTCGCAGTCAGCCTCATCGCGGCGATGACCGGCTCGGCGTCCGGCGGGCAGGCCATCGCCCTGCCGATCCTCGCGCCGATCTTCCTCGCCCAAGGCGTGAATCCGGACCAGTTGCACCGCTCGGTGGCAATCAGCTCGGGTGTGCTGGATTCGCTGCCGCACAACGGCTACGTCGTCACGACCATCCGCGCCATCTGCGGTGAAACCCACAAGGACGCCTACCTGCCGGTGGGCGCCCTGACGGTCATCGTGCCGGGCCTCGGCCTGCTGCTCTGCCTCGGGCTGTTTGCGCTGGGGCTGTGACGGGTTTGCGTTGCGAGGGTCGGCCTGTGGGCGACGCTCTCCCGCCCCATCACCATGAATGTGATCGACCCGGCGGCCCGCTCGAATGCGACGTCCATGTCGCTCGAGCGGCGGCTCATCCCTGAGCCGCCCTTCGGGCCATCGCCTGGCCATCGCGCTGGGGCTCCTTATTCGCGTCGCCCGCAGGCCGACCCTCGAATGCCGACCGTCGCGGCCGAACAAAAGCTCGCAAGCTTGCGCCGGTGTCGCGGCCCCAACTCAGCTAGTGCGGCGTGTGCGATAGATTCCAGGCGAGGCTGCGCCGCGCCCACGGGACGGGAGGCCAGCGATAAGCGAGCCATGGATGGCGAGCGCGCGGCTCGGGGCAGGACAGCCCCGAGTCCGCGAAGAGCGGCCTACCGTCACGCGTGGCAGGCGCACTCATTATCTGATCCCGCCGCTGTCAGCGCCCCGCCGGATACAGCCGCGAACGCTCGCCCTTTGGCGCGAGGTAGCGGTCGCGCAGCAGCGTCTGCCGCGACTGCATCGGCACCGGGCGGCCGCCCACGAACACCTGCGTGGCCGTCGTCGTCACTTCGAGCGGATCGCCGTTCCACAGCACGAGGTCGGCGGCCTTGCCCACTTCGATGCTGCCGATCTTCGCGTCGATGCCGAAGGCCTTGGCCGGCGAACTCGTGAGGCCCGCGAGCGCGGCCTCCCAGGGCAGGCCATTGGCGGCGGCCACGCCGGCCAGTTGGCGGATCTTTCGGGCGTTGTGCGTGGCATCACCGGCCTGCGAGAAGGCGACGGTCACGCCCGCCGCGTGCAGCTTGGCGGCGTTGTCGAGGCGCGCACCGAGCTGGTCGAAGCTGCCCGGCAGGTTGACGAGCGCGTCGAGCAGCACCGGCACCTTCTCCGCGGCGAGTTCGTTGGCCACGATCCACGCTTCGGCGCCACCGTTGATGACCGGCTGGAAGCCGTAGCGCTGGCCCAGCGCGATCACCTGGCGGATGTCGGCAGCGCGGTCGACGGTGAACACCACGCGGCCGCCGCGCAGGTAGCGGCTCATCGCGTCGCGGCCCGCAGGCGTGAGCAGGCCGTGGCCCGGCGAGACCATCATCATCGGCGACGCCGGCGGCTTGGCCTCGCGGATCGCCTGGTCGAGCAGCATGTACTGGCCCGCGCGGCTGCCGCCGGACATCGCCACCGCGCCACTGGAGAGGTCGACGAACAGCGAGCGGCTGCCGTCGACGAGGGCGTCGAAGCCGCCGTCGAAACGCACCGCGCCGCCCTGGCCGGCGACGAAGCTGCCTTCCTCGAGCGCGCCGGGGGCGAGCACGGTGAAGGTGAGGCCCTCGATGCGGTTGACGCCGATGACCTGCGAGCGCGGGTTGTACGCCGGCAGCACGTCGAACTCGGGACGCCAGCGCGTTTCGCCGGGGTGCACATGCGGCGTCGCGGCGCCGAGGTTCTGGTGCACCGTGCTGGATTCCGCGCTGATCTCCTCGAGGCCGAGCGCGGTGAGGCCGGCGAACAGGCCCGGCGTCAGCGGCTGGCCCTTGGCGTCGATGCGCGTGGCGCCGGCGGGCGCGGTGAGCTCGGCGCCGACGGCGCTGATGACGCCATTGGTGATGACGACATCGCCGTTGGCCAGCGTGCCGGCGGCACCGGCGGTGTGGACCTTGGCGTTGTCGATGAAGACGACGGACTGCGCGGAGGCGAAGCCGGCGAGGGCCAGCGCGACGGCGCCGGCGAGGACGGAGAGGGCGCGCATCAGAGGGGCTCCTGGCCGAGCGTGAAGTCGGAGACCGGCTGCAGCGCCGGGTCGTTGTGGTCGAACATCAGCGCGCCGTCGATCCAGACCTTCTCGGCCTTGGCGTAGACGCTGAAGGGGTTCTGGTTCCACAGCACCACGTCGCCCATCTTGCCGCGCTCGAGCGTGCCGACCTGCTCCTGGATGCCGAGCGTCTGCGCGGCGTTCTGGGTGATCCAGCGCACCGCGTGTTCGGGCGCGACGTCGATGCCGGCGCGACGGCCGACGCCGATGACCTTGCCGGCCTCCTGGTTCAGGCGCTGGATGCCTTCGGCGGAATCCGAATGCACCACGGCGCAGCCCTTGCCCTCGTTCGCGCGGTCGACGATCAGGATGTTCTCCTGCACGGCGTCATAGGCCTCGGCCTTGAAGCCCCACCAGTCGGCCCAGAGCGCGCCGCAGGTGCCGGCCTCGGCGAGGCGATCGGCGATCTTGTAGGCCTCGACGCCGTGGTGGAACGCCGCCACCTTGAAATCGAACTCCTCGGCGAGGTCGAGCATGATCGCCATCTCGTCGGCGCGGTAGCAGTGGATCTGCACCTGGATCTCGCCGTTCATGGCCGCGGCCAGCGTCTCGAGGCGCAGGTCCTGCTTCGGCGGCTCCTCGCCGTCGAGCTTCCCGAGGTACTCGCGGGCATCGATGAAGGCGTTGCGGTAGCCGGCCACGTTGCCCATGCGGGTCATCGGCGCGGCGCCCTGGCCCCCGTAGAAGCGCTTCGGGTTCTCGCCGCAGGCCATCTTCAGGCTCCACGGCGCGCCGGGGAACTTCATCTGCTGGTAGGTCTCGCCGGGCACGTTCTTCAGCACCACGCCGCGGCCGCCGATCAGGTTGCCGCTGCCCGGCAGGATCAGCATCGAGGTCACGCCGCCGGCGAGCGCCGTGCCGAAGCCCGGGTCCTGCGGCCACACGGCGTGCTCGGCCCACACCTGCGAGGTGACGGGGTTGGTCATTTCGTTGCCGTCGCTGTGGGCGTCCAGACCCGGCGAGGCGTACACGCCGAGGTGCGAGTGCACGTCGATCAGGCCCGGCGTGATCCACTTGCCGGTGCCATCGACCACCGCCGCATCGCGCGGCGCGTCGAGGCCCTGGCCCACGCGGGCGACCTTGCCGTCGCGCAGCAGCACGTCCGCATTCTCCAGCCGGGTGCCGTCCCCCACCAGCACGGTGGCGTTGCGGATCAGGGTGTCCGGCGCGGCGACGCGTTCATAGGTGCTGGGGTACGGATCGTCCTTCAGCACGGTGACCCGGGCGTCGGCGGTGGCACCAAGGCCGAGCGCGAGGGCGGCGGCGAGGGCAGTGGTTCGGAGATCAAGCGGTCGCATCGCGGGCTCCAGCAAGGGAAGCCGACACCCTAGCCCGGCCCCAAGGCCCATCAACTAGGCCGAAGGTCATGGTTACCGGCGCGGGTGAGGGCGGCCCGCGTGGCAAAATCCCCCGGCGAACGAGAAGAGAAGGACACCCATGAAGGACAAGAACGAGATCGTCTCCAATTGGCTGCCGCGCTACACCGGCGTGCCCTTGGAGGAATTCGGCCCCCACGTGCTGCTGACCAACTTCGGCGGCTACCTCGACGTGTTCTCGCGCCTGACCGGCGCTGAGGTCGTCGGCCGCGACCGCCCGATGCCGAGCGCGACGTTCGACGGCATCACGATGATCAACTTCGGCATGGGCAGCGCCAATGCCGCGACGGTGATGGACCTGCTGAGCGCGATCTCGCCCAAGGCCGTGCTGTTCCTCGGCAAGTGCGGCGGCCTGAAGCGCAAGAACCAGCTCGGCGACCTCGTGTTGCCGATCGCCGCGATCCGCGGCGAGGGCACCAGCAACGACTATCTGCCGCCGGAAGTGCCGGCCCTGCCGGCGTTCGCGCTGCAGCGCGCGGTGTCGACGATGATCCGCGACCTCGAGCACGACTACTGGACGGGCACGGTCTACACGACCAACCGCCGCGTCTGGGAGCACGACGAGGCCTTCAAGGAATACCTTCGCAAGCTGCGCTGCATGGCCATCGACATGGAGACGGCCACGGTGTTCGCCGCCGGCTTCGCCAACAGCATTCCCTCGGGCGCGCTGCTGCTGGTCTCGGACCAGCCGATGATCCCCGAAGGCGTGAAGACGGAAGCGTCTGACAAGGTGGTCAGCGCGAACTTCGTCGAGCGCCACATCCAGATCGGCATCGAGGCGCTGAAGCTGGTGCGCCGCCACGGGAAGTCGGTGAAGCACCTGCGCTTCGACTGAAGCGCGGCGGGCGGGGCGGCCCTGCCGCCCCGTCGTTTACCAGATGAAGCGGACGTTCAAGACTTCGGCGCTGGTGTTGTCGGCGCCCATGCGCACCGTGCACTCGAGGGTCTGCACCGTCTGGCTGGCGAGACCGGCGTCCACGGTGACCTGCGAGGCGAGCAGGAAACTGCCGCGGCCGTCGTCCTTCATCGTTTCTGCCAGCATCTCCAGATCCAGCGTGTAGGGCTTGGCGCCCAGTTGGGTGCGCACCTGCGCGTCGCAGGCCTGCGCCGCCACATCCGCCGGGGTGGCTTCGCCACCACAACCGACCAGCAAGCCGAGGGCCGCCGTCGGGACCATCCAAAACGTTCCACGGTTCATCGCCATCTCCGTGCCACCGCGCCGGGGTTTTTCCCGGCTTTTCGGGGCGTCACCCCGTTGTTTAGCGTAAAAACTCTACACGCGCCATGAACGGAAGGGTGGAACGCGCCCGGGGCGCCCTTCGTTGACGTGGATTGACCATGAACCGGGCGCCTTGCGCCCGGCGGGCCGTTCGCCTCAGTAGCGGGGGACCGAGCCGTCGACGTCGGTCGACCAGGCGTCGATGCCGCCTTCCACGTTGTAGATCTGCGTGAAGCCGAGGCCGCGGAAATGCTCGGCGGCCTGCCGGCTGCTGTTGCCGTGGTGGCACAGGAAGGCGAGCTTGGTGTCCTTCGGCAGCGCGGCGAGGTCGTCGTGCGTGGTCTCGTCGAGCACCGCGTGCGACGCCGGGAATGCGGCCAGGGCGCGGGCCTGGGGCGGGCGCACGTCGATGACGGTGAACTCGGCGAGCCGCGCGGCAAGGTCTTTCACCGACAGCGGGCGCACTTGGGCCGGAGCGTTCGGATTGGTGATCGACAAGCCCGCGCCGCGGACGCCGTTGTCGACCCACTCGATCGCGATGCCGTTGGCGCGCGGCGCGCTGGCGAGGTCGAAGTGCACCGTGATGCCGTTCGCAGTGGCGCTGATTTCCTGCCCGGTGGCCGGCTTCAGCTCGAAGCGGCTGTTGAACTTGGCGTCGACCGCCATGTGCAGGGCGAGGCCTTCGCCCTGGTCGGCCATGGCCTTGCGGATCTGCGCGGCGGCCTCGTCGGAGATCGTGATCGACGGCGGCGTGCGGTCCGGCGTGGCGCCGCCCAGCAGGGCGTGCAGCTCACCCGAATTCATCATCTGCTCGATGATGTCCGAACCACCAATCAGCTCGCCCTTCACGTAGAGCTGCGGGATGGTCGGCCACTGGCCGTAGACCTTGATGCCCTCGCGGATCTCCGGGTCCTGCAGCACGTCGACGTGGGCGTACTCGGCGACGATGCCGCCCACGATGCTCGAGGCCTTCATCGAGAACCCGCACTGCGGACGCTGCGGGCTGCCCTTCATGAACAGCACCACCTCATGCGAGGTGAGGATGGATTCGATGCGGGCGCGGGTGTCGGCGGAGAGGCTCATGGCGGGCGGGAGGTCGAAACGGGAAGGGCGGCATTGTACGCCGCCCCTCCGTCACGCCGCCGTGCGGATGGCGATGCCCTTGAACTGCCGCAGCATCGCCGCCGCCGCGTCGCGACCATCGCGCACGGCCGTCACCACCAAGTCGGCGCCGCGCAGCGCGTCGCCGCCGGCCCAAAGCTTGGGCACCGAGGTCTGGTACGGGGAGGCGCCGCCTCCGACGATCAGGCCGCCGTCGGCGAGGCGCACGCCGTGTTCGGCCAGCCAAGACGGCGGGCTGGCGCGGTAGCCGAAGGCAAGGATCACCACGTCCGCGGCGAGTGTTTCCGATTCGCCCTCGACGATCGAGAAGGCCCCGCGGCCCGCGGCTTCCGTGCGGGCGACGCGCAGGGCCTGCACGCGGCCCTCGCCTTCGATGGCCAGCGGGGCGCGGTGGAACAGGAATTCGACGCCCTCGTCGCGGGCGTTCTTCACCTCGCGGCGCGAGCCCGGCATCGATTCGGCGTCGCGGCGGTAGACGCAGCTGACCTCCGCCGCGCCGAGGCGACGCGCGGTGCGCACGCAATCCATGGCCGTGTCGCCGCCACCGAGCACGCGCACGCGCTTGCCTTTGAGATCGAGCATCGCGGCATCGTCGGCATCGAGCGTGCGGCCGAGCACGCGGCGGGCGTTGGCGATCAGGAAGGGCAGGGCCGGCAGCACGCCGGGCAGCGATTGCCCGGGCAGGCGCGCATCCACGGGCGTGGTGGCGCCGGTGCCGACGAACACCGCGTCGTGCTCGGCCATGAGCCGGCCGAACTCGATGTCGCGGCCCACGTCGGTGGCGAGCTGGAAGCGCACGCCCATGCCTTCGAGCACCTGCCGGCGCGTGGCGATCACGGATTTTTCGAGCTTGAACGGCGGGATGCCAAAGGTGAGCAGGCCGCCGATCTCGTCGTGGCGGTCGAACACCGTCACCGACACGCCGGCGCGCACCAGCCGGTCGGCGCAAGCGAGACCGGCCGGGCCGGCACCGACGACGGCCACGCGCTCCTTGCGCGGCTTCACCCGCGACAGGTCGGGGCGCCAGCCCTGCTTGAAGGCCTCGTCGACGAGGTACTTCTCGATGCTTCCGATGGTGACGGCGTCGAAGCCGGTCTCCAGCGTGCAGGCGCCTTCGCAGAGGCGGTCCTGCGGGCAGACGCGGCCGCAGATCTCGGGCAGCGGGTTGGTTTCGTGCGCGAGCGTGGCGGCTTCGAACAGCCGGCCCTGCCGCACCAGTTCCAGCCACTGCGGGATGGCGTTGCCCACCGGGCAGCCGTTGCTGCAGTACGGGTTGCCGCAGTCGAGGCAGCGCCCGGCCTGGGCCTTGGCTTCCGCCGGTTCGAACTTGCCGTAGATCTCGACGTCGAGGCCCAGCCGCGTGGCGACGGCCAGTTCCTTCGGCATCTGCCGGGGCAGGTCGAGGAAGTCGAATTGCGCGCGTGGCATCAGGCGGCCCTCTTCAATGCGGCGACCAGCGAATCGAGGCTCGCGGCCTTCGGCTTCACCAGCCAGAACTTGCCGATCACCTCGCGGAAATCCTCGAGCAGCTCGCGCGCCTGGGCGCTGCCGGCCAGCTGCGCGTGGGTGCGCAGCAGGTTCCGCAGGTGCTGCAGGTGGTTTTCCATCGACTCGGCTTCGAGGCGGTGGATGTCGACGAGCTCGTGGTTGTAGCGGTCGACGAAGCCGCGGTCGATGTCGAGCACGTAGGCGAAACCGCCGGTCATGCCGGCGCCGAAGTTCAGACCGGTGCGGCCGAGCACGAGCACCTGGCCGCCGGTCATGTACTCGCAGCCGTGGTCGCCGATGCCCTCGATCACCGTGGTGGCGCCGGAGTTGCGCACGCCGAAACGCTCGCCGCCGCGGCCCACGGCGTAAAGCTCGCCGCCGGTAGCGCCATACAGCGCGGCGTTCCCAAGAATGGTCGCGTGCTGCGCGGTGTAGCGATGCCCCGCGGGCGGTGCGATGACGATGCGGCCGCCGGCCATGCCCTTGCCGACGCCGTCATTGGCTTCGCCGTGCAGGTGCAGGTGCACGCCCTTCGCATTGAACGCGCCGAAGCTCTGGCCCGCGCTGCCGTGGCAGTGCAGTTCCAGCGTGCCGGGCGGTGCGGCGTCGCCGAAGGTCTTGGCCAGCGCACCGGCAAGGCCGGCGCCGAGGCTGCGGTCCTGCGTGTCGATGCGCACCTCGCGACGAACGCTGCGGCCCGCTTTGAGCTCCGGGAAGGCTTCGTCGAGCAGCTGTTGTGCGAGCGGGCTGGGCGGTGCGGCAATCGGCGGGGCGGCGCGGTGCGAGGCCGGGCCCGGCAGCAATGCACTCGCCTTCAAGCGCGAGAGGTCGAGCAGCTGCTGGCGATGCGGCACGTCTTCGCGTTCGACCAGCAGGTCGGCGCGGCCGATCAATTCCTCCAGCGAGCGGGCGCCGAGCGCGGCGAGATGCTGGCGCACGTCTTCGACCAGATACGTGAAGTAGGCGATGACGCGCTCGGGCAGGCCCTTGAAGTGCTGCGCGCGCAGTCGCGGCTCCTGCGTGGCGACGCCGGTGGCGCAGGTGTTGAGGTGGCAGATGCGCAGGTACTTGCAGCCCAACGCCATCATCGGAACGGTGCCGAAGCCGAAGCTGTCGGCGCCCATCAGCGTGGCCTTGATGACGTCGAGGCCGGTCTTCAGGCCGCCGTCGGTCTGCAGGCGCACGCGTTCGCGCAGGCCGTTGCGCCGCAGCGTCTCCTGAGCTTCCGCGAGGCCCAGCTCCCAGGGCGAGCCGGCGTAGCGGATCGAGCTGATCGGGCTCGCGCCGGTGCCGCCGTCATGGCCGGAAATGGTGATGAAGTCCGCCTGCGCTTTCGCCACGCCGGCCGCGATCGTGCCGACGCCCGCGTGCGCGACCAGCTTCACCGAGATCAGCGCCTCGGGGTTGATCTGCTTGAGGTCGTAGATCAGCTGGGCGAGGTCTTCGATGGAGTAGATGTCGTGGTGCGGCGGCGGCGAGATCAGGCCGATGCCGGGCTTGGCATGGCGCAGCCGCGCGATCAGCGCGTCGACCTTGTGGCCGGGCAGCTGGCCGCCTTCGCCGGGCTTCGCGCCCTGCGCCACCTTGATCTGCAGCACCTCGGCATTGACCAGATAGTGAGGAGTCACACCAAAACGTCCCGACGCCACCTGCTTGATCTTGCTGCGGCGTTCGGTGCCGTAGCGCGCGGCGTCTTCGCCACCTTCGCCGGAATTGCTGCGGCAGCCGAGGCGGTTCATCGCCGTGGCCAGCGCTTCGTGGGCCTCGGGCGACAGCGCGCCGAGGCTCATGCCGGCCGAATCGAAGCGCGAGAGGATCGCGCTCGCCGGCTCGACCTCATCGAGCGGCACGGCGGGGCCCAGCGGCTTCAAGGCGAACAGGTCGCGCAGCGCCGAGGGCGGGCGATCGTCCACGGCGCGGCGGAAGGCGTCCCAATCTTCGGGCGCCTCGCTCATCACCGCGCGCTGGAGGGCGATGACCACGTCCGGGTTGGCCATGTGGTACTCGCCACCAGGGCGGTACTGCATCAGGCCGCCGATCTCCAGCGGCGCGGCGTCGTCCGCGGCCAGCTCGGCGAATTCCGCCGAGTCGGCGTCGAGTTCGGCGAAGCCGGCGCCACCGATGCGGCTCGGCGTACCGGGGAAGCACAGCGCGACCACCTCAGGCGCGAGCCCAACGATCTCGAACAGGCGCGCCCCGCGGTAGCTCGACAGGCAGCTCACGCCCATCTTCGACAGGATCTTCAGCAGGCCCTTCTTCACGCCGCGGCGGAAGCGACGGCCCGGTTCCTTGGCATCGCCCGGCAGGGTGAGCTGGCCGTGGCGCTGCATCGCGTGCAGGGTCTGATAGGCGAGGTAGGGGTAGACGAAGGTCGCGCCCACGCCAACGAGGCAGGCCACGTGGTGCGCGTCGCGCACCGTGCCGGTCTCGATGATCAGGTTGCAGGCGCAGCGCAGGCCGGCGTCGACGAGGCCGTGGTGCACGGCGCCGGTGGCGAGCAGGGCGTGGATGGCGCGCGCACCGTCCGGCGGGTAGCGGTCGGAGAGCAGCAGCACCACCGCGCCGTTCTGGACAGCCGTGATGGCTTCGTCGCGCACGCGGCGGATCGCCGCCTCCATGCCCTCGCCCTCGCGGCAGTACAGGTGCAGCAGCGCGTGCTTCTCGGCGTAGTCGGGCAGGGCCAGCAGCTCGCGGAGCTTGCGCTGCGACAGCAGGGGCGAATTCAGCTGCACCTGCCGCGCGTGTTCGGGCTTGGCCTCGAACACGTTCTTCTCCGCGCCGATCTGCGTGACCAGCGACATCACCACCGTCTCGCGCAGCGGATCGATCGGCGGGTTGGTGACCTGCGCGAAGGCCTGGCGGAAGCTGTCGTACAGCGAACGCAAGCGCTGCGACATCGCCGGCAGCGGCGTGTCGTCGCCCATCGAGCCCACGGCTTCGCCCTCGGTCTCGGCCAGCACCTTCAGGATGCCATCGCGCTCTTCGCGCGTGAGCCCGAAGCGGCGCTGGAAGCGCGCCAGCACCAGGTCGTCGAAGGGTTCGGCGGCGAGCGCCGGGTCGATCAGGTCGGAGACGAGGTAGCTGACGCCGTCCTTGAGCCAGCGCTTGAACGGGTGCCGCCCCGCGTTGATGCGGTCGATGGCGCCGCTGTCGAGCACGCGGCCCGATTCGAGTTCGACGGCGATCATCTCGCCCGGCCCCAGGCGGCCCTTGGCGATGATCTGGTCCTCGGCGATGCGGAAGGCGCCGGCTTCGGAAGCGATCACCAGCGCGTCGTCGGTGCGCGCCCACCGCGCCGGGCGCAGGCCGTTGCGGTCGAGCAGGCAGCCGGCATAGCGGCCGTCGTTGAACGAGACCGCAGCCGGGCCGTCCCACGGCTCGGTGTGCAGCGCGTAGTACTCGTAGAAGGCGGCAAGGTCGGGGTCGAGCGTGGAGAGCGTGTGCGCCGCCGGCGGGATCAGGATGCGCAGCGCGGCCAGCGCGTCGAAGCCGCCGGCCAACATCACCTCGAGCATGTCGTCGAGGCTCTGCGAATCCGAGCCGTGCTCGCCCACCAGCGGGCCCAGCGTGGCGAAGTCGAGGCCCTCGGCCTTCCAGAGCGCGCGGCGCGCCCGCGCCCAGCCGCGATTGCCGGAGATGGTGTTGATCTCGCCGTTGTGCGCGAGGTGGCGGAAGGGCTGGGCCAGCGGCCAGCGCGGCGAGGTGTTGGTGGAGAAGCGCTGGTGGACGATGACGCAGGTGCTCGCCAGCGCCGGGTGCATCAGGTCCGGGAACAGCTGCGGCAGGCGCTCCGGGATCACCATGGCCTTGAAGCCGAAGCTGTCGGCCGACAGCGTGACGATGTAGCCGGCGTCGTCGTGGCCGAGCGCCAGCGCGGCGCGACGGCGAGCGACGAACAGCGCGCGCCGGAACTCGGCGTCGGTGAGCGTGGCGGCGGGCGCCACGAAGAGCTGCTCGATGTGCGGCCGGCGTGCGTCGGCGATCGGCCCACAGGCGTCGAGGTTCAAGGGTACGCGGCGCCAGCCGGCGACGATCAAGCCGCTCTCGCGCGCGGCATCGGAAATCTTCTGCCGCGAGGCCTGCGCCTGCGTCACGTCGCGCGGCAGGAACACGAGCCCGGAAGCGAACTGCGGCGGAAGCGCCACGCCGATGTCCGCGGCGCAGGCCGCGAGCCAGGCGGAGGGGCGCTGCAGCAGCACGCCGGCACCATCGCCCGACGCGCCGTCCGCAGCAATCGCGCCGCGGTGCGACATGCGCTTCAGCGCATCGAGGGCGAGATCGACATGGCGGCGTTTCGGCACCCCATCCAGCGACGCGATCAGGCCGAAGCCGCAGGCGTCATGTTCGAAGGACGGGTCGTGGAGCCCGCGAACCGTGTCGGTTCGCTGGTCTGGCTCCTGTGTCGAAGTCACGCACTCGCGCATGCTGTCTGCTCCCCTCGCAGTCGTCGCGTCGATGGTTGGTCCCCGACTTCACCACGCGGGTTTAGAGCCGGGACTTCAATCGAACACTGAATAGCCGAACGCTAGCAACGGCGAGGCATGCAGGGGTTTGCGTGCATTCGTATTCACCTCGCGACTGCGCAGGATGGTTGCGATCGCAACCGATCCGCGCGCGCCTCGATGAGGGATGGACGGCCCGCGTCAGCGTGTGAGCGCGGAGGCTGCGGCATCCACCGCGGCCTCGGCCCACAGCGCGTACAGCGCTGCCGAGGGGTGCAGGCCGTCGTCGGCCAGCATCACCAGCTCGGCACCGCGCTCGCGGCTCACCGGCGCGGTGTCGATGAAGCGCGCACCGCGGGCTTCGGTCATGCGTTGCGCCGCGAGGTTGAAGGCGTCGAGCTGCGTGGCGATCTGCGCGCGGTCGCGGCCGGACTGGATGGCGAAGGGCGTGACGCCCCAATCGGGGATGGCGAGCACGATCACCCGCCCCGCCTCGCCGCCGGTGAACTCGATAGCGCGCTCGAGCAGGGCGGCGAACTGCACCTCGTATTCAGCGAGCGGCCGTCCGCGGTACTGGTTGTTCACGCCGATAAGCAGCGAGACCAGTGCGTGGTCGGTCGGGATCGGATTGGCGGCATGGGCGGCGTCGATGCCGGCGTCCAGCTCGTCGGTGGTCCAGCCGGTGGTGGCGATGATCCGCGGCGCGTCCAGCGCAATGCCGCGCGCGCGCAGAAGCGCCGCGAGCTGCACCGGCCAGCGCCCGGACTCGGGCACGCCTTCGCCGATGGTGTAGCTGTCGCCGAGGGCGAGGAAGCCGCGACGCATGGCCTCAGGCGCTCTGCCGCGCGCCGCCGCGGTCGGCGTACTGCGACAGCGAGCGTTCGATGCGGCGGAACACCTCGCTGATCTCCTCGGCCTGCGGCAGCAGGGTCACGCGGAAGTGGTCACGGTAGGGCACGTTGAAGCTGCTGCCCGGCACGATGAGCACGTGCTCGGTTTCGAGCAGGTCGAGCGCGAAGCGGTAGTCGTCGAATTCCGGTAGGCGCGCGGTGTCGATCTTCGGGAAGGCGTACAGCGCGCCTTGCGGCGCCACCACCGACAGGAAGGCGCTTTTGGCGACCGCATCCAGCACGGCCTGGCGCGAGGCGTGCAAACGCCCGCCCGGCGCAGTGAGTTCGGTGATGGTGTCGCCGCCCTTCAGCGCCGCTTCGATGGCGAACTGGCCCGGCACGTTGGCGCAGAGGCGCAGCGCGCCGAGCAGATCGAGCGCGTGGTGGTAGTCGCCGGTGCGCAGCGGGTCGCCGGAGAGAACGGCCCAGCCCACGCGCCAGCCGCAGGCGCGGTGCACCTTCGACAGGCCGCTGAAGGTGAGGCAGGGCACGTCGCCGGCCAGAGGGGCCAGCGGCTGGAAGGTGTTGTCGTCGTAGAGGATGCCGTCGTAGATCTCGTCGGCCATCAGCAGCAGGCGGTACTTCGCCGCGATCGCGACGAGCTTCTCCAGCAACGGCTTCGGGTAGCTCGCGCCGGTCGGGTTGTTCGGGTTGATCAGCACCAGCGCGCGCGTCTTCGGCCCGATCATCCGCTCGATTTCTTCCGGATCGGGCAGGAAGCCGTTCTCGGCGCGGCAGCTGTAGTAGCGCGGGATGCCGTCGTTGAGGATGGTCGCGGCGCTCCACAGCGGGTAGTCCGGGCTGGGCAGCAGCACCTCGTCGCCGAGGTTCAGCAGGGCGCGCAGGGCGATGTCGATCAGCTCCGAGACGCCGTTGCCGACGAAGATGCGCTCCGGCGACACGTGCGGCGTGCCGCGGGCCTTGTAGTGCGCGGCCAGCGCTTCGCGGGCCTGCGGCAGGCCCTGCTGGTGCGTGTACGGGTCGGTGTCGTGGATGTGGTCGGCGATGGCGCGCTGCAGGTGCTCGGGCGCGCGGAAGCCGAAGGCGCCCGGGTTGCCGATGTTCAGCTTGATGAGCTTGTGGCCGTGGCCTTCGAGCTCGCGGGCGCGGCGGGCGAGGTCGCCGCGGATCTCGTAACGGACTTCGCGGAGGCGTTCGCGGGTTTGCAGGGTGTTCGACAGCATGGGGCGGGGTAGGGAGGACCGAAACCCCGAGGGTAGCGCAAGGCCTAGGAGCGCAGGCTCGGGCGGCGGGCCGTTGCCCGCGTTTCGCCTGAACAGGCTCCCCGGTGCGCCGGGGGGCGTCAGTTCCGGGCGGCGCCGCCGCCGCGCAGCGCCAGCGCCGCCGCGCAGCGCCAGCGCCGCCAGCACTGCGAAACCCACTTCTCACACCAGCGCGTAGGTGAAGAAGGGCACCCAGGCGCCGTCGATGGCCACGCCGAGCAGGCGCCCGGGGGGCGATGATGCCGATGGCGGCCAAGGGGCCGATGGGGTCGACGAGGAACCACAGGCCGAAGCCGAGGAAGCCGAGGCCGGCGAGGGCGAGGGCAGCGATGCGGAAGGCGTTTATGGCGCGAGGCTCGTACGGAAGCCGCTGAAAGGCGTGGCAAAATCGGGCGCCCCCCGCATGGAAGCTCACGGTGCCCAACAGAGCCCTGTCCGCGTTTTCGCTGGTCCTCGCTGCCGTTCTCGCCGGTGTCCGCAAGACGAACATGAGAGGACACAGTTTTCTTGCATTCCTCTCGGCCGCCCTCGCGATCACCGCGGGGGCTGGCTGTCGGTCCTCAAGTGCGCAGAATTCGAGAGTTAGCCCTTCGGTCGGAGTTGAAGCGGCGACGCAAAGATCAAGTGCGGACTTTGTTGTTCGCTTGGATCGGCAAATCTGGGTCGCTGAACCCTTCGGGACGGATGACGTCGCGACGACTAGATTCGGAGTCCCGGATGCCGAGCCATTTTGCGGAACGAGGTTCAGGCGGTTGTCGCCAATCAATGGGTTGTTCATGGCGCGCCATTGCGACCAATACATCACATTCCTGCCATTACTCCCAGCGGACACGCCAGAAGAAGTGCTGCGCTTTGTTGCCGAGCATGAGGCGTTTCACAATCTCGTCCAGTTTCGATTCGGCAAGATGAGGATCGATTCGGTCGATGCTTATTCTGAAGAATTGTTACCCGGCTATGCCCCGCTCGATGGCTTGTTGAGGCACTGGCTATCGGATTCGGATGAACTCGGCTGCGAAAGCTACACGGCTGGAGTGAAGGGCCTCCCGGATACGTCACTGAAACTGGCTCGTAGGCTCTTGCAAACTGAAGCGCCAGCCGAGTACTACGCGGCCAGGAAGCTTGACATTCCCGTTGGATCAGCAAGGTATCGACAGATCAGATCCGTAATTCGCGAAAAGCTGTTCGAGTCGCGACTCGAACAGCTTTTCGCGAATTACGGATCTGATCT
>NZ_JBILJW010000058.1:0-11744 GCF_044377035.1 Silanimonas sp.
CGTCCGTTCCTGATGCCGGTCGAAGACGTGTTCTCGATCTCGGGTCGTGGCACGGTGGTGACGGGCCGCATCGAGCGCGGCATCATCAAGGTCGGCGAGGAAATCGAGATCGTCGGCATCCGCGACACGCAGAAGACGACGGTCACGGGCATCGAGATGTTCCGCAAGCTGCTGGACCAGGGCCAGGCGGGCGACAACGCGGGCCTGCTGCTGCGCGGCACGAAGCGTGACGACGTGGAGCGCGGTCAGGTTCTGGCGAAGCCGGGCTCGATCAAGCCGCACACGACGTTCGAGTCGGAAGTGTATGTGCTGTCGAAGGAAGAGGGCGGTCGTCATACGCCGTTCTTCAAGGGTTACCGCCCGCAGTTCTACTTCCGCACGACGGACGTGACGGGTTCCATCGAGCTGCCGGAAGGCGTCGAGATGGTGATGCCGGGTGACAACATCAAGATGGTGGTGACGCTGATCGCCCCCGTCGCGATGGATGAAGGCCTGCGCTTCGCGATCCGCGAAGGCGGCCGCACCGTCGGCGCCGGCGTCGTGGCCAAGATCATCAAGTAAACTCGCGCGAACCGCGCCGTCCCGGCGCTGTTTCCGCACGGGATGGCGGGCCGCTCCACGGTCCGCCATTGCCGTTTTCAGGTCAATCGCTTCAACAACGTACGCCAGTAGCTCAATTGGCAGAGCAGCGGTCTCCAAAACCGCAGGTTGGGGGTTCGAGTCCCTCCTGGCGTGCCACCAACAAGGTCGTCGTTCCCCCGGGGCGCGGCCGGGATGCACATGAACACCAAGGTCGAATCGACGAGCTCCGCGGTGAATCCGCTGGATCTGGCCAAGTACGCGGCGGCGATCCTGCTTGTCGCCGCCGGCATCGCTGGCTGGTACCTGCTGTCCTGGCCGACGCCGGTCCGCGTGCTGGTCGTGATCCTCGCGATCGTGGCCGCGGGCGCGGTCGCCGCGTTCACGGCCAAGGGCCGCGAGGCGCAGGAATTCGTCAAGGAATCGCTGTTCGAGCTCCGCAAGGTGGTGTGGCCCAGCACCGATGAGTCGATCCGTACGACGATCGTGATCCTCATCGTGGTGGTCATCGTCAGCCTGGTCCTCGCCGGCTTCGATTACGTCATTTCGCAGGGCGTGCGTGCGCTCCTCGAGCAGAACGGAGGTGCGGCATGAGCAAGCGCTGGTACGTGGTCCACGCCTATTCGGGGTTCGAGAACCAGGTCGCCAAGGCCCTCGAGACGCGCATCGCGCGCTTCGAGATGCAGGACCGGTTCGGCCAGGTGCTCGTCCCGACCGAAGAAGTGGTCGAGATGCGCGCCGGGCAGAAGCGCAAGTCGGAGCGGAAGTTCTTCCCCGGCTACGTGCTGGTGCAGATCGAGACCACCGACGAGGCGGGTATCCCGCGCATCGACAACGAGAGCTGGCACCTGATCAAGGAAACCCCGAAGGTCATGGGCTTCATCGGTGGCACGGCCGAGCGCCCGCTGCCGATCCGCGACAGCGAAGCCGATGCCATCCTCGCCCGCGTGCAGGAAGGCGTCGACAAGCCGAAGCCGAAGGTGCTGTTCGCGCCGGGCGAGATGGTCCGCGTCGTGGATGGTCCGTTCAACGACTTCAACGGCACCGTCGAAGAGGTCAACTACGAGCGCAGCCGCCTGCGCGTCGCGGTGATGATCTTCGGCCGCTCGACCCCGGTCGAGCTCGAATTCGGGCAGGTCGAAAAGGCCTAAGCCAGAGCCGGGGCCCTTGGCCCGGGTTCGCCAGGGCTTCGGCCCCACGTCGCGGCAGGGTTCCGGCAGGGCCGGATGCCCGCCGTGTCGTCGTTCAGGAAGGTTCCGTCCTCCTGGGGTAAGCTTGCGGGCTTCCCTTCGGGGTCGCGTGAAGCTAGGGCACGTCATTCCCTGGAAACGATGGGGAGGCTGCGTTGCGCAGCCGCATGCACCCGGAGAGCAGTCATGGCAAAGAAGGTTGTTGGTTACATCAAGCTGCAGGTGAAGGCCGGTCAGGCCAACCCCTCGCCGCCGGTCGGTCCTGCGCTGGGTCAGCGCGGCCTGAACATCATGGAGTTCTGCAAGGCGTTCAACGCCGCGACCTCCAAGCTCGAACCGGGTCTGCCGACGCCGGTCATCATCACGGCCTACTCGGACCGTACCTTCACCTTCATCACCAAGAGCACGCCGGCTTCGGTGCTGCTGAAGAAGGCCGTCGGCATCGCTTCGGGTTCGAAGCGTCCGAACACCGAGAAGGTGGGCAAGGTCACCCGCGCCCAGCTGGAAGCCATCGTGAAGCAGAAGGAAGCCGACCTGACGGCCGCTTCCCTCGACGCCGCGGTGCGCACGATTGCGGGCTCGGCCCGTTCCATGGGTCTGGTGGTGGAGGGTTAAGCCATGGCAAAGATTTCGAAGCGTTACAAGGCCCTGTCGGCCCTCGTCGTCCCGGGCAAGACCTACGCGCTGAACGACGCGCTGGACATCATCACCAAGAACACCAAGACGAAGTTCGTCGAGTCGGTGGACGTCGCCGTGCGTCTCGGTGTCGATGCCAAGAAGTCGGACCAGCAGGTGCGCGGCTCGACCGTGCTGCCCGCCGGCACCGGCAAGACCGTTCGCGTCGCAGTGTTCTGCCCCCCGGGCGCCAAGGCTGACGAAGCCCTGGCCGCCGGTGCGGAAGCCGTGGGCATGGACGACCTCGCCGACAAGATGCTGGCTGGCGACCTGAACTACGGCGTCGTCATCGCCACGCCGGACGCCATGCGCGTCGTCGGCAAGCTGGGCCAGGTCCTCGGCCCGCGCGGCCTGATGCCGAACCCGAAGGTCGGCACGGTCTCGGCCAATCCGGCTGAAGCCGTGAAGAACGCCAAGTCGGGCCAGGTCCGTTACCGCACCGACAAGGCCGGCATCATCCACTGCACCATCGGCAAGGCCAGCTTCTCGGCCGAAGCGCTGTCGCAGAATCTGCACGCGCTGCTCGCCGACCTGGTCAAGGCCAAGCCGGCGACCGCCAAGGGCCAGTACCTGCAGAAGATCTCGCTGAGCTCGACGATGGGCGTCGGCGTTGCGATCGACCAGGCCAGCCTGTCGCTCGCGAAGTAAGGGTTCAAGTCCGCCGCGGCCCTCGGGTTCGCGGCGGCGCAATTTAGAAGGCGCCCGCATCCCGCGGGGGCCATCTAAGACCGCAGGTGCGGTCAGCGCGGATCGACGTCGGGCAGGGATGCACGAAAGGCAAGGAATCGCCGTCGACCCAAGCGGGCCCGCTTAATCCGGCCGAAAGGCCTGTCCTGCGCAGATGGTGCACCTTCTTCAGGATTCTCTGGAGAGGCCACCACGGACGCCCACGCGTCCCGGCGTGCACGGAAGCCGCCGCCCAAGGTGCCACCCCCTGCTGGAGCAGGAGGTGGATTGAAGTTAGGAGGAGTGCAATGGCTCTCAATCTGTCCCAGAAGCATGAAGTCGTCGCGGAAGTCGCGGCGGTTGCTGCCACGGCCCACTCCCTGGTCGCTGCCGAGTACGCAGGCGTCACCGTCTCCCAGATGACGGCGATGCGCAAGAAGGCTCGCGAGACCGGTGTCTACCTGAAGGTCGTCAAGAACACGTTGGCTTCGCGCGCTGTCGCGGGCACCGAGTTCGAGTGCACCCAGGACCAGCTCACCGGCCCGCTGCTTTACGCGTTCTCGACCGAGGAGCCCGGCTCTGCCGGTCGCCTGATCAAGGAGTTCGCCAAGGGCAACGACAAGCTGAAGGCAAAGGTCGTCTCGATCGGTGGCAAGGCTTATCCGGCCGCCCACCTCGAAGTCCTCGCCTCGCTGCCGACCCGCGACCAGGCCCTGTCCATGTTCCTCAGCACGCTCGTCGAGCCGGCCACCCGTGTGGCCCGCGCGTTCAAGGCGATTGCCGAGAAGCAGGAAGCCACGGCCTGACCGCCCCGCGACCCCGACTGCATTAGCAACTTTCCAGAGGTAAACAACATGTCCCTGTCCAACGATCAGATCATCGAAGCGATCGCCACCAAGTCCCTGATGGAAATCATGGACCTCGTCAAGGCGATGGAAGAGAAGTTCGGCGTCTCCGCCGCCGCCCCGGTCGTGATGGCTGCCGGCCCCGCCGTTGCCGCCGTCGTCGAAGAGCAGACCGAGTTCACCGTCGTCCTGAAGGCCGCCGGCGAGAAGAAGGTCGAAGTCATCAAGGCCGTCCGCGCCATCACCGGCCTGGGCCTGAAGGAAGCGAAGGACCTCGTCGAGGGTGCCCCGCAGAACGTCAAGGAAGCCGTCTCGAAGGACGACGCCGCGAAGTTCAAGAAGGACCTCGAGGCCGCCGGCGCCACCGTCGAGCTCAAGTAAGCGTCACTTGGGTCGCCGCGTCATCGCCGGCGACACCACCAAGGCTGGGGGCGAAAGCCCCCGGCCTTTGGCCGTTTCAGGGCGTTCGTTCGCCTCGGCGGCCTGAATCCACCGCGACAACCGCTCCATGCACCGAGTGGACAGTGAGAAGCAGCAGCAGAAGGCGTGCTGGTGCCGGCAATACCAGCGGCTTCCCACTGGCCACTTGACCCCCACAGCTCACAGAGCCTGAAGGTCCCCATGACGTACTCGTTCACCGAAAAGAAGCGCATCCGCAAGGATTTCGGCAAGCGCCGCGCCGTCCTCGACGTGCCCTACCTGCTTGCCATCCAGATGGATTCCTACCGTGAGTTCCTGCAGGAGGGCGCCCCCGCCGGCAAGCGCGCCGAGCAGGGCCTGCACGCCGCCCTCAAGTCGGTCTTCCCGATCTCGAGCTACTCGGGCAATGCCGCCCTCGAGTACGTCAGCTACCGTCTCGGCGAGCCGCCGTTCGACGTCCGCGAGTGCCACAACCGTGGCCTCACCTACGGCGCGCCGCTGCGTGTGACCGTCCGCCTGGTGATCTACGACCGCGAGTCGTCGACCAAGGCCGTGAAGTACGTGAAGGAGCAGGAGGTCTACATGGGCGAAATGCCCCTGATGACCGAGAACGGCACCTTCATCGTCAACGGCACCGAGCGCGTCATCGTCTCGCAGCTGCACCGCTCGCCCGGCGTGTTCTTCGATCACGACCGCGGCAAGACGCACAGCTCGGGCAAGCTGCTCTACAGCGCCCGCATCATCCCCTACCGTGGTTCGTGGCTCGACTTCGAGTTCGACCCGAAGGACATGGTCTACGCCCGCATCGACCGTCGCCGCAAGCTGCCGGTGACCGTCCTGCTGCGCGCGCTGGGCTACAGCAACGAGGAAATGCTGCAGCAGTTCTTCGAGATCAACACCTTCGCGCTGCTGCCGAAGGAAGGCGCCGAGCTGTCGCTGGTCGCCGAGCGCCTGAAGGGCGAGACGCTGAACTTCGACCTCGTTGCCAACGGCAACGTGCTCGTCGAGGCCGGCAAGCGCATTACTGCGCGCCACGTCCGCCAGCTCGAGCAGGCCAAGATCGGCACGCTGGAAGTGCCGGACGACTACCTGGTCGGCCGCATCCTCGCGCACGACGTCGCCGATCCGAAGACCGGCGAGCTGCTCTCGGTCGCGAACGACGAGATCGACGACGCCCTGCTGGTCAAGTTCCGCAAGGCCGGCGTCGCCTCGTTCGGCACGCTGTGGGTCAACGACCTCGACCGCGGTCCGTACATCTCGAACACCCTGCGCAGCGACAGCACGCGCACCCAGCTGGAAGCGCTGGTCGAGATCTACCGCATGATGCGTCCGGGCGAGCCGCCCACCAAGGACGCCGCGCAGAACCTGTTCCACAACCTGTTCTTCACCTTCGAGCGCTACGACCTCTCGGGCGTCGGCCGCATGAAGTTCAACCGCCGCGTCGGCCGCAAGGAAGTGACGGGCGAGTCGGTGCTGTTCGACAGCAAGTACTTCTCGGCGCAGAACGGCGAAGAGGCCAAGCGCCTGATCGCAACGAACGGCCAGACCTCGGATATCCTGGACGTCATCCGCACGCTGTGCGAGATCCGCAATGGCCGCGGCGTCGTCGACGACATCGACCACCTGGGCAACCGTCGCGTGCGTTCGGTCGGCGAAATGGCCGAGAACGTGTTCCGCGTCGGCCTCGTCCGCGTCGAGCGCGCCGTCAAGGAGCGCCTGTCGCTGGCCGAGTCGGAAGGCCTGACCCCGCAGGAGTTGATCAACGCCAAGCCGGTGGCCGCCGCGATCAAGGAGTTCTTCGGCTCCTCGCAGCTGTCGCAGTTCATGGACCAGAACAACCCGCTGTCGGAAGTCACGCACAAGCGTCGCGTGTCGGCCCTCGGCCCGGGCGGCCTGACCCGCGAGCGCGCCGGCTTCGAAGTGCGCGACGTGCACCCGACCCACTACGGCCGCGTCTGCACCATCGAAACGCCGGAAGGCCCGAACATCGGCCTGATCAACTCGCTCGCCGTCTACGCCCGCACCAACCGCTACGGCTTCCTCGAGACGCCGTACCGCAAGGTCGTCAACGGCAAGGTGACCGACGACGTCGAGTTCCTGTCGGCGATCGAAGAGAACGAGTACACCATCGCCCAGGCCAACGCCGAGCTGGACGACAAGAACGCCTTCACCGCCGAGTTCGTGACCTGCCGCCAGCAGGGCGAAGCGCTGCTGAAGCCGCCGGCGGAAATCCACTACATGGACGTCTCGCCCATGCAGTCGGTGTCCGTCGCCGCCGCCCTCGTGCCCTTCCTCGAGCACGACGACGCCAACCGCGCGCTGATGGGCGCGAACATGCAGCGCCAGGCCGTGCCGACGCTGCGTTCGCAGAAGCCGCTGGTCGGTACCGGCATCGAGCGCGCCGTGGCGCGTGACTCGGGCGTCACCGTGAACGCCCGCCGTGGCGGCGTCGTCGACCAGATCGACGCCGGCCGTATCGTCGTGCGCGCCAACGAAGACGAAGTCGGTGCCAACGACGCCGGCGTCGACATCTACACGCTCATCAAGTACCAGCGTTCCAACCAGAACACCTGCATCAACCAGCGTCCGCTGGTGAACGTGGGTGATCGCGTGGCCCGCGGCGACGTCCTCGCCGACGGCCCGTCGACCGACATCGGCGAGCTCGCGCTCGGCCAGAACATGCTGGTCGCGTTCATGCCGTGGAACGGCTACAACTTCGAAGACTCGATCCTCCTCTCGGAGCGCGTCGTCGAGCAGGATCGTTACACCACGATCCACATCGAAGAGCTGACCTGCGTCGCCCGCGACACCAAGCTGGGCCCGGAGGAAATCACCGCCGACATCCCGAACGTCTCCGAGCAGGCGCTGTCGCGCCTCGACGAGTCGGGCGTGGTGTACATCGGTGCCGAAGTGCGCGCTGGCGACATCATGGTGGGCAAGGTCACGCCGAAGGGCGAGAGCCAGCTGACGCCGGAAGAGAAGCTGCTCCGCGCGATCTTCGGCGAGAAGGCCTCGGACGTGAAGGACAGCTCGCTGCGCGTGCCCCCGGGCATGGACGGCACGGTCATCGACGTCCAGGTCTTCACCCGCGACGGCATCGAGAAGGACAAGCGCGCCAAGCAGATCGAGGATTCCGAGATCAAGCGCGTCAAGAAGGACTTCGACGACCAGTTCCGCATCCTCGAGAGCGCGATCTTCGCCCGCCTGCGTGGCCAGCTCATCGGCCGCACGGCCAATGGCGGCCCGAACGGCCTGAAGAAGGCCGACGTCACCGCCGAGTACCTCGACAGCCTGAAGAAGGACGACTGGTTCACCCTTCGCATGAAGGATGACGACGCCGCCGAGGCGATCGAGAACGCGCAGAAGCAGATCGAAGCCCACAAGGCCGAGTTCGAGAAGCGCTTCCAGGACAAGCGCGGCAAGATCACGCAGGGCGACGACCTCGCCCCGGGCGTGCTCAAGATGGTCAAGGTCTACCTGGCCGTGAAGCGCCGCATCCAGCCGGGCGACAAGATGGCCGGCCGCCACGGCAACAAGGGTGTCGTGTCGACGATCGTCCCGGTCGAGGACATGCCGCACATGGCCGACGGCCGCACCGTCGACATCGTGCTGAACCCGCTGGGCGTGCCGAGCCGAATGAACATCGGCCAGATCCTCGAGACCCACCTCGGCTTCGCCGCCAAGGGCCTCGGCGAGCGCATCCAGAAGATGCTGGAAGCGCAGGCCAAGATCGCCGACCTCCGCGAGTTCCTCGACAAGATCTACAACCACGACAAGAAGATCTCGGGCAGCACCCGCGTCGACCTGAAGCAGTTCAACGACTCGGAGCTCCTCAACCTCGCCAAGAACCTCACCGACGGCGTGCCGATGGCCACCCCGGTGTTCGACGGCGCGGCCGAGGCCGAGATCAAGCACATGCTCGAGCTCGCCTACCCGAGCGACGACGCGCACACCCAGCTGCTCAACATGAGCGACAGCAAGACCCAGGTCACGCTGTTCGACGGCCGCACCGGCGAGTCCTTCGACCGCAAGGTCACGGTCGGCTACATGCACATGCTGAAGCTCAACCACCTCGTCGACGACAAGATGCACGCGCGTTCGACCGGCCCGTACTCGCTCGTCACCCAGCAGCCGCTGGGCGGCAAGGCGCAGTTCGGTGGCCAGCGCTTCGGCGAGATGGAAGTGTGGGCGCTCGAAGCCTACGGCGCGGCGTACACGCTGCAGGAAATGCTGACCGTCAAGTCCGACGACGTGCAGGGCCGAAACCAGATGTACAAGAACGTCGTCGACGGCGACCACGAGATGGTCGCCGGCATGCCGGAGTCGTTCAACGTGCTGGTGAAGGAAATCCGTTCGCTCGGTATCAATATCGAGCTGGACGAGCAGTGATCGCGCGCGACTGACTGGAGAATCAAGCCATGAAAGATCTACTCAACCTGTTCAACCAGCAGCGCCCGACCCTTGATTTCGACTCGATCAAGATCGGCCTGGCGTCCCCGGACCTGATCCGCTCGTGGTCCTACGGCGAAGTGAAGAAGCCGGAGACCATCAACTACCGTACGTTCAAGCCGGAGCGTGACGGCCTGTTCTGCGCCGCCATCTTCGGTCCGATCAAGGACTACGAGTGCCTGTGCGGCAAGTACAAGCGCATGAAGCACCGCGGCGTGGTCTGCGAGAAGTGCGGCACGGAAGTGACGCTGGCCAAGGTCCGCCGCGAGCGCATGGGCCACATCGAGCTCGCCTCGCCGGTCGCCCACATCTGGTTCCTGAAGTCGCTGCCCTCGCGCATCGGCCTCATGCTGGACATGACGCTGCGCGACATCGAACGCATCCTGTACTTCGAAGCCTTCGTCGTGACCGAGCCGGGCCTGACTCCGCTCGAGCGCGGCTCGCTGATGAACGAAGAGCAGCTGATGCAGGCGCGCCAGGAGCACGGCGATGACTTCGAGGCCTACATGGGCGCCGAGGCCATCCACGAGCTGCTGCGCACCATCGACCTCCAGGCCGAGCTGCTCCGCCTGAAGGAAGAGATCGCCAGCACCAACTCCGAGACCAAGCTGAAGCGCCTCACCAAGCGCATCAAGCTCGTCGAGGCCTTCCTCGACTCCGGCAACCGCCCGGAGTGGATGGTCATGACCGTGCTGCCGGTGCTCCCGCCGGACCTGCGTCCGCTGGTCCCGCTGGACGGTGGCCGTTTCGCGACGTCGGATCTCAATGATCTGTACCGCCGCGTCATCAACCGCAACAACCGCCTCAAGCGCCTGCTCGAGCTCAACGCGCCGGACATCATCGTGCGCAACGAGAAGCGCATGCTGCAGGAGTCGGTCGATGCGCTGATGGACAACGGTCGTCGCGGCCGCGCCATCACCGGCACCAACAAGCGCCCGCTCAAGTCGCTCGCCGACATGATCAAGGGCAAGCAGGGTCGCTTCCGCCAGAACCTGCTCGGCAAGCGCGTCGACTACTCGGGCCGTTCGGTCATCGTGGTCGGCCCGACCCTGCGTCTGCACGAGTGCGGCCTGCCGAAGAAAATGGCGCTTGAGCTGTTCAAGCCCTTCATCTTCTCGAAGCTGCAGCGTCGCGGCTTGGCCACCACCATCAAGGCGGCCAAGAAGCTCGTTGAGCGCGAAGAAGCTGTGGTGTGGGACATCCTCGAGGAAGTCATCCGCGAGCATCCGGTGCTGCTGAACCGCGCACCGACCCTGCACCGTCTCGGCATCCAGGCTTTCGAGCCCGTGTTGATCGAAGGCAAGGCGATCCAGCTGCATCCGCTCGTCTGTACGGCCTTCAACGCCGACTTCGACGGTGACCAGATGGCCGTCCACGTGCCGCTCTCGCTGGAAGCCCAGCTGGAAGCGCGCGCGCTGATGATGTCGACCAACAACATCCTGTCGCCGGCGAACGGCGAGCCGATCATCGTCCCGACGCAGGACGTCGTGCTCGGCCTGTACTACATGACCCGCGCCCTCGAGAACAAGAAGGGCGAGGGCATGGTGTTCGCCAACGTGGCGGAAGTCCGCCGCGCCTACGACAACCGCACCGTCGAGCTGCACGCCAAGGTCAAGGTGCGTGTCGCCGAGACCGTGAAGTCGGAGTCGGGTGAGACCAGCCGCAAGTCGACCGTGTACGACACGACCGTTGGCCGCGCGCTGCTGGCCGAGATCCTGCCGGAAGGCCTGTCCTTCACGATGGTCAACACCGAGCTCAACAAGAAGGCCATCAGCCGCCTCATCAACGGCTGCTACCGCCAGCTCGGCCTGAAGCACACCGTCGTGTTCGCCGACAAGCTGATGTACACCGGCTTCTCGAACGCCACCCGCGCGGGCGTGTCGGTCGGCATCGACGACATGACCATCCCGAACGAGAAGAAGGACATCCTCGCCAAGGCCGAAGCCGAGGTGCTGGAGATCCAGAACCAGTACCAGTCGGGCCTGGTCACCTCGGGCGAGCGCTACAACAAGGTCGTGGACATCTGGTCGCGTACGAACGAGCAGATCGCCAAGGCGATGATGGACACCATCGGCACCGACAAGGTGAAGAACGCCAAGGGCGAGATGGTCGACCAGAAGTCGATGAACTCGATCTACATCATGGCCGACTCGGGCGCGCGTGGTTCGCAGGCCCAGATCCGCCAGCTGGCCGGTATGCGCGGCCTGATGGCGAAGCCGGACGGCTCGATCATCGAGACGCCGATCACCGCGAACTTCCGCGAAGGCCTGAACGTCCTCCAGTACTTCATCTCGACCCACGGCGCCCGTAAGGGCCTCGCGGACACCGCGTTGAAGACGGCGAACTCCGGTTACCTGACCCGTCGTCTCGTCGACGTGGCGCAGGACGTGGTGGTGACGGAAGTCGACTGCGGCACGACCACCGGCCTGACGCTGACCCCGATCGTCGAAGGCAGCGAAGTCACCGAAGCCCTGCGCGACCGCGTGCTGGGTCGCGTCGTGGCCGAGGACGTGTTCCTGCCGGGCAACGACGAGGAGCCGATCGTCACCCGCAACACCCTGCTCGACGAGAAGTGGGTCGACAAGCTCGACGCCGCCGGCGTGCAGAGCATCAAGGTGCGCTCCTCGATCAACTGCGAAGCCAGCTTCGGCATCTGCGCCATGTGCTACGGCCGTGACCTGGCCCGTGGCCACTTGGTGAATCAGGGCGAAGCGGTCGGCGTCATCGCCGCGCAGTCGATCGGTGAGCCGGGCACGCAGCTGACGATGCGTACCTTCCACATCGGTGGTGCTGCGTCGCGAGCTGCCGCCGTCGACAACATCACCGTCAAGACGACCGGTTCGATCAAGTTCACCCACCTCAAGACGGTCGCCCATTCGGCCGGCCATCTCGTGGCCGTGTCGCGTTCGGGCGAACTGTC
>NZ_JBILJW010000025.1:0-40112 GCF_044377035.1 Silanimonas sp.
CGAACCTCATCAAGCCGGCCCTGCAGACCGGCGAGCTGCGCTGCATCGGCTCGACGACCTTCCAGGAGTACCGCGGGGTCTTCGAGAAGGACCGCGCGCTGGCCCGCCGTTTCCAGAAGATCGATGTCGTCGAGCCGACGGTCGCCGAGGCGGTGGCCATCCTCAACGGCCTGAAGGGCAAGTTCGAACTGCACCACGACGTGACCTACAGCGCGGATGCGCTGCAGGCGGCCGTGGACCTGTCGGTGAAGCACATCGGCGACCGCCTGCTGCCGGACAAGGCCATCGACGTGATCGACGAGGCCGGTGCCCGCCAGCGCCTGATGAGCGAGGACAAGCGCAAGCGTCTGATCGACGTCGAGGAGGTCGAACTCATCGTCGCCAAGATGGCGCGCATCCCGCCGAAGCAGGTCAGCGCCTCGGACAAGGACGTGCTGAAGAACCTCGAGCGCAACCTGAAGATGGTGATCTTCGGCCAGGACTCGTCGATCGAATCGCTGGTGTCGTCGATCAAACTCGCGCGCTCCGGCCTCGGCAATCCCGACAAGCCGATCGGCAACTTCCTGTTCGCCGGCCCGACCGGCGTCGGCAAGACCGAGGTCACCCGCCAGCTGGCCATGCAGCTCGGCATCGAACTGGTGCGCTTCGATATGTCGGAGTACATGGAGCCGCACTCCGTGAGCCGCCTGATCGGCGCGCCCCCGGGCTACGTCGGCTTCGACCAGGGCGGCCTGCTCACCGAGAAGATCGTCAAGACGCCGCACTGCGTGCTGCTGCTCGACGAGATCGAGAAGGCGCATCCGGACGTGTTCAACATCCTGCTGCAGGTCATGGACCGCGGCATCCTGACGGACACCAACGGGCGCGAGGCGAACTTCCGCAACGTCATCATCGTGATGACGACGAATGCTGGTGCCGCGCAGGCGGCACGCCGGACGATCGGCTTTGTCGAGCAGAACCACAGCACCGACGCGATGGAAGTGATCCGCAAGGCGTTCACGCCGGAGTTCCGCAACCGCCTCGACGCCGTGGTGCAGTTCGGCGCGCTCGGTTTCGAGCACATCCTGCGCGTGGTGGACAAGTTCCTGATCGAGCTCGAGGCGCAGCTGCAGGAGAAGCACGTGGCCATGTCGGCGACGCCGGAAGCGCGGCAGTGGCTGGCCGAGCACGGCTTCGACCCGCAGATGGGCGCGCGCCCGATGGCGCGCCTGCTGCAGGACAAGATCAAGCGCCCCCTGGCCGACGAGCTGCTGTTCGGCAAGTTGGTGAACGGCGGCAAGGTCGAGGTGGGCGTCCGCGACGGCCAGCTCACCGTCGAGGCCTTCGCCGAGCCGGAGAAGTTGCTCCCCGCCACCGTGGAGTGAGGCTCGGCGTTCTGGGCCCGGAAACGAAAAACGGCAGCCGAGGCTGCCGTTTTTCTTGGCATGGAGCGCGCGCGGCGCTTACTTCATGCGGTAGGTGATGCGGCCCTTGGTGAGGTCGTAAGGCGTCATTTCAACCTTGACCTTGTCACCCGTCAGGATCCGGATGTAGTTCTTGCGCATGCGGCCCGAGATGTGAGCCGTGATGACGTGGCCGTTTTCGAGCTTCACGCGGAACATGGTGTTCGGCAGCGTTTCGGTCACGGTGCCTTCGAACTCGATGGAATCGTCTTTTGACATGCAGCGGGCTTCTGGCCTTGGCGGTCTGGGGCGGGAAAGGGGGTGAATCGAAGGCGCGGAGTGTGCCACGCCGGGCCGGCGCTTGCAAAAATCCGGTTAAGCGGGTCGGGCGGGGTTCAGTCCACCAGCTGGCGGGCGGGGTAGGGCGTGCCCGCCCAGTCGGGGCTCGGCGCGCCCGAGGCGGTGCGGGCGAGGAAGCTCGAGAGGAACCGCGCCCGGGGCCAGACCTCCCCACCCATGAAGCGCAGGTGCGGGTTTTCGATCTGGGCGTCGAACAGCGGCCAGCCCAGTTCGTCGAGTCGTCGCCCGAGGGCCGCCAGCGCCACTTTCGAGCCGCCGCTCTCGAGACTGACCATGCTCTCGGCGTGGAAGCCGGTGCCGACTGCCACTCCATAAAGGCCCCCGACGAGCCGCTCGCCGTCCCAGACCTCGACGCTGTGCGCATGCCCGAGCCGGTGCAGCTGGCCGTAGGCGCGCTGCATCGCCGGGGTGATCCAGGTGCCGTCCTGGCCGGGCCGGGGCGCGGTGGCGCAGGCGGCGATCACGCGATCGAAGGCCGTGTCGAAGCGGACTTCCCACGGGCTGCGCCGCAGGTCGCGGCGGAAACGCGTTGAAAGCCTGACGCCATCGCTGCGGAATACCAGCCGCTCCGACGGCGACCACCAGAGGATCGGCTGGCCCTCGCTGAACCAGGGGAACATCCCTGCGGCGTAGGCATTCACGAGACGCACGGGCGACAGATCGCCGCCGATGCACACCAGGCCATCGGGTTCGTCCAGCGCTAGCTCGGCGGGCGGGAAGGGTGAAGCGGGATCGGGCCCCAGCAGCAGCGGGCGGCTCATGGCGATCGGAAGGGCGAATGCGCCGCCAGCGAATCGCGATAACGCCGCGTGGCCTCGCGCTCGGCCGCGCACCAACGTGTGAGTGCTTGCTGGAAGCGCGGTTCGGCCAGCCAATGACGGCTGTGCGTGGTGGTCGGCAGGAAGCCGCGCGCCAGCTTGTGTTCGCCCTGCGCGCCGGGTTCGAAACGGTCGAGGCCGTGCTCGATGCAGTACGCGATGCCCTGGTGGTAGCAGGCCTCGAAATGCAGCCCCGGCACGTCCGCCATCGCGCCCCAGTAGCGGCCGTAGAGGGTGTCGTTCGAGCGCAGGCATAGCGCGCCGGCGATCGCCTCATCGTCGCGTTCGGCGAGGATCAGGACGACGGCCGCGGGCAGGGTCTCGCACAGGTGCTGGAAGAAGGCCTCCGTCATCGCCGCGTGGTTCCACTTCTCGGCGAAGGTCTGGACGTAGAAGCGGTGCATCGCGGCCATCGGCTCGCCGCGCGCGGCCGTGCCGTCCAGAACGCGAAGACCGACGCCAGCCTCGGCCACCCGGCGCCGGTCGGCCTTCAGGTTCTTGCGGCGCTTGTGGTCCAGCGCGCCGAGGAAGTCATCGAACGTGCGCCACGACGGATCGCGCGACCAGTGGAACTGCAGGTCCTCGCGGGCCAGCCACGTGCCATCGAACGCATCGAGATCGTCGGTGTCGAGGAAGTTCGCATGCACCGAATGCATGCCGAGCGCCGGTGCCGCTGCGCGCATGGCCTCCAACAGCGTCCGCTTCGAACCATCGTCAACCGACAGCAGGCGCGGCCCGGTGACAGGGGAGTAAGGCACGCCGACCAGCCACTTCGGGTAGTAGTCGAGGCCGTACTGCGCGTAGGCGTTCGCCCAAGCGTGGTCGAACACGAACTCGCCGTGCGAGTTGCCCTTCGCATAGGCCGGCGCGACGGCGAGCAGGGCATCACCCTCCCACAGTGAGGCGTGCAGTGGCGTCCAGCCGTATTCGGGGTCGAGGCAGCCGTGCGCTTCGAGCCCGGCCAGGAAGGCATGCGCGGTGAACGGATGGCTGCCCCGGTTCAGCGCGTCCCACGTGACCGCAGGAATCTCGTGCATCCGGCGATGGAGGCGGAGCTCGGGCATCGCCGGCCGCGCAGCGCTTACTCGTGCTTGTCGAGGAACTTGTCGGCGTCGAGCGCCGCCATGCAGCCCGAGCCGGCCGAAGTGATGGCCTGGCGGTAGACGTGGTCGGCCACGTCGCCAGCGGCGAACACGCCCGGGATGCTGGTGCCGGTGGCGCCGCCGTCGAGGCCCGACTTCACCTTGATGTAGCCGTCGCGCATGTCGAGCTGGCCGTCGAACAGCGAGGTATTCGGGCTGTGGCCGATGGCGACGAAGAAGCCGGTGACGGCGATTTCGCGCGTGCTGTCGTCCTTGATCGAGCGCAGGCGGGCGCCGGTGACGCCGCTGTCGTCGCCCAGCACCTCGTCGACCGCGTAGTTCCACACCAGTTCGATCTTGCCGGCCGCGGCCTTCGCGAACAGCTTGTCCTGCAGGATCTTCTCGGCGCGCAGCGTGTCGCGGCGGTGCACGAGGTAGACCTTGTTGGCGATGTTGGAGAGGTACAGCGCCTCTTCGACGGCCGTATTGCCGCCGCCGATCACCGCGACGTCCTGGCCGCGGAAGAAGAAGCCGTCGCAGGTGGCGCAGGCCGAGACACCGCGGCCCTTGAAGGCTTCTTCCGACGGGATGCCCAGGTACTTGGCGCTGGCGCCGGTGGCGATGATCAGCGCATCGCAGGTGTACTCGCCGCTGTCGCCCTTCAGGCGGAACGGACGGGAACCCAACTCCGCCGTATGGATGTGGTCGAAAACGATTTCAGTCTCGAAGCGCTCGGCGTGCGCCTGCATGCGCGCCATCAGGTCCGGGCCCATCAGGCCGTGCGCGTCGCCCGGCCAGTTGTCGACTTCCGTCGTCGTCATCAGCTGGCCGCCCTGCTGCAGGCCCGTCACCAGCACCGGCTTCAGGTTGGCGCGCGCGGCGTACACGGCAGCCGTGTAGCCGGCGGGGCCGGAGCCGAGGATGAGGAGGCGGGAATGCTTGGTGGCGGTCATGTCGTTATACTTTCGCGGCTTCGTGGCGGTGTGCGGCGCAACAAAGGCGCGGCATGCGGGCTGCAAAGCTTGGGGGCCGAGGCCCTTCAAATCAAGGTTGCATCGACGTTGCTTCCAAGCCGCCTCACGGCGGCTTCATTCGTTCAATGTGCGCGTCCCGCGCCGCCCCCTGGAGCCCAGCACCATGCGTATCGGTATCCCCCGCGAAACCAAGACCCTCGAAGGCCGCGTGGCCCTCGTGCCCGCCGCTTGCGCCGACCTCGTGCGCCGTGGCCATGAGGTGTGGATCGAGAAGGACGCGGGCATCAAGAGCGGTTTCAGCGACGACGAGTACACCGCGCTCGGCGTCAAGATCGCCGCCGACGCGGCCGCGCTCTACGAAAAGGCCGAACTGGTGGTGAAGGTGAAGGAGCCGATCGACGGCGACCTCAAGCACCTGCGCAAGGACCATCTGCTGTTCTGCTACCTGCATCTCGCGGCCGAACCGGTGCTGACGCGCAAGCTGCTCGACATCGGCCTGACCGGCGTCGCGTTCGAGACGGTGGAGCTCGACAACGGCGACCTGCCGCTGCTGACCCCGATGTCCATCGTCGCCGGCCGCATCGCGGTGCAGGTCGGCGCGCACTACTTGCACCAGCCGATGGGTGGCAAGGGCAAGCTGCTGGGCGGCCTGCCGTCCACCGAGCGCGGCAAGGTCGTGGTGCTCGGCGCCGGCGCCGCTGGTGGCAACTCGGCCGCGCTGGCCGCATCGAGCGGTGCGAACGTGGTGGTGTTCGAGAAGCGCCAGGACCGCATGGCGCAGATGATGGCGCTCGGCCCGAACGTCACCGCGCTGTACCCGTACGAAGACGCCGTCGCCCGCGAACTGCGCGACGCCGACCTCGTCATCGGTGCCGTGCTGGTCACCGGCGCCAAGGCCCCGCACGTCGTTTCCCGCGAGATGATCAAGGGCATGCAGAAGGGCAGCGTGCTGGTCGACATCTCGGTCGACCAGGGCGGCTGCTTCGAGACCACCCGCCCGACCACGTGGAAGGAGCCGACCTACGTCGAGGAAGGCGTGATCCACTTCGCCGTGACCAACATGCCGGGCGCCGTGCCGCAGACCTCCTCGCAGGCCATCTGCGCGGCGATCCTGCCGTGGGTGCAGAAGCTGGCCTCCGGCAGCTGGCGCGACAACACCGCGCTCGTCCGCGGCATCAACGTCGAGGGCGGCCAGATCGTGCACCCGGCCCTGAAGGACATGGCGGTCTGAGCCCCTCGCGCTACACTCCCTGCGGCAAGTTCCCGCAGGGAGTGGATGCGTGCTGATGCAGGGCGTGGAGGGCAGGGCACTGGACCGTAAACAGAAGCTGTGGCGCGAAGTGGCGCTGGTGGTCGCCGCGCCGGCCCTGCTTTACCTGTTCGCCAGCCTAGTCAGCTACTCCGCGGCGGATCCGGGCTGGTCGCGGACCGGCAGCGTGACCGGCGACATCCAGAATTTCGGCGGCCCCGCAGGCGCCCACATCGCCGACTTCGCCTTTGGCTTGTTCGGCTGGATGGCCTACACCCTGCCCCTGATCCTTGGCGGCGTCACCTGGGTGGCCCTCTTCGGGATGGACAACGACGGCGACGGCCAGGTCGATCTCGGCCCGGCCCTGCGCCTCGTGGGCATCGTCGGCGTGCTGGTGGCCGGCACTGGCCTCATGCAGCTCTGGTTCGGCGCGTCGTCGGCCTTGCCGACCACCTCCTCGGGGGGCGTGCTCGGCGAGCTGGTCGGACGTTCCGTCACTGTCGTCTTCGGGTTGGCCGGCGGCCACCTGCTGCTGCTCGCACTGGTGCTGGTGTCGATCACGCTGGCCACGGGCCTGTCCTGGTTCGCGGTGATGGAATGGATCGGCGCCCGGATCCTCGGGCTGTTCGAGCGGGCCAAGGCGGGCCGCGAGCAGGCCGCGGAATGGCAGCGCACCCGCGTGCTCCGCGAAGAGCGCGAGGAAGTCCGCAAGGTCGAGACGCAGAAGCGCGCCAAGCGCGAGCCGGTGCACATCGAAGCCCCGGCCCCGGCCGTCGTGGAGAAGAGCGACCGCGCGAAACGTGAGCAGCAGATCCCGCTGTTCAACGCCGTGCCCGAAGGCGGACTGCCGCCGCTGTCGCTCCTCGACGAGCCCAAGGTGCAGGAGCGCGGCTACAGCGAGGAAACGCTGGAAACCCTTTCGCGGCAGATCGAGTTCAAGCTCAAGGACTTCCGCATCGACGTGCAGGTGGTCGGCGCCTATCCGGGCCCGGTCATCACCCGCTTCGAGATGGAGCCGGCACCCGGCGTGAAGGGCAGCCAGATCAACTCGCTCGACAAGGACATCGCCCGCGGCCTCTCGGTGAAGTCGGTGCGCGTGGTCGACGTCATCCCCGGCAAGTCGGTGGTCGGCCTCGAAATCCCGAACACCAAGCGCGAAATGATCTTCCTCTCGGAGATGCTGCGCTCGAAGGAATACGACAAATCCCCGAGCCCGCTGACACTGGCCCTCGGCAAGGACATCGCCGGCCGCCCCACCGTGGCCGACCTCGCGCGCATGCCGCACCTGCTCGTCGCCGGCACGACCGGCTCGGGCAAGTCGGTGGCCGTGAACGCGATGGTGCTGTCGCTGCTCTACAAGGCCTCCGCCAAGGACGTGCGGATGCTGATGATCGACCCGAAGATGCTGGAGCTCTCGGTCTACCAGGGCATCCCGCACCTGCTCGCGCCGGTCGTCACCGACATGAAGGAAGCGGCGAACGGCCTGCGCTGGTGCGTGGCCGAGATGGAGCGCCGCTACAAGCTGATGAGCGCCGTCGGCGTGCGCAATCTGGCGGGCTTCAACCGCAAGGTGAAGGATGCCCGCGACGCCGGCCAGCCGCTGATGGACCCGCTGTTCAAGCCGAACCCCGAGCTCGGCGAACAGCCTCGTCCGCTGGAGGAACTGCCCTACATCGTCGTGTTCATCGACGAATTCGCCGACATGATGATGATCGTCGGCAAGAAGGTGGAGGAACTGATCGCCCGCTTGGCGCAGAAGGCCCGCGCCGCCGGCATCCACCTGATCCTCGCTACCCAGCGCCCGTCGGTCGACGTCATCACCGGCCTGATCAAGGCCAACATCCCGACCCGCATCGCATTCCAGGTCAGCTCGAAGATCGACTCGCGCACGATTCTCGACCAGTCCGGAGCGGAGACCCTTCTGGGCCACGGCGACATGCTCTACCTGCCGCCGGGCACGGCGTTGCCGGAACGCGTGCATGGCGCCTTCGTCTCTGATGAGGAAGTGCATCGCGTCGTCGAGTTCCTGAAGCAGCACGGCGGTGGCGCGGATTACGTCGAGGGCGTGCTGGCCGAGGTGCAGACGCTCGGCGACGGCACGGTGGTCGGCGCCAGCGGCCTGCCGGAAGCGGCCAGCAGCGACGACAGCGAGAACGATCCGCTCTACGACCAGGCCGTCGCCTTCGTCACCGAGAGCCGCAAGGCCTCGATTTCGTCGGTGCAGCGTCGCCTGAAGATCGGCTACAACCGCGCCGCGCGCCTCGTCGAAGCCATGGAGCACGCCGGCATCGTCTCGCCGGCCGAGCACAACGGCGACCGCATGGTGATCGCGCCGCCGCCGCCGCGGTGACGCCTCCGTTCAGTCGCGACGCCGGACACTTCCCGGCGTCCTTTCCGGCCCGATCCGCCTCCCGATGACGACTTCGACCCTGTTCCGCACTGCTATCGCCGCCCTGATGCTCGCGCCCGCGCTAGCTTCGGCAAGCGCCGGTCGTGAGGCGATCACCCGGTTCTCCACCGACCTGCGCAGCCTCGACGGTCGTTTCGCGCAGCAGGTGTTCGATGCCAACGGCACGGCCACCGACCGCAGTGAGGGACGGATCTCGCTGAAGGCGCCGCGCCAGTTCCGCTGGGAGTACCAGCAGCCGTATCCGCAGCTGATCGTCGCGGATGGCGACCACCTTTGGCTGTACGACCCCGACCTTGAACAGGTGACGGTGCGTGTGCAGAGCTACGAAGAGCAATCCAGCCCGCTGGCCGCGCTGATCGATCCCGGCGAACTCGATCGCCAGTTCGTCGTGGGCGAGGGCGGGCAGGCCGACGGCCTCACCTGGGTCGATCTGAAGGCGCGCAAGCCCGAGGATTCGGCCGTGCAGGCGGCGAAGCTCGGCTTCAACGCCAGCGGCCTTGCGAGGATGGTGTTCGAGGACCAGCTCGGCCAGCGTACCGAGGTGAGCTTCAGTCAGTGGAAGCGCAACGGCGCGCTGCCGGCCGACCTGTTCCGTTTCACCCCACCCGAGGGCGTGGACGTCGTCGGCGAGACGCGCGACAGCGCCGAAGTGCGCCCGCTGCAGGAGTGAGCGCTCCGCTCGCCGAACGCATGCGCCCGCGCGACCTCGACGAGGTCGTCGGGCAGCGCCGGTTGATGGACCCGAAAGCCGCCCTGCGTCGCGCGCTCGATGCCGGGCGCGTGCATTCAATGATCCTCTGGGGGCCGCCGGGCTGCGGCAAGACCACGCTCGCTCGCCTTGTGGCCGCGCAGAGCAGCGCGCGTTTCCATGCGATCTCGGCGGTGATGAGCGGCTTGCCCGAGGTGCGCAAGGTGCTGGCGGAGGCTGCGGAAGCCTTCGCCCACGGCGAGCGGACGGTGCTGTTCGTCGATGAGGTACACCGCTTCAACAAGACGCAGCAGGATGCCTTTCTGCCGCACATCGAGGCCGGGCACATCGTCTTCGTCGGTGCGACGACCGAGAACCCGAGTTTCGAACTGAACTCCGCGCTGCTCTCGCGCTGCCGCGTGCACGTGCTCGAAGCGGTATCCGCCGCGGATATCGCCGAGGCGCTGCGCCGCGCGCTGCTCGACCCGGTGCGTGGCCTTGGCGCCCTCGGCCTCGGCGTGGACGACGACACCCTCACCACCATCGCCCAGGCGGCCGACGGCGACGTGCGCCGCGCGCTCACGCTGCTGGAGATCGCCGCGGAGATCGCCGAGGGCGGGCGCATCGATGCGGCCACGCTGGCGCAGGTGCTGGCCGACCGCACGCGCCGATTCGATAAGCAGGGCGAGCAGTTCTACGACCAGATCTCCGCCCTGCACAAATCGGTGCGCAGCTCCGACCCGGACGCGGCCATCTACTGGCTGGCGCGGATGCTCGATGGCGGCTGCGACCCGGCCTATCTCGCCCGCCGGCTCACGCGCATGGCCGTCGAGGACATTGGCCTCGCCGATCCGCGCGCGCTCGACATGGCCATCGCCGCGTGGGAAACCTTCGACCGTCTCGGTGCGCCGGAAGGCGAACTGGCGCTGGCACAACTCACGCTCTACCTCGCGAGCTGCGCCAAGAGCAACGCCGGCTACGTCGCGTGGAAGGCCGCCAAGGCCGACGTGGCGAAGCACGGCACGCTGGAGGTGCCGATGCATCTGCGCAACGCGCCGACGGCATTGATGAAGGGCCTCGGCTACGGCCAGGGCTACCAGTACGACCCCGATGTCGACGGTGGCGTGGCCCTCGGCCAGGTCTGCCTGCCTGACGCCCTCGACGGCCGCGTGTACTACCAGCCCGTCGCGCGCGGGATGGAGATCAAACTGAAGGAAAAGCTCGACGCCCTGCGCGAAGCGCGCCGCGCGGCTCGCGCCGAAAGGCGCACCGGTTCGACGTCCCGAGGCGGGCAGGGCACATGAATCCCACGCACCTCGCCTTGGCGATGCTCGGAGGCGCGCTGGGCGCCGGACTGCGCTACTGGCTTGGCGCCTCGCTGCTGCAGAAGTTCGGCGAGGGCCTGCCCTGGGGCACGCTGGCCGCGAATCTCGGCGGCAGTTTCCTGGCCGGCCTGCTGTTCGCGGTGCTGGCGCAGCGCGGCTCGCTCGGCGATGCCCTGCGTGCCCTGCTGATCGTCGGCGTGATGGGCGGCCTGACCACCTATTCGGCCCTGATGCTGGAACTGATGGCCTTCAGTCGCGGCGGCCATCCGGAGCGCGCGCTCGGATATCTGGCGCTGACGCTCGTCGGCGGCCTCGCGCTCGTGTGGCTGGGTCTGCGTGCGGGCGAAGCCCTTCGCGGCCCGCTGCCCTCGACGTTGGGTTGATCCAGCGCGTCTCGCGCTTGCCGTTCGCTTCAGCGCCGCGCAGCATCGACGGCGGGCCGCTCGGCCCGGCACCCGGGGAGGGGTGAACCATGCGCATCGTCATTGCTGGCCTGATCGGCGGCCTCGTCTTCTTCCTGTGGGGCGCGATCGCCCACATGTCGCTTGGCCTCGGCGACCGGGGCATGCATTACGGCCAGTCGCCGAAGGCGACCCTGGCGGTGATCCAGGCCGACCTCGCCACGCCTGGCATCCACGTGCTGCCCAGTTTGCCGGAGGCGCAGATGGGTGATGCCGAGGCGGCGGCCGCGTTCGCCAAGGAGCATGTTGGTTCCGGCTATGCCTTCATCGTCTACCAGCCCGGCGGGAACCCCGGACTGGCCGACATGGGCCCCAATCTCGGCAAGC
Source organism: Silanimonas sp. (assembly GCF_044377035.1). GTDB lineage: Bacteria > Pseudomonadota > Gammaproteobacteria > Xanthomonadales > Xanthomonadaceae > Silanimonas. Next base: position 11,077 of record NZ_JBILJW010000025.1, read on the forward strand.
AGTGGGCGACCGACACCCTGGCGGCCCTGCTGGCGGCCTGGCTGCTGTCGTTGCTGACCGGCGGCTTCGGGCAGCGGGTGGCGGTGGCCGGCGCCCTTGGGGTTTTCGCCACGGTGGCGCTGCTGGTCCCGTTCTGGAACTGGTACCTGTTCCCGCTGGATTTCGTGCTCGGCAACCTCGCGAAACACGCGCTGGGATGGGCCCTGGCGGGCGCCGCGATGGCATGGTGGCTGGGGCGCAAGCGATAATCCGCCTCCTGTTCCCGCGAGACCCCCTCGATGCTTGACCCGACCCTGCTGCGCGCCGAGCTGGCCACCACCGCCGAGCGCCTGAAGACCACGCGCGGCTTCGCCATCGACGTCGTGGCCTTGCAGTCGATCGAAGCCGAGCGCAAGCAGATCCAGGTGCGCACGCAGGAGCTGCAGAACCTGCGCAACACCCGCAGCAAGGCCATCGGCATGGCCAAGGCCAAGGGGGAGGATGTCGCGCCGCTGATGGCCGAAGTCGCGGCCATCGGCGACGAGCTCAAGGCTTCCGAAGCGCGCCTCGAGGCGATCAAGGCCGAGATCGACGCGATCGCCGCCGGTATCCCGAACCTGCCGGACACGTCCGTGCCCTTCGGTTCCGACGAGGGCGGCAACGTCGAGCAGCACCGCTGGGGTACGCCGCGCTCGTTCGATTTCGCGGTCAAGGACCACGTCGAGCTCGGCGCCCGCGACGGCATGCTCGACGGCGAGGCCGGAGCCAAGCTCAGCGGTTCGCGCTTCACTGTCCTGCGCGGTGGCGTCGCCCGCCTGCATCGCGCATTGGCGCAGTTCATGCTCGACCTGCACACCCGCGAGCACGGCTGTCTCGAAGTGAACGTGCCGCTGATCGTCAACGCCGACAGCATGCGCGGCACGGGCCAGCTGCCGAAGTTCGAGGAGGACCTGTTCTCGACCACGGTGGGCGAGGGCAAGCGCTACCTGATCCCGACGTCGGAAGTCTCGCTGACCAACCTCGTCCGCGACGAGATCGTCGACGCGGCGCAGCTGCCGATGCGCCTCACCGCCCACTCGATGTGCTTCCGCGCCGAAGCCGGTAGCGGTGGCCGCGACATGCGCGGCATGATCCGCCAGCACCAGTTCGAGAAGGTCGAACTCGTCACCCTCGCCACGCCCGAGCAGAGCGCCGACGAGCACGAGCGCATGACCCGCAACGCCGAAGTGGTGCTGGAGAAGCTTGGCCTGCCGTACCGTCGCATGCTGCTGTGCACGGGCGACATGGGCTTTTCGGCCACCAAGACCTACGACCTCGAGGTCTGGCTGCCGAGCCAGAACACCTACCGCGAGATCAGCTCCTGCTCGAACTGCGGCGATTTCCAGGCGCGCCGCATGCAGGCGCGCTTCCGCAATCCCGCCACCGGCAAGCCCGAGCTGCTGCACACCCTCAACGGCTCCGGCGTGGCCGTGGGTCGCGCGCTGATCGCGGTGATGGAGAACCACCAGAACGCCGACGGCAGCATCACCGTGCCCGAGGTCCTGCGCCCCTATCTCGGCGGCGCCGAGCGCATCTGAGCCCCCGACGATGAGCAGCGGCGAACTCGACCTCAACGACCTGAAGCTGTTCGCCCTCGTCGTCGAGCATGGTGGCTACGCCGCCGCCGAGCGCGCCTCCGGCGTGCCGAAGTCGCGGCTGTCGCGACGCATCGCCCAGCTCGAGGAGGATTTCGGCGTCCGCCTGATCCAGCGCTCGACGCGCAAGTTCGCGGTCACCGAGGTTGGCCAGAACGTCTTCAAACACGCGCAGTCGATGCTGGCGCAGGCGCAGGCCGCGCAGGAGGCCGTGCAGGTGCTCAGCGCCGAGCCGCGCGGCGTGGTGCGCGTGAGCTGCCCGGTTTCGCTCTCGCAGCGCCTGCTGTCGCGCGTGGTGCCCGGTTTCCTGATCAAGCACCCGAAGGTGCGCCTGCAGGTGCACGTGGCGAACCGCCGCGTCGATGTCATCGAGGAAGGCTTCGACGTTGCCCTGCGCGTGCGCACCAAGCTCGACACGGACGGCGACCTCGCGATGCGTCGCTTCGGCGAGTTCCGCGAGTTGCTGGTGGCGAGCCCGATCTACCTCGCCCGCCATGGCCGCCCCATCGACCCGGAAGCCTTGGCCGAGCACGTCACACTGAGCATGAGCGAGGACGATGCGCGCCAGGTCTGGGAGCTGCATGGCCCGAACGGCGTGACCCGCAAGGTCGAGATCAAGCCGCGGCTGATGGCGCTCGATTTCCCGCTGCTGCAGGAAGCCGCCATGGCCGGCATCGGCATCGCGCTGATGCCCGAGGCGGCCTGCGTCGATGCCGTGCGCGCCGGGCGGCTGGAGGTCGTGATGCCGGCCTGGAGCCTGCAGCAGGGCATCTTCCACGCCGTGTTTCCCTCGCGACGCGGGCAGCTGCCCGCCGTTCGTGCCTTCATCGACCATATGGTCGAGGAGTTCCCGCGCCTGATGGGCGAGGCGAGGCTGTAACGCAGGTCGCGGCTGCGGCTCAGGAAGGCCGCGGCTACAATGCCCGCACACGGAGAGATGGCCGAGTGGTTTAAGGCAGCGGTCTTGAAAACCGCCGTGGTGGTAACACCACCGTGGGTTCGAATCCCACTCTCTCCGCCACCTCGCTTAAGTGATTGAAAGGACACGCTTTTCTGTCCGTTGGCCGGTCGTTCTTGGCGGAGCAGCGCTCCGCCCATTCGCGACGCGTTTGGACTTTTGTCACGCAGCTCTATCGGACGTCCTCATGGATGGGCAGGTCCGACGTGTGCGATCTTCAACTGGACTTCACGTGTTCGTCCGGTCGATACTTTCTGCCCCCCTTGGCATCATCCCCCCGGAGCCACTGTGCGCAGGATCGCGCCCTTTGTTGTCGTCTCATGCCTCTTGCTCGGCGCTTGCTCTCGAAACCCTGGCAGTCCAGATCAATCGCCAGAGTCGCAAGCGGAAGCTGTGGCGGCGTTGGACGCCTTAGAGAGCCTCGTCAAGCAAGATCTGGCGAATCTGCAGTTCGAACTTCGGCCTTTGCTCATTTCGGATGGTGCCGGAGCACGGCTGTTGCCGTTTGCGTCGAGTGAGGAGAAGGGGAAGGTCAGGGACGCTGCGGTGCAATGGCGAGCGTCGCTCGATGCGATCCACGCGGACGCGCTCCCTAAAGAAGGGCAGCAACGCCTTAATCACCTGAAAGCCGTTGCCGATGGGCTGCTTCGTCCCCGTCCCGGTGAGCTTGGGTCGCTCCAGCGTCTGGGCAGCTTGGCAGCACTTGATGCAGCGGTATGGCGCATCGTCTCCTCGCGCGACGTGATCGATGCCCGCATTGCTTCTCGCCAGTGGGCTGATCGCATGCATTCGGTGGGCGAGCAGGTCCTCCTGCGTCAAGCGCAGGCGGAACCCGCTTTGGCTGCGGAATGGGCGTCTGTAGCCTGTGATTTCAGTCTGGCACTCTCCTCCAAGGCTGCATCGGAGGCTGATGCAGGCACCGGGGATGGTAGTGCCGAAGACATTCGAGAGCGCCTAAGTGCCGATGGGCGGTCGGGAACGCGATGTGGGAGCGAAGCGGGCGTGGCAGGGCCTTCCCGCGATGACTCGCAGGGCGTTGTTTCGGCTCCTGACGGCCCTGCGCTGGGTAAGGTGGCTGCGCTCCGCGAGCGCTTCGCGCCGGTTCTGGCGTCGTTGGCGCTCCCGCCGCCCGAGGCGGTTCCCCTCTCCGTGCTCGTGCAGCGTGATCCGTTGTTCGCCGGTTCCAGCGCGCGAAGCGCCATCGACGTGCTTGAAGAGGCCGCGCAACGCCCGGATCGCTGGCTCGATCCCTTGATTGTTGCGGCTACGGGGCACGAGGGCAGTGCTGAGGTCGTTTCGACGTGGGCAGGTCTCGATCTTGTCGACGCTGATGCCTTGTTCGTGCCCAGCAAAGCACCTCAAGTTGGCGACGCGCTGCTTCTGGTCGATCCGTCGCGCATGGCGGGGCGGCGTGACTGGGAAGCAGCGGCGATTGTGGTGGATGCCTTGGTGGCGGATTGCTTTCGCCAGCTGACGGGTCAGATCGACTGCGCATCGAGACGGTTGGAAGGCGTCGCTGAGTTTTTCGGCGGCAACCTGGGTCTTCCGGATCCGCGGCTCGGCGTGGGTGTGCTGTTGAAGTTGGAGGCCTACGCGTCAGCGGGCCGAGGACCTGTGCAAAGCGCTGGCGTCGACCCCAGACCCGTCCAAGACGCGCTCGGCCTGCTGGCGACCCGCGCCGATCGTCGTGCATTGGCGTCCGCATATGGCGGAGTGACGCCTTCGAATTTGTGAGTTGCTGATTTTCTGAAATGAGCCTCGTGCTTCAATGCGGCCCGCGAAGCGGACCGTGGGGAGCGGACGCTTAGTGCACTAGCCGTTCGGAGCATTGGGATGCAAGAGTTTCTGCGACAGGGAGGTTGCGGCCTGCGGGCTGTTGCCGCCGCATGGTTGATGGCCTTGGTCTTTGCGTCGAATGCCCTCGCGCAGTCGGGTGGGATCTGCGCCGAAGTCCGGCTTGAAATTCGACAGCGTGTCAGCCTTGAGCGACAGGCGTTCGAAGCTGTGCTCAAGATCAATAACGGGCTTGATGGCATCAGCGTCGAAGACCTCGCGGTCAATGTCGTCTTTACGACACCTGAGGGGCTGCCGGTTATCGCCAGCTCCGATCCGAGCAACACCTCGGCGCGCTTCTTCCTGCGCCGCGACTTGCTGAGTGGCGTCAATGCCATCGATGGCACGGGCGTCGTTGCTCCGAAGTCGGTGGGCGAGGTGCGCTGGCTGATCATCCCCGCAGCTGGAGCCGGTGGTCAGCTGCCGACGGGCGCGCAATATCGCGTGGGCGCGCGAATCAACTATCGCCTCGGCTCCGAGGGCCGGGAGGCGAACGTCGAGCCGCAGACAATCACGGTGCGGCCGCAGCCTCAACTACGCCTCGATTACTTCCTCGCCAACGAAGTGTATTCGGACGATCCGTTTACTCCGGAGGTTGAGCCGAAAGAGCCCTTTACCCTTGGGGTTCGGGTTCGCAATGCCGGTTATGGCGTGGCCAAGGCCCTGAGCATCGAGTCAGCCCAGCCGAAGATTGTCGAGAACAGACAGGGGCTTGCCGTCGGCTTCGAGATCGAAGGCAGCTATGTTCAGGATGAGGCGTCCTCACCGACATTGCTGACGAACTTCGGTGACATCGGTCCCGGTGGGAGCAAGGTGGGACGGTGGCTCATGTCGACGACCTTGTCCGGTCGTTTCGTGGAGTTTTCGGCCGATTACTCGCACAGCGATGAACTGGGGGGTGACCTCACTTCGCTGCTCCAGTCGGTGGACACGCACCTCCTGGTCAAGGACGTTCTGTCCGACCTTCCGGGACGTGACACGGTGCGCGACTTCCTCGCGCGTGACGGGGACGTCCTCCGTCTTTATGAGTCGAGCGGCGTGGACTCTCCCGTCGACGATCTGTCGACCGAATCCCGCGTAGTCACGACGCCGGCGGAGCCCGGTCGATATCGTTTCGAGGTCGGGCCGAACGCGGGGCCGTGGCACGCGCGCGTGCTTCATGCCGCAGCGGAGGGGCAGTCGATCACGACGGTCACGCGCGCAGACGGTTCGACCCTGCCTGCCGCCAATGCCTGGATCTCGCGCACGCGAGACAACCAGGATCGCTGGCAGTACTTCGTCAACGTCTTTGATACCTCCAGCCGCGGCCCTTATCGGATCAACATTGCGGCATCCACGGACGTCGCAACGTTCTCGGGTGATGTCTACGTCGATGCGGATGGCGACAGCGTCCGTGATCCCGGGGAGGTCGGACTCCCCGGGCTGCAGGTGGCGTTGACGTCCGAGGCCAACCCGGCCAGTACCGTGACTGTGGTGACGTCCGACAGTGGCGGCTTCACTTTCGCCTCAGTCGCGCCCGGAACCTATCGCGCTTCGGTCGCAAGTTCGGCCGGGTATTCCGATGCACAGGCAATCGCCGGCACGGCCGGCGGGCAAGTCGGCATGGGCGTCGTCACGGGGATCACGCTGGTTGGTGGCCAAACGGCGACCGGCTATCAGTTCGTCAAGCGCACCAATGCGCCTGTGGTCCAGGCCGACTTGGCGTTGGTCATCAATGCGCTGAACACCGAGGGTCGTGTGGGAGAAGCGCTCCCGGTGAGTCTGGTTCTCGCCAACGCCGGACCGGATTCCGCGACAGGTGCCCAAGTTGCGATCAACCTGCCGGACGGTTGGAGCATTGCCGCGGGCGATGCATCGGTGGGCAGCTTTGATTCCGCGTCGAGGCGGTGGTCGATCGCCGACCTTCCCTCGAGTGCATCGGCATTGCTGGAACTGGACCTTGTGGCATCGGCCCCCGGTCAGGCGACGCTGTCCGCGACGGCCTCTGCGGCCACGGCTGACGCTGTACCGGGTAACAACAGCGCGCAGCTCAGTCTGGAAACCAGCACCGCACCCCAGCTGACGCCATCGCTCGAGCAGCGTCGTCGCCCCCGTGTGCTGCTGTATGCCTCTTGCTCGGTTCCGTCGAATGAGTCGGTTTGCCGTCAGGAAAATGCCGCATCGATCGCCGCCTTGACGGTCGCCAATGTGGCGCATCGCGTGGTGTTCAGTCGTGAGGGCGCGGTGTCGGGTCTCTACTCGGGCCGCTGGAACGTCGTTTGGCTGAGCGGCACCGCGGGAAGCATCGATCGCGAATTGGCGAACGATTTGAAGGCCGGCGTCTACAGCGGGCTCGGGCTGATCGTGGATCGTCGATTCCAGACGGTAGACGCGCTCCTGCAGTCGGTCCTTCCCGCGCGGAACACGGGGGTGCTGAGCGCGGCGTCCCGTCAAGTTCGCCTCCTTATTCCCCTCGAGGGACAAACGCTCCCCGACTTGGCTGCTCCGGGAGAATCCCTGGCTTTGTCGACACTCAACACCGGCGCGTCCGTCGCTAATTTCGTTCCGAATGGGACGGGTCCGCTGGCTTTGTCACAGCTGGCGCTGGGCAAAGGTTCAACTTGGGCGTCCGGCTTCCGACTTGGCGAGTTTGCCGGCGCAGGCCCGGTGAATGCGGCCGTGTTCGCTGAATTGCTCAATCGGGCGGTTCCTCTTCCGCATGAGCAGGAAGATGGCGGGGCTTGGCTGCAGATCGCCGCAAAGGTCGCCAACGGTCCGGGGGCGCGCTTCACTCGCATCACGTCCATCGCTCCCGTTGGCGGCAAGCTCTCGGATGCGACGCCTGCTCCGCGACTCGCGTCCAATGATCTCGTGACGTGGGACCAGTCGATTCCTGAGAACGGGCAGTTCGATGCATCGTTCATGGCTCGGATCCCGGAACAAGCTGCGGCGTACAGCCTCCTGCTCAGCGCGTCGGAGCTGGTCGGTGGCGTCGAGCGGCCGTCCGAGGAGGCCACGCTGGCGGTGACGCCGCTGGGCTATCGCGCGCTTGTGGACATGGCTCGACAGAAGGCGATTGCGGTTCGTCCGGCGTTGTCGAGCACGCTTCACGTCCATGTCGATGCGTTGATCGCCGCCCTGAATGAGGCTGATGTCGAGCCCGTGGTCGGCAACCGGCTGGCGCTGCGCAGCGCTTTGCTCCGGGCGATCGACCAGCTGAACGCGTTGACCCCTTCCAGTGTCGACCCCACGCGCATCGACGTTGGTCGTGCGCTGGCGTTCGTCGATCGCTCGCTGGAGCAGACCATGCCCCAATGCGGCCCGACGCCACAGAGCTTCGGTGGTTTCGGTTTCCGACCGTTCGGCACCACGGAGCGCATTGAAGCGCGTGGCGGTGGCACCGGTTCAACGGCTTGGGAGTGGGTGATCGGTGCGCGTAGCCGCACGACCGGTGGGTTCGCGCGCGGTGATATGACGTGGGTGTCTGGCCGGGAGTATCGCTGGACGATCGACATTCCCACGAATGGCGCTGCTGTTCTTCGCGTTTTCGATGGCGCGAACCAGCTTTTCCAAGCCTCGTACACCGGAGACGGTGGCGCCAACCTTCCCATGAAGGTCGGTGACGCGTTCCAGATCTACGTCCGAACCGAATCGGGCCAGGGTACCGCCCGCGTCAGCACCCGTGTGACCAAGCTCAACGGCATCACGCTGAGCGGAGATGGCGTCGCCGTCTCCACCGCGGGCAGCGGATCGCTTTCGGAGGCTTTCTTGCACATGTACTCGCGACCGGTCGATGGTGCCCAGCGGATCGAAGGCGGAATCACGCTGACGTATCCCGGGGCCACGGTGCCCGGGAACAGCTTGCTGCAGATGTGGTTGACGCCGGGGTCCGCGCCATGCCGCGAATGATGGCCGTCGCGCTGCCTTTGGCGCTTTGCTTGGCATTGGGCAACTCGGCTGACGCCGCGTGTGCAGCTTCATTGAGCGAGCGGCTCGCTGACGCTCCGTCCCGTGCGTCCGATCCGGCAGGAGAGATGGCCCGAGGCCGCGACGCTCGAGTGTCGTGCCTGACCAATAGCGCCCAGACGCCGCCGGCCGCGCTCCTGGTGGACGTTCGCGATGCGGGGTCCAGATCACGTGTGCCGATCGACGGCGCCACCGTCGTGGATCTCGCCGACCTTCCGGGGTGGAGTGCTCCGGGCGTCGATGTGGTTCTGGTGGGTAACGGCCTGAATCAGGGTGAGCTGCTGGCGCACTGTCAGCAGCTTCGAGGCCGGGGCGTGCGTGCCACGGTCATCGATGGCGGAGCGACAACCGTTGCGGCGAAGCAGGGGGCTTCGGTCGCGATCGTCGAAGCAGCGCTGGTCGACGCGGATGCGGTGGTCGCCGCCCTTCGCTCCGAGCCGGGTACCGCGCTGTTCTCATGGGCCGGTAACGACTCCTTGGAGCACGCCTTGCGTGTTCCGGCTCAGCCCACCGGCTCAGCGATCCGCGAGATCACCCAAGCCTCTGGGCCGCGAATCTTGGTGGGCGACCGCCCAACGGCGGAGCGCTGGTGGTCCGTGCTTCGCGGTGCGGGCGTAGCGCGAGTCTTCATCTACAGCGGCAACGTCGACGCACTCCACGCGGCGTCTGCGCAGCTCGAATCCGTTCATCAGGGGCGCCACTGGGTGGCCCCGACCCCCTGCGAGCGACAGGGTTAACCATGCAGGACGCACCGATGCTGCTTTCCATGACCCGCGCTGCCGTCGCAGCGCTCAAGACCGCTTCGCGCTCTGCGTTGCCGGTGATCATCCTTGGCGTCTCGATGCCCGCCGTTGCCCAGCTTGAGGCGTCCGGTAGCATCACTTCACCGCAGCGTTGGCAAGTCACGGACTCTCCGGTCCGTGTGACCGGTGACGTGGTCATCGAGAACGGTGCGGTGCTGACGATTGATCCGGGCGTGCGGGTTGAAGTCGCGGCCGACGCTTCAGTGACTGTTCGAAACGGCGCGCTCTACGCGGTAGGTACTCCCTCGTCCCGAATCGTCATTACGAGCGCCAGGGTTCCGGCACAGGCGCAGCCGGGTGACTGGGGCCCACTCCGGTTCGAAAACGGCACGTTGGACGCCCAGTCGGCGTTGGACCACGCCATCGTTGAGTACGGCAGTGGTCTCGCGCTCCAGTCAGCCTCGCCGACGCTGCGCAACCTGACGATTCGCCACCACGCCGCACCGGCCATTTCAATCGACACCCGCTCGTCGCCGATGGGCGAGGGCTTGGTGGCAAACGGCAACACGATTGACGGCATCTTGGTTGCCGCCGGCGTGGTGACGGGCGATGTGGTTTGGGGGCTGCGCGGCATTCCCTACGTCGTCCGCTCGGGGACCGTTGAAGTCGGGGCACTGGGTTTCGGTCTCGTACCAGAACGCCTGCGTTTGATTGAAGGCGTTCAGGGCCGACTGGAAGTGAATCTGCCCGAGGTAGCGCCGTCCGGTGGCACATCGGTGACGATTGCGTCTTCCGTGCCGTCGGTTGTGTCGGCCCCCGCCAGCGTTGTGGTCGCGGCCGGCGCCACGCGCGCGGATATCCAGATCACCGCCATCACTGCCGGCAACGCCGTCGTGACCGCCAGCGGCCAGGGCTTCGAGCCTGCTCGCGCCGACATCGAGGTCCTGCCGCGTCCGACGCTTCAGGCACCCGCATCGTTGACGCTGAACCCGGCGCAGTCCCAGCGGGTCACCCTCAATCTCAGCGAGCGCGCGCCTGATTCCGGGCTTCAAATCGCGATCAACAACAGTTCGGCTTCGGTTGTCGACGTGCCCGCACTGATCCAAGTGCCCCCGCGAGCCCGGTCCGTTCCAATGGACGTCCGGGCCCTTGTGGCCGGCGGATCGACGCTCACGCTGTCCGCACCGGGCTGGGCAAGCGCTGTAACGAACGTGGTGGTTCGAGGTCGGGCGTTGGTCCTTCCCGATGAGATCTTTGTGCGCCCGGGTCGAACCACGTCGTCCAGCGTGTCTGTCGCACAGCCGGTGGAAGGCTCAGCCTTGGTGGTTGCGCTGGCCGCTGATCAGCCGGGAGTGCTCGGCATGCCGGCCACGGTGACGATTCCTGTCGGACAGACCACTGCCACGTTCACTGCAGAGGGGCTCTCCTCGGGCTCGGTCACGGTGACCGCGTCGGCGGCTGCCTACGACACGGCCACCACGGTGGCTCGTGTCGAGCGCCTGGAGCTGGCATGGGATCTACCCAGCACCTACGACTACCCGACGGGCGCCGTGATCGGCTACACCCCACGGAGCTTCCCCAATGCCGGACGCCTACGCTTGAACCGGCCAGCGCCGGCGGGTGGCGTACGCGTCCGACTCCGTGCCGTCGACGCGGGTTCGGTCTCTTTCCCGGTGTCCGAGATCACCATTCCCGCCGGTCGGAGCGAGCCATCGTCGCTCGTTCGCTTCCGCGGCGAAGCGATAGCGCTGACGGAGGTGGTTGCCGAGAGTGATGAGGCGGATGAAGTGAGACAGCGCCTTCGCGTGGGCCCGGAGGCAACACTCCGCTTCAACAATGGCAGCCCGACCTTCACCTTGGGTCGGGGCATGGCGGCGCGTCCCAACGTCGTTCTGGAGTCGGACGGACGGTTCGTTCCGCTCTTCGAGTCGGTCGTCGTGACGTTCGTGTCGTCGGATCCTACGAGTGTCGAGGCGTCTGAATCGGTGTCGGTCACGACGATCGGCCAGTCGGTGCCCGGACCGTTGATGCTTGGTCGCGCCACGACGACGGCTCCTGCCATCGTCGAAGCTCGAGCGGAAGCGCCAGCCCTCAGCACCAACCTTTCGGTCTCGGTCGTTGTCCCGCAGGTGCTGATCGAACAGCTTGATGAACGTCGTTCGGTAGGCGCGATCCGAGACCGCTTCAACGTCGCGTTGCGGGTCGCCGCGCCCGATGCAGGAACTCAGTGGCTACCCGAATCCCTGCAGGCGCAGCTGTCGATCATCGACGCGAGCCCTGAAGGCTTGGTGCCGGGCATCTTCCTTTCTCTCGAAGGCGGTAGCGCTGTCGCCCAGGTGCAGGTTGACTCTGGCGGGGTGGCTTCTCGGAGCGCCTACGTTGGCGTCCCGTCGGTTGCGGGGTCCTACCGCGTTCGCGCCGTTGTTCCTGGCTTTGGTTCGACGGATTCGGACCTGCAGCAGGTTGTCGTGCCCCAGCTTGCGATCAGTCGAGCGTCCGGCGCGTTGGCCGTCGGCATGAGGACGAGGCCGGGCTACCTGGCCGTCACCCGCCGGATTGGTGACGCCCCGGCCTTCGTCGATGCCCCTCTGACCGTTCAGCTGGAGGTTTCAGACAGCAGCAAGGCGTCGATCCCCGCCTCCGTAACCATTCCCGCCGGGCAATGGTCAGCGGACTTCCAGGTCGATGGTGTCGCTGCTGGTGCGGAGAGTGTGACGATTCGTGCGACGGCCCCGGGCCATGAGACGGGCGATGTGCTCCAGCTTCAAGTCGTCCAGCCCACGTTGGTCCTTTCCGGACTCGATGACCGTCGCAGCTTGGGTGGTCCGAGGGACTGGTTCCAGATCACGGCGACGACGGATCTTCCCGACGCCATCCCATCAGGCTTGATTTCGCCACGTACCATCGCTCTGTCGCTCGCTAACGCGAGCCCCGCCGACGTGGTCGCTGGCTTCTTCGATCGCTTCAGCTCCGTCGGAGGCTCTCCGGTCAACGAAGTGACCATCCCCGCGAATGAATCGGGCGTTTCTGCGCATGTCGGTGAAGGGCAGAGGGTGGGCACGTACCGGGTTCGCGCTGAGTCCGTCGGTGCGATCACGGCGGAGTCGGCCGAGCAGCGCGTTAGCTCCACCGAGATCCGCTTCAATCTTGCCGAGGCCCAGGTCGGCGTCGGAATGGATTCGACGTACTACCTGTACATCGAGCGTCGACGGGACGGCCAGCTCGTAAACGCCGTGAACCCGACGGTCGTCAACCTGTCGAACCCGCGAACGGACGCGCTGACAGTGCCCGCCACGGTCACGATTCCAGCCAATACGTCGCGCGTGGAGATCCCGCTGCGCGGCGTTTCCGTCGCGTCGAACATCCAACTTGCTGCGACAGGCTTGGGGAACACAGCAACGACCGACGTATCCGTTGTTGTCCCGACCATCAAGATTCGCAGCTTGGATGGCTCGCGCGCGTTGTCGTCCAGGTCTGACTACTTCAACGTGGATGTCAGCGTTGGTGATGGAGGGTGGTACGGCTACCAGACTCTCGTCAGTCCGCTCACCCTCGATGTCGGCTTGGTCGATCTTTCCCCGATGAATGTGGTCTCTGGCGTGTTCGCGGATGAAGCGCAAACCACGCCGTTGACCCAAGTCGTCATTCCGGTGGGGCAAACGAACTCGAGCGCGATGTACGTCGGTACCCCGACGGCTGTGGGCACCTATAGGGTCAGTGTTGGGGCTCTCGGGCTCGCAACGGTGCAATCTGATACGCAGTCCGTCGCTGCTGCACGGATTGCATTTGGGAATGCCTGGTCCTACTACCAGCCCATCGGCCGGGGAATGCAAAAGCAGCTGTGGGTTCAGTTTGCCGTTGGGGATGGTGAGACCTTCTACAACGACCAGGATGTTGTCGTCAGGTTGGAGTGCGTTAATCCAGCCATTTGTGGCGTTGAGGAAGAGATCGTCGTTCCTGCGACCTGCCAAAGCGAGTGCACCGTCGGCGCTCCGGTTTACGTCCGCGGCTTGCAGTTCGGATCAACACAACTTCGAGTCACGGCCCAAGGCATGGAGCCGGCAGAGTTGCAGATCGAGGTTCGCGCGCCAAAGGTGGAGATCATCAACCTTCAGGAGTCGATCGCCGTCTCGGATAGTCCGTCGGACTTCTACGTCAACCTTTGCGTCCCCGGCGATCGATCTTACGGGGAAGACGAAGGTTGCATTGAGGAGCAGGATCGCGCTGTCGAATTCACACTCGATGTCGTTTCGGACGCTCCCGGGTTCGTCGATGTGGTGACGCCGGTGACTCCTGGGAAGATCACCCTCCCTGCGACCTTTGGCTACTACTGGAGCGATCCCATCCAGCTCCAGTTGCCTTCGCCCCGGGTTCCCATCCGAGCCACGATTACGGTCAGCGGCCCCGGCGTGCTCACCGACTCACAAGACGTGGTGGTGGAGTAAGTCATGGAACGGAATCGACTGGGTCTTCTTTCCCTCGCGCTGGCGTTCTCGCTGGCGACCATCGCGCCTTCTGTGGACGCCGCCGAGCTGATCGTCGACGAAGGCGTCGTGGTCAAGTTCGGTGAAGGGGCGGGCATGGACGTTCGTGCCGGCCTTCGCACGGCCCCGGATGTGGTCTTCACCAGTGTCCACGACAGCACGGTGGGCGGAGCAACCTCGTCGGCGACGCCTGAGCGCGGTGATTGGCGGGGTGTGCATGTGCGACCGGCCACCTTGCAATCGGACGTGGACATCGACGGGCTCGAGATCCGCTACGCCGGCGGGCAGGGCCAATCGGCCTTGCAGGTGTCCGGTCGCGACTACGCGATCGGCGGTCTAAGCCTGATCAACAACGAAGTCGGTGTTCGAGCCTCCGGTACGACCGCACTCCGACTGCAGGGCTTGGCCCTCCTCTTGAACGGTGTCGGCCTCGAGGCGGATCGCGAGGCGGAAATCCGCATCGATGGTTCCCAGATCCAGGGCAACTCGGCCTTCGGTGCCGCCAACCGCACCCCCGCTCGCGTCGTGGACGCCCGCGGCAACTGGTGGGGCAGTGCGTCCGGCCCGCGTGACGCGGTCGGCAATCCGGCGGGTACCGGCGATGCGGTGAGCCCCGGCGTCGACTACGGCCAAGCCCGTGCCGACGTGCCTTTGGTCGATTGCCGCGTGTCCACCGCTGATGGCCGCTACGTCGTCAGCACACAGAACATCACCTTGCGCCTCAGCTGCCGCAATGCCGATCGATTCCGCGTCACGACCGCGGCAGCGTTCGCGGATGAGCCCTTTGCTGCCCTGGGTTCCCAGACCACGCTGACCCTGCCGCCGGTGCCTGGCGACTACACCGTGCGTGTCGAGTTCCGCGGGGCCGGTTCGGCGCAGACCATAGTGACCCTTCCGCAGGTCCTGCGCCTCGACCCGGTGCCGCCAACGGCCAGCTTTACTGCCCCCGCCGAGGGGGCGGTCATCGGCGCCAACACGCTCGTGCGCGTGACCGCGTCGGATCCCGTGCAGTTGACGGGCGTCGAGTTCGAGGTCGATGGCATGCCGCTCTCGACGGATACGGCGGTGCCGTACGAGGCCACGCTGCTGATCGATGCCCTGGCGGACGGTGATCACGTCGTGGCTGCGACGGCGGTCAACCGCTTCGGACAGCGCACGCGCGTGCAGCGTCTGGTTCGCGTGCAACGCGATCAGTCCGGCCCGACCCTGAGTGACCTGCGATTCGTGGGTGCGACCCTGACCGATGGCCTCGTGATCGCTTCCAGCGGCCAAGTCAGCATTTCGGCGGTCGATGCGGGCGGTCTGGCGTCGGTCACCGCGCGACTGGGCGACACCGCTCTCGCCAGCGCGGGTGTGTCGGGCAACATCCACCGCTTCACTCTGGCGGCTGACGCGTTCGCGGATGGCAACTACAGCCTGACCGTCGCCGCACAGGATCGAGCCGACAACGCCACTAGTCTCTCCCGCAACGTGACGATCGCCGTTCCGGTGCCCGCGGCCCCGACGTTCTCGTCGCCGGGCTCGCAGCAGCGGCTGACGAATGCCGCCCTGATCGCTTCCGGCAGCGCCTCGCCGGGCAGCCAAGTCACGATCTATCTCAATGGCAGCGCACTTGATGGGGCGACGATCGCGAGCGGCTCCGGCCTGTTCAGTCGCTCGATCACCCTGCCGGCAGAAGGCAACTACACGCTGGCTGCCGAGGCCTCGAATGCGCGGGGTACGGGCCCGCGCAGCGCGGCGTTGAACTTCACCTACCAGCAGGCACCGCCGACGATCGTCTTCAGCTCGCCGGTACAGAACGCCCAGCTGGACGGTCCCGTTGAGCTGGCCGTCTCCGCAGTCGCGGCCGAAGGTATCCAGCATGTCGAACTGTTCGATGGCAGCCAGAGCATCGCGCGCATCAACCAGCCGCCCTACAGCGCGCCTTGGTCGGTCGCGGCGCTGCCGGACGGCCAGCGCACGCTGCGCGCGGTGGTGACGACCTTGAGCGGGCGCACGGCCGAGGCCACGCGCACGGTCATCGTCGCGAAGGCTCCGCCGGAGCCTGAGCCGGTGGTCACGCCGTACGTCGGTACTGTGGATTCGATTACGCCGGAGACCTCCTACGGCGACGTTCCGGTGCGCATCGTCGGCCGCGCGCTGGGCGCTTCCGACAACGCCTTGGTGCCGAACTCGCAGGTGCAGCTCGTGCTGCAGAGCGGCGGTTTCGAGCGGAAGATCAACGTCACGACGGACGGGGAGGGCGCCTACGCCTTCCTGTTCACGCCGCAGGCCAGTGATTCGGGAAGCTACGTGGTGCGCGCCCGCCACCCGCAGCAGCCGGCGCTTCCGGCGGACAGCAAGAGCTTCCGCCTGGATCGCCTGTCGATGACGCCGACCCGCACGGAAATCCGCTTGCCGCGCACCGTGCCCACGACGCTCAACGTCACCGTCCGTTCGGTCGCTTCGAGCCCCTTCAACGGCGTGCGCTTCGTCGCCGACCCGGCACTGCAGCCCTCGGGTTCGCTGCCGGCCGGCCTGACGGTGGAAGCCGGTGATCCGGTCGGCATTGCCGCGGGCCAGCAGTTCAGCGTGCCCGTGCGTCTCACCGCCTCGGCGTCCACGCCGGAGTCGGCCAGCCTGATCCTCGCACTGCGCTCTTCGACCAGCGGCTCCGCCAACCTTGGCACCGTGCGCGTCGACCTCGTGGTGCAGAACCCGCAGTCCGCGCTGTCCGTCACCCCGAACGGGGCCACCATCGGCGTGGTGCGCGGCACCCAGGCGCAGGCCGTTGTGACCCTGACCAACCAAGGCTTCGCCCCGGCCACGGGACTCGAACTGCGTCTGCTCAATGAGGCCGGTACGGGCCCGGCACCCGCGTGGTTGAGTCTGGGTGCTGCTGCGCAGGTGGCCAGCTTCCCCGTGGGGGGCTCGCTGGAGATCCCGCTCAACGCGGCGCCGCCGGCCAGCGTGGCGGATGGGGTCTATCGCGGTCGATTGGCCATCGCGGCGGCCAGCGGCGGCAGCCTCGTGGTGCCGTTCGTCGTCAACGTGACGCAGTCCGGCCAGGGCAACGTCGCCTTCCACGTCGAGGACATCTACACCAACACGCTCGACGAGAACGGCCAGCGCATTCTGGGCCTCGCCAATGCCCGCATCCGCGTGCAGAACGAAGCCGTGCCCTCGATCGAGCGCACGGTGACGACGGATGCGAACGGCCGTGCGCGCATCGACGACCTCCCGGTCGGCAACTACGTGCTGCGGGCCAATGCGGCCAACCACGAGGATGCGCAGGGTCGCTTCCGCATCCAGCCGGGCGTCACGGTCGACAAGGATGTGTTCCTTGACTACGCCGCCGTCAGCTTCGACTGGTCGGTGACCGAGACCACCATCACCGACCGCTACGACGTGGTACTGAACGCGGTTTACCAGACCCGCATCCCGATGCCGGTGCTGTTGATCGAGCCGACCGTGCTCAACCTGCCGGACATGCAGGTGGGCGAGGAGATCTCCGGCGAGATCACCATCAGCAACTACGGTCTGATCCGCGCCGACGGCGTGCTATTCGAGCCGCCGAAGAACGACGGCTACTTCCGCTACGAGTTCGAGGGCGAGGTGCCGACGACGCTTGAAGCTAGGCAGCGCGTCACCTTGCGCTACAAGGTGACGGCCGTCGCCCCGCTTCCCGGCTTGATTCAGGGCGGTGGCTCCTTCAACGCATCGAAGGATGTCATCAACCTCGCCAAGATGGTTGGTCTCACCAAGACCGCAGATCTGCTGCAGTCGGCATCGACGGGAGGCTGTCAGAGCTACCGCGCAAGCTACGGGGCGCAGGCCAGCTTCCAGTGCGCCAATGGCGACACTCGGGGTGCGAGCGCGCCTGGCTTTTTCAGCAAGGCCTATGGCCAGGGCTGCGGTGGCGGTGCGGGCGGCGGCGGTGCCGGTGGTGGCAACGGCGCCGGCGGCGGCCCTTGGGCCGGCGGCACGTCGGAACCCATCGGCCCGAAGTGCCCGCCGGAGTGTGATGCCTGCCCCTGCAGACTCGGTGCATCGAAGGGTGGTGAAGGCGGTGGCGATGCCAGCGGCCCCTCGCCCGGCCCGGAGGGCGGCCCGTGATTCTTTCTTCTTTCATTCCCAAGGCCGTTGATTCCGGCACGGACGCAGGTGGTGTGATGTTTGGATGGTTTTCGCGGCTGCGTCTTGCGGCTCTGCTGTTGGCTTTGCTCGTCCCCTCGCTGGTGCTGTCCTCGGTGCGTTTGCCGAACGGCGAATGGCGCCTCTCGAACACCGATCTGCGGGTTTCGACGCCGCGCGGCGTGATCGCGGTGGAGCGGACGTGGCAGTCGGACGACCTGAACAAGTCGGCCTACAGCTGGCACCCGAACCCGGCGTGGTCGGACCTGACGTTCGAGCTGGACGACATTGATGGCAGCGTGAAGCGGATCGAGCGCTCGGGCTCGCGGTATGAGCGCAGCGGCGATGCGTATGTGTTCGAGCGGCGCTTCCTGATCCGCAAGACGGCGACGGGCTGGCGCTGGGCCGATCCGCAGGGGAACTGGATCGACTACACGGCGGAAGGGCAGATCACCGCCTACGGCGACCTGGGCGGCGTGATCGCCCGCTTTGACCGCTCGGAAGGGCGGATCACGGCCGTGCGCGGCGCCGACAACGCGGTGGCGCTGACCTACACGTACACGGGCGGTCAGGTTACGGCGATCACCGCGGCCGATGGCCGCTCGGTGGCCTATCGCTGGAGCGGCACCCAGCTGATCGAAGTGACCGACGCCAGCGGGGCGGTGTGGAAGTACGGTTACCGCAGCGGCCTGATGACGTCGATGACGGACCCGACGGAGGCCACGACGACGTTGACCTATGTTGGCCCGCGCGTGGCGACGCTCACCGACCCGGAAGGCGGCGTGCAGCGCTGGACTTACGACTACGACCGGGTGAAGCGGCAGTTCGTGAACGTGCACCGCAGCGCGGCCGGCGTGGAGCGCGAGCGGGTGTACAGCATCGGCGGCACCCTGCTGCGCGAGACCGTGGGCAGCCGCACCGTGTACCGGCTGGTGCGCGACGGCACGAACGTCGAGATCGCCTTCGATGAGCGCGGCCAGCGCACGCGGACGGTGTTCGACAGCAACCGCAACCCGCTGGAAGTAACGCACCCGGACGGCACGACGGTGACGACGGCCTACCACCCGGTGTTGAACCGCCCGGTGCAGGTGACGGACGAGTCCGGAACGATCACCACGATGCGCTACGACGCGGCCGGCCGGCTGCTGGAGCGCGTCGATGCGGTGGGCACGCCGGTGGCGCGCACCACGACCTACACCTACGACGCCCAAGGGCGGCTGACGAGCAAGACCCAGGGCGGCGCCACGACCACGTGGACCTATACATCACGCGGGCAAGTTGAAACGCAGACCGACCCGGAGGGCGGAATCACTCGCTTCACGTACGACGCGAACGGCTTCCTGCAGCGCCGCACCGACCCGCTGAACCGCACCACCAACTACACGCACGACGAGCTTGGCCGTCTGGAATCCATCACCGACGCGCTGGGCCAGACGACGCGCTACGGCTACGACGCCCTAGGCCGCCGCACCGGGGTCACCGATGCCGCCGGTCGCACCACGACCACGCGCTACAACGGCAACGGCTGGGTGACGGCCATCACCGGCCCGGACGGCGGCGTGCAGGCGATGACCTACACGCCCGACGGCCAGGTGGCGACGCAGACCGACGCCGAGGGTGCCGCCAGCACGCTGGCCTATGACGCCGATGGCCGACTGGAGAGCCAGACCGACGCGGCGGGCAACGTGACCCGTTATGTCTACGGCGACAGCGCCACGGCCACCGAAGGCCTGCTCGTTGCCGTGCAGTACCCGACCTTCACCGAGCGCTACCGCTTTGATGCCCGCGACCGGCGCATCCAGACCACCCGCGAGTACGAGGGCCGCACCGAAACCGAGGTCACGGGCTTCGATGCCGTGGGCCGGGTGATCAGCCAGACCGATGCGGCAGGCCGCAGCACCTTGAACGCCTACGACGCATTGGGACGCCTGACCAGCACGACGGACGCCCTGGGCGGCATCACAGCCTACGGCTACGACGCCCGCGACAATCTGCTGAGCGTGACGGACGCCAACGGCGGCACACATCGCTTCGGCTACGACCTGGCGGATCGCGTGCTCACCGAAGCCCGGCCGGGTGGCGAGACGATCACCTACGCCTACAACGCGGCGGGCGAGCTGATCACGCGAACGGCGCCGGGCGGTGAGCGACGCAGCTATGGCTACGACAATGCCGGCCGACGCACCACGGAAACCCAGCGCCGCGCGGGTGCGACCGAAGACGAGCAGAGCATCACGTACCGTTTCGATCCGAGTGGCGAGCTGACGGGCTACACACAGGAAGGGCGTACCAACAGCGCCGCGATCTACACGCTGGACGAGGCGGGGCGGAGGGCGAGCGAAGCCATCACCTACGGTAATGGCCAAAACGCCATCACCCTGACGGTGGGCCACCGCTGGCGGAAGAACGGCCAGCGCGAGGCGCTGGTGTACCCGGACGGCACGACGGTCAGCTACGCGTTCGACCCGGCGAACCGCCTGAGCCGCATCACGACGCCGGCCGGCACGTACACCTACGCCGACTACCGCTGGAGCCGGCCGCAGGCGATCACGATGCCGGGCACTACGCGCGAGCAGCGCTTCGACGGCCTGCTGCGCCCCACGAGGCTGAAGAGCAGCGCGACGGGGCAGGGCGACACGCTGCGGATGGACTACGGCTACACCTATGGCCCGACCGGCGACATCACCGAGAAGACCAGCGAAGACGGAACGACGAGCTACGGCTACGACGCGCTGGGGCGGCTGACGAATGTGCAGCCGAGTGCTGCCTTGCAGAGTGCGGGGCTGCCGGTCGAGCAGTACCAGTACGATCCGGTGCACAACCGCACGGCGAGCCTGCATCAGCCGGGTACTTGGCGGTACGACGCCAACCACAGCCTGCTGGAGCGAGGCGCCGGATCAAGCCGCTGGAGCTACCAGACCAATGCCAATGGCCTTCGCACCGAGCAGCAGGGCCCGGCAGGCAATCTGGTCTACCGCTACAGCGCGGCCGAGCGCCTGATCGGGCTGGAGCGCAACGGACAGACGATCGCGCTGTACGGCCACGACCCGTTCAACCGGCGGATCGTGAAGAACGCCAATGGTGCCCTGACTTGGTTCGTCTACAGCGATGAGGGCCTGATCGCCGAGATCGATGCGCAGGGCAATACGACCAGGACCTACGGCTGGCAGCCGAATGGCCTGTGGGGCACCGATCCGGTGTTTCTGGCCAACGTCAGCACGCAAGCCAACGCCAGCCTCTGGGCGATCCACAGCTACCACAACGATCACTTGGGCACGCCGCAGCGATTGACGGATGCCCAAGGCCGGTTGACTTGGAAGGCGATCAGCGAGAGCTTCGGGTTTGCCGACGTGTTCACCGGCAGCCGCGGCGGCGTCCAAGGCGCAGACGCAACAATTGCGATCGTCAACCCGCTGCGCTTCCCGGGCCAGTACTACGACCCGGAGGTCGGGACGCACTACAACTACCATCGCGACTACGAGCCGCAAACAGGTCGATACGTCCAGACCGATCCGATTGGGTTGGGGGGGGGTGTGAATCTGTCGCTCTACTCGTACTCATCCCCAACGGTGTTTGTTGATCCTCGCGGTAACGTGGTGATGTGTTTTGTGCCAGTTGTTGGCCAGATAGGTTGTGGGGCAGTCATCGTTGGTCTTGGTGCTGCTGCATTGATCTGTTACGCCAGTGGTGCATGTCAAGCAGCATCGCAGGCTGGCGCCGACGCGTTAAATGATGCGATGAATGATTCGAGGGACTCGACTGCTACTGATGTTTCGATTCGTCCACCGGGGGACTGTACTCGGGAACAGCATCGTTATCTTCAGAATCAGGTGGATATCGCGTGTCAGTACTCTGGTCAGCGGCGCTGCTACAGTTCTGATAGCTGCGAGGAGAATCAGCGAAAGATTTCGGCAAACTCAGCATGCGCCGAGGCGCGAAGGAATATAAACAGCAGGTGTTTTCGTGGCGGGGATCCGGGGCATCAGGAGGCAGAAGAAATTGCAGTTAACGCATTGAATAACTGCATAAACTTGCGGTCAAAGTGTTGCGGACTTTCGTCGGGTGTGTGGTGAAAGATAGCTTGAAGAAGCAGATCGTCGAGGTGTTCTCGGCGTCTGGTAGAAGAGTCGAGTCTAGAAGTTTGATTCGTGGTGCTTCCATCGAGGCGCAGAGGATCAAAGCCCTCTTTTTTGATCTTGGTTTAGATCGAGTAGATTCGAAACACCTTCTCGCCTATGACGAGCTTTATGATCTTTCCGCTCTTCCTGCTTTTCTTTCAAGGGAAGGACTTTTTGCTTTTTTGCCTAAGCTTCTTCTGATTTTTGTTGATGACAGTGACGGGGTGTTCATTGCGCTTGCTGAGTCACTCCTGCTCAAGATCGTGAAGAATGACGATGTTTTCTCAGTTCGGGGGCTGAGTCTGGAGCAGCGGAAGGTTTTGGTCGAAGTCTTTCGGTTCTTGCAGAAGCAATACTCAGGCGACGATCGGTTTGTCATCTTGGCCGGTCGTGCTCTCGCGGTTCTCCGTGAAGTGCCTTAGTTGGGAGTCGAAAGTTCGTTCTCTTAAGGAGGTCGGATCCTCTGCCTAGCGGACTGGCCGCGTCCCGGCCCGGAGGGCAGCCCGTGATTCGTTTCTTTTCTTTCAATCAATCGGCCGTTGATTCCGGCACGGACGCAGGTGGTGTGATGCCTGGACACATTTCGCGGCTGCGTCTTGCGGCTCTGCTGTTGGTTTTTCTAGTGCCTTCGCTGGCTCATGGTTCCGTTCGCCTACCCAACGGCGAATGGCGTTTGTCGAAAACCGATCTGCGGGTTTCGACGCCGCGCGGCGTGATCGCGGTGGAGCGGACGTGGCAGTCGGACGATTTGAACGAATCGGCGTATTCGTGACACACGAACCCGGTTTCGTCGGATCTGAAGTTCGGGCTGGACGCTGTCGTTTCGATGGCCTCATAACTTGCGACAACGTCGCCGTTTCTTGTCGTTACGCTAAACTCCGAACGCATTGACGAAAGCTTCACTTCACGGACGATCCGCATGGACCGCATCGCTAAAGAACGGGATTTCCACGACCAGCGTTTTCGTGATCACGACGAAGACGTTCGGCACGACCTCGGCAAGTACTACAGCGTCTACACGCTGAATACGGCGCTCTATAACGCCTTGCTGGGCCGCTACCTGCCGAGTCGCGATGTGCTCGAGTACGGTTGCGCCAAGGGCGAGAAGTCGCTTCGTTGGGCGAAGCAGGGTGCTCGGGTGACGGGCATCGACATCTCCGATGAAGCGGTTCGCATCGCCAATGCGGAGGCGCAGAAGGCCGTCCTGCCGGCGCAGTTTTTTGCCATGAATGCCGAGAAGATGGACTTCGCCAACGACAGCTTCGACGTCGTCTACGGCGAAGGCATCCTTCATCACCTGCATCTCGACCAGGCCTACGCCGAGGTCGCTCGCGTGCTGAGGACGGACGGGCGGGCGGTTTTCGTGGAGCCCATGGGCCACAACCCGGCGCTGAATCTCTATCGGAAGCTGACCCCTGCGATGCGCACGGAGGACGAGCACCCGCTGGTGAAGCGCGACCTGACGCTCCTGCGCCGTTACTTCAAGAGCGTGGACGTCCACTACTTCCACATCGCCACTTTGGCGGCCGTGCCCTTCCGCAACACCGTCCTGTTCAAGCCCCTGCTGGCCGTGCTGCATCGCGTGGACCGGGCCTTGATGCGCCTGCTTCCGCCGATCCGCCACTGGGCTTGGGTGGTGGTGATCGACATCGCCGGGCCGCTTCGCCCCATGCTCTAGGGGCGGTGAACACTCCGGGGTGCGTGGGGTTCTTTGGGCTGCCTGGTATGCCATCCGGTATGCCATGACGCCTTCGCTGTCGTTGCTTCTGATTGCGGCTCGTTGCGGGCTTGAAGCCTCGAAATCCGCGTCTTTGCTGGCTTTCCGCCGGGTTCGTTGTTGATCGTTGGACCTGGTTGTCTCTCGCGAAGGCGGGCACTCTCTCCGCCACTATCGATCAGCCCGGGGCATCCACCGCCAGCGTGCCCTGCAGGCAGGCGCCCGCGGCGAATTCCTCGGACGCGGCCCAGCCTTGCGGCGTCAACGTCGCGCCGAACGATTCTCCGCTCAAGCGGACTTCGATCTGCCCCTCGGCATCGGGCGACGCCACCCACGCGACGTCGTGCGCGGTCTCGCCGATGCGCACCTTGGCCCGGCCGTCATCGCGGAACCGCAGCCAGCCGCCTTCGCCGCTGCCGGCCTCGCAGGTGATCGTCACCTTGTTGCCGGCCCAGCCCGTGGGCAGGGACGTGAGTTGCGGCCAGTTCTCGCCGCCCAGCCCGGCGCGGCGGATCACCACGGGGCCGTTCTCGATGCCGATCGGCGCGACGTAGCGCCCGGAGAGCAGCGCGTCGCGGGCTAGGCGGACCGCCGGATCGCTGTCTTCGCCGTCGAGGACGATCTCGCCGCCTTTGCCTTCGCGCCAGGAGAGGACGGTGTCCTCCTCGCCTTCAGCGCGGGCGATGCCGCTGCCGTCCGCGTGCAGCGACACCTGTAGCGGCTTTCCTTCGATGAAGCCCTCGTACTCGCCCGGCACCTCGGCCGCCGGGATCGCGGCCACGGGTTGCGCGGGCGTGCCGTCCTCGCCAGTGGATTCCGCCACCCACATCCCGATCAGCGCGATGGCGAGTAGCCCGGCCACTACGGCGGCGCCACCCAGCATCCACCAGACGAGCGTCGGCGTGCGCGAGGCCGTCTTCGCCGAGCGCAGCGGCGGCGGTGGCGTGATCGTCATCGCCGGCTGTGGGGGCAGGGGAGGCGGCGGCGTGAGCGCCGTGCCCTGCAGCGACGAGGCGGGCGTCGTCGCCGCATCGTGCAAGGCGGGAGGTGTCGCGACGCCTTGCAGGGGCGGCGGCGTGGCGGCGGCGGACGCCGCCTGGGCGTCGCGCAGCGCATCGATCAACGCCGTCGCGCTCGGGTAGCGGGCTTGCGGGTCTTTCGCCATCGCCCGCATCAACACCGCACGCATCGCTGGCGTCATCGATTCGAGCGGCTTTTCCGGCAGGGGTTCGAGGGCGTGCTTCAAGAGCACGGCATGCGGGGTATCGGCGTCGAAGGGCAGGAGGCCCGTCCACCACTGGAAGCAGATCACGCCGAGGGCGTAGAGATCGGAGGCGTGCGTGAGTTCATGGCCCAGCGCCTGCTCCGGCGACATGTAAGCCGGCGTGCCCACCGTGCTGCCGGTGCCGGTCTTCACCAGTGCCGTCGCCGCCAGCAGTTTCGCGACGCCGAAGTCCGCGAGGTAGGCGTGGCCGTCCTCGTCGAGCAGGATGTTCTGCGGCTTCAGGTCGCGATGGATCACGCCGCGACGGTGGGCATGGTCCAGAGCCCTGGCCACGTCGCCGAGCATCGAGAAGCCTTCCGCCGCGCCCAGAGGACGCTCCGCCAGCCGCCGTGAGAGATCGCCGCCCGCGACGTAGCGCAACGCCATCCACGGCACGCCATCCTCGATGCCGAAGCGGTACAGCGGCACGATGGACGGATGCTCGAGCGAGGCGATGGTCTGCGCCTCCTGCTGGAAGCGCGCGACGAAACTTGGTTCATCGGCGAGATCCTCGGGAAGGATCTTCAGTGCGACCTGCCGCGCGAAACCCGATTCGGCCGCGAGGTAGACCGACGCCATCCCGCCGCGGCCAAGCTTCCGCACGACCGTATACCCGGCAAACCCCTGGCCTTCTTTCAATCGCATGGACGATCCCCTGAACGTCCCGGCCATCATCACCGCAGGCCCGGTGAGAGGGAAGGGCGCTCTTCGGCGTGCGGTCGGCGCCGCGACGATCTCCTACATGGATTCACGAAATGCGCCATCGCGGGCCGCTTCACACAGGCTTAAGCTTCCCCCATCCCCAACCCACCCCCCGGGGAGCAAGGAGAGGAAATGATCAAGGTGTTCCTGTTGGACGACCACGCGCTGGTGCGAACCGGCTACCGGCTCATTCTTGAGCGGGAAACCGACATGCAGGTGGTCGGCGAGGCTGAAGACGGTGAGACCGGCCTGCCGCTCATCCGCCAGCTGGTGCCCGACGTGGTGCTGTGCGATCTCCACCTGCCGGGCGTCAGCGGCCTCGAGATCACCGAACGCCTCGCCAAGGGCGATACGCCGACGCGCGTCGTGATCTGTTCGGTGCAGCAGGATGGCCCGATGCCTCGCCGCCTGATGGCCGCCGGTGCGCACGGTTACGTGGGCAAGGGCTGCGACGCCAACGAACTGTTGCGAGCGATCCGCGAAGCCGCCCGCGGCAAGCGCTACCTCGCCAGCGACGTGGCACAGCACATCGCGCTGGGTGGAGCCCAGGCGGAGTCGCCGTTCGAGAACCTGTCGCCGCGTGAGATGGAAGTGGCGAAGCTGCTGTGCCAGGGTCTGAAGCTCGAGGAGATCGGGCGCCGCCTGCACCTCAGCGGGAAGACCGTCGCGACCCACAAGTACCGACTTCTCGACAAGCTGGCGATCAAGGACACGGTCTCGCTGGCCCGCCTTGCCACGCAGTACGGCGTGCACGACGCGACGCTCTCGCCGAACTGAGGCCTCCTGCCCCGGCCACTGGCGTGAGAAAGAAAAACGGCCCGGAAGACCGGGCCGTTTTTCATGCAGCGTCTCGCGCGGCCTGGGCCGCCCTTGATCAGGCGGGGCGCGGGCCGTCGTCGCGAACCGATGCGTCGCCGGCGTCCGGAGCAGCCGCCGTCGGGACCTCCGACGCTGGGCTCGTCACGGAGAGTTCGGCGAGCAGGTCGCGCTGCAGCGGCGAGACCACCGGAGCCGCCTCCACCACCGGGGCAGTGTCGACCGCGGCCGCGGCGACGTCGACGACCGGGGCGGCTTCCACGACGACGGCGGCGATCGGGGCGACCGGAGCCGCTTCCACGGCCACCGGTTCGGCTTCGACGGCCGGAGCCGCTTCCACGGTCACCGATGCGGCTTCGACAGCCGGAGCCGCTTCCACGGCCACCGATGTGGCTTCGACCACGGCGGTCACGGGCGCAGTTGCCGCCACGGGTTCCGCCCGCGGTGCGGCGGCCGGTTTTGCCGGGGCCGGCAGGTCGTCGAAGTCGGTTTCGGCGCTGGTCAGCAGCACGGCGGCCGGCGCTGCGAAGGCGCGATCGCCCGCGGGCTTCGGCGACTCGCCGTCCTCGTCACCCTCGGCGTCGTCGCCGAAATCCTCGCCATCCAGCGCATCGCCCGCGGCGGTGCCATCGGCACCGTCCGTGCCGGCGCCGCGACGGCGGCGACGTCCACCGCGACGGCCGCGGCGACGCTTGCCGCCCGCGCCGGCTTCGGCCGACGAGGCGCTGTCCGAACCGTTGGTCTCGACGCCTTCGATGGCCGTCGTGTCGACGATGGCTTCGG
Source organism: Silanimonas sp. (assembly GCF_044377035.1). GTDB lineage: Bacteria > Pseudomonadota > Gammaproteobacteria > Xanthomonadales > Xanthomonadaceae > Silanimonas. The sequence goes on from NZ_JBILJW010000025.1 coordinate 38,166, forward strand.
CCGTCTCGGGCGTCGGCGCGAGGCCTTCGGCCGGCGCGACGTTCGCGAAGGGGCGCGTCGGCTCGGAGACCGCGGACTCGGCGATCACGGCCACGCCTGCGACGGCACCTGCGGCTGCGGCCGTACCGTTCGTACGCGGCTCCTGCGGACGACGGCCCGGGTCCTGCTTGCGCTGCTCGGCCTTCTCGGCTTCGCGCTTCTGCTGTTCTTCCCGACGCTGCTGCTTCTCGAGGCGACGCTGCTCCTCGAGCTTGCGCTGCTCGTCGATGCGCTTCTGCTCTTCGGGGCTCCGCTCCGGCTTGTTGCCGTTGCGGTCGCGGCGGTCGCCGCGGCCGGGGCGTTCGGCGCGCTCGGCGCGCGGCGCGGGCTGCTCGCCGGTGGTGGTGCCCTGGCGCTCGCCACGCTCGCTGCGCTCGTTCGTGCGGTCGCCGCGGTTGCCGCGCTCGTTGCGATCGCCGCGCTGGCCACCGCGGTCGTTGCGCGGGCCGCGATCCTCGCGGCGCGGGCGCTCGCCCTGCGGCTTGCCGGGGGCGGCGGCCGGGGCGGCGGCGGGAGCGCCGTCGTCGCCGGTGAACACCGACATCAGGCGGCTCCAGAAACCGCGCTTCTGCGGCGCGGCCACGGGCGCGGCGGCGACCGGCGCGACGGGCGCCGGAGCGACGTCGCCCTCGAAGGCCTGCACCGGGCGGTTCGGCATCGGCTGCACCGGCTGCACCTTCGTCACGGCCGGGGCCGGCGGGATGTTCAGCTGGTTCTTCGTCAGCGCATGCAACTCGAGCTTGCGCGGCGAGGTGCGGTGGTAGCTCGGCTTCGACGATTCCTCGCCCAACTCGTTCTCGCGCAGACGCGTGACGGTGTAGTGCGGGATATCGAGCGCCGGGTCGGCGACGATGATGATCGGCGAATCATGGCGCTGCTCGATCTCGGTGATCGCGCGGCGCTTCTCGTTGAGCAGGTAGTTGGCGATCTGCGACGGGGCCTGCACCAGCACCTGGCCGGTGTTCTCCTTCATCGCATGCTCTTCCACCACGCGCAGGATCGACAGCGACAGCGACTCGACGCTGCGCACGCGGCCGTGGCCGTCGCAGCGCGGGCAGACCATCTGGCTGCTTTCACCCAAGGAGGGGCGCAGGCGCTGGCGGCTCATTTCCAGCAGGCCGAAGCGCGAGATGCGGCCGATCTGCACGCGGGCGCGATCGTGCTTCAGGGCGTTCTGCAAGCGGTCCTCGACCTGGCGCTGGGCCTTGGTCGAGCTCATGTCGATGAAGTCGATGACCACGAGGCCGCCGAGGTCGCGCAGGCGGAGCTGGCGGGCCACTTCCTCGGCCGCTTCCAGGTTCGTCTGCAGCGCGGTTTCCTCGATGTCGCCGCCCTTGGTGGCGCGGGCCGAGTTCACGTCGACCGAGGTGAGGGCTTCCGTCTGGTCGATCACCAGCGCGCCGCCCGAGGGCAGGCGCACGTTGCGCTCGTAGGCGTTCTCGATCTGCGATTCGATCTGGAAGCGGTTGAACAGCGGGATCGGGTCGCCGTAGAGCTTCAGCTTCCGCAGGGCGTTCGGCATGACCTGCTGCATGAACTCTCGGGCTTCGTCGTACATCGCCTGGGTGTCGACGAGGATCTCGTTGACGTCGCCGCGCAGGTAGTCGCGCAGCGCGCGGACGATCAGGCGCGATTCCTGGTAGATCAGGAACGGCGCCGGCTTCGACAGGGCGGCGTCGCAGATGGCGCGCCAGACCTGCAGGAGGTAGTTCAGGTCCCACTGCAGCTCTTCCGCGTCGCGGCCGACGCCGGCGGTGCGGATGATGACGCCCATGTCATCGGGGATGTTGATGGCGTCCAGCGCTTCCTTCAGCGCCTGCCGGTCTTCGCCCTCGATGCGGCGCGAGACCCCGCCGGCATTCGGCGAGTTCGGCATCAACACCATGTAGCGGCCGGCCAGCGAGATGA
>NZ_JBILJW010000033.1:0-11372 GCF_044377035.1 Silanimonas sp.
ATCTCAAGACCGACGTCTACCGCTCCTCGGGCGCCGGCGGTCAGCACGTGAACAAGACCGAATCGGCGGTGCGCATCACGCACGTGCCGACCGGCATCGTCGTGGCCTGCCAGAACGGCCGCAGCCAGCACCAGAACCGCGACACCGCGATGAAGATGCTGGCCGCGAAGCTCTACGAGCTGGAGATCCAGAAGCGCAACGCCGAGAAGGACGCTGTCGAGGCGACCAAGTCCGACATCGGCTGGGGCAGCCAGATCCGCAACTACGTGCTCGACCAGAGCCGGATCAAGGACCTGCGCACCGGCATCGAGCGCAGCGACACGCAGAAGGTGCTCGACGGCGACCTCGACGAGTTCGTCGAGGCGAGCCTGAAGGCCGGCCTCGAGGTCGGCGCCAAACGGAGCGATGCGGCCTGACCGCATCGCCCCCCCGGTTCTCGGCCTTCGCCGACGTATCGCTCCTTCGCCCGATCCATTCCTCTTTTTTCGAAGCTCCCATGTCCGAACAGCCCAACGCCCCGACGACGTCCGCCGCCGAGAACGCCCCCGATGAGAACAAGCTCATCGCCGAGCGCCGCGCGAAACTGACGGCGCTGCGCGGGCAGGGAGTCGCCTTTCCGAACGACGCCAAGCGCGAGCACTACGCCGGTGACCTCCAGGCCGAGTTCGCCGACAAGGACCAGTGGACGGCCGAAGCGCTGGAAGCGGGTGGCCGCTCGGTGCGCATCGCCGGCCGCCTGATGGCCAAACGCGTGATGGGCAAGGCCGCGTTCGCGCAACTGCAGGACATGAGCGGGCGCCTCCAGCTCTACCTCGTGGGCGCGGACTTGGGCGAGAGCTACGACGCCTTCAAGGGCTGGGACATCGGCGACATCGTCGCGGTCGAGGGCGGCCTCACCCGCACGCGCACCGGCGAGCTGTCGGTCAAGGTAGCGGCCATCCGCCTGCTCACGAAGGCGCTGCGCCCTCTGCCGGACAAGTTCCACGGCCTCGCCGACGTCGAGCAGCGCTACCGCATGCGCTATGTCGACACCATCGTCAGCGAGGAGTCGCGCGAGGTGTTCGTGCTGCGCTCGCGGATCATCGGTGCGATGCGCCGCTGGCTCGACGCCCGGCGTTTCCTCGAGGTCGAGACGCCGATGATGCATTACATCCCCGGCGGCGCCACGGCCAAGCCGTTCATGACGCACCACAACGCGCTGGATCTTGATCTGTACCTGCGCGTCGCGCCCGAGCTCTACCTGAAGCGCCTCGTCGTTGGTGGCTTCGAGCGCGTGTACGAGATCAACCGCAACTTCCGCAACGAGGGCGTGTCCACGCGGCACAACCCCGAGTTCACCATGCTCGAGCTGTACGAGGCCTACGCCACGTACACCGAGATCATGGACCTCACCGAAGGCGTGATCCGCGACGTCGCACAGGAGGTGCTCGGCCGCACCGCGCTGGAGTGGGAGGGCAGGGCGATCGACCTCGGCCCCGCGTTCCGCCGCTGGCGCATGGACGATGCCGTGCGCGAGGCGGACCCGACGATCACCGCCGCCGACTGCCGCGATCGCGAGGCGCTGGCGAAGCACTGCGCCCGCCACGGCGTGCACGTGAAGCCGTCCTACGGCTGGGGCAAGCTGCTGCTGGAGCTCTTTGAGAAGCTGGTCGAGGGCAACCTCGTGCAGCCGACCTTCATCACCCACTACCCGGTGGAGGTCAGCCCGCTGGCCCGCGAGAGCGACAACGAGCCCGGCATCACCGACCGCTTCGAGCTGTTCGTCGGCGGCAAGGAGATCGCCAACGGGTTCTCCGAGCTCAACGATCCGGAAGACCAGGCCGCGCGCTTCAAGGCGCAGGTCGAGGCCAAGGACGCCGGCGATGACGAGGCCATGCACTTCGACGCCGACTACATCCGCGCGCTGGAAGTGGGCTTGGCCCCCACCGGCGGCCTGGGCATCGGTATCGATCGTCTGGTGATGCTGCTCACCGACCGCGCGTCGATCCGCGATGTGCTGCTGTTCCCGTACATGCGCCCCGAGGCCTGATCCCCGCGTCGATTCGTTTGTATTTCGTAAGGCGCTTTGCGGAAAAGTGTCGACTGAATCACGCTTTTTGACACCTTTTGACGGTGTCTGTGCGGTGGCAGGCTGTGACGGCGGTCTCACTGTTAGCATCCGGCGTCCCTCTCTGTACTGACGTGCATGCCGACGACCGATCGCGCCCCCGAGCGTCGCGCCCCTGAGCGCCGCGTCATTCGTTCTTCCTTGCGCCGCTCCGGCGCTCCAGCACGAGTTCTTGCCACGGCCGGCGTGGTGCTTGGCCTTCTGGCCGCCGGCAGCGCGGGCGCCGCGGTGCAAACCGTCGCCGACCGCTTCGTCGTCACCGAGAACTCGGCCGCGCTGAGCCTGCGGGTGCTCGCCAACGACCGCATTCCCGCGGCCGAACTGGCGGATGGCACGCTGACCGTGCTGCGTGCGCCGGTGCTGGGCACCGCGTCGATCAATGGCTCTGGCACGACGGGCACCGTGGCGGACGACGTCCTCGTCTACCAGCCGACCGCCGACCGCAGCGGCGAGGATTCACTGCGCTACCGCGTCTGCGGTGGCGGTGCCTGCGCCGAGGGCGAGGTGGCGATCGTCGTCCGTCCCATCGCCGAATCGATCACCCTCGCGGTGACCTCGGGCAGCGGCTACCAGGACCTCGGTGGCGCGAATGTCCGTGCCCTGCCATCGGCGCGTTTCGTCGCCAGCCCGCTGGTGGAGGCCCAGGTCTCGGAATACCCGCTCGCGGTCGACCCGACGCCCTGGTTGCCGTTCGCCGGCAACGCGGAACTGTCGCTGAGGGTGCTGCCATCGGCGCCGACGGCCCGAGACTGGCGCGTGCTGGTCGACGCCCGCTCGCTCTCTTCCGGCAACGTCGACGTGTACCTCGGCATCGACAGCAATCGCGACGGGCTGGCCTCCGCGAACGAACTGCGCTGTTCGGCCGGCATGTCTGCTACGGCGGAACGCTGCGAGATGGCCGTCACGGTGCCGACCTGCGGCAACGTCATGTACTGGATGCTGGTGGTGAACGCGGGCAGCGTCGCGCATACCGCACGCGTCGAGACCTTCGAAGTGCCGATGGATGCCGGCGACGGCAGCCTCGTCGCCACCGGGCCGGGCAACATCGCCGCCCGCGCCGCGTTCCCGCTGCGCATGGGCTGGAACGCGCCGACCCTCGCCGACACGCAGAGCCGCGTGGGCTATGTCTCCGTGCAATCGGCGGCGGGGGTGACGGTCGGCAGCGTGCCCGTGCGCGTCAATCGCGCCGGCCGTGCAGAGAACGGTATCGCCTTGGCCAGTGGCGAAGAGCGGGCGTTCCGCCTGCCCGCGGCAACGGCGCACGACCGCCTCTTCATCGATGTCCCGGCTGGGGCGAGCAGCCTGTCCGTGACTGCGCGTGCCAGCGAAGGCGTCGACCTGTACCTGGCGCGCGTGCCGGCGCCCGTCGCCAACGCAGCCATTCCCACCATCGCCGCTGCACCAGCGCGCAGCGCCGCGAACGCCGCGTCGAGCGCCACGGCGCCGCTGCAGACCCTGTCGGTCAGCGGTGCTGCCCTGTCGCCGGGACGCTGGTACGTCGTGCCGACCAATCCCTCGGCACGCATCGGCGAGATCGCCGTCCTCGCCACGGTGGCCGGCACCGCACCGGTGGTGCGGCCGGGCGGCTACTTCAACACCGGTCGTCCGGGGCACGGTCTGTTCCTTTACCCCGCGGGTGCGGAGTGGGCGGGGCTTTGGTACACCTTCCTGCAGGACGGCAGTTCGACCTGGTACTACCTGCAGGGACGCGCGCCGGGGGCGAACGGGCAGTGGCGCGGCACGGTCTACCGCAGCGCGTGGGACGGTTCGCGCAACACGCTGTCCGCGGTCGGCGAAGCGGTGACCACGCCGACGGGCGCCGACGCCTTCACCTTCAGCTACCGCCTCGATGGGCAGGCGGGCAGCGAGGCCTTCTCCAGCTTCGGCCGCGGCTGCCCCAGCCTCAATGGCGCGCCGGTGAACGCCAGCGGCCACTGGTTCGATCCGGCGCGTGCAGGCACGGGCTACAGCGTGCAGATGTTCCCGAACTACGAGTTCTACGCCGCCTTCGTCTACGACGCCGCGGGCGTGCCGCGCTTCCTCACCGCGGAGCGCTCCGGCTTCGGCGGCGCGAGCGCCAGCGTGCCGCTCGAACAGCTCACCGGGTTCTGCCCGCTGTGTGCGCGGACCGCAGCCCCGACGCGACGCGCGGCGGGGAGCCTGGCGCGCTCCTTCTCCAACGGCAACTTGTCGATCATGGCCGTCGACGCCACCTATGCGGCGGGCGTGAGCGGACGGTGGACCGGCACCGACAGCGTGCAGGCGCTGGGTGGCAGCACGTCGCTGCAGGGCTGCACGCTCTGACGGGAGAGGGGCACAGGGCGCGCCGAGGCGCGCCCGGAGGGGCGGGAATCAGCGCAGCCAGTGGCTGATCGGCGCAGGCCGGCCGAAGAGATAGCCCTGGGCGTGGTCACAGCCAGCCTCGAGCACTGCGCCGAGCATCGCTTCCGTTTCCACGCCCTCGGCCACCGCCCGCATGCCGAGGCGATGCGCCATCCCGGAGATCGCCTCCAGCAGCGCGCGCGTCCGAGGATTGGCGGCATCGGCGACGAAGCTCTGGTCGATCTTGAGGATGGCGGCCGGCAGGTGGCGCAGGTAGCCCAGCGAGGAATAGCCCTGGCCGAAGTCGTCGATGGCGAGGCGCACGCCCTCGGCGGCGAGGCGCTGCAGGGCGCTGGCGTTACGGCCCACGTCGTGCAGCACGGCCGTCTCGGTCACTTCGATCATCAGGCTGTGCGGCGGCAGTTGCCAGATCGCCAAGGCGGCGAGCACCTGCTCGCAGAGCGCGGGATTGTCGAAGGCGCGGGCCGACAGGTTGATCGCGCAGTAGAGGTCCGGATGGCGACGCTGCAGGGGCACGAACTCACGCAGCGCGACCTGCAGGGTCCAGCGCGTCAACTCCTCGGCGAGCCCCGCATCCTCGGCCATGGGGATGAACACGGAGGGCGCGACCTCGTTGCCATCGCCGCGGCGCCAGCGCGCCAAGGCTTCGTAGCCGACTACCCGTTGCTCGGGCAGCGTGACGATCGGCTGGTAGACGAGGTCGAGCGCGTTGCGCGAGAGCGCGTCGCGCAGCTCCGTGACCATCGCGTCCTGCGTGTACTCGCGGGCGATGGCGATGGCTTCGCCTTCGCGCAGCGCGTGCACGACGGCCGCGCTTGCACGCTGCTGCAGCGAGGTCGGGGATTCGCCGGGTTCGATGGCGAGCGCGGCCCCCACCGTGGGCATCAGGTGCAGGTGGCGGCCACCGGAGATGATGGGCGGTTCCAGTTCGCGAATGATGCGCTGGGCGGCGAGCTCGGCGTGGCCGAGACCCAGGAGCCGCGGCAGGAGCACGTAGAAGTCGCCGTGCCCGCTGCGCAGCAGGTGGTCGCCCGGCCGGAGCGCGGCGACGATGCGGGCTTCGGCTTCGTCGAACGCGACTTCCGTTAGCGGCTGCCCGTGGGCGGCGGCCAGTGCCAGCCGTTGCCGGAAGTGGACCTGCAGCAGGGCGAGGCTGGCGTTCGGCGAGGCGGACTTGAGGAGCAGCGCCGCGGACGCTTCGTAAGCCGGCCAGCCCGCCGGGGTGTCAGAGGAAGAACTCGGCGAGATCAAGGCCGTAGGCTCCCGGCTGCAGCGCGCGGTGGATGGTGAGCCGCGGGCCGTCCGCCTCGGGCTGCTGCCAGAGGTCGACCTGTCGGAAGGCGGGATTGACGGTCTTGTCCGGGCGCGTCAGCACGGTGACCTTGGGCAGCAGTCGGCGCGCGCTGTTCTGCGCGGTGATGACAGCGACTTCGCCACTGCTCAACTCGACCAGCGACCCGGTCGGGTACACGCCGATGCTTTGGCTGAACTGCTCGATGAGCTCGGCCTGGAACAGGCGGTCGCGTTCGCGGTAAAGGGCCTGCAGGACGTGGTGGCGGGCGGACGCCGGCTGGTAGATGCGTGCGCTGCTCATCGCATCGAAGCTGTCGACGATGCCGAGCATCCGCGCTTCGAGCGGGATCTCGAAACCGCGACGCCCGGCGGGGTAGCCGCTGCCGTCGTGGCGCTCGTGGTGGTGGGCCACCGCGCTGCGGATCAGCGGGGTGGTGCCCGGCGTGCTGTCGAGCTGAGCCAGGCTGGCTTCGACGTGGCGCTTCATGGTCTCGCGCTGCACGTCGGAAAGCGGAGCCGCGTGGTTCACTGTGCCCTCGGGAAGGGAGGCCAAGCCGAGATCCATCAGCATCCCTGAACTCGCCAGTTCCACCAGCACACTGCCGGGGAAGCCAAGCTGCCGGCCGAAGGCCGACATCAGCGCCGCGCAGTTCACCGCGTGGCTGTAGGCATAGGGGTCGCGCTCCTTCAGGCTGGCCAGCCAGAAGTACGCGTCCGGATTGCGGATGACGCTGGCGACGACCGGCTCGACCGCGGTACTGATCTCCTCGATCGACAGCTTCCGGCCTTCACGCAGGTCGGCAGTGAGGCGTCGCGACAGTTTCTGGGCCTCGTTCGCCGCGAACTTGATGCGCGGCAACTCCTCCTCGAGGCTGGCACTGATCCGATATTGCGTCGGTGCGCCCACGTGGCGCAATCCGCTGCCGCCGCTGCCCACGTCCAGGCTCATCAGCACGGCCTCCGGCGTGCCATCGACGCTGCGGATGCGGTCGATGAACACGTAGTCGGCGTGCTGGCGGACGGCGATGATGTCGTCCACGGTACGAACCATCACGCCCTGCAGCGGGAATGCCGTGGTGTCCCACGAGCGACCCTCCAACCGGCACACGAACATGCCGGGCTGCAGTTCGTTGACGTTGAGACGAACCTCTTCGACAGCCATCGCGTGGCGTCAGGCCGGCGATTTGGCGGCGGAGTCGCGGAGTTCGCGCCGCAGGATCTTCCCGACGTTGGTCTTCGGCAGTTCGGTGCGGAACTCGACGATCTTCGGGAGCTTGTAGCCGGTGAGGTTGTCCTTGCAGAAGGCCTTCACCTGCTCGGCGGTGAGGTTCGGGTCCTTGCGGACCACCACCACTTTCACCGCCTCGCCCGACTTGTCATCCGGCACGCCGACCGCCGCGACTTCCAGCACGCCGGGCATCGTCGCGATCACGTCCTCGATCTCGTTCGGGTACACGTTGAAGCCCGACACGAGGATCATGTCCTTCTTACGGTCGACGATGTAGAAGAAGCCCGCGGGGTCCATCTTCGCCATGTCGCCGGTGTGCAGCCAGCCTTCGGCGTCGATGACCTTGGCGGTCTCTTCGGGGCGCTGCCAGTAGCCCTGCATCACCTGCGGGCCCTTGATGCAGAGTTCACCCACTTCGCCATGCGCCAGCGTGCGGCCCTCGTCGTCCTTCACGCAGGCATCGGTGGAGGAGATCGGCAGGCCGATCGCACCATTGAAGTCCTTCAGGCCGAGCGGATTCATGCACGCCGCCGGCGAGGTCTCGGTGAGGCCATAGGCTTCGATCAGCGTGCAGCCGGTGGCCTTCTTCCAGCGCTCCGCCACGGCGCGCTGCACGGCCATGCCGCCGCCGAGCGTCAGGTGCAAGGAGGAGAAATCGATGGTGTCGAAGCCCGGCGTGTTGAGCAGGCCGTTGAAGAGCGTGTTCACGCCGGTGATCGCGGTGAAGCGCACCGACTTCAGCTCCTTGACGAAGCCGGCCATGTCGCGCGGGTTGGTGATCAGGTGGTTCAAGCCGCCGAACTTCATGAAGACGAGGCCGTTCGCCGTCAACGCGAAGATGTGGTAGAGCGGCAACGCCGTGATGATGATCTCCTGGCCCGGCTTCGCGTTCGTGCCGATCCAGGCCGAGGCCTGCTGCATGTTCGCGACGAGGTTGCGATGGGTGAGCATCGCGCCCTTCGCCACGCCGGTGGTGCCGCCGGTGTACTGCAGGAAGGCGATGTCCGTGTTGCGGAGCGTCACCGAGGGCAGGGTGTGCTTGGCGCCTTCCGTCAGCGTGTGGCGGAAATTCACCGCGCCGGGGATGTCGTAATCCGGGACCAGCTTCTTGACGTACTTGATGACGAAGTCGACGACCTTGCCCTTCGGGAAACCGAGCATCTCGCCCACCGAGGTGACGATGACCTGCTTCACCTGCGTCCCGGCCACGACTTCGGCGGCGGTGTGCGCGACGTTCTCGAGCACCACCAGCACGCTGGCACCGGAGTCGTCGAGCTGGTGCTTGAGCTCGCGAGGGGTGTAGAGCGGGTTGGTGTTGACGACGGTGAGGCCGGCGCGCAGGGTGCCGAAGATGGCGATCGGGTACTGCAGGACGTTCGGCATCATCAGCGCGACGCGATCACCCTTCTTCAGCTTCAATACGTTCAGCAGGTAACTGGCGAACTGCTGGCTGAGGCGGTCGATGTCGCCGTAGGTGAGGACCTTGCCCATGTTCGAGAACGCGGGACGGTCGCGGTACTTGGCGATGGCGTTGTCGAGGACCGAGACAATGGACGGGAACTCGTCCACGTCGATTTCCGCGGGGACGCCCTGCGGGTAGCTGGACAACCAAGGACGCTCAATGCTCATCGACAACACCCCTATCGCGTGGACCGCCCGACACGCCAATGCGGCGCCGTACGGAATTTCGAGTATTCGCTCGATTGCAGCACAGGGGGCGATATCGGGCAAGCCGCGAGGGCGCTGTTTCTTCCCTTCGTCGTGGCGAAAGGGGCGTGGTCTTCTCGCCGTGCTGACATGTCTTGTCCTCATGGCCCTCGCCGGCTGCGCCGATCCGCCGGATGAGGCCGCGCTCCGTGCCCGGATCACCAGCCTGCAGGAGGCGGTCGAAGCCCGCGATACCGGAGCCTTGCTCGAGGCCGTCGACCCGGAGTTCGGTGGGCCCGACGGCATGGATCGCGACGGCCTGCGCCGCTACGCGACCCTGATGCTGCTGCGCCAGCAGAACGTCGGCGTTGCGATCGGGCCGGTCGACGTCGAACTTCGCGGCGACCGCGCCGCGGCGCGCTTCGACGCCGTCGTCACCGGCGGCAACCGGTTCGTCCCGGAAGGGGTGGAGGCTCGGCGGGTCGAGACGGTCTGGCGTCTGCAGGGCCGTGACTGGGTGCTGGTCAGCGCCGACTGGTCCAAGCCGGCGTTGGGGCAGTAGCACGGCCGCACGGCGCGGCATCACCGCCCCTTGCCCGCCAGAACGACGAAGGCCGCCCGGAGGCGGCCTTCGTGGGAGAGCGGGGGCCGTTTGCGCTTAAGCCGCCTTGGCGCCCGCGGCCAGCTGGCGCAGCACGTAGTGCAGCAGGCCGCCGTGGCGGAAGTACTCGACTTCCTTCGGCGTCAGCAGCAGCACCTGGGCCTTGAAGCTCACCACCGAGCCGTCCGGGCGCTTGGCGCTGATGTCCGCCACCTTGCCGGCGCCGTCCTGCAGGCCGGTGATCGAGACCACCTCGTCGCCCTTCAGGCCGAGCGTCTGGGCGTTCTGGCCGTCGAGGAACTGCAGCGGCAGCACGCCCATGCCCACCAGGTTCGAGCGGTGGATGCGCTCGAAGCTCTCGGCGATGACCGCCTTGATGCCCAGCAGGTTGGTGCCCTTGGCCGCCCAGTCGCGCGACGAGCCGGTGCCGTATTCCTTGCCCGCGAACACGACCGTGCCCACGCCCTCGGCCTTGTACTTCATGGCCGCGTCGTAGATGGCCAGCTTGTCACCCGACGGGTAGTGGATGGTGTTGCCGCCCTCTTCGCCGCCCAGCATCAGGTTCTTGATGCGGATGTTGGCGAAGGTGCCGCGCACCATCACGTCGTCGTTGCCGCGGCGCGAGCCGTAGCTGTTGAAGTCGACCGGGGCGACGCCGCGCGACTGCAGGAACTTGCCCGCGGGCGAGCTGGCCTTGATGTTGCCGGCCGGCGAGATGTGGTCGGTGGTGATCGAGTCGCCGAAGATGCCCATGACGCGCGCGCCGTGGATGTCGCTGATCGAGCCGACCTGCATCGTCATGCCGTCGAAGTAGGGCGGGTTCTTGATGTAGGTCGAATCGTCCCACTGGTAGGCGTCGCCGTCCGGCGATTCCACCGCGTTCCAGCGGCTGTCGCCGCGGAAGACGTCGGCGTAGTTCTTGGCGAACATCTCCGGGCCGATGGTGGCGGCGATGGTGTCGCCGATTTCCTTGTTCGACGGCCAGATGTCCTTCAGGTAGACCGGCTGGCCGTCCTTGCCCGTGCCCAGCGGCTGGGTGGACAGGTCGAGATCCGTGGTGCCGGCGATGGCGTAGGCGACGACGAGCGGCGGCGAGGCCAGGTAGTTCATCTTCACTTCGGCGTGCACGCGGCCTTCGAAATTGCGGTTACCCGAAAGTACCGAAGCAACCGTGAGGTCACCGGCGGCAATAGCAGCGCTGACCTCGACCGGCAGCGGACCGGAGTTACCGATACAGGTAGTACAGCCGTAGCCGACGACGAAAAAACCCATGGCTTCAAGATCTTTCAGGACATCGGCTTTTTTCAGGTAATCGGTGACCACCAAGGAACCCGGTCCGAGTGAGGTTTTCACCCAGGGTGCAGGCTTCAGGCCACGGGCCGCGGCTTTGCGAGCAAGCAAGCCGGCTCCCAACATCACTGCCGGATTCGAGGTGTTGGTACAGGAGGTGATGGCGGCAATGACTACGGCGCCGTCCTTCATTTCCACCGACTGACCGTTGATTTGGGTCTGGACCGTACCCAGCGCTGCAGTGACATCGCCACCCTCGTTCTCGAACTTCGCGACATCGCCGTTTTTCGGTTTGCGGTTGGCGGTCAGGGCGACCAGATTATCGCTGTAGTTCTGTTTCATCTCGGTCAGCAGCACACGGTCCTGCGGACGTTTCGGGCCGGCCAGGGACGGTTTGACTTCGCCCATGTCCAGATGTAGAACCGCGCTGTATTCGGCTTCGGCATCGGTTCGCCACAAGCCTTGGGCCTTGGCATAGGCCTCAACCAGATTGATCAGTGTTTCTTCTCGGCCGGACAGGCGCAGGTAATTCAGGGCTTCGGCATCAATCGGAAAGATGCCGCAGGTCGCACCGTACTCTGGCGCCATGTTGGCGATGGTGGCGCGGTCGGCCAAGGGCAGGCGATCAAGGCCGTCGCCGTAGAATTCGACGAACTTGTTGACCACGCCATGCTTGCGCAGCATCTGCACGACTTTCAGCACGAGGTCGGTGGCGGTGGTGCCTTCGATCATCTGGCCGGTCAGTTTGAAGCCGACGACTTCGGGGATCAGCATGGAGACGGGCTGGCCCAGCATCGCGGCCTCAGCCTCGATCCCGCCGACGCCCCAGCCCAGAACGGCCATGCCGTTGACCATGGTGGTGT
>NZ_JBILJW010000034.1:0-11307 GCF_044377035.1 Silanimonas sp.
CGTGTGCCGACGGTTGTCGGAGTCGAACGGCGACTTGCGCACGAGGCGATGGACGCCGGTCTCGGTCTTCAGCCAGCCGTAGGCGTAGTCGCCCTCGATGCGCACCGTCGCCGACTTGATGCCGGCCACGTCGCCGCCGCTGACTTCCATTAGTTCGGTCTTCCAGCCGCGCGACTCGCACCAGCGCAGGTACATGCGCAGCAGGATCTCGGCCCAGTCCTGCGCTTCGGTGCCGCCGGCGCCGGCCTGGATGTCCACGAAGGCGCTGGCGCCGTCCATCTTGCCGCTGAACATGCGGTTGAACTCGAGCTTCTCCAGGTGCACCTGGGCGGCATCGACGTCGGCGACGACGGCGTTGAAGGTGTCCTCGTCGTTCTCCATCTCGGCGAGCTCGAGCAGCTCAAGCGCGCCGGTGAAGCCCTCGTCGAGCGTCTTCAGGCCGTGGACGACCTTCTCGAGCGCCGCGCGCTCGCGGCCGAGGCCCTGCGCTTTCTCGGGATCGTTCCAGATCGTCGGGCTTTCCAGCTCGCGACTGACTTCTTCTAGGCGTTCGACCTTCTGGTCGTAGTCAAAGGTACCCCCTCAGCACATCCAGCCGGCCCTTGAGGTCGGCGATGCGCTGGCGCACGGGATTGGTCTCCATGGCGCGTTCTCGGTGTTCGTGAATGACCGGCGATTCTAGCAGGCCGCCCACCAGTGCCGGACCAGCAACTGCACGTCGCGCCGGCCCCGGAAATCATCGAGGTCGAGGCCGAAGGCCATGCGCACGCGCGCAGGCGGCGCGCCGAGGGCGGCGCCACCGAAATGGATGGCGTTCACCGGCCCAAGGCGGCCTGGCATGCCGAGCTCGAACTTGAGGTGCCGCTCCGCGAGGACCTTCCACGAGCGCACCTCGAATTCGCCGTCGAAGAGCGGCTCGGGGAAGCCCTGCCCCCAGGGCCCGGCCAGGCGCAGCGCCTCGGCGGTGGGGCGATTCAGCTCCTGCGGCGCGAGTTCACCGTCGGACCAGAGCTCGGCCTCGCGCAGCTCGTCGGTCAGTCGCCGCGCCACCGCGGCCTCGAAGGCGTGGCGGAAAGCGTCGAAATTGGCGGCGTCAAGGCTCAGCCCCGCCGCCATCGCGTGGCCGCCGTAGCGGAGGATCAGGCCGGGATGCAGGGCGTCGACATCGGCCAGCGCGTCGCGCACGTGCACGCCGGGGATGGAACGGGCGGAGCCACGAAGGGTCGTCGATCCGGCATCGGCGGGCGCGAAGGCGATCACCGGGCGGTGCAGCTTCTCCTTGAGCTTCGAGGCCACCAGACCGACCACGCCAGGGTGCCAGCTATCGTCGCGCAGGCAATAGGCGTCGTGCCCGCCTTCCGGCAGCGGCAGCGCCGAGGCGGCGGACTCGGCGTCGTCCACCATCTGCTGCTGCAGTTCGCGACGCTCGGCATTGATGGCGTCGAGCTGCTTCGCGAGCTGCATGGCGCGCTCGGCATCGTCGGTGAGCAGGCACTCGATGCCGAGGGTCATGTCCTCCAGCCGACCGGCGGCATTGATGCGCGGGCCGATGCCGAAGCCGATGTCGGTGGCGGTGAGCACCGGCAGCCGCCGTTGGGCAACCTCGGCGAGCGCCAACACGCCGGGCTGCCCGCGGCCTTCGCGCAGGCGCTTGAGCCCGGCGGCGACGAGCAGGCGGTTGTTGTCGTCCAACGGCACGAGGTCAGCCACCGTCCCCACGGCGACGAGGTCGAGAAGACCGGAAAGATCGGCCTCCGCGCCGGGCTCGCCGCGCTCGCGCAGTCGCGCGCGCAGCGCCAGCAACAGGTAGAAGACCACGCCCACGCCGGCAAGCGCCTTGCTCGGGAAACCGTCGCCGCGCAGGTTCGGATTGACGATGGCGTCGGCGGCGGGGAGTTCCTCGCCGGGCAGATGGTGGTCGGTGACCAGCACCTGCCAGCCTCGCGCTTTCGCCGCGGCCACGCCGGGCAGGCAGGCGATGCCGGAATCCACCGTGATGACGAGGTCCGGCGCGATCGGCGCCAGTTCCTCCTCGATGAGGGCCGGCGACAGGCCGTAACCGTGTGCGATGCGATGCGGTACGCGATAGGACACGTGCCTCGCGCCGAGCATGCGCAGGCCGCGCACCGCGACCGCCGTGCCGGTCGCACCATCGCAGTCGAAATCGCCCACCACGACGATGTGGGCATCGCGGCGCAGCGCGGCATGCAGAAGGTCGACGGCGGCGTCGATGCCGCCCAACTGCTGTGGCGCCAGTAGCTTCGCCAGCTTCAGATCGGCCTGTTCGGCGGAAGCAATGCCGCGCGCCGCATAGAGCCGCTGCAGCAGCGGCGGAACGTGCGGCGGCCAGTCACCGAGCGACGCCAACGCGCGGCGGCGAAGGATGGGCGATGCCGTCACGTGAAGCCTTGGAAGGCCGGTTTCCAGAACCGCCAGCGCTGAGCCGGCTCAACGGCCCTCAGATGGCCGTCGGCGAAATCAAGACGCACCTGGGCGTATGCCCCCTGCCCCATCGCGGCCAAGGCCAGGGCCAACAGATCGTCGATGACCGCCCAGCGCCGCTCGGCGCGGAGGTCGATCAGGCCGGGCTTCGTGGCATCGACGCGATCACTTACCGCGGCACCGGCCGCCTGCGCATACGCGGCCAGTTCGGGGTCGGCGGTGGCGACATGACCGACAGGGCCTTCGATCTGGTCGGGAAGCCCGCCCTCGCCCCAGAACCACAGGCTGTTTGCGGGCGGCAGGCCGCGGCGCGCGCGCTCGGCATTCACCGGGTGCTGGTGCATGAGCACCTGCGCCTCGCCCATCAGGCTGCGCCAGCGGCGAGCGTCGGGGCCCTCGGGCAGATAGGGGAATGCGTCATCGCCGAGCGCCGCGAGCGGATGCGGGAACATGGGCAGCCGAGTGTCGCGCGGGCATTGCACCGACCAGGCTTCCGCCTCGCGGGCTTCGAGCGCATAGCCGAACTCACCGAACAGCGGCTTCAGCGGTGCCATCAACGCTTCCGACTGTTCCGCCGTGAGCCCGAGGTTTCCCCAGGCCATCAGGCGCGCCGTGGTGAGATCGGGCTGCAACCACACCGGATCGGCGCGGAGCCATTGGAAAGGCTGCACATCGGACTCGTGCTTCGCGCGGCGCTCGATCAGCGCCGCGCTAGGCCACTGGCCCGCAGGGCGCACGCGGAACGGCCGGCGAAGCTGGGCGAGTTCGCCCGCCTCGGCCTCGATCGTGGCCGCACGCCCCAATGCCTTCGCGACGCCGGGCGACGGAGCCTGGCCGGCGAAGTACCTGCGAGCCGGGAGCAGCAGCGTCAGCACGAGGTCAGGGGATGTAGCTGACGCCGGTGATCTCGAACTCGCGCTGGCCGCCCGGCGCTTCGATGGTGACGGTGTCGCCTTCGTGCTTGCCGATCAAGGCGCGCGCGACCGGCGAGGAGATCGAGATCAGCCGCTGCTTGATGTCGCTCTCGAGGTCGCCAACGATGGTGTAGGTGACCTTGTCGTCGGTGTCGACGTCGGCCAACTCGACGGTGGCGCCGAAGACGATGCGCGAGCCGGCGTTCAGCGAGGCGATGTCGATCACCTGCGCGTGCGACAGCGTGTACTCCAGCTCCTTGATGCGGCCTTCGATGAAGCCCTGCATCTCGCGCGCCGCATGGTATTCGGCGTTTTCCTTGAGGTCGCCGTGGGCACGGGCCTCGGCGATCGCCTCGATGACCCTCGGACGGTCGACGGTCTTCAGCTTTTCGAGCTCGTCGCGCAGGCGCGTCGCACCCTTGCTCGTCAGCGGGGCTCTCATGCGTTCAGTTCCTTGTGCAGTTCCTGCAGCGAGGTCACGCGCGGGTTGTTGCGCGCGTCGATGGCGCCGACCAGCGCGCGGGCGCCGGCGACGGTCGTCGAGTAGGTGACGCGGTGCTGCAGCGCCTCGCGGCGGATGGAGAAGGAGTCGGCGATCGCAACCTTGCCTTCCGTTGTGTTGATGACGTAGCTGATCTCGCCGTTCTTGATCAGATCGACGATGTGCGGGCGGCCCTCGGCCACCTTGTTGATGCGTTCGACTTCGAGGCCTTCGGCGGCGAGGAACTTCGCCGTGCCTTCGGTGGCCACCAGCTTGTGCCCACGGGCCAGCAGGTCTCGAGCCACCGGCAGCAAGCGCTGCTTGTCGGCGTCACGCACCGAGCAGAACACCTTCTTGCCCGGGGCCGGGGCCTTGATGTTGGCCGCTTCCTCGGCGCGCGCGAACGCCTCCTCGAAGGTGGGACCGACGCCCATGATCTCGCCGGTGGAGCGCATCTCCGGGCCGAGGATCGGGTCGACGCCCTGGAACTTCGCGAACGGGAAGATGGCTTCCTTCACCGAGAAGTACGGCGGGATGATTTCCTTGGTCGCGCCCTGCTCCGCCAGCGTCTGGCCGGCCATGCAGCGCGCCGCGATCTTCGCCAGCGGGCGACCAATGGCCTTCGAGACGAAAGGCACGGTGCGCGAGGCGCGCGGGTTCACTTCCAGCAAGTAGATCGTCTCGCCCTGGATCGCAAACTGCGTGTTCATCAGGCCGATGACCTTCAGGCCACGCGCGAGCTGGGCGACCTGCACTCGCAGGCGATCCTGGATGTCCTTGCTCAGCGAGTACGGCGGCAGCGAGCACGAGCTGTCGCCGGAGTGCACGCCCGCTTCCTCGATGTGCTCCATGATGCCGCCGATCAGCACGTTGCCGTCCTTGTCGGCGATCACGTCGACGTCCACCTCGACAGCGTTGTCGAGGAAGCGGTCGAGCAGCACCGGCGAATCGTTCGAGACCTGCACGGCTTCGCGGATGTAGCGCGAGAGGTCCTCGTCGGAATACACGACTTCCATCGCGCGGCCGCCGAGCACGTAGCTTGGGCGCACGACGAGCGGGTAGCCGATCTCCTTGGCGTGGGCCAGCGCCTGCTCGGCGTTGCGGGCCGTGCGGTTCGGCGGCTGCAGCAGGCCGAGGTCATCGACGAGCTTCTGGAAGCGCTCGCGGTCCTCGGCGAGATCGATGCTGTCCGGCGAGGTGCCGATGATCGGCACGCCGTTGGCTTCGAGCGCGCGCGCGAGCTTCAGCGGCGTCTGGCCGCCGTACTGCACGATCACGCCCTTGGGCTTCTCGAGATCGACGATCTCCAACACGTCCTCGAGCGTCAGCGGCTCGAAGTACAAGCGGTCGGAGGTGTCGTAGTCGGTCGAGACGGTCTCCGGGTTGCAGTTGACCATGATGGTCTCGAACCCGTCCTCGCGCAGCGCGAGGGCCGCGTGCACGCAGCAGTAGTCGAACTCGATGCCCTGCCCGATGCGGTTCGGGCCGCCACCGAGCACCATGATCTTGTCGCGGTTCGTCGGATTGGCCTCGCACTCGTCCTCGTAGGTCGAGTACATGTACGCGGTCGAGGTGGCGAATTCGGCGGCGCAGCTGTCGACGCGCTTGTAGACCGGGCGCACGCCGAAGGCGCGGCGCAGGGCGCGCACGGCCGACTCGTCGGTGCCGACCAGCTGGGCCAGGCGCGCGTCAGAGAAGCCGGCGCGCTTCAGGGTGCGCAGGCGCGGCTTGTCGAGGCCGGCGAGACCGCCGGTGGCGACGTCGCGCTCCATCGCGATCAGCTCCTCGATCTGGTCGAGGAACCACGGGTCGATGTAGGAGAGCTTGTAGACGTCGTCCACCGACAGGCCGGCGCGGAAGGCCTCGCCGACGTGGAACAGGCGCTCCGGGCGGGCGTCCTTGAGCTCGCGCTTGATGCGGGTCAGGCCTTCTTCGCCCTTGCCCGCATCGCCGGTCGGGTCGAAGCCGACCTTGCCGATCTCGAGGCCGCGCAGGGCCTTCTGCAGCGACTCCTGGAAGGTGCGGCCCATGGCCATCACTTCGCCCACCGACTTCATCTGCGTGGTGAGGCGGGCGTCGGCAGCGGCGAACTTCTCGAAGGCGAAGCGCGGGATCTTGGTGACGACGTAGTCGATCGACGGCTCGAACGAGGCCGGGGTCAGGCCGCCGGTGATGTCGTTCTTCAGCTCGTCGAGCGTGTAGCCGACGGCGAGCTTCGCGGCGATCTTGGCGATCGGGAAGCCGGTGGCCTTCGAGGCCAGCGCCGAGGAACGCGACACGCGCGGGTTCATCTCGATGACGACCACGCGGCCGGTCTGCGAGTTGATGCCGAACTGCACGTTCGAACCGCCGGTGTCGACGCCGATCTTGCGCAGCACGGCGATCGAGGCGTCGCGCAGGCGCTGGTATTCCTTGTCGGTGAGCGTCTGCGCCGGCGCGACGGTGATGCTGTCGCCGGTGTGCACGCCCATCGGATCGAGGTTCTCGATCGAGCAGACGATGATGCAGTTGTCCGCGGTATCGCGGACCACTTCCATCTCGAATTCCTTCCAGCCGAGCACCGATTCTTCAACCAGCACCTCGCTGGTGGGCGAGAGGTCGAGGCCGCGGGTGACGATCTCGACGAGCTCCTCGCGGTTGTACGCGATGCCGCCGCCACTTCCGCCGAGCGTGAAGCTCGGGCGGATGATAGTCGGGTAACCCACCGTGGCCTGGATCTCGATGGCCTGCTCAAGCGAGCGCGCCACCTGGGCTTTCGGGCATTCGAGGCCGATCTCCTTCATCGCCACGCGGAACAGCTCGCGGTCCTCGGCCATGCGGATGGCCTCGCGCGACGCACCGATCAGCTCGACGCCGTACTTTTCCAGCGTGCCGGCGTCGGCCATGTCGAGCGCGCAGTTCAGCGCGGTCTGGCCGCCCATCGTCGGCAGCAGCGCTTGGGGCTTTTCCTTCGCGATGATTCGCTCGACCGTGGCCGGATTGATCGGCTCGATGTAGACGGCGTCGGCCATCTCCGGGTCGGTCATGATCGTCGCCGGGTTGCTGTTCACCAGAACGACGCGATAACCCTCTTCCTTCAGCGCCTTGCAGGCCTGCGCGCCGGAGTAATCGAACTCGCAGGCCTGGCCGATGACGATCGGGCCAGCGCCGATGATCAGGATGGTCTGGATGTCAGTGCGCTTCGGCATGTCAGCGGGCTCCCTGCGGGTGGGCCTGCATCAGGCCGATGAAGCGGTCGAACAGGCCGGCCACGTCGTGCGGACCGGGACTGGCTTCGGGATGGCCCTGGAAGCTGAAGGCCGGCACGTCGGTGCGCGCGATGCCCTGGTTGCTACCGTCGAACAACGAGCGGTGCGTGACGCGCAGCGTGGCGGGCAGCGTGCCCTCGTCGACGGCGAAGCCGTGGTTCTGGCTGGTGATCATCACGCGGCCGGAATCAAGGTCCTGCACCGGGTGGTTCGCGCCGTGGTGGCCGAACTTCATCTTCAGCGTCTTCGCGCCGCTGGCCAGCGCCAGCAGCTGGTGGCCGAGGCAGATGCCGAAGGTCGGCACGCCGGCCTTGAGGATCTCGACGATCGCGGCGATGGCGTAGTCGCAGGGGGCCGGGTCGCCGGGGCCGTTGGAGAGGAACACGCCATCGGGCTTCATCGCCAGCACATCGGCGGCGGGCGTCTTGGCCGGCACGACGGTGAGGCGGCAGCCGCGGTCGGCGAGCAGGCGCAGGATGTTGGTCTTCACACCGAAGTCGTAGGCCACGACGTGGAAGCGGCCGTCGGCCTTGGCGAAGCCGCCACGGTCGAGGTCCAGCGAGCCTTCCGTCCACTCATGGGCGCGGTCGGTGGTGACGACCTGGGCGAGGTCAAGGTTCTTCAGGCCCGGGAACTTGCGGGCGGCCTCGATGGCCTTGTCGGCGTCGATCTCGCCGGCCATCAGCGCACCATTCTGGGCACCGCGCTCGCGCAGCAGGCGCGTCAGTTTCCGCGTATCGATACCAGCAATCGCGACCACGCCGCGCTTCGTGAGCCATTCCGGAAGCGCCTCGCGGCTGCGCCAGTTGCTCGGGCGGCGCGGCACGTCGCGGACGATCAGGCCGGCGCACCAGACCTTGGCGGCCTCGTCGTCTTCCGGCGTGAACCCGGTGTTGCCGATGTGCGGGTAGGTCAGGGTGACCATCTGCCGCGCGTAGGAGGGGTCGGTCAGGACTTCCTGGTAACCGGTGAGTGCGGTGTTGAACACCACTTCACCGACGGAAAGGCCGGGCGCGCCGACGGAAACGCCCTCGAACACGGTTCCGTCTTCGAGCGCGAGGATGGCGGGTTGGGTCACTTCGATCGCCTTACGGTGGGGTGACTCGCGCGCGGCGTGCGCTTCCCTTGCACCGGCCGAAGGCAGGCGCATGGGAGGGGAGTCAGGCGAGCCGGAATTCTAGCCGCGAAGCCCGCGTGACGCCAGCGGAATCCGCCTTGGGCGCCGGCATCTCGTTCAGCGAAGCGCCGAATCGCGGGCCCGTCAGTCCCGGGCTTTGGCCGCGACCCAGTCGCGCATCGTGTAGTGGCCCGGAGGCTGCCCGGCCAGCCATTCGCCAACGGCCAGGGCGCCGCGGGCGAAGATGTCGCGCGAGGTGGCCCGATGGGCCAATTCCACCCGTTCGCCCTGCCCGGCGAACTGCAGCCAGTGTTCGCCGACGATGTCGCCGGTACGCAGGCTGGCGTAGCGCGGCTCGGCACCGCCCGCCTTGGCCGACGCCCCGAGCGCCAAGGCCGTGCCGGAGGGCGCGTCCTTCTTGTGCACGTGGTGGCTTTCGACGATGTCGAGATCCCAGCCCGGCAGGGCGCGGGCCGCGCGCTCGACGAGGTCGGATAGCACCGCCACGCCGAGGCTGAAATTCGCCGACCACAGCACCGGAATCTGCCGGCTCGCTGCCTCCAGCGCCTTGAGTTGGGCGAGCGACAAGCCCGTCGTGCCGCTGACGAAGGCCGCCCGGCGCTGCACGGCCAGAGCCAGGGCCGCGTCGAAGGCTTCGGGCAGGCTGAAGTCGATCAGCAGTCGGAACGCGGGCGCTTCGGAAAGCCGCATCGCCGGGATGGCGACGCCTTCCGGCACCACGAGGCCGGCCGTACCGCGCGCGACCGCGGCGACCAGATGCAAACGGGCGAACTCGGCGGACAGCGCGAGGAGGCGCTGGCCCATGCGGCCCGAAGCGCCGTGGACCAGCAGGTCGATGGAAGTCGTCATGCGCGCAAGGCTACGCGCCGCGGCGCGCCGCCTGCAACGCAGTCGGGCACGGAGCTCAGCCCGTCATGCGGTCCCAGAACGCGCGAACGCCATCGAAGAAGGTGCTCGACTTCGGAGAGTGGCGCGCCGCCTCCTCGCCTTCGAAGGTCTGCTCGAACTCCTCGAGCAGCTCGCGCTGTCGTGCGGTGAGGTTCACCGGCGTTTCGACGACGACGCGGGCATGCAGGTCGCCGGTCTGGCGCGAACGCACCGAGCGCACGCCCTTGCCACGCAGGCGGAAAAGCTTGCCGGTCTGCGTTTCGGCGGGAACCTTGATCTCCACTTCGCCTTCCAGCGTCGGCACCGCGATGCTGGCACCGAGTGCGGCCTGCGAGAAGCGGATGGGGATCTCGCAATACAGGTCGTCGCCGTCGCGCTCGAAGACCGAGTGCGGCCGCACCTGCACGTCGACGTAGAGGTCGCCGCTGGGCGCGCCGGGCTGGCCGACCTCGCCCTCGCCCTGCAGACGGATGCGGTCGCCGGTGTCGACGCCCGCCGGGATCTTCACCGACAGCGTCTTCTCCTGACGCACGCGGCCGGTGCCGTGGCACACCTTGCAGGGCTTCGGGATGATCTTCCCGCTGCCACCGCAGGTCGGGCACGGCTGCTGCATCTGGAAGATGCCGCGCTGGATGCGCACCTGGCCCATGCCGCGGCAGGTGCCGCAGGTCTCGGTCTTCTTGTCCTCGGCGCCGGTGCCCTCGCAGGAACCGCAGTTCGCCATCGTCGGCACGTCGATGCGCTTCTCGATGCCGGCGACGGCTTCCTCGAGGTCGAGTTCCATCACGTAGCGAAGGTCGGAGCCGCGGCGCGGACCGCTGCGCTGCCTCCCACCGCCGAAGATGTCACCGAAGATGTCGCCGAAGATGTCGCCCATGTCGGCATAGCCGCCCGGGCCGCCGCCACCGCCGCCCATGCCCTGCTCGAAGGCGGCATGGCCGTGCTGGTCGTAGGCGCGGCGCTTGTTGGCGTCGGAAAGGACGTCGTAGGCCTCCTTGGCCTCCTTGAACGCTTCTTCCGCCGACGCATCGCCGGGATTTCGGTCGGGGTGGTGCTTCATCGCCAGCCGGCGATACGCCTTCTTGAGCTCGTCTTCCGACGCGCCCTTCGAAACGCCCAGCACCTCGTAGTAATCCCGCTTGCTCATCCGCTACCCGCTGTTGGTGTCCACGAACGACGCCGCGTTGACCGGTTGTTCCGGTCGAACGCGGCCCGTTGATCCATCCGAGCCGTAAGCCCGGAGGGATACGCCTTACTTGTCTTTCTTGACCTCGGTGAACTCGGCGTCGACCACGTCGTCCGCCTTGCCCGCCGATGCCCCCGCACCGGCATCACCGGCTTCCGCCGGACCGGCCGAGGCCGCGGCCTGCAGCGACTGGGCGGCCTGCGCCAGCGCCATCGTCTTGGCTTCGATCTGGCCTTTGTCGTCGCCCTTCATCGCGGTCTCGAGGTCGGCCAGCGCGGTCTCGATCGCGCCGAGCTGGTCGCCCGGCACCTTGCTGCCGTGTTCCTTGATGGCCGTGCGGGTCTGGTGGATCAGGCCGTCGGCCTGGTTGCGGGCCTGCACCAGCTCCTGGAACTTCTTGTCTTCTTCGCGGTTCGCTTCGGCGTCCGCGACCATGCGCTGGATCTCTTCCTCGCTCAGGCCCGAGCCGGCCTTGATCTCGATCTTCTGCTCCTTGCCGGTCTTCTTGTCCTTGGCCGACACGTGCAGGATGCCGTTGGCGTCGATGTCGAAGGTCACTTCCACCTGCGGCATGCCGCGCGGGGCGGCGTCGATCCCGGCGAGGTCGAAGCGGGCCAGCGACTTGTTGAAGCGGGCCTGGTCGCGCTCACCCTGCAGCACGTGCACGGTGACGGCGCTCTGGTTGTCCTCGGCGGTGCTGAAGACCTGCGAGGCGCGGGTCGGGATGGTGGTGTTCTTCTCGATGATCTTGGTCATCACGCCACCGAGCGTCTCGATGCCCAGCGACAGCGGGGTGACGTCGAGCAGCAGCACGTCCTTCACCGAGCCGCCCAGCACGCCGCCCTGGATGGCGGCGCCGACGGCGACGGCCTCATCCGGGTTCACGTCCTTGCGCGGTTCCTTGCCAAAGAACTCGGCCACGGCCGCCTGCACCTTCGGCATGCGGGTCATGCCGCCGACGAGGATCACGTCGGTGATCTCCGCGGTGCGCAGGCCGGCGTCGTTGAGCG
>NZ_JBILJW010000053.1:0-3147 GCF_044377035.1 Silanimonas sp.
GCCGCTTCCACCTGCGCGACCGCCAGTTCCATCATCAGCACCGTTTCGCGCAGGTGATTCCAGTCCGGACCCGGGTTGTTCACCTGTGTGCCGCGAACCACGCCGTCATTACCAGCCATGAAGCCCCCTCGATGCCCCGGTTCATCCCATAGTGGGGGAAACTGGAGTCCGCCCGCCAGCGGTTTCGCACCGGTTTGCCCAGTTTGAAGGTTGCCCGCGGACCGCTGTCGTCACGGCGTGAGCTCCAGCCTCGCGTTGGCGGGGCCGGGCAGGAAGGGCGACGGGCGGCCCTGCGCCCAGTCCCCGTGGCCGGCGCCCCAGTAGGGCGAGAGCGGGTGGCCGGCCTGGCCCCCGGGCAACTGGAAGATCGCGTTCTCGCGATGCGCCGGCGAGACCACCATGCGCTGGCTCGCACCAAAGGCCGGGGCTTGAATCCGCGGCATCTGCACGTCGCCGGGCAGGGGGGCGGCCGGCATGCACAGGTGCGGGCGCAGCCATTCCGGCACGCCGCTGGTCAGCGGATGGCAGACGCGGCTGAGGTTGGCCTCGCCCCAGGTTCGCGCGGTGAGCGGGCCCTCTTGGCCGCCGCGCACCTCGGTGGCCGCGGCGCGGGCCGCGTCGGCCAGCAGGGCCTCCCAGCTCTCGAAGCGCGGCGGCAGCAGGTGCGCCGGGCGCTGTTCGAGCAAGGGCCAGAGCACGCCTTCGAGCTGCGGCAGGTCGGGCATCACGAACCGGTCGCCGAGCGCGGCCTTGGCTGGCCCGAGCAGGCCATCGCGCACGCGCGCCAGCACTTCGAGACGGAAGCCGCGGGTGATCCGGTAGCCGCTGGAGTCGATCGAGGCGTGGCCCTCCCAATCCTCGGCGGCCTCGGCGATGTCACGCCATTCGGCGGCCGACATCGGGCCCACGGTGTCGCGCAGCAGGCGGTTCCACCGCTCGAGGAAGAGCGCGCGATCGTCCAGCTGCAGGGCGAGCAGGGCCGGTTCGTCGAGCGGCGCGCTTTCCATGAGGGTGTCCGCGATCTGCTTTTGCCGCGCACCCAAGGCATAGCCGGAATCACCGATCAGCGCGAGCAGTTCGCCATCGGTGATGCGCGCATTGGCCGACCACAGGCGGCCGGAGGGCGGATCGACCAGCTCCGGCTGCAGCGGCGCATCGGCCGGGTGCCAGCCGGCCCAATCGCAGCCCTGCAGGGGCAGCAGCGGGGCCTTCGGGTCGCAGCCGCCGACGCGCGCCGGGATGCGCCCGACCAGCCGCCACGCGATGCGGCCCTTGGCGTCGCCGAGCAGCATGTTCTGCGCCGGCACGCCGGCCTCCCGGGCCATCCGCAGCGCGGCGTCCAGGTCGGCCGCATGGACGAGGTCGAGCAGGCCGAAATTGAGGCTGCCCGGCATCTGCGCGGTCCAGCGCAGGGCCAGTGCACTGCCGTCCGCTTCGTCGTGCGCGATCGGACCCCAGCGGGTTTCGCGGATCTCGATCGTCTCCGCCGCACCGTTCGCGACATCGATGGTTTCGCGATGGACGACGATGTCGGCTTCGCCGTCCGGCGTGCGATAGCGCGTCTTCGCCGCATCGGTGAAATCGACGCGGAAGAAATCCAGCCAGTCGCCGTAGCTGTTGGTGAAGGCCCAGGCCACGCGCTGGCTACTGCCAGCGATCACGCCCGGCACGCCGGGCAGGGTGACGCCGACGACGTCCACCTGGCCGTCGGGAGCCTCCGGGTCGGCATAGCGCAGCCGGGCGGGATACCACAGCGAGGGCGCGCGCAGGCCGAGGTGCATGTCACCGGCCACGATGGCGCGACCGTCGGCGGTCGCGGACGCCCCCGCCGCGAAGTTGTTGCTGCCGGGCGCGGCAGGCTCGGCCGCGGCCGTGGGGATCTCGTCTGGGGCCTGGGGCAGCGTACGCAGGTCGAGCACCTCGGGGCCGGGCAGCACGGCATCGCCACGCGCGCTGCCGAACAGCGGCGCATCCCACGCCGTGCCGTCGCGCAGCAGCAGGTCGGCAAGCGGTGCTGGCAGCACGCCGCGGATGCGCCACAGCGCGAGCTCGCGCGAGTTCGCCTCATCCTGCAGGTCGAAGAACATCGCGTAGCCGGTGAGCGCGGAATCCACCTCGCTCCATGGCTTCGGCGACTGCTGCAGCAACAGGTAGGGCCAAGGGCGCACCGCGAGCGAATCCAGCCCGGCGTTCACGCCTTCGGTGTAGGCCTTCAAGGCCGCCGTGCGAGGGCCGGCGATGTCGGCGAGCGACGCTTCGCTGCGGGCCCGCAGGCGGTGCAGTCGGTTGGTGCGGTCGACCTCCAGCGCGCGGGCGCCGAACAGCGCCGAAAGTTCGCCTGCGGCGACGCGCCGCGTCAGGTCCATCTCGAAGAAGCGCTCCTGCCCGTGCACGAAGCCCAGCGCGCGCGCCATGTCGAGCTCGTTCGCGGCTTCGATGTCGACCACGCCGTTGGCGTCGCGCGTGACCGACACCGGCGCCGAGAGGCCGGGCAGGCCCAGTTCACCGTCGTAGGTCGGGACGCTGCCGCGTAGCACCAGCCATGCGGAAAGCGCGAGCAGCAGGGCCAGCGTGAGCAGGGCCAGCAGGCCGCGGCGGATCCACTTCAGCATCGGCGTCATCCTCAGGAAGAGGGCGACAGCCTAGCCGAGGCCTCGAGGCTTCGGGGGCTTGGTGACCCAGACGGGGCGACGCATCGGGTCCCACCCCAGAGCCCCTCAGATTGGGTCGGCGAGCACACCGACCTCCATGGTGTATCGGCTGAAATCGTGCGGATCCACGATCACTTCCACCGTGCGTCCAGGGCCGATGACCCAGCTTGGCTTGCCCTTGAAAGGCTCGCTGACGAAGTGGTGCGACCTGCCCGTTTCCGCGTCCGTCCACTCCGCTCGGATGCGCCATACGGACTCGCCGTTGACGTTGATGCTGGGATCTTCCTCATGCTCCAGTACCACGGCCCAAAGGCGTCGACCGCGGCGACGCACGAGGCTCGTTCGAATTCGTGCGATGAGGAAGCGAGACAGTGTAATGATGCCGGCGAGGGCGAAGCAGGCGCCGGCTACGGCGGGCAGTGGCGTGGTGGACGGCCATCCGGGCCCTGTTCCGTAAACGCGCTCGATCCGAGGTTCGGATTGCGTGTGCTCGACC
>NZ_JBILJW010000035.1:0-11110 GCF_044377035.1 Silanimonas sp.
TCAAGCGCCGCCCCGGCATGTACACCGACACCACGCGCCCGAACCACCTGGCGCAGGAGGTCATCGACAACGCCGTGGACGAGGCCCTGGCCGGCCACGCGAAGACGGTGGAAGTGACGCTCTGGGCCGACGGCAGCTGCGAGGTGAACGACGACGGCCGCGGCATGCCGGTGGACATCCACCCGGAGGAGAAGATCCCCGGCGTCGAGCTGATCCTCACCCGCCTGCATGCGGGCGGCAAGTTCAGCGGCAAGAACTACGCCTTCTCCGGCGGCCTGCACGGCGTCGGCGTCTCGGTGGTGAACGCGCTGTCCACCAAGGTCATCGTGCAGATCCGTCGCGAGGGCAGCGAGTACCGGATGGAGTTCCGCGACGGCGACCGCTTCTCGCCGCTGGAGACCATCGGCACCGTCGCCAAGCGCAACACCGGCACGCGGGTGCGCTTCTGGGCCGACCCGAAGTACTTCGACACGCCGAAGTACAACCTGCGCCACCTGCGCCACCTGCTGCGGGCCAAGGCCGTGCTCTGCCCCGGCCTCAAGGTCACCCTCTATGACGAGGCCACCGCCGAGCGCAACGAGTGGTACTACGAGGACGGCCTGCGCGATTACCTGAAGGGCGAGCTGGCCGCCCGCGGCGGGGAGCCGGACTGGCTGCCGGCCGACCTGTTCGTCGGCAAGCTGGCGAAGGAAGGCGAGATCGCCGAATGGGCTCTGTGCTGGACCGCCGAAGGCGAGTGCCCGCAGGAGAGCTACGTCAACCTGATCCCCACCGCGCAGCACGGCACCCACGTGAACGGCCTGCGTTCGGGCATCACCGATGCGCTGCGCGAGTTCTGCGACTTCCGCAACCTGCTGCCGCGCGGCGTGAAGCTGGCCCCCGAGGACGTCTGGGACCGCGCCAGCTTCATCCTCTCCTTGAAGATGGGCGATCCGCAGTTCAGCGGCCAGACCAAGGAGCGCCTCTCCTCGCGGCAGGCCGCGGCCTTCGTCGAGGGCGCGGCCCACGACGCCTTCTCGCTCTGGCTGAACCAGCACGTCGAGCAGGGCGAGGCCATCGCGCAGATGGCGATCGCCCGCGCTCAGGCCCGCCTGAAGACCGAGAAGCAGGTCGTCCGCAAGAAGATCACGCAAGGGCCTGCCCTGCCCGGCAAGCTGGCCGACTGCATCCTGCAGGACCTCGGCCGCACCGAACTCGTCCTCGTCGAGGGCGACTCGGCCGGCGGCAGCGCCAAGCAGGCGCGCGACAAGGACTTCCAGGCCATCCTGCCGCTGCGCGGCAAGATCCTGAACACCTGGGAGGTCGAGTCGGGCTCGGTGCTCGGCTCGCAGGAAGTGCACGACCTCGCGGTGGCCATCGGCTGCGACCCGGGCCACGACAACATCGACGGCCTGCGCTACGGCAAGGTGGTGATCCTCGCCGACGCCGACTCGGACGGCCTGCACATCGCCACCCTGCTCTCGGCGCTGTTCCTCAAGCATTTCCCGGCGCTGGTGCGCGCCGGCCACGTCTTCGTGGCGATGCCGCCGCTGTTCCGCGTCGACGTGGGCAAGCAGGTCTTCTACGCGCTGGACGAGGAAGAGAAGCGCCTGCTGCTGGAGAAGATCGAGCGCGAGAAGATCCGCGGCCAGGTCACGGTGACGCGCTTCAAGGGCTTGGGCGAGATGAACCCCTCGCAGCTGCGCGAATCGACCATCCATCCGGACACGCGCCGCCTCGTGCAGCTGACGGTCGAGGACGCCGGCGAAACCAGCGCGCTGATGGACATGTTGCTCAGCAAGAAGCGCGCGGGCGACCGCAAGAGCTGGCTGGAGACGAAGGGCGACCTCGCATCGCTGGAGGTCTGAGCCTCGGAAACGACGACGCGCGCCGGTGGGCGCGCGTCAGGCGGAGGCTTCGGCCTTGGAGATCGCCAGCATCAGCACGGCGATGAAGCCGGCGACGACGAAGCGGGCGAGGGTCATTCCGGGGGTCATGGCGGGCTCCGTGCACCGGGGGGCGGGCTGGGCCCCGGTTAACGATAGATTTACACGCCCAAGATGACGGTGTGCTGACGATTCCGTCGCGATTTATCGCGCATTTACCCGATGCGCCACCCGGATCAGGCCCGGAGCGCTGCCTCGATGAGCGCGCGCACCTGCCCCTGCAGCGGTGCGGCCCGTTCCGGCTCGAAGCCCCCATCGGGTTCAACCATGTAGGCGCGCTGGGCGGTCTCAAGCTGCACCGCGTCGATGCCTTCGGCGGGACGCCCGTAGTGACGGGTGATGTAGCCGCCCTTGAAGCGCCCATTGAGCACCCAGGAGAACCGCGATTGCCTCTGGAGCGCGGTGTGGAGCGCGGTTTCCACCGCGGCACGGCAGCTCGCCCCGGTCGCGGTGCCCACGTTCAGTTCGGGCAATTCGCCCTCGAACAGGAAGGGAACGGTCGAAGCGATCGAGTGGCCCTCCCAAAGCAGCACGCGGCTATGCCGCTCGCGCAGGCGGGCCAATTCGGCCGCGAGGGCCTCGTGGTAGGGGCGCCAATAGGTCTCGACGCGCGCCGCGATCTCGTCGGCATCCGGACCCTGCCCGTCCAAGTAGACCGGATCTCCGCTGAAGCGCACGGCGGGGCACAGGCCGGTGGTGTTCTGGCCGGGATACAGCGAGACATCGTCCGGCGGGCGATTCAGGTCGACCACGTAGCGCGAGTGCGTGGGAACGATCAGCGAAGCATCGAGCGCCTCGGCGATCGGGCCGTAGAGCGCCGACATCCACCAGTCGGTGTCCGGCGCGCGGCGGGCCTCGGGGGTCATCCGCGCCGCGAGGTCTGGCGGGATATGCGCGCCGTCGTGCGGCACGCTGATCAGCAGCGGCGCGCGGCCGCGTCGGAGCGAGAACAGGTCCATGCGCGCAGTGTCGCTCAGCCGAAGCGGGTGATGGCGTAAGGGGTCGGGTCGATCACGGGGGGCCGGCCGGTCACGAGGTCGGCGAGCAGGCGCCCGGTCACCGCCGACATGCCCATGCCCATCATCCCGTGCCCGACCGCCAGCCACAGGCCGGGTTGGCCGGGGACGGCGCCGAGGATCGGCAGGTCGTCCCAGGTCATCGGTCGCCAGCCGAACCATTCCTCGCGCTTCATCGGGCCGGTCGGCTCGCGCAGGACCGCGGCAGCGCCGCGTTCGAGGGCGTCGAGGCGGGCGCGGGTGAGTCGCTCGTCGTAGCCGGCGAACTCCATCGTGCTGCCCAGCCGGTAGCCGTCGTCCCAGGCGGTGACGCAGACCGAATGGTCCTTCAGCACCAGTGGGCGGCGGGGCGCCAGCGTCGGGCGTTCGTAGGTGATCGAATAGCCCTTGCCGGGGATGATCGGCAGGCGAAGACCGAGCGTGCCGGCCATATGCGCCGCCCAAGGGCCGCTGGCCAGCAGCAGCTCACGGGCACGCCATGACCGGCCGTCGCGCGCCGTGGCCTTCCAAGCGTCGCCGTCGCGGACGAGCTCGACGATGTCGGCACCCTCCTCGATGACGGCACCGTCCTGCGCTGCGATGCGAGCAAGTTCGGTGGTGTAGCGATCCGGACGCAGATGCCCGTCGTCGGGGAAGAACAACCCACCGGCCACGCCCTCCCGCAGCGCCGGCTCCTCGCGTTCGGTGCGCGCGCCGTCCCATTCGTCCACGGTGATGCCGTGCTCCCGCAGCACGGCATGTCCTCGACGACCGGCCTCGAAGGCGGCGCCATCGCGCCAGACGTAGAGCAAGCCGTCCCGGCGATGCCCGCAATCGAGGTCGCGCGATGGGATGAGCGCATCGAGCAGGGCCTGCGACGCGCTCAACAGCGCGGCCTTGGGAGCGATCGCGGCGCGGAAGGTGCGCTCGTCGCAGCGCGCGGCGAAGCGCAGCAGCCACGCCCACAGCGCCGGGTCGAACCGCGGCCGGACGAGGAAGGGGGCGTCGGGCTTGAGCATCCAGCCTAACGCCTTCGCCACCATTCCCGGCGCAGCCAGCGGCAAGGCGTGGCTCGGGGTGAGCGTGCCGCAGTTGCCGTGGCTGGTCGCCGCGCCGATGCGGTCGCGTTCGAGCAGAAGCACGGAGCGGCCGGCGGCGGACAGCGCCTGCGCGCAGGCGAGGCCGATGACGCCGCCACCCACCACCAGAACATCGCGGCGTGCGGCCGCTTCTCCGATCGTCATGCCACGGATCCAGCGACCTCAGTGGCCCGCCGCGCGCCAGCGCGGCGCACGCAGATGGGTACCGGCACGCCAGAGGCCTTCCAGAGGACCGAACTCGAACCGCGCCATCCACCAGCGGCTGGCCAGCACCTGGAGCACGAACACGAGGACCACGAAGCCCACCTGGCTGGCACGGCCCCACTCGCCGTACTGGCCGAGGCCATATCCATAGAACACGAGGCTGCAGACCAGGGATTGCGTCAGGTAGTTGGTGAGGGCCATGCGCCCGGCCGGCGCCAGGACGGCAGTCATGCGCGCGCCGAAGCCGCTTCCGGCCAGGAGCGCGAACACGCTCACGATCGCGAGCGACGCCGGCAGGTTGCCCAGCATCATCAGGCCCGTGGCCAGCATGGCCCGGGGGAAATCCTCGCCAGCGGGGAACTGCGTTCCCACCGCCAGGCTGGCGCCCACGCCGAGGACAGCCAGCGGCAGCGTCACCATCAGCAGACGCATGAAGAAGCCCCGATGCGCGACGACGTCCACCATGCGACCGGAACGCACGAGCCAGGCGCCGATCAGGAACACGCCGAGGATGCTGGGGATCTGCATCGGCCACGCACTGGGCACCATGTAGGTGAAGACCGTCTCGAGGCGCTGCTGGGCCACGGCCACGAAACTGCCGTGGGCGTAGACCTCGACGGCGATCTGCGCTTGGGCGGTCGCTTCGTCCATTTGCGCAGCGATCGGCGCGAGCTGGCTTGGCGGCAGGAGCTGCAACACGAGGCCGCTCAGCGCGGCCAGCGCACTCGCGCCGAGGTAGAGCGCCGCACCCGCCAGCCACAGGGCGTGGCCCCGCACGTGCAGGAAGGCCATCAGGACGAGCGCCGTGACGGCGTAGGACAGCAGGATGTCGCCATCCCACAGCAGGGCGATGTGCAGCAGACCGAAGAGCGCCAGCAGCACGGTTCGACGCAGGTAGGTGCCGAGGAACGGCCGGCCGGCGTCGCGCGCCCGGTCCGCCATCACGGCGAATCCCATGCCGAAAAGCAGCGAAAACAGGACCCAGAACTTGCCCTGCACGAAGGTGTAGACGAACCATGCGGCCGCGGCATCCTGGCCCTGCAAGCCGGCGGGAATGCCCAGCACGTAGTCCTGCAAAGGGCGGCCGAAGTACTCGATGTTCATCAGGAAGATGCCGAGCAGCGCGAAACCGCGCAGGCGGTCCAGCACGTCGATCCGCGTATCGGGCGGGAGAATCGGTTCTCGCATGCCACTGGCTCGCCAAATGAAAACGCCCCACAGCATACGGCCGCGGGGCGCCTGGGACACGGGCCTTTCGATGCGGGCGTCAGTGCTCCACGCCAACCTCGCCGTGGACGTGGCCGTGGTCCTTCTCTTCGGCCGTCGCTTCGCGGACGTCGACGACCTCGACGTTGAAGCTCAAGCTCTTGCCGGCCATCGGATGGTTCAAGTCGACGTCGACCACCGACAGGCCGATCTTCTCGACAGTGACCGGGCGCGGGCCCATCTGCGTCGGGACCACGATCTGCATGCCCACGGCCAGCTTCTGGTTCTTGAAATGCTTGCGCGGGATGCGCTGCACGAGACCCGGACGGCGCTCGCCGTAGGCCTGGTCCGGCGCCACGGTGACGTCGAAGGTCTCGCCGGCTTCGCGGCCGATGAGGGCGGCCTCGAGGCCCGGGATGATGGCGTTGTGGCCGATCAGCACGGCCAGCGGCTCGCTCTCGCGCGAGCTCTCGATGGCCTCGCCACCCGCCTCGGACACGGTGTAGTGCAGGCGGACGACGTGGTCTTTCTCGATCTTCATGGGGATTCCAAAACTCGGGGTGGGGCGCTGGAAGACAGCGCGCGGATTGGGGCAGACTCCGCGGCCATGAACGGCCGCAACGCCCTGCCCCGCCATTATCCCGCCGCCCGTGGCGCCGCGCCAAGCGCCGCGGCGCTGGCGCTTGCGCTCGGCCTGCTCTCCGGCTGCGCCAGCCTTGGCGACCGCGACGAGACGTCCGGCGAGAGCGCCTCCGAACCCCGCGCCCTGCACAGCGACCGCACCAGCGACGCGGTGCCGCTCGACCTGCGTGCCGACGACTTGCTGATGCAGGCGATGGGCTTGATCGGCACGCCGTACCGGTTCGGCGGAACCACGCCGCAACGGGGCTTCGACTGCTCGGGCTTCACGTCCTACGTCTTCCGTGAATCGCTGGGGCTCGAACTGCCGCGAACCGCGAACGACCAGTTCGTCGGCGCCGGCACGCCGGTCGAGAAGACCGCGCTCTCCGCCGGCGACCTGGTGTTTTTCCGCCAAGGGCGGGGCCGGATCGACCACGTCGGCATCTATGTCGGCGAAGGTCGCTTCATCCATTCGCCCAGCCGCGGCGGCCGCGTGCGCATCGATGCCCTCACCGCGCCGCACTGGACGCGCAGCTACAAGGGCGCGAAGCGGATCCTCGACGCAGCGCCCTGAGCGGCCCCGCGGACTACTCAGGCCGACGCCAGAGCCAGATCGCGACGACGGCCATGCAGGCCGTGCCGGTCGCGGCCATCCACCACTGCGGCGCGGTGGCGAACATCAGCACGGCGCATAGCGACATCATCAGGACGGCCATGCGCTTCGCCTTCCGGCTCACCGCGCCGCGGGCCTGCCAGTCGCGCACCATCGGCCCGAACAGGCGGTGGTCGAGCAGCCATTGGTGCAGGCGGCGCGAGCTTTTCGCGGCGGCCCACGCGGCGACCAGGATGAACGGCGTGGTGGGCAGGCCGGGCAGGAAGATGCCGATCACGCCCAGCCCCAACGCCGTGTAAGCGAGGGCGATCCAGAGCCCTCGGCGCAGGTCGTTCCACATCGGCGCAGGATACTTGACCGAGGTCATGCGACGGCCCATTCCAGCCGCGCATGGTGGCCTCATCGCCCCCGGGAGCTCCGGCCATGTCGAACGCAGCGTCCACCCCCGCCCCATCCCACCTCGTCGTGGCCAGCGATTTCAGCGCCTGCGCCGACGACGCGCTGCGGCGCGCCGATGCGCTCGCCGTCGCCCTCGGGGCGCGGCTCAGCCTGATGCATGTGGTCGAACCACTGCCCGTCGTCTCGGCCTGGGGCGACCCGGGCAGCGTGGCGTGGATCGGCCTTGAAGCCCTGCAGGAAGCCGGCCTCGCACGTCTCAGCCAGCAACGGGCCCGGCTGGCCTCGCTGACCCATCCCGATATCGCCCTGCACTGCCTCGTGGGCCAGCCGCGCCGAGACCTCGGCGCCCTCGCTGCCGAGCTCGGTGGCGACCTGCTGGTGCTGGGCGCCCATGCCCCGACCGGGCTGGGGCAGCGGCTGCTCGGCACCACCGCGCAGGCCGCGGTGCACGCCAGCCCGTTGCCGCTGCTGGTCTGCCGCCGGCCGGCCACCGCGCCTTGGCGACGGGTGCTCGGGGCTTCCGATTTCAGCCCCAGCGCCGAGCACGCCTTGCCCTGGGCCGCCGTGCTCGCGCCAGCCGCGGAGAAACACCTGTTGCACGTGCATCCCTCGCTGCCGGAGGCCACGCTCGCCCTCGTCCAGCCCGACCCCGCCGCGCTCGAGCGTTTCACCGCCGAGGCGGAGAAAGGCGCGTTGGAACGCTTCGCCGCGCTGTCCGCCCGCTACCCGGACTGGGTGGCGCACTTCCGCCGCGGCGACGTGGCGGAGACGGTCGAACGGGAGGCCGCAGAACGTGGCGCGGACCTCGTGGTGCTCGGCACCCGGGGCCACGGCCCGTGGCTCGGCGGCCTGTTGGGCAGTGTCGGCCAGCGCCTGCTGGCCAAGCTCGACGCCGACGTGCTCCTCGTGCCCCACCGGTCCTGACACCGATGGCTCCCGGCTGAACCGTCCGAGCGCCGGGCTGGCGCGGGCGACGCGCTTGCCGTAGGGTGCGCGGCTTCCGGTGCCGGGTGATCCAAGGTCCCCACGCCGGCCGCGCGCCTCGGCTTGAAGCCGTCGCCCCGGCCCTTCCGCCCGCCCAAGGGCACCGTCAGCGGTTCGTCCGCCCCCTCTCGCAGCGCGGTTCCAGGGAACGCTCCGGGTTTTTCGCTTTTGGAGTGTTCTCTCATGACGTTTGAATCCCTCGGGCTCACGCCCGCGCTCTGCCGTGCGCTCGACGGCCTCGGTTTCACCACGCCCACGCCGATCCAGGCCGAAGCCATCCCGGCGGCCCTCGAAGGCCGCGACCTGCTGGCTGGCGCGCAGACCGGCACCGGCAAGACCGCCGCGTTCGGCCTGCCGCTGCTGCAGAAGCTCGCCGCCGGTGAGCGCTCGCGGAACCCGCGCGCACTGATTCTTGCTCCCACGCGTGAGTTGGCGCAGCAGGTGCACGACAACCTGCGCGACTACGCCAAGCACCTGTCGCTGAAGATGGCCGTCGTCTACGGCGGCGTCTCGCTGGTGAACCAGGCCAACACCCTGCGCCGCGGCGTCGACATCATCGTGGCCTGCCCAGGCCGCCTGATCGACCACATGCAGCAGCGCAACGTCGACCTGCGCGAAGTGCAGGTGCTGGTGCTCGACGAGGCCGACCGCATGCTCGACATCGGCTTCCTGCCGGCCATCCGCCGCATCATCGCGATGGTGCCGAAGCAGCGCCAGACGATGCTGTTCTCGGCCACCTTCGACAAGGCCATCCGCGAGATCGCCAAGGAAGCCCTGCGCGATCCGCAGGAAATCCAGGTGACGCCGCCGAACGCCGTCGCCGCGATGGTGACGCACCGCGTCCACCCGGTGCGCGACACCCAGAAGCGCGAAGTGCTGCTGCAGCTGCTCTCCACGCACTACCAGGACCAGACGCTGGTCTTCGCCAAGACCAAGCACGGCTCGGACCGCCTCGCCAAGCAGATCACCGCCGCCGGCATCCCGGCCGAGGCGATCCACGGCAACAAGTCGCAGAACGCCCGCTTGCGCGCGCTCAGCGACTTCAAGAAGGGCACCGTACGCGTGCTGGTGGCGACCGACATCGCCGCCCGCGGCCTCGACATCCCCGCCCTGCCGCGCGTCATCAACTTCGAGCTGCCGATGGTCCCCGAGGACTACGTGCATCGCATCGGCCGCACCGGCCGCGCCGGCTGCACGGGCGAAGCGATCTCGCTGGTCTCCAAGGACGAAGCCAAGCTGCTCCGCCAGGTGCAGCGCATCCTCAAGGACCCGCTGGAAGTGCGCGGCCTCGACGGCTTCCCGCCGGATTGGAGCTTCCGCGACGGCAACGACATCAACGACGACAGCACGGCCGGCCAGCAGCGCGCGCGTCGCCCGGACGGCCCGCGTCCGCCGCGCCGTGATGGTCAGCGCCCGGGTGGCAATGCCGCCGCCCCGCGCCGCGACGGCCATGCCCACGGCCCGCGCCGTGACGGCGGCCGCCCGCAGGGCCACGCCGGCGGCCCGCGCCGCGACGGTGGCAACGGTGGTGGTGGCCAGCGTCAGGGCGGCCAGCGCCGCGACGGCACGCGTCCGGCCTGATCGGCCACGCCATCGCTGGACCAGGAACGGGCCTTCGGGCCCGTTTCCTTTTTCGCGTGGGCTGACGCAGGCTGGGCGCTCCTCGGGAGGGAGACGTCCATGCTTCGCTTGATCCTCGCGTTCCTCGCCGGCGCCGTCGCGATGTCGCTGACGGTGGCCGGCCTCCAGGCCGTCGGACACGCCGTTTGGCCGCTACCCACGGGCATCGACCCGAAGGACGCGGCGCAGATGGCGGGCTTCGTCGAAGCGATGCCGCTCGCGGCGAAAGCGTGGGTACTGCTGGCCTATGCCATCGCGACCACCGTGGCCGTGCTGGTCGCCACCACGATCGCCCGGCCGCGCTGGAAGGGCCTCGGCATCGCCCTCGGCCTGCTGATGGTGGGGCTCTGCGCCATCAATCTCAGCCTGCTGCCGCACCCGCTGTGGATGCTCATCGCGATGCTGGCGATTCCGCTGCCGATCGCGATCGGCGTGGCGCACTGGCGCCGACCAGCGGGCGGCTGATCCGCGTGCGCCGCATCGTCATCGAACGCCCGGGCGGTTACGACGCCCTGCGCCTCGTCGAGTCCCCCGATCCGCTGCCGAAGGCCGGCGAGGTGCGGCTGCGCGTCGAAGCCTGCGGCGTCAATTACGCCGACGGCATCATCCGCATGGGCCTGTACGAGAGCGCCAAGCGCCTGCACGGCTACCCGATCACGCCGGGCTTCGAGGTGGCCGGTGTGGTCGATGCGGTCGGTGACGGCGTCGAGGGCTGGCAGCTCGGCGACCGCGCCATCGGCGTGACGCTGTTCGGCGGCTACACCAGCGCGATCTGCCTGCCATCAGACCGCGTGTTCGCTACGCCGCCCTCGCTCTCTAGCGAGCAAGCCGCGGCGCTGCCCACGGTGTTCCTCACCGCGTGGTTCATGGCGCATCAGCAGGTGTATCCGAGGGCCGGCGAGCGCTGGCTGGTGCACTCCGCTGCCGGCGGCGTGGGCGGTGCCCTGCTGCAGTTGGCGCGGCTCGCCGGTGTCGAAGCCACGGGCGTCGTCGGCGCCGCGCACAAGATCGACGCGGCGAAGGCGCTCGGCGCCACCCACGTCATCGACAAATCGGCGGGCGACTGGATCGCGGCAGCGAAGTCGATCGCGCCGGACGGGTTCCATGCGGTGTTCGACGCCAACGGCGTCTCGACCCTGAAGGCCAGCTTCGATGCGCTGGCCCCGATGGGCAAGCTGGTGATCTACGGCTTCGCTTCGATGCTGCCGAAGGACGGCCGCGTGAACTGGCTGAAGCTGGCCTGGGACTGGTGGCGCACGCCGCGCTTCAACCCGCTGGCCATGACCACGAGCAACCGCAGCGTGTTGGCGGCCAATCTCAGCTTCCTGTCCGCGGAAGCGCCGCGACTGCGCGAAGGCATGCTCTGGCTGCTGGAACGTTTCGCAGACGGCCGCCTGGTGCCGCCGCCGGTGGAACCCTTCCCGCTCGTTGACGCGGCGCAGG